>CBDUDV010000005.1:0-101609 GCA_965366065.1 uncultured bacterium | reverse complement strand
ATAAAAAGTGGCCAGCCATTCTCAAATGAGTATGCTTAAAGATAAAATAAGTTGACATTAAGCACAGTTCATTCCTGCATGCTGTTAGCAGGAATCTATACTCAGCATGGATTCCCGATTAAACACTTCGGGAATGACGATATTTTTATGAGGGTCTGTGAACAGTTACAAAGAGAGACTGTGATTTATTCTGAGTAACGGTTTACCACATCAAGTCATCAGGAATTTGAAAGTTTGCGTACGGATCATCTGCGGCAATGTCTTCTTCGGCGCTATCATTTAATAGCACCACAAAACTTGCATCACGTTGGCTAATCTTTTCTGCAACAGCGGTCGCGACGACTTCATAATGTGCTGCATAGCGTACTATCGCTAATTTACCTTTACTAATGGCTTTAGAGACTTTGTCATTAACATAAATGGTTTTTACTTTATTGTCATCAGTAAAATTATAAGCCGTGCCTTCGTTATCCTGTGCTTGAATATTTAATTTTATAAGCTGGTTAATTTGCGCAATAATCGCTTTTTTATCAGCCGCCGCTTTTTGTTTTTGATTTAACGCTTTATCTTTCGCTTGTTTTTCTGCCAATGTTTTTTGCGCAAGTAAGGTTGCTTCATTGGTTTGCGTGGTTTTACTGTTGCGTTGTTCCTTTGATTGTTTATACTTCTCTTTCTTAGATTTATTTACTTTGCTTTTATTAGTAAGGCCAGAGTTTAAAAGTTGGTCTTGTAAAGAAATTGCCATGCCAATGCCATATTAGATTAATAGAATGATAGGACGATTATAGTGGAATCAAACAACTCTTTAAATAGTGGAGTACTTGCTTAATGAATCAAATAGCTAAGCGAGTTATGTTGGTAGCAGGGGAGTCATCAGGCGATCAGCATGCCGCTAATTTGTTTTTGGAGTTAAAAAAACTCAACCCAGCCGTGCAAGGTACAGGTATGGGAGGCAAGAAAATGGCGCAAGCAGGTATTAGCTTAGAGTATGACTCGTCTAATATTGGTGTGATTGGTGTTGTGGAAGTGATTAAACGCTACGGGGAAATCCGCCGCGCTTTAAATAAAATGCAGCAATTATTATTAGAGCAGCGACCTGATTTATTGATTTGTGTGGATTACAAAGAATTTAATTTCAAGTTGGCAGGCTTTGCAAAAAAGCACGGTATAAAAGTTTTGTTTTATGTCAGCCCTCAAATTTGGGCTTGGCGACCGGGGCGTGTTGTAAAGTACGGAAAAGTCATCGATATGATGGCGGTTATTTTTCCTTTTGAAGTGCCTTTTTATGAGAAGGAAAATGTGCCTGTGCGTTATGTTGGACACCCTTCTGTTGATAAGGTGCGTGCTCAACGCAGTATAGCAGAGGATTTAGCTTTATTTAATTTACAAGCCGATGCACCTATTATTGGGATTCTTCCGGGTAGCCGTACCGATGAAATTAATCGCATGCTGCCAATTATGCTAAAAGCCGCTGAAATCATTCAGCAAGCGAAACCTAATGCACAGTTTGTATTGCCACAAGCGGATTCAGTAAGCGATGCGTTATTGCAAAATTCATTTCAACACTCAAATATTAAAGTACAAGCAATTCATAGTCAGTTTTACGATACGGTGCAGTGCTGTGATGCAGTGATGACAGTTTCGGGTACGGCAACCTTAGAAATTGCCTTATTAAAAGTGCCAATGCTGGTTGCTTATAAATTATCGCTTATTACTTATTTATTAGCACGTGTCTTAGTTGATGTTGAATTTATAGGTTTGCCTAATATTATTGCGGGGAAATCAGTGGTGCAGGAATTTATCCAAAAAGAAGCATCGGCTGAAAACCTTGCGCAAGAAATATTACATATCTTAGATGATGAAGTTTATGCGCAAAGCATTAAAGAAGGCTTGCAACGGGTGAAAGAGAAAGTGGGGTCAGGCGGTGGATCGGAGAATATGGCTCAATTAGCAATGGAAATGTTAGCTTAAAGTTGTGTTGCAGGCATAAAAAAGCCCAGTAAGAACTGGGCTTTCTATATGAATAGATTAAAGCGCTATGCTTTAATCATCTCCACCAAATACACCTAATAGCTGTAATAAGCTTAGGAATAAGTTGTAGATAGAAACATATAAAGAAACCGTTGCTAAAATATAGTTAGTTTCGCCGCCATGAATTATTTCACTTGTTTGGTATAAAATCATTGCTGACATTAATAAAATGAACATTGCTGATACAGCTAATGATAGCGCAGGGATAGAAAAAACCATTGCACCAATACCCGCTAGGAAGGCAACTAAAATTCCCACCATTAAGAAGCCACCTAAAAAGCTGAAATCTTTACGAGTGGTTAATGCATAAGCAGAAAGGCCAATAAAAATAGTACCTGTGCCGCCGAGTGCAGTCATAACAAGTTGAGAGCCATTACCAAAAGCAGAAACGTAGAAATTAATAATAGGACCTAAAGTTAAGCCCATAAAGCCTGTTAATGCAAAAATGAACACGATGCCTAAAGAGCTGTTACTGAATTTACTGGTTAAGAATAATAAAGCAAAATAACCAACCATGGTTACGATAGGACCTAAAGAAGGCATGTTAAGCATCATTGCTAAACCTGCAGTTGCTGCACTAAAAATCAGTGTCATAGACAAAAGCATATAGGTGTTTCTTAAAACTTTATTGGTTGCCAGTGTGCTTTCGCTGACAGGTGTTGCAGCAACATTTAATCTCATTACAAAGTACCTTTAAAATGGTGGATAATTGCACCCAATCTTACAAGAGTTTTGCTCTTATTAATATTATTTTAGACAAATAGTGATAAATATATGACAGAAACACAACAACACACGCCCTATTCAGTGATGGGGGGCGAAAAAGCCATTTTAAGCCTCGTTGATCGCTTTTATTTTTATATGGATACCTTGCCTGAAGCTAAAGATGTGCGTGGCGTACATCAAGAAGATTTATCAAGAGCAAAGGATCGCTTGTTTAAATTTTTATCAGGCTGGTTAGGCGGACCTGATTTGTTTGCACAAGAATATGGACACCCAAGGTTAAAGCAGCGTCATTTTCCTTTTGTAGTTAATCAAAAAGGCCGTGATCAGTGGATGTTATGTATGAATAAAGCGTTATATGAAGTATCTATGCCGGATGAACTTAGAAAGAATATTAAACAGGCATTGAGTGATTTAGCGACGCATATGATGAATGTTGATGGCTGATACCCATAATACTTGAAGATGCAGGGCTTCCACTTCCCGTCACTCTCGCATGCTTTTAGCGGGAGTCTAGTATTTTAAATAGATCCCCGCTAAAAGCATGCGGGAATGACGGTTGAAAAAAACGCATCTTCAAGTGTCATGAGTATATATGTGTCTTAGTATTTAGGGGATGAGGTCGTTTTCTCTATCGTTAATGTAACTAATTAGTTATAATTCTGCTAAAATGTAACTAATTAGTTAAATTATTGGCAGGAAAATGACAGAGAAGAATTGGCGAATTCGCATAGAAGATGTATTTCATCGGTATTCTGATGCTATTTATACAAACAAATTTAAGGTTTTATTACTTACACTATCTTTAGTTGGGTTAGTAGCGAGCAATGCACCCAATATTACGTTTGACACCTCAACCGAGGGTTTTTTGTATAAAACAGACCCACAAATTGTTAACTATAATGCATTTAGAGATCAATTTGGGCGTGATGAAAAAATTATTATTGCAATTAAAACTAAAGATATTTTTGCGCCTGAGTTTTTAAACACTTTATTTGCATTACATACGGAAATTGAAAATACAGCGCCTTATATAAAAGAAGTTAATTCATTAAAAAATGCGCGTAAAACCACAGGAAATTTAGAAGAATTAATTGTTGAGGATTTGTTTGAGAAAGGCATTCCTAAAGATACGCAGCAGTTAGAAAAAATTAAGCAATTTGCACGCTCGAATGCAATTTATAAAAACATATACCTGAGTGAAGATGCAACATTCACCACATTGGTCATTACCACGCAAACTTACACTTCGATAGGTGTTGTAACAGAAACAGAAGATGAGTTATTAGATAGTGGGTTTGATGACGAAATAACCGATGATGTCGTATCTGAACCACGTGAGTTTATTAATGTATTAGAAACGAATGAGTTAATTGAATCTTTAGAAGGCATACTTACTAAATATCAAACCGCCGACACTCAGTTTTATATGGCTGGCTCGCCCATTGTGACTAAAAACTTACAGTCCGCGATTATAACGGATATGTCTCGTTTTATTAAGTATGTGATTGCGGTGATTGCTGTCCTGCTATTGTTCATGTTCAGGCGTATTAGCGGCATCGTTTTACCTTTATTGATCGTTGTTTTAACCTTAGTTTCTACGATAGGCACAATGGCTGTATTTGGTGCGCCCATTACAGCATTAACCCAACCGTTACCCTCGTTATTGTTGGCTGTGGGTGTAGGGGCGTCAGTTCATCTGTTAGCGATGTTTTATATGAAATATGATGAAATAAAAGATAAGCAACAGGCAATCGCTTATGCATTAGGGCATTCGGGTTTAACCATTTTTATGACCTCTTTAACCACTGCGGCCTCGTTAGCTTCATTTTCTTTTTCAGACATTGCGCCTGTGGCTAATTTAGGTGTCTTTGCTGCGCTAGGGGTGAGTTACCAATTAATTTTAACCTTAGTATTTTTACCTGCACTCATTAGCTTATTACCTTTGCGTGCAAAAAAATACTCTGCAATAGAAAAGCCACAATTATTGGATCGCTTAGTACACCAATTAGGTGTTATTTCCATTACTTATCCTAAAACGATTGTTAGTGTTGCAATGCTAGTTATTGTGGCTTCATTAGTATTGGCATCAAGTATGCGCTTTTCGCATAACCCGTTGTATTGGTTTCCTGAAGATGATTCTGTGCGGGTGAATACAGAGGTGATTGATAAGGAATTAAAAGGTTCGATTACCATTGAGGTGGTATTAGATACACAAAAAGAAAATGGCGTGTATGCCCCCGAGTTTTTAAATAAATTGGATCAGGTAACGAAAACAATTTACCAATATAAAGGGGAGAATTATTTTATCGGAAAAATTATTTCGATTAATGATGTGTTGAAAGAAATTAATAAAGCATTAAATGAAAACCAAGCGAGTGCTTATATTATTCCGCAAAATAAAGACCTGATCGCACAAGAATTTTTATTATTTGAAAATAGCGGAAGTAATGATTTAGAAGAAATTGTTGATGCACAGTTTTCTAAAACACGGATTACGATTAAAGCCCCCTGGGTAGATTCTATTGAATATGTTGGGCTAATTGCAGACATTGAAGCGATGTTAAATACGGAATTTAAAGGCCTAGCGACAGCGTCAGTGACGGGAACGTTACCTATATTGGCGGATACGATTACCAAATCAATTATCAGTAGTGCAGAAAGCTATGTGATTGCATTTGCGGTAATTGTAATCTTAATGATGCTGTTATTGGGCAGTGTTAAATTAGGCTTGCTGAGTATGTTTCCAAATTTAACACCGATTATGATGGGTATAGCCTTTATGGTTATTTTTGATATACCTCTGGACTTATTTACAGTCTTAATTGGAACCATTGCTATTGGATTAGTGGTGGATGACACCATTCATTTTATGCATAATTTTAATCGCTATTATGCCGAAACTAATAGTGTTGATGAATCGATCTTGCTAACAATTAATTCAACTGGGCGAGCTATTTTTATTACCTCGATTGTTTTAAGTTCGGGCTTCTTCGTTTTTATGTTTGCCAGCATGAATAATTTATACAATTTTGGGCTGATTACCGGTGTGATCGTTTTATTTGCGATGCTGGCAGATTTGATTTTAGTCGGCGCGATGTTAAAGCTGATTGTTAAACCTAAGCAACAGGCTGAGGAATAAAATGGCAAAAATTAAAACATCGGAGAAAATCCTAATCAGTGCGACACGTCTATTTGCTGAGCAGGGTTATGAGGGCGCGATTATGGATGATTTAGCTGAGCAATGTGGAGTCAATAAGGCGAGTATTTATTATCACCATAAAGACAAGATAACCTTGTATGAACATTGTTTAGAAGCTTTATTTGTACCTATTGCAGATAAGATTATAGCGACAGTAGGGCTGGAGTCAGGTGCGCTAGCTAAATTAGAAGTGCATATTGATACCTTTGCTAAAGAAAGTGCAAGTAATCCCTGTTTTTCTGCAATTTTACTGCGTGAAATGGCGGCAGGTGGGACAAATCTTCCCGTCATAGCACGTAAGCAAATGCAGCGAATTTTGTTGTTGTTAAAGCAAATTTTAGAGCAAGGAGAGGCTGAAAAAATATTTAAAAAAACCGAGCCACTTATTGTGCATTTTATGATTGTTGGCACCATTAATTTATTTGTGGCGACAATTCCTCTACGAAATGCATTAGCGGCTGAAGAGGGTAGTCAATCTTTAGCGATGTCTAATGTGAGTCCCGTCGGTAAGCAGCTTGCACAAAGTATTATTAGTTCTTTATTAATTGAGAGTGAAATCAAATGAAACTTAAACAAATAACGTTAATTTATTTTTTATTAATGCCTACTATGGCTTTTGCCTTGACGGCAGACGAGATTGCACAGCATGTTGATGCGCGTGATGATGGTGATAAATTAATTTCTACGATGGAAATGACCTTGGTTGATAAAAATGGCAATCAACGTATTCGAGTAATGAAAAACCACTCAATGGATAAAGAAAATGCAACGCACAATGTGATTTTTTTTATATCGCCTGCGGATGTGCGCAATACTGCATTTTTAACTTATGATTATGATGAGTCAAAGCTTGATGACGATCAGTGGTTATATTTACCCGCATTACAAAAAACTAAACGAATTGCATCGAGTGATAAAAGTAGCTCTTTTATGGGTTCTGATTTTACCTATTCGGATATGACGACACGAGATATATCAGATTATAGCTATCGTATTGCTAAAGAAAGTACCGTGCGTGAACATAAAGTGTGGGTGATGGAGAGTACGCCTAAAACAGCAAAGACGATTGCAGAAACAGGCTATAAAAAATCGTATATGTTTGTACGCCAAGATAATTTTGTGGTGGTACGTGCTTTACATATTCTTCAGGAAAAGGGTAAGAAGAAATATTTAGATGTAAAAAAGTTAGAATTAATTGATGATATTTGGGTCGCGACTGAAGTTGAAATGAAAACCACTCAAGGCAAAAAACTACTGCATAAAACAGTATTAAAACTGAGTGATGTGAAATTTAATCAAGATTTAGATGATTCATTCTTTACTGTGCGCCGCATCGAAAAAGGTCTTTAGGTGAGAAAGCTATTTTTATTTTTCATTCTACTTTCTTCATTTAGCTTAAATGCTGATGAATTAGATGAGGCTATGTCGGGTTTTGATGAGCCAATTGAAGATGAGTTGAGTGATTTAGATGAAAGTGGCTTCGATAGCTTAGATGTGACTGGTAATGCGCCTCAAGAGAAACCGCTTATACAAAATAAGCCCGATGATTGGTATCGTATCAGTGGCTACGGGGCTTTACAGTTTGCTTATAATTATATGCAATCGAGTGAAAGTACAGTTGCTCCAGGTGATATGCCTATGGATTTTAGCGGGCTATCTGCACTTAAGCTTAAAGCGGGTATTACTGTCGATATGAAGCATAGTAATAATTGGCGCTCTAAAATTGAAGCGATTGCTTGGTATGACAGTGCATGGGCTATCAAAAATAAAGCGCAATATACGGATGAAGTCTTAGATAGATATGAGTATTTTTTAGATATTAAAGATGCCTATATTCAAGGTTCATTAACTAAAAATTTAGATATAAAAGTAGGACGACAAAAGGTTATTTGGGGGAAGTCGGATTCTATTCGCATTACAGATATTATTAACCCTTTAGATAATCGATCGCCAGGTATGGTGGATATTGAAGATCAGCGCTTAAGTGAATTAATGACACGGCTTGATTATTATTTTGGCGACTGGGGGTTGAGCGGCATTATTATCCATGAGCCACGTATGGAAATTGAGCCTGCTTTTGGTAGTGATTATCGACCGAGTGATACTTTTGGTACACCTATTCCTTATGCAAAATTCCCTGAGCGAGAGCGCCATGATTGGAGTGGAAGGAATATGCAATACGCATTAAGTTTGGATGGGCATTTTACCGGTTGGGATATGTCCTATTACTTTGCGCGTGTTTTTGATAATCGTTTTGGAGTGAAATATTCAGCTACAGAACCTGTGCGTACCGTTGATTTGATTAATATGGTTGGTACTGCCGGAAATGTTGCTATAGGGAGTTGGTTGTTGAAGGGGGAGTTGGCTTTAATAACAGATATTAATTATCGCAGTACAGGCAGAAAAAATCGATTGGATGCTTTGATTGGTGTGGACTATATGGGAATTAAAGATGTGGTAATTTCTTTTGAATTTGCGAACCGGCATATTTTTGATTATGAAGACAAAATGTTGACTATGAGTATAGATGAAGCTGTTGCGCAAAATGTGTTTCCTGATTTTGTGCGTGAAGACAGTATGCAAATGGCTTTTCGCTCTTCTTATAGTTTTAATCATGATAATGCACAAATCAATTATTTATTATCTTTAGCTTTTGGTAATGGTATTGGCCCTGGTTTTGATGGCGGCTTTCAGCGTTTGTGGCTTGATTATAAATATACCGATGCTATTTCTTTAAATGCTGGCGTTGTGCATTATATTGCGGGCAGTAGTTTAATCCCTTTTTATCGCGCTATTGGAAATAATGGCCGCGTGTTTTCAGAAATAAAATATAGTTTTTAATAAAATAAATAGTTGGAGTAGGTGAATGAGAAAGTTGTTAGTAGCGAGTAGAGTAGGGTTAATTATGCTTAGTTTAGTGGCTAATTTAGCTTATGCGGAGACGGCTGAAGAGCCATTGATGTTACGCAAAATTATGCAGGCAATGCAGAGTAATATTCAGCAAATTGAACAAGGGATTGCCAAGCAGGACTGGGATTTGGTGAGTCAAAATGCATTGGCCATTGCAGATCACCCCGCACCGGGATTATTTGAGAAGTTGAGGATTTTTGCTTATATTAATACGGACTTGGGGGAGTTTAAAAAATTAGATAAGAAAACGCACGAAACTGCAAAAATACTCGGTGAAATGGCGTTAAAAGATGATAAATCTACTGTTGGGGCAGTTGTTAGTGAGTTAAAAGGTAGCTGTGAGCAATGTCATCAGGTATTTCGCCAAGAATTTCAGGCGAATTTTTATGATTAAGGTCTGAAGGAAACTTAAATTTTAGCGTGTGCCAAAAACCACAATAGATTTTCCATGCGCTGAAATAAGACCTTTGTTTTCCATCTCTTTTAATACACGGCCGACCATTTCGCGAGAGCAACCGACAATGCGGCCGATTTCTTGGCGTGTAATATGCAACTGCATGCCGTCGGGGTGTGTAATTGCATCGGGTTCTTTGGTTAAATCAATTAAAGCATGTGCAATACGGCCTTCAACATCAATAAAGGCTAAATCTGAATATTTTCTACTCGTAGTTAGTAGGCGAGAAGACAGTTGTTCACCGAATAAATATAGTAAATCTAATGCGTACGGGGCTAAATCAGTTTTTAATAAAGTATGGATGCGGACATAGCTAATTTCTGCCAACTTACTTTGTGAGCGCGTCTTAACTGAAACTTGGCGTATTTCGGAGCCTTTGAAAACACCCACTTCACCAATAAAGTCATTTTTATTTAGATAAGCGAGAATTAGTTCATGGTTATTATCATCTTCAACGTGGATACTAACCGAACCTTCAATAATATAGTGTAAGCAGTCACCGGTATCGCCAGGGCGAATAATTGTAGTTTTATTGGGGTAGCTACGCACATGGCAATAATGCAGTAATGCAGTAATTGCTTTTTCACGATCAGCGAGTGACGGAGAGAATGACATAATTTATTTAGTAAGTTTGATTAAAAGACTAACCAGCAGATGAATCTTAATTAAAGCCGCTAATAAATGTAGAGTTGGTCATAAGCCGGGTTTTGTCGAGGACAGCCATTCATCTAGGCTATAAGTTACCTTATAGCTCAAGCGATCTACCCAGAAGCCGCGCGAGCAGCGCGTCTGCTTCTCTATTTGATCTTGCTCCAGATAGGGTTTACCATGCCGCAACTGTTACCAGTTTTACGCGGTGCGCTCTTACCGCACCATTTCACCCTTACCGAATACCCGAAAGTATCAGGCGGTTTATTTTCTGCTGCACTTTCCGTAGGCTCACGCCTCCCAGACGTTATCTGGTATCTTGCTCTTTGGAGCCCGGACTTTCCTCTGTATTATTTGCAAAACAAGTAATAAAGCGACTGCCTGACCAACTCTACCGAGCATTATAGCTGATTTGTTTGGTGATGGTTACGATTGATTGTTTTCTGATAGCTGTAATGCTGTTTGGTAAAGTAGTTTTTTCCGTGCGCCGGTAATTTCAACGGCTAAATGTACCGCAGTTTTTATACTACATTCTTCTAATAATAAGCTTAATGTTTTTAGCTGATGGTCATTAAGCGTATCAGGTTTTTTCTCGATAACTCTTCCGGTGACCATTACAACAAATTCGCCACGCCGCATGTTGCTATCTTCTTTAACCAGCGTGAGTATTTTTTCTATACTGCTTTTAATAATGGTTTCGTGTAGTTTTGTAATTTCTCGAGCAATAGCTATTTCATGATCGGCCGGAAGTACGCAAGCTAAATCTTCAAGGCAGGCTTCTATGCGGTGGCAAGATTCATAAAAAACCCAAGTATAAGTGGCGTGATTAAATTGCTCTTTAAATAGTATTTGCCTGGAACTTGAGGTGCGCGGTAAAAAACCCAGAAAAGAAAAATGTGTCACAGGGAGTCCGGAGGCAGATAAAGCAGCAATTAATGCACAGGCTCCAGGAACGGGGGATACATGAATACCCTCAGCTTGTGCTAGGGCCACTAAAGGCATGCCCGGGTCACTGATTAATGGCGTGCCTGCATCAGAAATAATGGCCATTGAAGTACCCGATTTAATTTTTTCGATTAAGCCGGAGGCTGCGTGTTCTTCGTTATGTTGGTGCAGGGCAATGCAGTGCGTAGTAATGCCATAATGTTGTAATAAAGTTCTTGCGTGACGCGTGTCCTCAGCGCAAATGACATCAACTGTTTTGAGGGTTTCAATGGCACGTAGGCTAAAGTCTGCTAGATTGCCAATAGGGGTTGCAATAACGTAAAGGGTGCCTTGTTCTGTGGCCATAGTTAAATCCTAAGGTAATTAGTGGGCGCTGGATAATCGTAGTATTATACGTCGCGTATGCAAAGAAGCGTGAAGTATCGGTGATGGTTAATTTTATTATGGGGCGAGTTGGCGTGTTATTTTTGAGAGAGAATGTAGGGCGATGGGCGTTTTTATATATTGCGTTGTTAGCGGGTTGTGCTTCACTGCCGAATGCCAGCAATTCGGGGCACATTAATTCACAGGAAGTGGGTTATGAAGCGGCGCAACTATTGCAAAATAAAGACTATAGCAAAGCCGCTGATTTATTTTTGCGTTTAGCGAATGAAAAGCCATTACAAGCAAATTTCTTTAAACTGCAGGCAGCACAAGCGCGCTTTGACGCAGGACAAGATGAACAAGCTAAGGTGTTGGCTGATTCAGTGCTGGTTAATAACTTAAATAATCAGCAGCGTAACCAGTTACAGCTTTTATATGCGCAGATTTTTTTAAATAATGGTGATGCAGAGCAAGCGATTAATCGCTTGCATTTAGTGATTTATGTTGATTTAACTCAGGCACAAAGACAAAGTTATCATGAGGCGAGAGCGTTTTCTTATGCTCTGAATGACGAGAAAATAGAAAGTGTGCGTGAACGTATTATCCTAGGTAGTCTTTTAGTTAAAAATGAAGACAAGTTACGCAATCAGAAAGCCATTATGGCATTGCTGGAATTATTGCCACTTAATTTGCTAGAAGAGCAAATAGCACTATCTCCGGTGGAAACTTATTTAGGCTGGTTGGATTTAGCAATCATCAGTAGGCGAGAACTGAAAGGTACAGCTGAATTTGAAAATCTTATCAATCAATGGCAAGGGCGGTATTTATTTCACTCTGCTCATGAGTTGATTGCGTCAGGTTACTTTATAAATACGCAATTAACAGTCGAAAATATTAGAAACATAGCAGTTTTTTTACCTGAGTCGGGCGTGTATGCGGAACATGCAAAGGTGATCAAAGAAGGTTTTATGGCGGCTTATTATCAACAAGATGAGGCGTTACGACCTAATCTGCGTTTTTATGATACCGAGGTGCAAGCGGTTGATTTGGTGTATCAACAAGCGGAAGCTGATGGTGCAGAGCTTATTATTGGTCCCTTAAATAAAGTAAAAGTGGCGGAGTTATCTCAATTAGGAAAATTGAGCGTTCCTGTTTTAGCGCTAAATTATGTTGAAGAATTAAGTCGTGAAAATATATATCAATTTGCACTTAATCCTATGGATGAGGTTAATCAGGCAGTAGAATCAGCAAAATCAGCAGGGCTCAATAATGCATTAATCTTGGCGCCTGAAGGTGCGATGGGAGTGCGTATTGCTACGTACTTTCAGAATGCTTGGGAATTAGCGGGTGGAAAGGTATTAGCTGTGCAAGAATTTAATTCAAGAATGGGCGATTTTAGTGAGCCAATTAAGGCTATGTTAAGTGTTGAAGAAAGTGAGTATCGCTATAATAAACTAAAAAATATTGCAGGTGGATTGAAGTTTAATTCACGTAGACGGCGTGATGTAGATGTGATTTTTATAGTAGCTAATTATCAACAGGCAAGGTTGATTAATCCGCATTTTTATCATAATAGAGCGGAGGATGTTGCTGTCTATGGTTTATCACGTGTTTATACGGGGCAACAAGATGAACGCAAAAATATTGATCTCAATGGAGTGAGTTTTTGTAGTATTCCGTGGTTATTTGAAGGGGCTTATCAGGGGGAGCTAAACAGGCAGGCTTTACAGTCAACATGGCAGCAGTTTCCTGATAAATTTCTCAGTTTGATTGCTTTTGGTATTGATGCATATGATATTGTGCCGTATTTGAATAAGCTGAAAACCATGCAGTATCAAGGTGTAACAGGTGAATTATCGGTAAATGAATCGAATGTCATCGTGCGGAAATTGGTTTGTGCTAAATTTCAAAATGGTTTAGCCCAGTTAGTCACTGAGCATGAAGCGCTACTGGCTCCGCAAATAAAGATTGATCAGCACGTAGGTGAGTAAAATAACAAGTTCTGAAAAAGGGGCTTATTACGAAGAGGTGGCTTTGCAATACCTCTTAAGTAAAGGCTTGCAATTAGTAGCACGTAACTATTTATGTAAGCTAGGTGAGTTAGACTTGCTAATGCGTGACGCTGGTTTTCTAGTGGTTGTAGAAGTAAGGTATAGAAAAAATAATCAGTATGGTGGTGCTTTAGAAAGTATTACAAAAATGAAACAAAATAAGGTTATAGCGGCAACAGAGCATTACCTTATGAATAAAAAAATCAAATCACCTGTGCGCATTGATGTAGTAGCGATTACAGGAAATAATGAGCCAGAATGGATAAGGAATGCTTTTTAAAAGATGAGTTTGCAAGACAATATACAGCAACAAATTACTGAAAATATTCAAACCCAGCAGATTGTTGTTGCTGAAAAACTTGAATATATAGAGTTTGCTGCACAAAAAATGGTTAATGCTTTGTTAGCAGATAAAAAGGTACTTTGCTGTGGAAATGCAGGGTCCATTTTAAATGTGCAATATTTTGTAGCAATGATGCTTAATCGTTACGAAAGGGAAAGGCCGTCATTACCGGCAATATCATTAGTTAATGATGTGCAAATGATAAGTTCAATTGCAAGCTCGCAAGGGTATGATGAAATTTATGCTAAGCAGTTGCGTGCCTTGGGGCAAGCAGATGATGTATTGCTAGTGTATTTTTCAGAAGGAGATGCAATTGGATTAATTAAATTAATTAATGCGGCACATGACAAAAGAATTCCTGTGATTTTGCTGTCAGGTGAGAATGATAAGAGTTTAGAGGAAAGTTTAAATGAAAATGACCTCTGTATAGCAGTGCCAAGCCAGTCACCGCATCGAATTAATGAAACACAATTGCTTATTACGCATTGTTTGTGTGATCTAGTGGATACGCAATTATTTGGCAATCAATCGATATGAAAAGAATTGGTATTGTAATTTTATTGATGCTTTTGTCGGGGTGTGCAAAGCAGATAGCAACTATTACGGGACTTGAATTCTTACATGATAGGCGCAACCGTGAGGTGATTTCAGAAGATAAAAGAATTGCGACTGAAATAGAAGCTAAGCTCAATGCATTTGGTGAGTTGAAGGATCAGATGCATATAAAGGTTAATGTATATAATACAAGGGTTTTGTTGACAGGCGAAGCTGAAACGCCAATGATACGTGAGAAAATCATAGCGAATATCAGAATCATAAGTGCGGTACGTCTTATATATAATGAGATTGAAGTAGTGCCTGTTGCCAGTTTGCAAGACCGGCATGAAGATGAGTTATTAGCGTTAGAAATCAATGAGTCATTGATTGAGTTGAAAGGGTTTTCTGAGATTGATGAGACCCGAGTTAAAGTAGATGTAACGAATAAAAATGTTTATTTGATGGGCTTGTTACGTAAGGAAGAAGGCACGGCTGTAGCAGAAAAAATACAAAAGATAGAGAAAGTGCGTAAAATAATCACATTGTTTGAGTATTTTAAGTAGAAAGCATTATAGACATTAAGTTTAATGCGCATAAATATTCTGGATAATAAGTGATAAGGCTTATTAATAAGAATAATAATTCCTTTTAGTTAAAAAACAAGTAACTAGAGGGCTTATTTAGCTAAACCATAGCAGTGGCTATGGCAGTATAAAGAAATGAAGAAGTGTAGGGTATAAGCTTTAAATGCCAATAGAGATTGACATAAGTCAGTATTCTGATTTAAAGTTCTGTTCGCATAAAAATAAAAGTATGTCCCAAAATTATAACTAAATTGGAGTATTAACATGGCAACACCATTAATTCAAATGGCATTAGATTCATTAGATTTCGACGCAACAGTAGCACTTGCAGAGCAAGTTGCAGATTCAGTTGATATCTTTGAAATCGGTACACCATGTATCAAACATAATGGCATTAACTTAGTAAAAGAATTAAGAGCTAGATTTCCTAATAAATTACTTTTAGTTGACCTTAAAACAATGGATGCGGGTGGCTACGAAGCTGCACCATTCTACGAAGCTGGTGCAGATATCTGTACAGTACTAGGTGTTTCAGGTTTAGCTACATGTGAAGGTGTTATCGGTGCAGCTAATGCAAGCGGTGCAGAAGCACAAATTGATTTAATCAATGTTGCAGATAAAGCAGCAGTATCAAGAGAATGTGTTGCAGCAGGCGCACAAATCGTTGGTGTTCACACAGGTCTAGATGCACAAGCAGCTGGCCACACACCTTTTGATGATTTAGCATTAATTGCTGACTTAGGCTTAAACGTACGTGTATCAGTAGCTGGTGGTATTAACCAGGCTACAGTACAAGACGTAGTTCGTGCTGGCGCAGACATCATTGTTGTTGGTGCAGCTATCTACGGCGCAGCATCTCCTGCTGAAGCAGCACGTGAGATTCGTGAATTAGTTGACGCTGCATAAAGGCGGGTATCAATATGTGGCAACAAGAAAATCAGCAATTAGTCGTTAATAAGATTTCAGAAATTCTTGATGCGACTGATCTTGCTTATGCAGAACAGATGACTGCAATGTTTGATGATGCTCGGAGAATTTTTATCTCTGGCGCAGGTCGCTCAAAGTTAGTCGGTAACTTCTTAGGTATGCGTTTAATGCATAGTGGTTACGATGTTAGCATGGTAGGTGAAATTGTTACTCCTAGTATCAAAAATGGTGATTTATTAATTATCATTTCAGGATCTGGGGAAACAGAGCAATTAGTAGCATTCACAAAGAAAGCAAAAAGTGTGGGTGCAAAAATTGTATTGATTTGTTCAAAAGCAGAGTCCACTATCGGCGACTTAGCTGATGGTGTATTTCAAGTTGGTAAGCAAGAACTGTATACAACAGTGAAAGGTATGCCAATGGGAACAGTGTTTGAACTATCTACCTTATGTTTCTTAGAAGCTGTTGTTGCTCATTTGATCTGGGAGAAAGGTATTCCAGAAGAAAAAATGAAAGATAGACACGCTAACATGGAATAGCAATAAGAAAACGAGTGGCTAAAGCTACTCGTTTTTTACTGTTAACCAAAAGAATTACGAATAGACATGAAGAAATCTTCATGTCTTTTTTACGTTTACTAATTTATAAAATCAGGAGAAGAATATGTCTTCGCGTAGAAATCTTGCGAACGCCATACGCGCTTTAAGCATGGATGCCGTACAAAAAGCTAAATCAGGTCACCCAGGCGCACCAATGGGAATGGCTGATATTGCAGAAGTATTATGGAATGATCATTTAAAACATAACCCTACGAACCCAGAATGGGCAGATCGTGATAGATTTGTACTATCAAACGGTCATGGATCTATGTTAATTTACTCATTATTACATTTGTCAGGCTACGACCTGCCTATGGATGAGTTAAAAACATTCCGTCAATTACATTCTAAATGTGCGGGACATCCAGAGTATAGCTATGCTCCTGGTATTGAAACAACAACTGGCCCATTAGGACAAGGTATTACTAACGGTGTTGGTTTTGCAATGGCTGAAAAGTTATTAGCTGCCGAATTTAACCGCCCTGGTCATGATATTGTTGATCATAATACGTATGTATTTTTAGGTGATGGTTGTTTGATGGAAGGCATCTCTCATGAAGCGTGCTCTTTAGCGGGTACATGGGGTTTAGGTAACTTAATCGCTTTCTGGGATGACAACAACATCTCTATTGATGGTCACATCGATGGTTGGTACACAGACGATACAGTTAAACGTTTCGAAGCATACCAATGGCATGTTATTTCTGTAGACGGACATGATGCCGATGCAATTAACGCTGCGGTTGTAGAAGCGAAAAAAGTAACAGATAAACCAACACTAATTTGTTGCAAAACAATTATTGGTTTTGGTTCACCAAATAAAAGCGGTAGCCATGACTGTCACGGTGCTGCATTAGGTGACGAAGAAGTTGCATTAACACGTAAAGAACTAGGATGGGATTCAGCTCCATTTGAAATTCCTGCTGATGTTTATGCGGGTTGGGATGCAAAAGCCGCAGGCGCAGAGAAAGAAGCTGCTTGGGATACTAAATTTGCAGCTTATGCAAAAGCATTTCCAGAATTAGCAGCAGAATTCAAACGTCGTATGGCGAATGAATTACCAGCTAACTGGAAATCAGCAACTGATGCAATCATTGCTGAAACAAACGAAAAAGCAGAGTCTTTAGCGTCTCGTCAAGCATCACAAAAAACAATTGCTGCGTTAGCTCCAGTATTACCTGAATTTTTAGGTGGATCTGCTGATTTAACTGGTTCTAACTTAACTAGTTGTGCAGATTTCAAACACGTTAGCGGTAAAGAAAATGGAAACTACATTTCTTACGGTGTACGTGAATTCGGTATGTATGCAATCATGAACGGTATGGCTCTTCACGGTGGTTTAATGCCATTCGGTGGAACATTCCATATGTTCTCTGATTATGCGAAAAGTGCATTCCGTATGGCTGCATTGATGAAAATTCGCACAGTTGCAGTATTAACTCATGACTCTATCGGTCAGGGTGAAGACGGACCAACGCATCAGCCTATTGAAAATACATCTGCAATGCGTTTAATTCCTAATATGGATGTATGGCGTCCTGCTGATTCAGTTGAAGTTGCTGTTGCATGGACTGCTTCTGTTGAACGTTTAGATGGACCATCTAGCTTAGTATTAAGTCGTCAAGGTATTCCTGGACGTAAACATGCTGCTGCTGATTTCGATGCAATGCGCAAAGGTGCTTATGTATTAATAGAAGCTAAAGGAACTGCAGATGTTATTTTAATTGCTACAGGTTCTGAAGTTGATTTAGCTGCTAAAGCACAAGCAGTGCTTGCTGCTGATGGAATCAATGCTCGCGTTGTTTCTATGCCATCAACTAATGTCTTTGATCGTCAAGATCAAGCTTATAAAGATAGCGTATTAATTCCAGGTGTTAAACGCGTTGCTGTTGAAGCAGGTGTTACTGATTTCTGGCGCAAATATGTTGGTTTAGAAGGCGGTGTAGTTGGTATTGACACTTTTGGTGAATCTGCACCAGGTGGCGTACTAATGGAACACTTTGGTTTTACAGTTGATAACGTTGTTAAAACAGTTAAAGACGTATTGTAATTCTAAAGTAAGCTAATATAGATACTTTAAGTATCTAATTTCGGGTGGCCGCTGAGAGATAAATAATTAATCAGTGGTCATTCGTTTCTTACGATGAAAAGGTGGATTGCGTGAAAAATAATAATTTAAAAAAAGGCATATTTACTGCCTTATTACTTGTAAGTTCAGTTGTAAGCGCGGGTGAAAAATACCCTGCGGCTGATTTTCAACCTAAAGTTGTATTTCAGGATTCAGAATACAAACATAGCGGAGCGACTACTAGTTCTGCAGCTTCATTTGGTGAAAAAGCAGCAGATGATAGTAATTATCCTGCAGCAACTTTTAAACCTGAAGTACTATTCCAAGATACTGAGTATAAACATAATACGACAGTTTCAAATACTCCAAACACAGCAAAAACTGCTTCTTCAAATAGTGAAGCAAGTTCAAGCGCTGATGTAACTGGCACAGCAGAAGCATCTGAAGATGCTGATATGACGCCATTATTTGGTTTGATTATATTAGCTGCTGCCGTGTTTTTATATCGTAAAAAAGCAGCTTCAAAAACTGCTGTGAATAACTACCCTGAAGGTCCAACAGGTGTTGCTAAGTACATACAAAATAAAGCGCCTAAGATTTCAGGTGTAGCGAAATATTTAGAAGCAAACCAACCTGAGCCAAAATCAGGTGTTGCTAAATATGTTGCAAAACGTGTTGTTGAGGCTAAAAGAGCGGCGGCTGAAAAAACAACTGGTGTTGAAAAATATATGCGTAACAAAGGATAAAACAATGAGTTTTTTATCAAAGATTTTCCCTAAGAAGCAAGTGCGTCAAAATGTTTATCGTGATGAAGTTGTCGTTAGTGACGGTAAATCAGGCGTTGCTAGATATTTAGAATCTCAAAATAGTACGAATAATACATCGGGTACGAGCTCTAAAAAGTTAAGTCGAGTAGATGCGTATTTGCAAGAACGTAATTCAGCTGAGCTTGAGTTGACTAGTGAGGAAAAGAATGCGATAAATACTCGAGTTAATGCAAAAATTGAACTGAGACAATCCGAGGAGAGCTTGATGAGTGCTGAAGATAAAGAACTAAGTGGTGTCGCTAAGTATGTTGATAGTCAAAATCAAATCAATGCAGCGCAACAAGAGGAGCAAAAGCTTTCTGGTGTTGCAAAGTATTTAGCTGACGTAGTTAGTAGCAAACCTGCTACTACAGGCGTTTCTAAATATTTATCAAATCGTATTGATGCTAAAGTAAGTAGTGTTGATCGTTATGTGATCAGCAAATCACTGGCTGATAAGAATAAACCTAAAGTTGTTATTTTGCCTGAATCAAGCGTTACTAAATACTTAGCAAGTAAGCCAACGATGTTAACAAGTCGTGTAGCAAAATATCTTGCTAAAAAAGCAGTCTCTGATAAACAAGCAGTTGCATAACTAATTCTTATAACAGTTATCATTGTTTGAACACTATTGTCTTTATCACTTTCGGTGGGTTACGAAAGTGATAAGCACTATAGCTTCTGGTTTGTTCAATTAGATCTATTTTCCTTAATGATAATTAAAGAAAATAGATTTTGTTTTTATGTTCTCTAAGTATATCCAAAAGCATCAATATTCGCTTTGCGGAAATCAAAAAAATTAATTTTATTGTGGCTAAATCTTAGCTAATTCAAATACGGGCATATTAGAAATAATATGTTGTTTTTATTTTTAACTTTTAATATATAAGGTATCTAACCATGGCTAATTTATTAGATCAACTTAAAGCAGTGACTGTTGCTGTAGCTGATACAGGTAACATTGGAGCAATTCAAGAATTTACTCCACGTGATGCAACAACAAACCCATCATTAATTACTGCAGCAGCACAAATGCCTGAGTATCAAGGTATTGTTGATGATACATTAACTGCTGCACGCGAAAGCCTAGGTGCTTCTGCAAGCTCAAAAGAAGTTGCTGCTTTAGCATTTGATCGTTTAGCAGTTTCTTTTGGTTTGAAAATCTTAGAAATCGTTCCACAACGTGTTTCTACAGAAGTTGATGCACGTTTATCTTATGATACAGATGCAACTGTTGCTAAAGGTCGTGATTTAATCGCACAGTATAAAGCAGCCGGTGTTGATAGTGACCGTATCTTAATTAAAGTTGCAGCAACTTGGGAAGGTATTCAAGCAGCTAAAATTTTAGAAGAAGAAGGCATTCACACCAACCTTACTTTAGTATTTGGTTTACACCAAGCAATCGCTTGTGCTGAAAACGGCATTACTTTAATTTCTCCATTTGTTGGTCGTATTCTTGATTGGTACAAAAAAGACACGGGTCGTGATTCTTATGCACCAGCTGAAGATCCAGGTGTAATTTCAGTTACTGAAATTTACAACTACTACAAAAAATTCGATTTCAAAACAGAAGTTATGGGTGCAAGTTTCCGTAACCTAGCTGAAATTACTGAATTAGCGGGTTGTGATTTATTAACAATTGCACCTGCACTATTATCTGAGCTACAAGCGACTGAAGGCGATTTACCACGTAAATTAGACCCTAAAGCTGCTAAAGCGATGGACATTGCTGAAATCAATGTTGATAAAGCAACATTCGATAAAATGCATGCTGCTGATCCTATGGCTACTGAAAAATTAGCTGAAGGTATTAAAGGCTTTGAAAAAGCATTAGAATCTTTAGAAGAATTATTAGCTAATCGTTTAGCTGAAATTGAAGCTTAATTAATTAAGTTTCAGACAAAGAAAAGGCCTACTTAGTAGGCCTTTTTTGTATCTGGAGATCTATTTTATTTAGCGCTAAATTATTTTATACGCATTCCAGCTACCGCACCTTCATCAGGATGTAGTACCCATAATTCTTCTCCACCAGGTCCCGCAGCAAGTACCATCCCTTCAGATAAGCCAAATTTCATTTTTCTTGGTTTCAGGTTAGCGACGACCACGGTTAATTTGCCTTCTAAATCTTCGGGTGCGTAGGCGGATTTAATCCCAGCGAACACATTCAGAGTCTCATCACCAATATCAACTGTCAGTTGTAATAATTTATTAGCTCCTTTTACATGATCTGCTTTAACAATTTTTGCGATACGTAAATCAATTTTAGCAAAATCATCAAATTCTATTTCAGGAGCAATTGGGTCAAATTTTGGCTTAACTGGCTCAGTAATTTTTTCTAAATTATCTTTAGATTCTTCAACAATTGCCGCAATTTTTGTTTCATCAACGCGCGTCATTAGAGCTTTAAACACTTTTATTTCATGATTAACTAGTGGTGTGGTTTCGCTCGTAATCCAAGTTTGTGCACTAAGGTTTAAGAAGTCTTCACTATCAGCGGCAAGCTTCGGTAAAACAGGGCTTAAATAGCTGACTAATAGGCGAAAGAGGTTGATACCCATGGAGCAGATATCATGTAGTTCTTGCTCTTTACCTTCTTCTTTTGCTACTAGCCATGGTTTTTTATCATCAATATATTGGTTGGCTTTATCAGCAAGCGCCATGATCTCACGCATCGCTTTACCGTACTCACGGGTCTCATATAAATCGGCAATACTATCGCTAGCGCCGATAAATTGCGCAAACAACTCAGGCTCGGTACAGTTTGCAGATAATTTACCATCAAAGCGTTTTTTAATAAAACCACTACAACGGCTAGCGATATTAACTACTTTACCGACTAAATCGGAATTCACGCGTAAGGTGAAATCTTCAAAATTTAAGTCGATATCATCAATACCCGCGCTAAGTTTAGCTGCAAAGTAATAGCGTAGATATTCAGGATCTAAATGATCTAAATAGGTGCGCGCTTTAATAAACGTACCACGAGATTTAGACATTTTTTCGCCATTAACCGTTAAGAAACCATGTGCAAAAACTGCGCTAGGCGTACGGAAGTTGGCACCATCTAGCATGGCAGGCCAGAATAAGGCGTGAAAATAAATGATATCTTTACCAATGAAATGGTAAAGCTCAGTTTTACTGTCTTTCGCCCAGTATTCATCAAAATCTAAATCTTGTTTATCACAAAGATTTTTAAAGCTAGCCATATAGCCAACAGGGGCATCGAGCCAAACATAAAAGAATTTTCCTGGTGCATCGGGAATTTCAAAACCAAAATAAGGCGCATCGCGAGAAATATCCCAATCTTGTAAGCCGCCTTCTAGCCATTCTGCGAGTTTATTACTCACTTCGGATTGTAAGTGGTCTTCCGTAGTCCATATTTTTAACATGTCGTTAAAGTCAGCGAGGTTGAAAAAGTAATGTTCAGAGTCTTTTTCTATTGGTTTTTCACCAGAGACAGCCGAGACCGCATTTTTAAGTTCAATAGGCGAATAAGTAGCGCCGCAGACCTCACAATTATCACCGTATTGATCTTTTGCATCACATTTTGGGCAGTCACCCTTGATGAAGCGATCAGGCAAAAACATTTCCTTTTTAGGATCGTAAGCTTGCGTAATGGTGCGTGAGCTTATATGCCCACCATCACGTAAACGAGTATAAATTAAGCTCGAAAAATGCTTATTTTCTTCAGAGTGTGTACTGTGATAGTTATCGAAAGCAACGCCAAACTCAGTGAAATCCTGTAAATGCTCTTTGCCAACCTGAGCAATAAGTTCTTCAGGTGTTATTCCTTCGCGATCTGCCTTAAGCATAATCGGTGTGCCGTGGGTATCATCCGCACAAACATAATGACATTGATTGCCGCGTTTTTTTTGAAAACGAGCCCAAATATCAGTTTGAATATATTCAACTAAATGGCCAAGGTGAATAGGGCCGTTAGCATACGGCAGAGCACTGGTGATAAGGATTTTTCTATCTGACATAAAAGAAAATAACAAGTAAAAGTAAGGAACTAAAATAGCCGTATATTATGTCATAAAATAGCGTATTATTCCGAAAGCAAGCACTTAAATGGCTTAAAACTAGAATGACACACAATAACCAAGTAAAATACTAGGTTATTGTGAGAGCGATCCAACGAATGGAAATTAGAGAATTATGATTGAAAAACAGCAAATAGAAGATTTATTAAAAAATATTATTGATCCCAATGTTAATACAGACTTAGTTACAGCTAAGTCGGTTAAGTTTCTAAGTGTTGAAAAGGGACGTGTAGAATTAAAAATTGAACTAGGCTATCCAGCAAAAAGCTTTATTGAAGGCTTTAAACAGCAGATTAGCGATAAAATTCAGTCTTTAGAGGGCGTTGAATCAGTCGAAGTGGTTGTGAGTGTTAATATTGTTGCGCATGGCGTACAAAACTCCTTAAAGCCAATTGAAAATATAAAAAATATTGTTGCTGTCGCTTCTGGCAAAGGCGGAGTGGGTAAATCTACAACGTCCGTTAATTTAGCTCTAGCGCTTGCTGCGGAAGGTGCTCGCGTCGGAATTTTAGATGCTGATATCTACGGGCCAAGTATTCCCATGATGTTAGGTTTATCTGGCTATCCTGACAGCCAAGACAATAAAACCATGATGCCTAAAGTATCTTATGGCATACAAACGATTTCTATTGGTTACTTAATTGATGCAGATCAACCGATGATCTGGCGTGGCCCGATGGTCACTAGTGCATTACAACAGTTATTAAATGATACTAACTGGGATAATCTCGATTATTTAATCGTTGATTTACCACCAGGTACTGGAGATATTCAACTAACATTGTCTCAGAACATCCCTGTGAGTGGTGCTGTGGTCGTTACTACGCCACAAGATATTGCATTGATTGATGCACAGCGTGGCTTAGGTATGTTTGAGAAAGTGAATGTACCCGTTTTAGGAATTATTGAAAATATGAGCATGCATATTTGTAGTAATTGCGGCCATGAAGACGCTATTTTTGGCGAAGGCGGTGGTGTGGCAATGGCAGAGAAAAACGGCCTAGAATTATTAGGTTCCTTGCCTTTAGATAAACAAATTCGTGAATTTGCAGACTCTGGTCGCCCAACAGTGGTTGCAATACCTGATAGTCGCCCCGCTGAAATTTATCGTGAAATAGCACGCAAAATGTCCGCTAAATTAGCCTTAAAAAGTAAAGACTTTAGCAGTAAATTTCCTAAAATTGTAGTGCAAGATACTTAAATAATGCTTATCAATTAACAAAATAAAAAATTTTTTCTATAAAAGGCGGTGATAGCTCAAGTGATTGAGGTATCACCGCCTTTTTTATGGCACAATAAGCAATTTTTAAACCAACATAAAATTTTCGATGGATTATCTTGTTTTAGCTTTAGGGCTAGTTGTTTTAGTTTATGCCGCAGACTGGTTTGTGGATGGTGCATCTGCCATCGCTAAAAACTTTGGTGTTTCGCCTTTATTAATTGGTTTGACGATTGTTGGTTTAGGCACATCTGCACCCGAAATTCTTGTATCTTCTATTGCCTCTTTGCAGGGGAACCCAGGTTTAGCGATTGGTAATGCCATTGGATCTAATATTGCTAATATGGGTTTAATTTTAGGTTGTACGGCCTTAATAGCGCCTTTGGCTTTTCATTCAGGACTATTAAAACGCGAGCTTCCGGTTTTAATGGCGATCAGTATTTTTTGCTATGTGTTGGCTTTTGATGGCTTAAGTGTTGTCGATGGCATTCTTATGCTGTCTACCTTAGCTGTTTTTCTTTATTGGTTAATTCAGACTGCGATGCTAGCCCGAGAAAATAAAGACGTTTTGGCGCAAGAAATAGAAAGTGAAGTTGCTGATGAAATGTCGAATACTAAAGCATGGCTATTTTTAATCGGCGGCTTGGTTGGCTTATTGTTGAGTTCTAAAGTGCTAGTTTGGGCAGCAGTGAATATTGCGCATGCGATGGGTGTGAGCGATTTGGTGATCGGTTTAACGATTGTTGCTTTAGGAACGAGTTTACCAGAGCTTGCGGCGTCTATTAGTAGTGTGTTGAAAGGCGAGGATGATTTAGCGATTGGCAATGTGATTGGCTCTAATGTTTATAACCTTTTAGCGGTTTACTCTTTACCTGCATTGATTGCCCCGGGCTTGGTTGAGGCTAGTGTTCTTGAGAGAGATTTTCCTGTTTTATTAGGGTTTACAGCGGTGCTGTTTATTTTGGGTGCGAGCTTTAAGAAGGTGGGGGGAATTAGTCGCTGGGAAGGTGCCGGCTTATTATCTGCGTATCTTTATTATCAGTGGATGATTTATCAAAGCACGCTTATATAGTTTGTTTTACATCACAGAATAAAGAAATTCACCGTTAGACGTTAGGGAAATAGGTATTATGCAGAGTCGGATCGAAAAAGCTAAAAAAATTAAAGTACTGGTTTTAGATGTGGATGGCGTTTTAACCGATGGCACTTTGTTTTTTGACAATAAAGGCAATGAGTACAAAGGATTTAATGTACAGGATGGACTGGGTATTCGAGTGATGCAAAAAGCCGGAATTCAAATTGCAGTAATTTCTGGTCGAGCGTCTAAGCCTGTCGCCTTAAGAATGGAAATGTTAGGCATTAAAATGGTGTATTTAGGGCAGTTAGATAAAAGCTTGGCCATCGAAGAAATACTGTATAAAACAGGCTGTTCAGCAGATGAAGTAGCGCATGTTGGTGATGATTTAATCGATTTGCCTGTTTTTATGCGAGTAGGATTTGCTATTGCAGTGCGTAATGCCAATGAACAAGTTTTACCTTATGTTGATTGGCAGACTGAGCAGTGTGGTGGAAAAGGCGCTGTGCGTGAAGTGTGCGATTTTATTTTGCAGGCACAAGATAAAATGCAGTTAATGGTTGAGTCCTTTAAAACTTAAATCATGATTCAAAATTACAAAGGCTTCATTAGCTTATTAATTATTGCACTGTCTTCTATGTGGTTACTTAAAAAAGTACCTGAAACCATTAGTATTGAATCAGTGGGTGTTGCTAAGCATGATGTTGATTATTTTTCTGTGAATTATACAAAGTTACAGATGGATGAATTGGGGCTGCCGGATAATAAATTGGCTGCCGATTATGCAGTACATTATCGTGATATGTCTGAAATAGAATTGATAAAACCCGTGAATACCAGTTATACACTCAGTGAACCTGCGTGGGTGACGCATTCAGAAACAGGTATTGTTTTAGATAGTGGTGATAAACTATTTTTAAATGGTAAAGTGACTATTGATAAGGTGGTGAACGACCCTATTGATCGACTGAATATAAAAACTACAAATTTAGTGCTTGAACCGAATAAACATTATGCAGAAACTGCTGAGTGGGCTGAATTGGTAACGGAGACGGATATTTTGTCAGGGATTGGAATGCAGTTATATTATCAGGCACCTATGCGACTAGATTTATTGGCACAAGTAAGAGGGCGACATGTTTATAAATAAAAAGCTAATAGCGATATTTTTTAGTTTAGCTCTGGTTTTACCTGTTGTGCATGCGCTAGAAGGCGATACAAAAGAACCTATCACCGTGGAGTCTAATTCCGGCTTTTTAGATGATAAAGAAGGGATTAGTGTCTATACAGGTGATGTGATTATCATTCAAGGTAGCTTTCGTATGGAGGCTGACCAGGTTAATATCTATATGGATAGCCAGCGTGAAATTGAAAAAATGATCGCAACAGGCAATCTAGTAAAAATTAAGCAAACGCCTGAGTTAGACAAGGAAGATTTACATGGCGTGGGTGAAAAAGTGGATTATTTTCCCGCAACGCAATTGGTTATATTAAGAGGTAAAGCTATTGTGTGGCAGGGTGGGAATAAAACAGCAAGCGAATATATAGAATATGATCGCATAAGTGAAGTGATAAAAGCAGGTGATACTACGCTGTCTAATAAGCGTGTGCATGTCACTTTACAACCCAGCAATGAAGACGATAAAAAGTAATGACAGTATTAACGGCTAAAAATATAGGCAAAGTTTACGGTAAGCGTACGGTCGTTAGTAATGTCTCTTTGACCGTGCATAGTAATGAAATTGTCGGCTTGTTGGGGCCGAATGGTGCAGGAAAGACCACCAGTTTTTATATGTTAGTAGGCTTGGTTAAGGCAGATTCAGGGCAAATATTTTACGATGATAAGGATGTCACTTTATATCCTATGCATGAAAGGGCAAGACTAGGGATCGGTTATTTACCGCAAGAGGCGTCAGTTTTTAGAAAGCTGAGTGTGGCGGATAATTTACGTGCTGTTTTGGAATTGCGTAAAGAGCTTTCTAAAGCGCAGCGTGAAATTATTGTTGATGAATTGCTTGAAGAGTTTAGTATTACACATATACGTGACAATATAGGTATGGGCTTGTCAGGAGGAGAAAGACGGCGAGTGGAAATTGCACGTGCTTTGGCGACTGACCCTGAATTTATTTTATTAGATGAGCCTTTTGCTGGGGTTGATCCCCTTTCGGTTCTGGAAATACAGGAAATTATTTCGCATTTGAAAGAACGTAATATTGGTGTGCTGATTACAGAGCATAATGTTAGAGAAACGCTGGGTATTTGTGATAGGGCTTATATACTCAATGCAGGGCAAGTGATTGCAGAGGGGAGTTCGACTGAAATTGTGGCGAATGAAGAAGTGCGGCGAGTCTATTTAGGTGAGAATTTCAGTTTATAATGATGAAAAAATACAGTATTTTATTTGTGATGGTAGCTAAGTGAAACAGTCGTTGCAGCTCCGAATGGGGCAACAATTATCGATGACACCGCAGTTGCAGCAAGCGATTAAGTTGTTGCAACTGTCCACGCTTGATTTGCAGCAAGAAATACAGCAAGTTTTAGATTCTAATATGATGTTGGAAGTGGAAGATGAGGATTACTCTTCTTCGGAGCAAAGCATCGTTGAAAATAAAGTCGATGTTAGTGATCAAATAAAAAGTGAGGGATCACAAACGGATATCCCTGATGAGCTGCCAACAGATAGTTCTTGGGATGATGTGTTTGAATCCGTTCAAATGGGGACGGCAGCCGTACCTGATAATGACTTTCCTGATTTTGAAACTCAGCGTAGTAAAGCGGAAAATTTACAGGATCATTTGATTTGGCAAATGGAGATGCTGCCCTTTTCTGAGAGAGATCGCGCGCTAGCGGTGTCTATTATTGATGCGATTGATAACAGTGGATTGCTGGGCACGGGTGTTGAAGATATTCATCAAAGCATGTCATTACAGTTGGATGAGCTTGGACTTGAGGAAGTTTATGCGATTTTACATCGCATTCAACAATTTGATCCGCCAGGCGTTGCGGGGGAAAATATCCAAGATTGCCTGGCTATACAGTTAAAGCAACTTGCAGATACAACGCCCTATAAAACGGAAGCTTTGGAATTGGTAGAGCGATTTTTGGATTTATTAGCCACACAAGAAAGTGCTAAGTTAATGAAAAAAATGGCACTTTCTGAGTCTAAGCTAGCGAAAGTGATTGCTTTAATACGCTCGCTGGATCCTAGACCAGGCGAGTCTATTGCAGTTAAAGTATCAGAGTATGTCGTTCCAGATGTATTTGTGAGTAAAATAGAAGGGCAGTGGCGAGTTGAGTTAAACCCTGATATTTCACCTAGATTACGAGTGAATCCTTTTTATTCGGGACTAATTAAGCGCGCTGATAATAGTAAAGATAATACCAGTATGAAGGAGCATTTGCAGGAAGCGCGTTGGTTTATTAAGAGTTTACATAGTAGGAATGATACATTGCTACGTGTTGCGCAAAGTATTGTTGAAAAGCAAACTGAATTTCTTGAGCATGGCGCTATTGCGATGCGGCCTATGGTGCTCAGGGATATTGCTGAAGAACTGGAGTTGCATGAGTCCACTATTTCCCGAGTGACGACACAAAAATATATGCATCTACCTAATGGCGTTATTGAATTTAAATATTTTTTCTCTAGCCATGTGTCAACAGCAGAGGGAGGGGAGTGTTCGGCTATCGCTATTCGGGCATTTATAAAAGAGTTAGTGAGTAATGAAAACCCAGTAAAACCGTTAAGTGATAATAAAATAGCGGAATTACTAAAAGAGAAAGGAATAAATGTTGCAAGGCGAACGATTGCTAAGTATCGCGAAGCAAGCTCTATTCCGTCATCAAGCCAAAGAAAGCGGCTTTTGTAAGAAAGTAGTACAATACACAATTATTTTATCTAAGCATTAATTAGGAGAAGGATATGCAAGTTAGCATAACAGGTCATCACGTAGAAGTAACAGACGCAATGAAACAACACGTTGAAGAGAAAATTGGCAAGCTAAAACGTCATTTTGATAATGTTGTGGATGTTCACGTCATTTTAACTGTTGAAAAATTAGCGCAAAAAGCAGAAGCAACAGTACAGGTTAGTGGTGCAAAATTATTTGCTGAAGATACACAAGAAAATATGTACACTGCAATTGATCATATGGTTGATAAACTAGACCGTCAGGTTATAAAGCATAAAGAAAAATCAGCAGCAAGAGCTTAATGATTTAGGCCGTTTGATAATATTGATGATTATCAAACGGCCATTATTAAAGTGATGGTGAAAAATTAATAAGATTCAAATTGAAAGCAGCGTAAGTATTATTTCTTCATTAAGTTGAAAGTTATACTTCCCTTGTTTTTAAATGAGATTAAGCTTAGCAACGATTTATTGAGCAATCGCAACAAAAAAGGATACGTATGTCAGCAAGCATAGCGCAAGAGCAGTCAGATCTACATTTAGAGCAAATCATCAATGATTTGGATAATAATGCACTTTACGATGCGCGTGGGCATTTAAATGGTCTGTATCCGGCAGAAATTGCGTTATTGCTCAGTTCTTTACCGATTGATTATAGAAATAAAATTTGGAGTATTATTTCTCCTGAAATGATGGGCGCTGTGTTAGTTATCCTGCAAGGTGAGGTGCGTACGGGGCTGATTGAACAAGCAACGGCTACACACTTAATTGATGCGACAAATACTTTAGATATTAATGATCTGTCAGTATTGGTAGGTGATTTCCCTGCTGATGTGCGTGAGAAAATATTAGAGAAAAAAGGCGATAGTCGACTTGAGATGTCCCTATCTTATGACGGGCGCACTGCAGCGGGTGTTATGAGTTTGGATGTGCTGACGATCCAAGAGAATTTAACGGTTGATCAGGTTCTAAGCTATTTGCGTGAGCAAGTTAAGATAGCGAATAATATGGATAGCTTGATTGTTGTTGATTCCTCTAATCAGTATAGAGGAATGTTGGCAGTTGCTACGTTATTGAATCATGATACTAACCAGATTGTGTCAACTTTGATGTCATCAGAAAAAGCAATTCCACTTAATATGGCGGTAACCGACGTTGCTTTATTGTTTGAGCAGAAAGAAATATTATCTGCTGCTGTTGTTGATGAGCAAAGCCTTGTAAAGGGGCGAGTGTGTATTGATGATGTGCTGGATATTGTTAAGGATGAAGCTGAGCATGTGGTTTTAAGTTCAGCAGGTTTAGATGAAGAGCATGACTTGTTTTCCCCTGTATTAGTCAGCGCTAGAAAGCGTGCGGTATGGCTAGCTGTTAATTTATTTACTGCCTTTTTAGCTTCTTGGGTGATTGGGTTATTCGAAGCAACGATTGAGCAAATTGTAGCCTTGGCTGTGTTAATGCCGATTGTGGCAAGTATGGGTGGAATTGCAGGAAGTCAAACCTTAACACTAGTGATTAGAGGCTTGGCGTTACATCAAATTAGTTCATCTAACTCAATGAAGTTCTTAGGGAAAGAGTTGGTTATTGGTGCGGTGAATGGTGTGGTATGGTCTATAGTAGTAGCAACGCTCGCTGCGGTATGGTTTTCTAACTGGGGCTTGGGTCTGATGTTAGGTGGTGCGATGATTATTAATCTATGTTGTGCCTCTTTGGCGGGGGTATTAATTCCTCTATTTTTACAGAAAAAAGGTATTGACCCTGCATTGGCTGGTGGTGTGTTATTAACAACCGTAACCGATGTGATCGGTTTTATGTCCTTCCTTGGGTTGGCAACTATCTTTTTAATAAATTAAATCTCATATAAATAGGAAAGAAAATGACTATGAAAAAAGCACCTTTAGCAATAGCAGTAGGAACAAGTTTATTTGCAGGATTAACAGCTAATGTTGTTAATGCAGATGAAATAGCTAACTTAGAAACTAATCCTTTTTCTTTAAATGAATTAGAACAAGGTTATATGCAAATGGCGAAAGCGGATACTAAAAAAACCGCTGTAAAAATGAAAGACGGTGCTTGTGGTGAAGGTAAATGTGGTGCAAGCATGACGCCGAAAGGAGCATTAGAAAAAACAGTAGAAGGAAAATGCGCTGGAAATAAACCGATGCCAAATGCAAAAAAAGGCATGGATAAAAGCATGGAAGGTAAGTGTGGTGAAGGTAAATGTGGTAGTAATATGTAATATTTTCCTGGCTGATTAAGCCTGAAATTCGCTTTTTCTAAGGCCCGTAAGTTGCAATTTTATTGCCAATTTATGGGCTTTTTTATTGCCTGAAGATAAGTTGCAAGTAGTGCGGGTGAGGGGATTTTTTATATAAGTAAAAACACATATAGCATAACTAGAAATTACATTAACTTATAAAAATAAGAAACTGAAAGGTATTGTTATTTTTTGGCTCAAATGACGGGGATTTCTGAGTGGTAAAAAAATACCTAAGTGATTGTAGGGATAAGATAATTTAATCTGGAAACCGCCTTGACTAAAAAATGTAAGAGAATTATTATTGAATCACGAGTGGTGAAAAGTGGTGAAAAGTAGTTTTTTTTGGTGTTAATTCTAAGTGAAAGGGAGGCGGGCAATGTTTCGAGGTGTAACCGCCATTAATTTGGATGTAAAAGGTCGTTTTGCAATCCCTACCCGATACCGTGAAGAACTAGATGAATGCTGCGATAGTCAGATGGTTGTGACCATCGCTATTAATGAAAAAGGTGTTGGTGAACCTGGTTGCTTATGGCTGTACCCTTTGCCTGAGTGGGAGGCATTAGAACGCTCTATTAATGGCTTGCCCGCGATGAATAAAATAACCGTAAAGTTAAAGCGTTTTTTAATAGGAAATGCGACAGAAACAGTTATGGATAAACAAGGGCGTTTATTATTATCGGATAAATTACGTGAGTTTTCAGGGATGGATAAAAAAATGATGCTAGTAGGCCAACTAAATAAATTTGAAATTTGGGATGAAGCCGCTTGGAAAGCGAAAGAAACTGAGTGGATGGAAAGTGATGACGATGACGGTTTGGATACATTAGATGGGATTCCATTTTAATGACAAAAATGATGCATTTGCCGGTACTGTATAACGAAGCGTTACACGAATTAAGAATCAAACCTGATGGAATTTATGTGGATTGCACTTTTGGGCGAGGTGGGCATAGCAATGGAATATTGCAAGCTTTAGGTCCAGAGGGGAGATTGTTGTCTTTAGATAGAGATTTAGATGCAATTCAATCTGAACTTGCACAAACAATGTTAAAAGATTCGCGTTTTGAATTAGAGCATTGTTGTTTTTCTGAGCTGAAAAATGTCGTTGAGAAGCGTGGCTGGCTTGGGAAGGTAGATGGCGTATTAATGGATTTTGGTGTTTCATCACCACAGCTGGATGATGCGGAGCGTGGATTTAGCTTTATGCGTAATGGTCCGCTAGATATGCGTATGGATTGTAGTACCGGATTATCCGCCGCTGATTGGTTGGCAACGGTTTCTGAGGATGACTTGGTGCAGGTGCTGTTTGACTATGGTGAAGAAAAGTTTGCACGACGTATCGCTAATGCAGTTGTTACTCAGCGATTAGAAAAGAAGTTGGAAACCACAAAACAGTTTTCTGATTTGGTAGTAGAGGCGATCCCTTTTAAGGAAAAGCATAAACACCCTGCAACACGAAGTTTTCAGGCGGTGAGAATTGCTGTCAATCGTGAATTGGAAGAAATTACTGAAGTACTGGAACAAGCAGTTAATATTTTAAATGCAGATGGCAGAATGGCGGTTATTTCCTTTCATTCACTTGAAGATCGAATTGTTAAACGATTTATTAGAGATGAGTCAAGAGGTCGATATACCGACTCTAAGTTGCCGATGTTAGCTGGAGAAGAAGCTTTATTACGTTTAAAGAAGTGCGGTCGTGCGATTAAGTCTGGGCAAGATGAATTAAAGGATAACCCAAGAGCGCGCAGTGCCGTTATGCGTGTAGCAGAACGCAAATAAATAATGAGTAAACTGCTTGTCTTTGCTTTGCTATTGATTTTTATGCTTTCAGGACTAGAGGTTATTTATAGTAAGTATGAATCTAGGAAAGCATTTATAGCAATACAGAAAGCAGAGCACACCTTAGATCGTTTAGAGGTGAGCTGGGAGCGCTTGGTTTTGGAAGAAAAAATGCTCTCTGGACACAATAGGGTTGAAAGGATTGCACGTAAAAAAATGAAATTAATGACGCTGGATAGAAAAGCGATTGTTTATATTAAGCTTTAACTATGTTGAAGCCTAAGCAAATGAAACAAAACTTTTCCAGCCGCAGGAAGTGGCTCTATCTGGTGATGAGTATTGGCGTGCTTGTTTTAATCGCTAGAGCGGTACAGTTACAAATAGTGGATATTGAATTTTTGCAGAAACAAGCAAAAAATCGACATATTAGTAAAGTGAAAATATCTGCTTATCGTGGACAGATTAAAGATGTTAACGGTGTGAGCTTAGCTGTCAGTGCGCCAGTGGAGTCTATTTGGGTTAATCCTCAATATTGTCACTTGACTGAAGCAGAGACTAAAAAAGAAAGTTTGGCCAACGCAAGGGTTAAACAGCACTGTGATAGCTTAACTCAGGCGACAAAAAAACAAGTTGCTAAAGTATTGGGGATAAGCAGAAAGCGAGTTGAATATGCATTTGATGAACAGAGTAAACGAAAGTTTGTTTATTTAAAGCGTCGAGCAACGCCAGTTGTCATACAAAAAATTAAAGCATTAAATTTGCCGGGAATTGGTTTTACCAGAGAATTTAAGCGATTTTATCCTGCCGGGGAAGTGACATCACATTTATTGGGGTTTACAAATATTGATGACCGAGGCCAAGAAGGCTTGGAATTGATGTATGACGATCAGCTGAATGGTGTTTCTGGTAGTAAATTGGTGATACGTGATGGTAAGCGACGTGTTATTGAAGAGCAAAATGTTGAAAGTATTAAGCAGCCAGAAACTGGGCAAGATATAGAATTAAGCATAGATCAGCGCTTACAGTACTTGGCGTATAGAGAATTAAAAGCTGGAGCGATTAGGCATAAAGCGAAAGCGGCTTCTTTAGTGATTTTAGAGGCAAAAACAGGGAATATATTGGCGGTTGTTAATCAACCTTCGTTTAACCCAAATACCAGAAAGCATTTAACTATAGATCGTTATAGAAACAGAGCGATTACCGATAATTTTGAACCCGGCTCAACAATGAAGCCTTTGGTGGCTGCGGCCGCATTAGATGGTGGGTTTATTAAGCGCAGGCAGTTGTATTCAACAAAAGATTACAAAATTGGACGTAACTGGGTGCGAGACGGACATAAATACGGGATTTTGAGCTTAAGTAATGTGCTGAAAAAATCAAGTAATGTGGCGGCAAGTAAAATCGCCTTATCAATGCCCGCTGATTATTTTTGGCGCTTTTATCATGATTTAGGCTTTGGTGTTTCACCCGCGGTTGGTTTTCCGAGTGAAACCAGCGGTGTGTTACCTGAATATGATGGCTGGAGTAAGTTTGAGCAAGCAACCTTATCGTTTGGTTATCACTTGTCCATGTCAGTCTTGCAATTAGCCCGGTCTTATACGGCTTTAGCGGATGATGGTATATTGCATTCGGTGAGTTTGTTGAAACGTGAGAAAGATGAATATGGTGTGCGGGTTTTGTCAGCTAAAACAGCAAAATCGGTACGCAAAATGATAGAAAAAGTAGTGCATAAGGATGGTACTGCCTATCAAGCGAGAATTGATGGTTACCGTGTTGCAGGTAAAACGGGAACAGTAAAAAAAGCAAACAAAGGGGGGTATGGAAGTGAATATCTTTCAATTTTTGTGGGCATGGCGCCGGCAAGTAACCCTGAGTTAGTGATTGCGGTATTGGTGGATACACCGCAAGCGGGTCAATATTATGGCGGGCAAGTTGCTGCGCCTATTTTTTCGAAAGTAATGGCGGGAGCCTTAAGAGTGTTGAATATTGCGCCTGATGAAGAAAAAACCATGTCAGTCTTATTAAAAAAATAACACTATGCAGCTATCAGAATTATTAACAAATATTGCAGCAATAAAAGTAGATGTTGAGTTCTCTGATATCACTTTAGATAGTAGAAATATAAAACAAGGTGATGTGTTTTTTGCCGTGGCAGGTAACCAGCAGCATGGGATGCAATATGCTGACGCAGTGATAGCGCAAGGAGCGGCTGCGATTATTTATGATCCTGCGGAAAGTGGAAGTGCACTAGCAAATCAGTTGCAGTTTGAACCGCTAATTGCGGTTGATGCATTAAATGAAAAATTAGGGGCGCTGGCAAGCCGATTTTATGGGTTGCCTACAAAAGATTTAAATGTGATTGGCATTACCGGCACCAATGGAAAAACATCGTGTAGCCAATTTTTAGCGCAAATGCTGAATTCTACGGCTGTGATAGGCACGCTGGGTTGGGGTGTTTATGGTCATTTGCAAGCAACAAAAAATACCACGCCAGATGCATTCGTGTTGCAAAAAGTATTGGCGAGTTTTGTAAAGCAAGGCATACAGAATGTGGCGATGGAAATATCGTCGCATGGTTTGCAGCAAGGGCGAGTTAATGCAGTTAATTTTACGACCGCAGTGTTTAATAATTTAAGTCGTGATCATTTAGATTATCACGGCAGTATGCAGGCTTATTTTCAAGCGAAATGCCGGTTATTTAAATGGCCAAGTTTAAAACATGCGGTGTTAAATGCAGATGATGAGTATGCAAGGCAGATTGAATTGGAACTTGATAATAGTGTTCAAGTTTTAAGGTATAGCCTACTGCAAGGAACAGACAAAGATTTACTGGCGCAGAATATAAAATACACAGCCAATGGAATTCGTTGTGAGCTGTTATGGAATAAGCAACAAGCTGAGTTGAATGTTGCTTTACTCGGTGAGTTTAATTTACAGAATATATTGGCGGCTATTGCTGTTTTATTAGTGCAGGGCCACTCTTTAGAAGGCAGTGTTATAGCAGCAAATAAAGTTCGGCCGATTATAGGCAGAATGGAGTGTTTTAAAGCAAGAAATAATGCGCTGATTGTGGTGGATTATGCGCATACGCCGGACGCCTTGTTTAAGGTGTTAAGTACTTTGAGACAACATTGTCAGCGGCAGCTAAGCGTTGTTTTTGGCTGCGGTGGTAATAGAGATATTGGTAAACGTAGCTTGATGGGACAGGTGGCTGAGCAATTAGCTGACCAGGTGATCGTGACAGATGATAATCCTCGCTATGAAGAAAGTCAGATAATTATTGATGCCATTGTGAGTGGATTAGAAGCAAAAAAAATAACTTGTATTGCAGATAGAGAGATTGCCATACAGTCAACAATTGCAGCTGCGAAAGCCGGTGATATTGTACTTATTGCAGGTAAAGGGCATGAAGAATATCAAGAGATTAATGGTATTAAAACAGTGTTTAGTGATCGAACTTTAGTTAAGGAATTAATAGAACAATGATAGACCTAAGGTTACATGAAATTTGCAACTTAGTTAGCGGTGAGATGTATGGTGAGGACAAAGTAATTAGCTCTGTCAGTATTGATACACGAGCGCTTACTAAAGGTGCATTGTATGTGGCAATAAAGGGTGAGCAGTTTGATGGGCATGAATTTATCCAGCAAGCAGAAGCGGCGGGTGCAGGTGCCTTGTTGCTTAATGAACGAATTGATTCAGCGTTGCCACAAGTCGTCGTAGCAGATACGCGACTCGCTTTAGCCGAATTGGCGGGAGCGATTAGAGATAAAGCACAGGTTAAAGTATGTGGAGTTACCGGTAGTAATGGAAAAACCACGGTAAAAGAGATGATTAGCGCTATCTTGGCGATGCAATCATCGGTGTTATCCACATTAGGTAACTTTAATAATGATATCGGTGTGCCTTTAAGCTTATTACGATTAGAAAAGTCACATGAGTTTGCAGTGATTGAAATGGGTGCGAATCATGCAGATGAAATTGCTTATACCAGTCGCTACGCAAAGCCGGATGTAGTTGTAATTACCAATGTGGCGGCGGTACATATAGAAGGGTTTGGCTGTATAGATGGGGTTGCTTCTGCTAAAGCAGAAATTATTGAATCGCTGAGTGAGGATGGTGTAGCCATACTCAATGCGGATGATGATTATTTTAATTTATGGCGAGCGATTGCAGGACAAAGAGAATGTCTTTCATTTGGATTAAATGACATTGCTGATGTGCGTGCTGAAAACATCAGCAATACATTACAAAATGAACAGTTTATTAGCACCTTTAATCTTGTGTTTAATGAGCAGAAAACTGCAATTAAATTAGCGCTGGCTGGTGAACACAATATTAAAAATGCACTAGCAGCAAGTGCTGCTTGTATTGCTTTGGGTGTGGATGTTGCACAAATAAAACAAGGACTGGAACAACTCAATTCTGTTAAGGGACGAATGCAATTACAAGCGACCAAAAAAGGCTATAGAGTCGTTAATGATAGCTATAACGCTAACCCGGCCTCTTTACAAGTTGCTTTAGAGGCAATACACGCGAATGCAACAAAATTTTGGGTAGCACTGGGTGAATTTGGAGAGTTAGGCACTGAAAGTTCAGAAATTCATAAAGAGATGGGATTACAAATTAAGCGAGCGGGCGTTACGCGCTTATTTGCCACAGGAGAATTAACAAAACACACGGTTGACTCTTTTGGTGATGGCGCTAGTTATTATGCGCAACAAGGCGAACTGATAGCAGCGATACAGAAAGAAATAGAGTGTGACGTTGTGTTACTGGTAAAAGGTTCGCGGTCGCAAAAGATGGATGTGGTTGTTAATAGCTTGATAGACGAGACGAGAAATTAGACATGTTATTGTATTTATTTGATTATTTAGCGCAGTTTGATATGGGTTTTGGGGTTTTTAAATACCTAACATTGCGTGCGATTTGTAGTGCATTAACTGCGTTGGTTATTTCATTTGTTGTGGGGCCAACAATGATTCGTCGCTTAAGTAATAAAAATATTGGCCAAAGTGTGCGTGATGATGGGCCTGAAAGTCACTTTGAAAAAGCAGGAACACCCACTATGGGAGGGACGCTAATTTTAGTCGGCATCGCTGCCAGTACATTACTTTGGAGTGATTTGACTAATCGATATGTCTGGGTTGCATTATTAGTCACCTTAACTTTTGGTGTTGTGGGTTTCATTGACGATTATAAAAAAGTAAAGCTGGGTAATAGTGATGGTTTATCGGCAAGAGCTAAATACCTATGGCAATCGATTATTGCTTTAACGGCAGCGTTATTTTTATTTAACAGCGCAGAGGTACCGGCAGAAACACAGTTTATCGTGCCTTTCTTTAAAGAAGTCATGTTAGATATGGGCTGGACTTATGTTGTATTAACTTATTTTGTGATTGTGGGTACCAGTAATGCGGTTAATTTAACGGATGGTTTAGATGGCTTGGCTATTTTACCAACCGTGATGGTAGCGGGAGCCTTTGCAATTTTTGCTTATTTAACAGGGCATGTGATGTTTGCAGAATATTTAGCAATTCCCTATATCCCGCTTGCAGGTGAGTTGGTTGTTTTTTGTGCGGCATTAGTGGGAGCAGGGCTCGGATTTTTATGGTTTAACGCGTATCCAGCAATGGTATTTATGGGGGACGTAGGCGCATTAGCGTTAGGTGCTGCCTTAGGTATTGTCGCTGTTTTAGTTAGACAAGAAGTGGTTTTAGTGATTATGGGTGGAGTCTTTGTGATGGAAACCGTATCCGTCATAGTGCAAGTTGCATCGTTTAAATTACGTGGTAAACGGGTATTTAGAATGGCACCAATCCATCATCATTTTGAATTGAAAGGTTGGCCAGAGCCCCATGTTATTGTCAGGTTTTGGATCATCACATTTATTTTAGTTCTGCTGGGTTTAGCGACCTTAAAGTTGAGATAAACAATGAATAACAACGCAATTTTACAGCGACTAGAAAGTCAGTTTTCTCTGAATAAGCAAACAGCTAAAGTATTAGTTGTGGGTTTAGGGAAGACAGGGATGTCGGTGGCTTATTATTTGCGTCGCTTAGAAATTGATTTTGCGATGGTGGATAGTCGTGTTAGACCGCCATTAAATGATGAACTATTAGAAAAAATGCCTGATGTACCGGTTTTTACCGGATGCTTTGATGAGGGGGTTTTTTCATTAGCAACACATCTTGTAGTGAGTCCAGGGATTTCAATGCAAGAGCCGGTGATTCAGCAGGCTTTAGCTAGAGGCGTGATTGCCTTAAGTGATATTGATTTAATAGCCTGCTCGGTTAATAAGCCGATTGTTGCTATTACAGGCTCAAATGGGAAAAGTACGGTCACGACTTTATTAGGCGAGATGGCAAAGGCTGATGGTGTACGTGTTGCTGTCGGTGGTAACTTAGGCATTCCCGCTTTAAACCTAATTGCCGATGACATTGAACTTTATATATTAGAGCTTTCCAGTTTTCAATTAGAACGTACAACACAACTGAATGCGACTGTAGCTACGGTGCTGAATATTTCTGAAGATCACTTAGATCGATATACAGGAATGCAAGACTATATTGAGCAAAAACATAAAGTGTATTCTGGGGATGGCGTGATGGTAATTAACGCCGATGACTTAGCCGTTAACGCAATGCAAGAGGCGGGGCGTGAATTGCTGACTTTTGGTTTAGATAGGCCGGCTGATTATCATATTAAACAATCAGAACAAGGTGCTTATTTAGCCTTTAAAGAACATGAAATATTGCCAATTAATGAATTAACTATTTTAGGTAAGCATAACCAAGCAAATGCGTTGGCGGCGTTAGCATTAGGTAAAGCGGTTGGCTTATCAGAGCGGGCAATGTGTCATGGCTTGAAACATTACAAAGGCTTAAAGCATCGAATGCAATTTATTGCAGATATTAATGGTGTGCGCTGGGTCAATGATTCCAAGGCAACCAACACAGGCGCTTGTGTTGCTGCACTACAAGGTTTTGATGGAAAAAATATTATTTTGATTGCAGGTGGTGATGCTAAAGGCGCGAATATGGCTGAATTACTGCCCAGCTTAAAAGCAAAGGTACAGACCTTATTATTAATTGGCAAAGATGCAGACCTTATCAAACAGGCAGTTAATGAATGTGTGCCTATTATTAAGGTAGGTACGCTTAAAAAGGCAGTGAAACAAGCGAAGAAAATTGCTGAAGCAGGGAATATTGTTTTGTTATCTCCGGCATGCGCTAGTTTAGATCAATTTGATAACTATAAATCAAGAGGCAAGTGCTTCACGGTGGAAGTTGAGGCGCTACTGTGATGATGTCAGTGTGGAGCGAGAAATTAATGCTGAGTAGTGCTTATTTAGATAAAACTTTGCTGTTTTCAACGATAAGCCTAATTTGCATTGGTTTTTTAATGATGTCATCTGCTTCATTGCACTTGGGGTTAGCGCGTATGGATAGTATTTTTTATTACCCCACTCGGCAGTTGATACATATTGCTATTGGCCTGGTTGCGGCGATTGCTATTTATAGTGTGCCTATGAGTTTTTGGGAAACGTACGGAACGCAGTTATTTTTTGTAGGTATAGGCTTGTTAGTTTTAGTCTTAGTTCCGGGCTTAGGTGTCAAGGTTAATGGCAGTACCCGTTGGCTTGCATTGCCAGGCTTTAGATTTCAGGTATCCGAAGCAATTAAATTAAGTGTTGTGATTTATATGGCAGGGTTTATCACAAGACATAGTGAGTTAGTGACCGATACCGCTTATGGCCTAATCAGACCCGTGGTTTTATTATCCACTGCTTGTGCTTTATTACTTATAGAACCCGATATGGGCTCGGCTGTGGTGATTATGGTCATCGCTATGGGAATGATGTTTTTAGGTGGTGCACGGTTAAAACAGTTTGCAGTATTGATCGGTTTAGTCTCCGTAGTAGCAACGCTTGCTATTGTTCTTTCAGAATACCGACAAAAAAGAATGAATAGCTTCTTGAACCCTTGGGAAGATCCTTTAGGTGATAGTTTTCAGCTAGTACAGGCACTCATCTCTTTTGGACGAGGGGAATGGCTAGGTGTTGGTTTAGGTGCGGGCGTGCAAAAGTTATTTTATTTACCCGAAGCGCATACCGACTTTTTATTTTCTGTGTTAGGTGAAGAGCTTGGGTTTATAGGGGTGCTATCGGTGATTTTATTATTCACTGCGATTGTTTGGCGTGCCTTTGTTATTGGTGTCATGGCGGAAGAGCTAGGGCAGCGATTTTCAGCGTTTATTGCTTATGGCTTAGGTGTTTGGTTTGCATTTCAATCCTTCGTTAATATCGGTGTCAATATGGGAGTGCTACCGACGAAAGGCTTAACACTGCCGTTTATGAGTTATGGCGGGGGCAGCATGATTGTCATGTGTTGTGCTATCGCCTTACTTTATCGAGTGAATAGAGAAGTGCAGCAAATAAAACAAGGGAAGGATAGAGAGGTGCATTATGGATAAGCGCATTGTGATTATGGCTGGCGGGACAGGGGGGCATATTTTTCCTGCATTAGCGGTTGCTCAAGAGTTACAAAAACAACATTGGCAAGTGAGTTGGATAGGAACGGAACAGGGCATGGAAAGCCAGGTTGTTCCACAAAATAAGATAGCGATAGATTTCTTAAGTGTTAATGGCCTGAGAGGGAAGGGGCGACTAGCATTAATTAAAATGCCTTTAATGCTGATAAAAGCGTGTTTAGAAGCGCGTAAAGTTTTGCTGCTAAGAAAGCCGAATGTTGTCTTAGGGATGGGTGGGTTTGTCGCGGGTCCTGGTGGGCTCATGGCTAAATTAATGGGTATCCCTTTGGTTATTCATGAGCAAAATCGGGTACCTGGTACAACCAATCGATTATTAGCAAAAGTGGCGAAAAAAATATTACAGGCATTTCCCAATAGCTTTCCTGCTAGGACGCAGGCAATTTGCACGGGAAATCCATTGCGGGCTAATTTTTTAAAGCAATATAAGCTTGAGAATAGAGCAGCAGGGAGCCCTTTAAGAATACTGGTTGTTGGGGGAAGCTTAGGGGCTCAACGCTTAAACCAAGTGATGCCAGAGACAGCGAAGTTGATCGAAAATGTAAGCATAAGACATCAAACTGGCACAAAAATGCAAGTGGAAGTCGAGCAGAGTTATCAGGCTAAAAATGTACCAGCCAATGTCACTGCTTTTATTGATGACATGAGCGAAGCTTATCACTGGGCGGATGTGGTGGTATGTCGTGCAGGCGCAATGACGATTAGTGAAATCGCAGCAATGGGTATTCCAGCAGTACTAGTGCCTTATCCCTATGCGATTGATGATCATCAAACTGCGAATGCAGAATACTTGGTTGAAGCCGGTGCAGCGGTGATTATTCAACAAGATAAATTAGAAATAGGCTATTTGGCTGAAACGATTAAAGATTTGATGAAAAATAAAGAAACAATGGCGATTGCAGCAAAACAGAGTGCGAAATTAGATGCGACAGGGCAAGTGGCTAGTTATTGTGTTGAGGTGGCTAAATGAAATTCTCTAACAATTTAGCAATCAGGCAGCCCTTAGGTGATATTCAAAATATACATTTTGTTGGGGTGGGTGGCACAGGTATGAGCGGTATTGCAGAGGTATTATGCAATCTTGGTTATGCCGTATCGGGTTCCGATATTAAAGAAAGCCCAGTAACAGAACGATTAAAAGCCGTAGGCATTAAGATTTTTGTCGGCCATGATAAAAGTAATGTTGATGCCGCAGATGTTGTGGTCACTTCAACCGCAGTTGATAAAAGCAACCCTGAAGTTAAACAAGCGTACCAAAATCGCACGCCAGTGATTCCTCGTGCTGAAATGTTAGCAGAACTTATGCGCTTTCGTTTTGGTATTGCGGTTGCGGGCACGCATGGCAAAACCACAACGACGAGCTTAGCCGCGAGTATGTTGGCTGAAGCAGATATGGACCCTACTTTTGTTATTGGCGGACGACTGAATAGTGCAGGAACGAATGCTAAATTAGGACAAGGGCAGTACTTAGTCGCAGAAGCAGATGAAAGTGATGCGTCATTTTTGCACTTGCAACCGATGATTGCGGTGGTCACTAATATTGACCAAGACCATATGGAAACCTATGAAGGTAGTGTTGCTCGGTTAAAAGATACCTTTGTTGAATTTTTACATCATGTACCGTTTTATGGATTAGTGGTTATGTGTATTGACGACGAAGGGGTGAGGGATATTTTACCTAGAGTACTGAAACCGATTAGAACCTATGGTACGCGTGAAGGCGCTGATATAAGAGCAGTTAACATCAAGCAGCAGGGCTTATGTACAAGCTTTACTGTGCAGCGCTGGGATGATCATGACGATTTGCAAATAACCCTCAATATGCCAGGCGAGCATAATATGTTGAATGCCTTGGCTGCCATCACCATAGCGACAGAATTAAAAGCAAAAAATGCAGCGATTATTAAAAGTTTGGCGGAATTTAGCGGTGTAGGTCGACGTTTTCAACTGAATGGGGAGCTTGCTTTAAAACAAGGCAGTGTCACTTTAGTTGATGATTATGGGCATCACCCAACTGAAGTAAAGGCGACGATTCAAGCATTAAAACAAGCGTGGCCAGATAATCGCTCAGTGGTGGTTTTTCAGCCGCATAGATATTCACGAACACGTGATTTATTTGAAGATTTTGTGAATGCTTTATCAGCAGTTGATGTATTGATTTTATTAGAAGTGTATTCGGCAGGTGAAGAGCCCATTACCGGGGCGGATGGTCGCGCGTTAAGCCGAGCAATTCGTTTGCGTGGGCAGGTGAATCCTATTTTTGTAGAAAAAACAGAAGACTTAGCCAGTATTTTAGCGGGATTATTGCAAGACGATGATGTGTTATTAACAATGGGCGCGGGCAATGTAGGCCATATCGCTACCGAGCTTCCTGCGCAACTTACTAAGATTTTGCAAGGGTGAAGCAAATGACTAGTCAACTAACAGGACAATTATTACGCCATGAAACATTGGCAAAATATACCAGTTGGCGGGTAGGTGGTGTTGCGGAAAAAATGTATATTCCGAGCGATAAAGCGGATTTAGAATTATTTATTGCAGAACTAAACAAAGATGAGCCAATTTTTTGGTTAGGTTTGGGTAGTAATCTGTTAATTCGTGATGGCGGATTAGCTGGAACGGTAATTAATACACGTGGCAAAGTTAAGCAAATGACATTAGTAGATGAAACTCATGTCTATGCAGAATGTGGTGTGCCTTGTGCGCATATTGCGCGATTTTGTGCAGAAAATAATTTAGCCGGCGCAGAGTTTTTTGCGGGCATACCGGGCACTTTAGGTGGCGCATTAAAAATGAATGCTGGTGCGTTTGGTGCAGAAACTTGGAATTTAGTGGAGCAGGTTGAAACACAAGCGGCTGGAGAAACGGTAGAAAAAAGAACTGCTGATGAGTTTAGTGTAACTTATCGCTCAGTAAATGGCATAGATGATGCTTGTTTTTTATCGGCAACGTTAAAACTAATGCCGGCTAAAGATAAAAAAGGGCAAGTGTTAATTAAACAATTACTGGCAAAACGGAATGCATCACAGCCAACAAATTTACCTAGCTGTGGTTCGGTTTTTAGGAATCCTGATAATGATTATGCTGCACGATTAATTGAAGCCAGTGATTTAAAGGGCTACAAAGTGGGTGGTGCTGAAGTTTCCACAAAGCATGCTAATTTTATTGTTAATACAGGCAATGCAACAGCAATGGATATAGAACAATTAATTAACTATGTTCGTGGTGAAGTGAATAAACAGCAAGGTGTTGAGTTACAAACTGAGGTATGTATTTTAGGCAGAACGCTATGATGCAAGCGGATGATTTTGGCCGAGTTGCGGTATTAATGGGAGGCGCTGCTGCCGAGCGTGAAATTTCATTGAATAGTGGCATGGCAGTTTATGAATCTTTATTACGCAGTGGTGTTAATGCGATAGCGGTTGATGTCAAAAATAATGTATTAGATGCATTGCAAGGGAAAAAATTTGACCGTGTGATTAATGTTATACACGGGCGTGGTGGTGAAGATGGTGTGGTGCAAGCAGTATTAGAAAGTTTAAACTTGCCTTATACCGGCAGTGGTGTTTTAGCCTCGGCACTCACCATGGATAAATTGCGCACTAAATTATGTTGGCAAGGTGCAGGATTGGCAACACCGGCATGGTTTGTTTTGCAATCTGTAGAGGATGTAGAGCAATGTGCGGAAAGTTTAGGTTTCCCCGTCATTGTAAAGCCTGCTGAAGAAGGTTCTAGCCTTGGGATGAGTAGGGCGGAGAATAAACAAGAATTATTAATTGCTTGGCAAGAAGCCGCGCAATACCAGTGTGATGTGTATGCAGAAGCATGGGTACAAGGGAAAGAATATACGGTCGGAATATTAGCTGGGAAAGCGTTACCGGTTATTCGCCTAGAAACGCCGCATATTTTTTATGATTTTGATGCAAAATATCGTGCAAATACCACGCAATACCATTGCCCAGCAGGGTTAACTGATGAAGCAGAAGCTGCTTTAGCTGCATTGGCATTGGAAGCATGTGAGGTGGTTGGCGTTACGGGTTGGGGTAGAGTCGATGTGTTTATTGATGAGCAAGGAAAGAGTCAATTAATTGAAGTGAATACTGTGCCGGGAATGACTGATCATAGTTTAGTGCCCATGGCGGCAAAGCAAGCAGGGCTAGATTTTGCCGCTTTGGTACTAGCAATACTAGCCACGAGTATTAAATAATGGAAAACTCAGAGTGGCGTGAGCAATTAGGATTTTTTGCTTTTATTTTATTGGTGCTGGTTTTGAGTTATTTTCCTATTAAACAGTTTATTGAAAACTACCAACCGATTCGTTATGTGCGGGTGGGTGGGGAGTTTCAATATATTAAAAAAACAGAGATTCAAGAGAAAATTAGTCCACTCTTAAATGCGGGATATTTCTCAGTGAATTTATTGGCAATACAGCAAGCAGTGATGACTTTACCTTGGATAGATAAAGTATTAGTACAGCGCGTTTGGCCGAATCGTTTAGAGTTAAAAGTTTATGAGCAGAGGCCGGTTGTACGCTGGGGAAAGGGCGCATTGTTGAATGCGCGGGCTGAAGTTTTTAAGCCGGTTAATATGGATGTTTTTCAATCATTACCGATGTTAAAAACACCGGAAGGATTGAAAAAGGAATTATTGCTAACCATGCAGAATATGGAGCAAGAGTTAGAGATTAGAGATTTAGAGTTAACGGAATTTAAGGTAAATAAACGCTTGTCATGGGATATTTCATTAAACAATGGAATACACGTTCAGCTGGGAAGAATTGAACCCTTACAAAAATTTATGCAATTAATGAATACATTAAGTGTTTTGGGTAAGAAGGTAAGTAAAATAGCTTCTATTGATATGCGTTATCCAAACGGCTATGCAGTCGCATGGCAAAAAAATGAAAAAATAAAATGGTAAAGAAAGATAGATTTTAATTTGATAAGGCACATCAAAGGCAAAGGTTATGGCAAAACAATTAGATCGTAATTTAATAGTAGGACTGGATATAGGAACCTCTAAGGTTGCCGCTATCGTTGGCGAGCTCAACGAAGATGGCGAAATAGAAGTAATCGGTATTGGATCTACTCCTTCGCGGGGCTTAAAGAAAGGTGTGGTAATTAATCTTGAAGCAACAGTGACTTCAATTCAGAGAGCGGTTGAAGAAGCGGAGTTGATGGCGGGCTGTGAAATCAGCTCGGTTTATGCGGGCATTGCGGGCAGTCATGTTAAAAGTTTAAATTCACACGGTATCGTTGCCATACGTGAGAAAGAAGTCACACAATATGATATAGACAGAGTAATTGATTCGGCCAGAGCAGTTGCCATTCCTGCCGATCAAAAAATTCTACATATTTTGCCGCAAGAATTTATTATCGATATGCAAGAAGGTATTAAAGAGCCGATTGGTATGTCAGGGATACGCTTAGAAGCAAAAGTGCATATGGTGACAGGTAGCGTAAGTGCCTCGCAAAATATCATTAAATGTATTCGCCGCTGCGATTTAGATGTGGATGATATTGTGCTGGAACAATTAGCCTCTTGTTCTTCTGTATTGACGGATGATGAAAAAGAACTCGGTGTTTGCCTGATCGATATTGGGGGGGGGACAACGGATATCGCCATCTTCTCGCAAGGTGCAATCAAGCATACGGCAGTTATTCCGATTGCCGGAGATCAAGTGACTAATGATGTAGCCGTTGCCTTACGCACACCTACACAAAGTGCTGAAGATATTAAAAAAGCTTATGCCTGTGCATTAACACAGCTTGCTGATGCGAATGAAATGATTGATGTGCCTAGTATTGGTGATCGACCTTCGCGAAAAATATCCAAACAAAATCTAGCAGAAATCATTGAGCCTCGCTATGAAGAGTTGATGTTATTAGTGCAGGCTGAATTAAGACGTAGTGGATATGAAGGTTTAATGGCAGCAGGCATTATTTTAACGGGCGGTAGCGCTAAGGTAATGGGTTTGATTGAATTAGCGGAAGAAATTTTTCATATGCCAGTTAGACTCGGTGTGCCTCAGCATATTATTGGCTTAACCGATGTCGTAGAAAACCCAATTCATTCAACCGGGGTAGGTTTGTTGTTATATGGCAGAGACCACTTGGTCGGAAGTGAACAGGTAAATGAATCAGGAGAAGGTGTTTTTTCTAAAATGAAGGGCTGGTTCCAAAGAAATTTTTAACGATATTGTAAGTATATTTTTTTTAACGAATAAGTAAATTGGATAAATTAGGGCGGCAATCATGAAATATGAATTAATGGATTTAGGGTTAGAGAATGCAGTCATCAAGGTTGTTGGTGTTGGTGGCGGCGGTGGTAATGCTGTTAATTATATGCTCAACAAGAATATTGAAGGTGTCGAGTTTATTTGCGCTAACACGGATGCACAAGCACTACGTCGTTTAGATGTGGAAAGTGTTATCCAACTAGGGGCAGAATTAACGCAAGGTTTAGGTGCTGGAACGGATCCTAATATTGGTAAAGAAGCGGCAGAAGAAAATAAAGATCTGATTCGTGATGTGTTAGAAGGCGCAAATATGCTATTTCTAACTGCAGGCATGGGTGGTGGTACAGGAACAGGAGCGATCCCTGTGATTGCGGAAATCGCTAAAGAATTGAATATTCTAACCGTTGCTGTGGTCACTAAGCCTTTCGATTTTGAAGGGAAGAAGAAGCAAGCGGTTGCCGATATGGGAGTTGCTGAATTAGAAAAGTTTGTTGATTCACTGATTATTATTCCTAACCAAAAATTATTACCGGTTTTAGGTGCGAATGCATCAATGAATAAAGCATTTAGCGCGGTTAATGATGTTTTATTAGATGCGGTACAGGGAATTACAGAGCTCATCACTGCACCAGGAATTATTAATGTTGATTTCGCGGATGTGAAAACAGTGATGTCTGATATGGGTGCTGCTATTATGGGTACGGGTCAAGCAAACGGTGAAAACAGAGCGCGTGTTGCAGCAGAAAAAGCAATTTCTTGCCCTTTATTAGAAGATATTGATCTACAAGGTGCTCGTGGTATTTTAGTTAATATTTCAGCGGTTGATATGGGTATTGCTGAATTTGATGAAGTGGGTCAAATTGTGCATGAGCTGGCTTCAGATGATGCGGTTATTAAAATTGGAACAGCCGTTGATGAAACTTTAGGTGATGAGATTAAAGTAACCGTTGTTGTAACTGGAATGGGCACTAATCGAGATGCAGCATTAAATAAACCAGTTAAATTAGTACAGCCTTCAGTAACGACTGAAACAGCAACAACAGGTGGAACTGATTATTCAAGTTTTGATACACCGCCTGCGACACGTAAGCCGACTGAAAGCAGAGAAACGCGTTTTGGTGCACAGCCTAAAAATAGTACCGATATGGATTATTTAGATATTCCTGCTTTCTTAAGAAGACAAGCAGATTAATAAGGCTGAATGAAAATCAGTATTATTGGTAGAATATGCCTAAAGAAGGCGATTGTAAAAGTGGCAGTATCGATGTCTGATACCAATACTCATAATTAGGCATATAAGGTTACGCGGTAGATGATAAAACAAAGAACGTTAAAAAATACAATCAGAGCAACGGGTGTTGGTTTACACACGGGCGATAAAATTTATTTAACGCTACACCCAGCAGCTGAAAATACAGGGATTAAATTTAGACGAGTTGATCTAGATGAAGCTGTCACGATTGATGCAACACCTTTCAACGTTGGAGAAACGGTTTTATCAACCACGTTAGTGCAAGAGGGTGTCAAAGTCTCCACGATAGAACATTTATTGTCTGCGATGGCGGGCTTAGGTGTTGATAATGCGTTAGTTGATGTCTCTGCTGCCGAAGTGCCTATTATGGATGGCAGTGCAGGGCCTTTTGTATTTTTATTGCAATCAGCAGGGGTGCAAGAGCAAGCAGCACCTAAGCAATATATTAAAATTAAACGTGAAATAAAAGTAAGCGATGGCGATAAATGGGCTGCTTTTGTTCCTATGGATGGTTTTAAAGTCACCTTTACTATTGATTTTGAGCATCCTGCATTTCAAGAAGATGTAAAAACCGCTACTATGGATTTTTCATCCACTACGTTTGTAAGAGAAGTAAGTCGTGCGCGGACTTTTGGATTTATGAAGGATATTGAATTCCTAAGAGAAAATAACCTGGCTTTAGGCGGAAGTTTAGATAACGCGATTGTTATTGATGACGACAAAATCCTGAATGAAGGTGGCTTGCGTTATGCCGATGAGTTCGTTAAACACAAAATGCTCGATGCGATTGGTGATTTATACTTACTAGGACATAGTTTGATTGGCGAATATCAAGGTTATAAATCAGGTCATGGTTTAAATAATCAATTATTAAGAGCATTGCTCGCAGACACAGATGCCTGGGAAATGGTTACCTTTGAAAATGAAGACGATGCACCGATTTCTTTTATGCGTTCAGCTGAAACAAGGTCTGGCGAATAATAAAACTATAAGCCTTATTTTTTAGAAAAGATAAGGCTTTAGGTGTTTTTTTGTAAGGTTGCGCTTAGACTTAATAATGCGTCTTTTAATTTACTGTCAGAAGTGCCTTCAGCGCTACTTCTAATTAAATTAACATTATCGATAGAAGGGAATACTTTTTTTTCTTCAACTTCCTTTATAAATGGCTTAGGGTCTAAAACTCTAATACGCACCTGCTGGATTCTTGCATTACTTTGTTTGTTGACCGCATCTTTTATTTGCGTGCTTAAAAAACGCAACTGCGAAGCCCACGCTGCAGAACTGACATATACTAATAGCCGCGACTCATTAATTACACAGTCTTTGATGTGCGGCTTTAATTGAGAAGGGCTGGCCGCTAAAATAATTCTTAAAATCTGTTGATGCTTATTGAAGTGCGCTTGAATGGCGGGCGAGTAAGAATAAAAGCTGGCATTTTTAAAACTCATTATTATTCTCACGACTATAAAATGATTTAATTAGACTTAGGTAAAGCGCTGTTGATAAACCAGAAGAGCCAAACACCATAGCCATCACCATAATTTGATAACGCGCAGCAACAAAGGGTGAAGTTCCCGATAAAATTTGTCCTGTCATCATGCCCGGCAAAGTAACTAAACCTACTGCAAACAAAGAATTCACGACGGGGATCATCGCTGCTTGAAAAGCAATGTTTCTTGCTTGAGCAAACGTGTCATGGTGATTTAGTTCGGCTTGTAATCGTTCTGCTGCAAGACTCACACTGTTCATAGAATTAGCAAAAATCATCCCTGCAATAGGCACCATATAATGCGGTTCATACCAAGGAGTCAGTTGTAGTGTTCCTTGAGTAATCAAGAGTAAAGTCAGTCCGCCACCTAACGCAATCGCTGCTAAAGAATATTGATAAAATCGTACGCGATATTCAGGCACTGTGCCTAATGCAATCCAGCTTGAAGTCATACACATAAAACATAAAATCAATAAAATAACGCCACTATCTTGCGAATCAAAAATAAAACTCAGTACATAACCAATCAGTAGTAACTGAGTAAACATGCGCATTAAGGCATAAATCGGTCGAGTAATACTTAGTGACCAGCGAATAAAAATCAGTAATACCAACAGGACAGGAATTAAGGAAATGGAAAGTTGAGAAAAATTAATAATCTCGATGGTTTTGTTCATAAAGCCTCTGAAATACGGGGGGAACGCTTATTTTAAGTAAGACTTTATTTGCGGTGCAAAATACCACAGTAAAAAGAGTATAGCTGCGGTTATCAGCACGGGAATAGCAATTTCTGGGTTAGTGCGTAAAGTGACTTTGGCAATGGCTAAAATAAATAGTCCGGTCGCTATTTTTAGCAAAGCAACAATCCAACTTAATAGTTCAGTGATTATTTTTTTTAATGTATTCAAAAATGGGTCCTGAAGATCAAATAGATAAGTGGGTAAGCGATAAGCTATCTCACCAATATAGACGCTTATTTTACAATAGAATCAAAAGCGCTGACGTTAATCTATGAATTAATATTGCTTAGTGCTTACACAGGTTAAAATAGAGTCAAACCTACCTAATTGAGACCATTTTATGGCTATTAGCGCAACCATCAATAAAGTATCAGTGAATATTGCTGATATGGACCAGCATTATTATCAGACCCATGAATTAAGAATGGCACAGCACCCTTCCGAAAACGATTTTCGCTTTATGATTAGGTTGGTTGCATTTATGCTGAATGCAAGTGATAGCTTAAGCTTTACCAAAGGTCTGAGTAGTGATGATGAGCCAGAGCTTTGGCAAAAAAACTTAACCGATGATATTGAACTGTGGATTGATTTGGGTCAAGTTGATGAGAAGCGCATTCGCAAAGCCTGTGGACGCGCAGACAAAGTCATTATTTATACTTATCATGAAGGAAAAGCAAAGGTGTGGCGCGAACAGCAGCAAGCTAAATTACAGCGATTTACTAATCTAAGCATAATACATATTCATGCGGGCGATATTGATAAACTGCTTAAACGCTCGATGCAGTTGCAATGTAATATTCAAGATGGCGAAATGTATTTAAGTGATGATGACTTAAATTTCACTATCAGCGTAGAAAAATTTTAATGGGTAGTTTAGCTTGCATGACGGAATGCCTGCGTAAAGGTTCTTTATCATGCAAAAAAACTATAAAATAGACACTTATTTACATCGATTAGGAAAATTTTTAGTACCTAAATCGTATTTTCTACCTGCCTTACTCAAATACCCTGCATGAAAAAAAGTGATTTTTACTACGAACTTCCTGATGAACTTATTGCCCAAAAACCTTTAGCAGAACGTAGCAGTAGTCGATTGTTATGTTTAGATAAAACAACGGATACTTTGCAGGATAAGCAATTTACCGATTTTTTAGAGCTACTGAATAAAGACGACTTATTAGTGCTTAATAATACCAAAGTGATTCCTGCGCGTTTATTTGGGCTAAAAGAAACCGGGGGGAAAGTCGAAATACTCATAGAGCGCGTATTAGCTAATCAAGAAGTATTTGCGCATACCCGTGCGAGCAAATCACCCAAAGCTGGCAGCATTATTAACTTAGATGCGGGCTTTCAGTGTGAAGTATTAGGGCGAGAAGAGGATTTGTTCCACCTGCGCTTTAAAGGTGAGCAAGACTTAGCAGATATCTTGCAACAAATTGGCCATATGCCATTACCACCGTATATCGAGCGTGCGGATGATGATAATGATCAGACGCGTTACCAAACGGTATTTGCCGAACAAAGTGGTGCGGTTGCCGCACCCACGGCAGGACTGCATTTTGATGAAGTGATGATGGCAGCTATTAAAGCAAAAGGCGTACAGATTGCTTTTGTGACTTTACATGTGGCAAGCGGTACATTTCGCCCTGTTAAAGTGGATGACTTATCCGCGCATATTATGCACAAAGAATTTTTTAATGTACCCGCCGAAACCGTGCAGGCGGTTGAAAATGTAAAGCAAAAAGGCGGGCGTGTGATTGCCATAGGTACTACGGCGGTACGTTCATTAGAATCCGCATCGACATCAGGGAGATTACAAGCCTGTAGTGGCGATACTAACTTATTTATTACTCCAGGTTATGACTTTAAAACGGTCGATGCGATGATTACTAATTTTCATTTACCGGAATCAACTTTGTTAATGCTAGTTTCCGCCTTTGCAGGATATGAGCGCATAAAAACACTGTATGCGCATGCAATAGCAGAAAAGTATCGTTTTTTTAGTTACGGCGATGCGATGTTTTTACAAAAACAGGCACTACTTTAACGGTTTTCAAACCAGCCCCTCAATTTAACGCTACTTAAAATGTAATGTCAGAGACTTCAGCAATATTATCCCCTAAAGTTCCTCATAAAATTAAACAGCCGGTCATTTGGTCGGGGCTGGAAGGTTGTGCTGATTCGCTTGCGATTGCTACCGCGATTAAAAATGAATCGCGCTTATTTGTGGTATTAACGCCAGATACCCAAACGGCATTACGTTTAGAACATGAGTTAGCATTTTTTTTACAAGACGAATATCCTATTCTGCATTTCCCTGATTGGGAGATTTTACCTTACGATGTTTTTTCGCCTCTGCCAGAAATTGTCTCAGAACGGCTCAAGACTTTAGCTAAATTACCCGAAGTCACACGTGGTGTATTGGTGATTTCTATCCCTACGTTAATGCATCGGCTTACACCGAGAGACTATGTATTAGCGAATAGTTTTTCTATTAAAGTAGGCAGTACTTTTAATTTAGATTTACAGCGAATTCAGTTAGAAGCGGTGGGTTATGAGTGTGTTTCGCAAGTGGTACAGCATGCGGAATTTGCCGTGCGTGGCGCGATTATTGATTTATTTCCGATGGGCAGTAAATTCCCGTTTAGGATTGATTTATTAGGTGAGGAGGTCGATTCAATTCGTACGTTTGATCCTGAAACTCAGCGCTCATTAGATAAAGTAGATGAAATTAAACTGTACCCTGCGCATGAGTTTCCGTTTACAGATGATTCTATCAAGCATTTTCGCCAATCCTTTCGCGAGGCATTCCCTGATAATTATCAAGATAATATTATTTATAAGAATATTACAAATAATATTACGCCGAGTGGTATTGAGGCGTATTTACCGCTCTTTGTCGATAAAATGGAAACCTTGTTTGATTACTTACCGGTAACTACCGCTTTTGTTTTACCCGAGACTATAGCGACATCCTCATCGACTTTTATAGCAGAAGTTGAAGAGCGATATGAGCAGCGCAAATATGATTTAGAGCGTCCATTATTGGCAGTCGATAGATTGTATTTGTCGAGCGAGGAATTTACCGCTGCCATTGATGCATTCAGGCGTATTTATATAACAGCAGATAACAATAGCACAAGTGATTGGTCGGCAGAAAGTCTTACGCTGCCGGAAATGACCATTGATGCGCGCTTAAAAGAGCCCGCAAGTCGTTTAAAATCCTTTATTGCCAATAGTAGTAGTCGGGTTTTATTGGTTGCGGAAACGGCAGGGCATCGAGAAGCATTATTGGAGCGGTTGCGTGGCTATAAAATTTTGGCAAAAAATGTCAGCAATTGGGGTGATTTTTGTCAGAGTGATAAATCCCCCTGTATTGTTGTTGCGCCTTTAGATCATAGTTTATACCTACAAAAAGCGGGCTTGGTCATTATTACCGAAAGCCAGTTAACGGGAGATAAAGCACAGCAACGTCGCAGAAGAAAAAAATCCAGTGCTTATGCTTTAGAAAAGATGATCCACAATTTGGATGATCTTACTATCGGTGCGCCTGTGGTGCATCAAGAACATGGCGTTGGACGTTATTTAGGTTTACAGGTTTTAAAGTTTGGCGAGATTGAAGCTGAATTTTTAACCCTAGAATATGCAAATGAAGATAAGCTGTATGTCCCTGTTTCTACCTTAGATGTGATTGGGCGATATACCGGTGCAAGCCCAGATACAGCCCCCTTACATAAATTAGGCGCTGATCAATGGAGTAAGGCAAAGAAAAAAGCCTTAGAAAAAATTCATGATGTTGCTGTGGAATTATTAGATATACATGCAAAACGTGCGCTTAAAAAAGGTCATGCCTTTGAATATTCCGAAGCCGAATACTTAGCCTTTGCCGATGCCTTTCCTTTTGAAGAAACGCCGGATCAGCAAACATCAATCGATTCTATTTTAGAAGATATGCATTCACCACACCCGATGGACCGTGTGGTTTGTGGCGATGTCGGTTTTGGTAAAACAGAAGTGGCGATGCGCGCGGCGTTTATTGCAGCGCAAAGTGGTAAGCAAGTCTCAGTTTTAGTGCCCACGACTTTATTAGCTCATCAGCATTTTCAGAATTTTAGAGATCGTTTTGCCGACTGGCCATTTAGAGTTGAAGTGTTATCACGCTTTATTACCCCTAAGCAGCAAAAAATCATTATTGCAGATTTAGCGGAAGGTAAAGTCGATATTGTTTTGGGTACGCACAAGTTATTGTCCAAAGAAATCAAATATCGTGATTTAGGCTTAGTGGTTATTGATGAAGAGCACCGATTTGGTGTGCGTCAAAAAGAGCATTTCAAGACGGTACGCCAAGAAGTTGATTTATTAACGCTAACCGCTACACCGATTCCGCGTACCTTGAATATGGCGATGGCAGGTTTACGAGAAGTATCGATTATTGCGACACCGCCGCCGAATCGCCATGTGATTCGCACCTTTATTACCGAGTGGATAGATTCATTAGTGAAAGAAGCCTGCCAACGTGAAATCAAACGCGGTGGGCAAATGTATTTTTTACATAATGATGTTAAATCGATGGAGAAAATGGCGCGTGAATTAGAAAAATTAGTGCCTGAAGCACGCGTAGAAATTGCTCACGGACAAATGCCAGAGCGTGAGTTAGAACGAATCATGCTAGATTTTTACCATCAACGCTTTAATGTTTTACTCAGCACAACCATTATTGAAAGTGGTATCGATATTCCCACCGCGAATACTATTATTATTAACCGTGCGGATAAGTTAGGTTTGGCGCAGTTACATCAACTTCGTGGCCGAGTAGGGCGCTCTCATCATCGCGCTTATGCGTATTTTATAGTGCCGCCTAAATCATTAATTAGTAAAGATGGTATTAAGCGTTTGGAGGCTTTAGAAACCTCTGGTGAGCTTGGTGCAGGTTTTATGCTCTCAACGCATGATATGGAAATTCGTGGTGCAGGTGAATTATTGGGTGATGGGCAAAGCGGGCAAATACAGGAAATTGGTTTTACCTTATATACTGAGTTATTAGATCGTACAGTGAATGCGTTAAAATCAGGTAAGCAAACGAATTTAGATGCACCTTTACATGTGGGGACTGAGGTTGATTTGCAAACCGCCGCATTAATTCCTGAAGACTATATGCCGGACATTCATGCGCGATTAGTTTTATATAAGCGTATTTCCAGTGCAAAAGATAAGGATGAGTTGCGTGATCTGCAAGTTGAAATGATTGATCGTTTTAGCTTATTCCCTGAGCCTGTTAAAGTATTATTTTTTGTTGCTGAGCTAAAATTACTCGCTAATAAAATCGGCATAAAGAAAATAGACGCGCATGCAGCAGGAGGGCGATTAGTTTTTGGTTCTGAGCCTAAGTTGAATATGCAGGTATTGCTTACTTTGATTCAAACACAAGCTGCCGTGTATAAATTTGAAGGTGGAACTATTTTACGTTTTACGAAAAACTTTGCCGCAACAGAAGAGAAAATAGATTTTATTAACGTGTTATTAAAACAATTAACGGACGATACCTTATGAGTTATTCATTGAAGCTCGCTTTTTTCTTAAGCTTATTTTTTCTGCATGGCGTAGCACAGGCTGATGTTAAGTACTTTAATGTAGAAGTGATTGCTTTTAAGCAAAGCGCACCTAGTTCAGAAGTTTTTGATCAGACGGAAAGTGAAATTGAAACAGTGAGTCGTTTTGCGCGTGCCATATCGGGTCAGAAAACCATGAATTCTTTGTATAAAAGACTGCAAAAATCAAATGAATACAGGCCTTTTTATTACAAAGCGTGGCAAGTGTCTGCGCGAAGTGGTCGTATGAGCTTGCCAGTAGAAATTTATGATGCGAGTCAAAAAATGACTGGTTGGCTTAAAATTCAGCGTGGCGAGTTAATTCATATTCATGCAGATATAGAAATATCTCCTTCAGAGAGTTTGGCTGAGGATGGCTTGATATATCATTTAAAAGAGAAGCGCCGCGTTTTATACCGAGAGTTGCACTATTTAGATCATCCCAAATTTGGTTTGATAGTGCGAGTGCTGCCTAATTAATAGAAATTTTTCTAACGCTTTTCAGCTAATAAAATCTCTTTTAAAAATGGCACGGATAATTTACGTTTGGCAACCAGTGTGGCCTGTTCTAATTTAGGCAATAATTCCCATAAATCAGCTAAGTTACGTGTGTAATTATTCTTAAGGAACTCGCCCACCGACTCAGGAATATCTAAGCCAAGGTATTTTGCCTTGCAGGTAAATGCCGCAATTAAATCATCATCGGATAATTCATTTAATTTTAAAGTTAATCCCCAGCTTAAACGCGTTTTCAAGTCGGGAAGTTGTAGTTTTAAAAATTTCGGTGGGCAGTTGGCAGCAATAAGCAGGTGCTTATTATTGCTACGCTGGCGATTATAAAAATTAAACAGCCCTAGTTCCCAGCTCTTATCGCCAGCGCAATGTTGAATGTTATCAATACAAACTAAATCAAATGACTCTAAGCCATCTAGAACGCGAGGGTTGATTAGGTTTTTATTGGCGATGTCCAAATAAAATGCACTCATTTTATTGCGGTGTGCAGCCTGACAGCAAGCTTGTAAGAGATGTGATTTCCCCGTGCCTTCATCACCCCAAATAAATAGCTGCTGCTCTCCTTGATGATTACTTATGTCTGTTAAATAGCTAACAGCCTCAGTATTGCTGCCGGTATAAAAACTAGCAAAAGATTGCTCTGCATTGGTATCAAACTGTAGTGTAAGTTGTTCTGACATTATTAATGATTTTTAGCGGCGTATTTTACAAACAAACTACTGCTTAAAAACAGCAGGAAACTGAAAGTGACTTCTAAAGCAGGTAGCATGAAATCAGTGCGGGCATAGGTTTCTATACTGCCATGAATAAAATAAGGCATGCTGAGGTAAGCCATCCAAGAACAACTTTTTAAATTACCCTTTAAAAAACCACGAAAAGGTAAAAGCAGAGGCGTGACGGTGATGATTAATAGTAGTGCCACAGGTAATTTTTCCGGTGGCGAAATAAGTGTGTTCCAAAGCATTAATAAGCTAAATAGCGCAAGATAAGAAACTAAGGCAATCGAATAATAGTGACGTGCATTCATGATGTTTTTAATTTTAAAGCGGTATTGGCTAAACGAGCGCCGAGCGCAAAGCAGAGTGTTTTTTCATCTTTACTTAATGCTGAGTGTTCGTGGGAAACGTGGCTAGCACCATAAGGTGTTCCACCCGTTTGTGTTTCTCTTAAGGCATCTTCACTGCTGGGAATGCCTAAAAGCAGCATACCGTGGTGTAGTAAAGGTAGCATCATAGATAAGAGTGTAGTTTCTTGTCCGCCATGCATACTGCCGGTGGCGGTGAAAACGGCCGCAGGTTTATTAGAGAGCGCACCACTGAACCAAGCTTCAGTGGTGCCATCAATAAAGTATTTTAATGGTGCAGCCATATTACCAAAGTGAGTAGGGCTACCTAACGCAAGTCCATCACATTCTGATAAATCATCTAAACTGGCATATAAATGCCCCGTATCAGGGATACTTGCTTCTGATTGCTCGCACACACTGGAAATATTAGGCACGGTGCGAATGAACACTTCTGCACCTTCAATAGATTCAATGCCTCTTGCTATATTCTGAGCCATTGTTTTAGTCGCACCATTGCGGCTGTAATATAAAACTAAAATTCGTGTCATTTTATAAAATAGCGAGTACATCTTCAGGTGGACGACCAATCGCTGCTTTACCATTAGTAACAACAATAGGGCGTTCAATTAATTTAGGCGTAGCAATCATGCCGGCAATTAACGCAGCGCGATCTAAATCTGGATTATCCATCCCGGTTGCTTTGTATTCTGCTTCTTTAGTGCGCATAAGTGCGCGAGGCTCTATATTAAGGAGTGTTAAAATAGAATCCAACTCAGTCGCCGTCGGCGGTGTTTTTAAATACTCTATAATATCTGGAGTAACGCCTTGCTCTTCAAGTAATTGTAAAGTTTGGCGCGATTTACTGCATCGTGGGTTGTGATAGATTTTTACACTCATCAGACTTCCTGCTTCAAATAAATGGGATGCTTATAGTAGCACTTTTTTATGTGAATAAATTAAGTAAACGCGTTATTATTAGCGCTTAAATCGCTTGATTTATAGTGTACTTTTTCTGATGTAATTTCTGAATAGGAAATTATTTGTAGTTTTTATAAAAAACTACTTGCAGAGATTAAAAAGCGATGTATAATAATCAAATAGTTTCAGGGTCCTTAGCTCAGCTGGTAGAGCACCGCACTTTTAATGCGATTGTCGCGAGTTCGAATCTCGCAGGACCCACCACTAATTCTAAAAGCAGTCTCAGTTAATTCTGGACTGCTTTTTTTATGCCTGAAATATAATTATGGCTAATAATGTCATCGATGATTTTAATCGTGAAGCTTAGTTATTGGCGTGGGTTTTTCATTACCAGCGTAGCGAGTAACCCGCTCACTGAAGCAGATTGTTGAATGGCGAGGAAAGTCCAGTGCAATTCGCTACGATAAAGCTCCTGAATATATTGGCCAAGAGCTAATTGATCGGACTGCGAGGCAAGACCAGCTAAACCTATTTGAGGGTATTGAACACGTTCAAATGCTAGGAACGCAATGGCAATGGACTTCCTGTAGCTATCGCCCACATTCAGTAATTGGCGGCGTTCCACCAAGGCAGTTGATATAATTAACAAATTCTCTACTTTTGATGTGCGTTAATAATTAGGGGATTACAGGTGCAGATATGATGCGTAAATATGTAAACTATCAAGAAAGGAATGAAAGGTAATTAGGGTTGGATTATAAATAAAGTGAAATAAATGGAGTCCATTTAGCTATCCTTCTTAGAGGGCTAGCTTTAAAATATATTTTTAGGGTGCTCATTCAAGCGATTATTAATGAATTAAAGCTAAGATGGGTTGGATTTTCGAAGCTAAAGTCTACGTAATATACTTATTTGGTGGTGATAAATGAGAACTTTGAAAAAGTTACTATTCGTTTTTGGCACAAGGCCAGAAGCTATTAAAATGGCTCCGCTGGTAAAAGTGATGAGAAGTAGCTCTTTATTCACTATTTCTGTATGCGTGACAGCACAGCACAGAGAAATGTTAGATCAAGTATTAAACCTGTTTGAAATTACTCCGGATTTTGATTTGGATATCATGTCTGAAAATCAGGACCTAACTACGATCACTACTAAAATTATCGATGGTGTTAAGGGGGTTTTGTTGCAATCTAAGCCTGATTTGGTTGTGGTTCATGGTGATACAACGACAGCAATGTCAGCATCATTGGCTGCATATTATCAGCAAATAAAAGTAGCCCATATTGAAGCAGGGCTTAGGACTGGAGATATATATTCTCCTTGGCCTGAGGAGCTTAACCGAAAGATAGTAGCTGATATTGCTTTTTTGAATTTTGCGCCAACAAATAGGGCGAAAAATAATTTATTGTCTGAAGGTGTGTCGGAAAAATCTATTTTTGTAACAGGCAATACGGTTATTGATTCTTTGTTTACTGTAGTTAAGAAACTTGAGGGGAATCGAGCACTAAAAAATGAGGTTTCTGCTCGGTTTTCATATTTACGGAATGACTCAAAATTAGTATTGATTACAGGGCATAGACGAGAAAATTTTGGCGAAGGGTTTAAAAATATATGTGTTGCAATTCGCAGCCTTGCAAAGGCTCACAAAAATGTAGACTTTGTGTATCCTGTACACTTAAACCCTAATGTTTTAGAACCAGTTTCAACTCTGCTCCAAGGTATTGAAAATGTTCATTTGATAGAGCCTCAGGATTATTTGCCTTTTGTTTATTTAATAGACCGGTCTTACCTTATTCTTACTGATTCAGGCGGTATTCAAGAGGAAGCGCCATCTTTTGGTAAGCCTGTGTTGGTTATGCGTGAAAATACTGAGAGGCCAGAGGCTATCGAGGCAGGCGTTGCAAAATTAGTAGGGGTGGATTCAACGCAAATTGAGCTGGCAACAACGAGGCTTTTATTGTGTGATTTAGATTATAAGAAAATGTCGATAAGCTCTAACCCTTATGGGGATGGTACTGCTGCGCAGAAAATTCAGAAAGTTTTAATCGAGGCTTTTCAGTAAAAGTAATGCTCTACCTTGTAATAACTTGAATTATGGTAAACTATCGCGATTCGTGAGGGGGCGCGCGGGATGCGTAGGATATTAATGGCACTGAATAGGATGGTGAGTTTTGATTAAAATGCAAGAATTTGAGTATGGGGCGGAAGGAAAAGGCTCGTCAGCAATGAGAAGGTCCTTTGGGTTGGCTCTTTCTGATATTAAAAACGGTATAAAATCCGTTCCAATTTGGAGTGTTTTAGGTTGGCAAGATATTAAGCAGCGCTATAGACGCTCTGTACTTGGGCCATTTTGGTTAACAATAAGTACTGCTATCATGGTTGCGGCACTAGGTGTTCTTTATGCAAATTTGCTGGGGCAAGAAGTAGAGTCATTTATTCCTCATGTTGGAGCTGGGCTTATTGTTTGGACTTTTCTTTCTACACTTATTTTAGAGTCTGCATTTGTATTTACTACATCTGAAGGAATGATAAAACAAATAAGAATGCCATTGACGGTTCACGTTTGCAGAATGGTGTGGCGAAATGTAATGATATTTGCACACAACGCGGTAATTTTGTTGTGCTTGCTGTATGTCATTCCTGAGATTCATATTATTGATTTATTGACTATACCCTTAGCTGTTTTTCTAATTGCATTAAATGGGCTTTGGATTGGCTTGGTGGTAGGAGTTACTTGCACTCGTTTTAGGGATGTTTCACAGATTTTAATCAATTTGGTCCAAGTTTTATTTTTTGTTACTCCCATCTTTTGGAAGCCAGAATTACTAGTTGATAGAGGCTGGATCGCTGAATACAATCCTGCCTATCATTTTATTGAGCTAGTAAGGTCACCTCTTGTTGGAGGCGGAATACCTGAACATTCATGGGTAATAACCGGATTAATTACGCTAGGGGGCTTTGTTGTCGCAATTGGCGTATTAGCAAAGTACCGTTCTCGCGTTGCGTATTGGCTATAGAGTTGAGGAAAGCATGGGATTAATACAAGCAAAAAATTTAACGGTAGAATTTCCGGTTTTTACCAATAGTCACCGCTCTCTTAAAAATGCGGTTTTAAATATGTCGACAGGTGGAAGGCTTGCAAGAACTGCAGGTAATAAAGTCACTATTAGGGCTGTTGATAACCTATCATTCACTATTAAGAAGGGAGATAGGGTTGGTTTGATCGGCCATAATGGGGCAGGAAAAACAACCTTACTAAGGGTGTTGGCTGGTGCTTATGAGCCTATTTCTGGCTATTTAAAGGTAAGAGGGAGAATAGCTTCGTTATTAGATATTAATTTGGGTATGGATGTCGATGCTACAGGCTACGATAATATCTTCCTAAGAGGCATTATGATGGGCCTCACTCCAGCAGAAATTCGCGCTAAAACAGATGAAATTGCGGAGTTTACAGAACTAGGTGAATACCTTGATATGCCTGTACGTACCTACTCAAGTGGGATGCAATTACGTTTAGCCTTTGCCGTCTCTACCAGTGTGGATGCTGATATTGTAGTTATGGATGAATGGTTAAGTGTTGGCGATGCTGCTTTTAATAAGAAAGCGGCTAAACGGCTCAAAGGTTTTGTTGATAACGCATCAATATTAGTAATTGCAACTCATTCAGAAGAGCTGCTTAAAAATGTGTGTAATAGAGCTTTTAAGATGGAGCATGGTCAAATAATTGAAGAGCTTGATTTTAGCTCTCCAAATGACGAGTAAAAGGTTGATTAAATGAATAGTCGTCAATTATTAAAACTTCCTCAAGGGCTGATTAGCTCCCTTATCGCTTACCCTTTAGCGGAAAGAATTGAAAAAAGAGAAGTTAGAGCTAAGCGCAATGAGCTGAGGGCCTACTACAGTCTTCCATTTGAAGATCGTAAAAAAATCGCTGAACAAAAGCTAATCGATACGATAGAGTTTGCAGCTACTGCAATACCTTATTATCAAGATCTTTTTAAAAAGATGTCTTTTGATATTAATAGCCTTAAAAAAGATATTGCTTATTTAAATGATATTCCTTTATTGACCAAGGATATTATTAGAGAGCAAGGTGATAGGTTGCTTTTAAAGCCATTAAATGAAGTTCGGCATCATGTCTGTAAAACGGGCGGATCTACAGGCTTATCGGCACATATTTTTTATGATCAACCTGCAGCAGATTATTCTGCTGCCGTTACCTTGTTTGCAAGGGAATCGATAGGTAAGAAAAAATATAAATTTGAAACTCATTTTGCCTGTCGCTTTCCTGATCCTGAGCCGCCAAAATGGCCTTCTAGAGAAGATTTTAAGTGCTTTGCTATGAATCGGAGTAATATTTTTTTTGATAGGATTGATGATCAAGGTTTAGAAGAGGTTTGGCAATCACTTCGAAAAACATCCCCTTATCTAGCGCATGCTCACCCTTCAACTATATACGCTCTTGCGTGCTATATCGAAAAATCGCAAGGTTCAGCGAAAGCATTTGACGTATTTGAATCCAGTGGTGAATTATTGGAGCCATATATGAGAAAAACAATCGCCAAGGCGTTAAATTGTCGTGTAGTTGATCGATATGGTTTGGCTGAACTTGGTGTAATGGCTTATGAACTTAATAATAATGGCTTACAGATATTAGATTCAGAAGGGTGGGCAGAGTCTAGGCCGTTAGATTCTTCTCCAGGTGATGAGGAATTGATCTTTACTGGGTTTAGAAATCACTTGATGCCACTTATTCGGTATTGCACGGGTGATATGGCTAAAGTTGAGCAGCGAAGTGATGGGTTTTATTTAACTAATGTCGTTGGTCGAATTCATGACATGGTTCCCATTAATGGCGTTATTTATGCTACGCATCATATACAAGATATGCTAGATCACCGAGTTGGCGGAATTCAGGAATTTCAAATTGACCTAAGAACGGAGCCGCCTGTGTTAAGAATTGTACTTGAAGCATCAGCAAACCCTGAAGAAATTAAGAACAAAATTGAAGGGTTTTGGGGGCAGGGGTTTAATGTCAATTTTGTAGGGCATGAAGCATTTATCCGTGTTGGTCGACATGCAAAATTTAGACATGTGGTGACTCAATGAAGGCAATGTTGGTTCTAACTTCTGCTCGCTTAGGCCTACCAGAAATAGTGAACTCAGCCTTAAGGCGCTCATTCACACGAGGGACTGTTGTAGAGGCATCAGTTGCTTTATGGAAGCAATCGATAGCAAAGGGAAGTCCATTTATATTGGTTGTTGCAGACCCACTTGCTAGTTGGGGTGAGCTAATTCAGGAAACCTTAAATTTATGCGGCTCAAAGGTTATAGTATTTGGCTCAATACCGGATAATTTATTAGGTTTGCTGGGGGCACAAAGGCTTTCTTATTTTTCCGAGCAGCAGCAGGAATTATTTTTATCTCCTGATGCGGAACCTAATAATTATTCTGAAAGTCCAGCTTCAGTGTTTTATAACACTGAAAATGAGCTAGGCGTAAAGTCCCCGATGCAGAAAAGAAGTTGTGAGCGTTTTGATTTTATGGCTGAGTGGAATAATTTAGGGTTTGGTTCCATTAAATCCGACCAATCTATTTGGGCTATTGCATCAAAAATAACAATTCCTCTTGAAAACACGGTTGCTGAAATAAGAACCAACGGTGACTCACTAACAGCTTATGCTGGACTTTGGGATATTGCTGGTTCCTCACTGTTATGGTTCAATCGGTCTGTTGGCCCAGTTGATTCTCAAGAGTGGCTAATTATTGAAGAGTTTGTGGGGGCTTATTCCTATGAATCTTCTATTTGCCTACCCGTGATTTCTGAAATACCTCCAGGTTATGATGCATGTGTAACTATGAGATTAGACTGTGATGAGGACATTTTATCAGCCAAACAGTTATATGAGCTTTACAAGGAAAATAACATCCCCTTCTCGCTAGCGATTCATACTAGTGTTCTCGAGGATGAATCTCATCATGAGTTTCTTAAAAGTTTTGCTGCTAGTGGCGGAGGAGTGCTTACTCACTCGGTAAATCATCCTGTTAATTGGGGCGGGAGCTATGAGGAAGCTATTTCTCAGGTAAGCCGTTCAGTAGAGGCGATTAAAAGTGTTTTGGGCAGTGATACTGAAATAAAATATGCGGTATCTCCATTTCATCAAAATCCAACTTATGCGGTTCAAGGAATGGCGGATGCTGGCTTAACTGGATTTGTAAGCGGAATCATTTGTAACGACCCAGAGTATCTGTTTGCTAGAGGAGGAGAGGTTCCTTTTGTAGCACGAGGCTTTATAAGTCACTCTCAGCAATGTATGTTTCATGGTGAATGCATGCTTAAGGGAGAGGACCAATTGCAGATTTTTAAGAAATCGTTTGATATAGCAAAACAAGGTAAGAGTCTATTTGGTTTTTTAGATCACCCGTTTTCATCAAGGTACGCTTATGGCTGGGCCTCGGAGGATGCTAGGTGTGAAGCTCATAGTGAATTTATCGATTACATTAACTCATCAACTAGTAAAGTGCTGTACCTTACAGAGGAACAAGCCTTAGACTGGATTGCGCTCAAAGAGTCTGTTGAATTAACCCTTGATGAAAATGGTAAAATAACTGCAGAGTGGGATCTTAGTTTAGTTAAGCGCGGCGTTCCTGAAATTAGGTACCAAAATAAGACTATATCAATAGCGGAGTTAGGTAAATTTACGAATGGGACTGTTCGTGCCTAGTAAAGACATTATTCTTTTTTCTACCGCCGATTGGGATACGCCATACTGGACCAATAAACAACATACAACAAAACATTTGGAAAAAATGGGCTACCGAGTGTTGTATATTGAAACGGTAGGTATCCGAGCTCCAAAATTACATTCAGGGCGGGATCTTGGGCGATTATGGCGAAGGTTAAAACTTGGTCTAAAAGGTCCTAGGAAGGTTGAAAATAGAATTTGGGTTTTAGCTCCTTTACTGATACCTATAAAGCACCATTGGCCTTTGATCCGCTGGTTAAATAAGAAGCTGCTAACTTTGTTTATTCAGTTATTTATGAAGAAGAATACATTTTCTGAGCCAATTATATGGACTTACCACCCCTTTATGCTTGGGGCTATTCAAGGTATAAGCCATAGTAAAGTAGTCTATCATTGTGTAGATGATTTATCGGCAGTGCCTGGTGTAGATATTGAAGCTTATAAAAATGAAGAAAAATTCCTACTAAAACAATGTGATATTGTTTTTACAACTAGTGATGTATTAACTGAGCAGTGCAAGCAATTTAATGATAATGTGCATTTTTTACCCAACGTGGTTGATTATGAACATTTTTCTAGCGCTCGCAATGTAGACGTACTCCCTGAAGATTTGAGTTGTATTCCAGAGCCAAGAATAGGATATATAGGTGTACTATCGGACTTTAAGGTTGATTTTGATTTAATTTATGCGGTTGCGATAGAGAGAAAGGATTGGCATTGGGTATTGATTGGAGAGGAAAGGGAAGGGCAGTCATCTGGTAAAGTTCGCAAGCTTGCTCTTTTGTCTAATGTTCATTTTTTGGGGTATAGAGCATATGATAAGTTACCACAATATTTAAGCGGAATGGCTGTTGCGACATTACCAACATTAATCAATAAATATACTACATCAATGTTTCCAATGAAATACTTTGAGTATTTGGCGGCGGGCGTGCCAGTAGTGTCTACTCCTCTAGGCTTTACAAAAAAACATGCGAGCGGAATGCGGGTAGCACATAATGGTAAGTTATTTATTCAAGCAATAGAACTGAGTATTTCAAAAGGACATTTTAATTTCGATAAATCTAGGAAATATATCGGTAACAACACTTGGGAGGATAGGCTCAAAAAAATGTTGGGCTTACTGGGTTGTGTGACGTGATGAGTCTCAAAAGTGAGGCTGGTAATTCCAAAGTTTTTTGGGAAAAAGTATATCTATGTTAAAGCTGTTAGGGGGCTGAAAGTTAAATGGTAAATGTATTATTGGTTATTTATACTAGAAAATATGTTGATGAGTGTTTGTTCCGCTTAAATAAAATTTCTAAAGGGCTGTTTCCCTCGGAAAGTGTCAGGTTCATAATTTCTGATACTTCGGAAGAGGGTGGAGATGTAATAGTAAATAACTTAAATGAATATTATCTTAGCCCAGGCAACTCTCATCGTGAATTTTATGGGTGGGATTATGCCTTTCAGTTTGCTAAAGAAAAATTTTCACTAAGCAATGATGATATTTTTATTATTACTAATGATACCTTTTACCGTAATTATGGAGATGAGTACCTTGAAGGGTTTTACCAGAAAGATTTATATAAGCTAAAGTACTCAAGAAATATTGTTGGTTATGTTGATGCCTATCCTCAAAGTGTGTCCATGGGAGAGGTTACATTTCGTGAGTGGGTTCGAACAAGTTTTTTTATCACAGGATACAATGTACTAAGGGAAGTTGATTTTTTTAAAAACCCTTATGAAAAGTATGAGGTATTTAATTCGCTTGATTTTTTTGCTATTCCTTCGCAGTTATCTGAAAACTATCGTTCCTATATTTTAAGTTGGCTATTTTCTGATGCTGAAGCGCGCCCTGAATTTCCTTATAAGTGGCATAGCGCTAAAGCTTATGAAGATTCTAATCGTGAAGAAATGATACAAAAGGCCTACTGTATCTTGTCTGAGCATTTTATTAGCTGGCATGCTAATAAAATGGAAGTTGATATTATTTCTGTTAATGAGGAAAAAAAAGAAGCTAATATTGATCTGTATATGAGAACGTTTATGCAGTTCAGTTTAGGTATAAAAAATAAAGAAATTAATAATGCTAATGTAGCTCAGTTGCTTATCCATGATGCGTATTGGGCAGGGCGAAATAATTGTCATGCCTCGGTTAAGATAGCATGGCTAAGTATACAGGACTGGGCACAACCCTATTTTTATCCTGAAAGCTGTGAGAGTTATTCGCCTTATACTCCTACATTTAAATTAAAAGATATATTTCTTGAATTTAGGCCTGATTTAAAAGAGCGATACAAGCACGATGGCTCTTATTTAGCATCAAGCCTTTTCTTTGATTTATTTTTTGGCGGAATAAATAATGATTTTTTTATCGGTAAGCCTGAAATGCATTGGCTAGAACAGCCGAGTGAGGCGACACTACCTTCTTTAGAGGGATTTGAGTTGTCTAGGGCATTTCAACTGATATATAAATATGGAATGAAAAAGCACCCTAGTTTTTCTGATGAAGGTAGTAAAAATGATGCTTACTTTTTAGGTTATTTGCTTGTTTATTCAAAGATGTGGAGCGGGAAAGTATCTGCCAACGCGTACTTACACTTTATTGCGAAAAATAAGGGCGTATTTTCAACGGCATGCTATGAGTTTATTTATCGTACATTTGGTATAAGGCTACCCTCCATGAGGGAGGTTTTAGGTCTATTACAGAAAGACGCATATGTTGGTTTTATGGATAAGGCTTTATTTTTATGTATATTAAAAATTTATGATGCAGAGTACCTAGTCAGTAATATTGATATGACTCCAGTGGAACATATTAAAAAACAATATATTTGGCAGAATTTTAAAGGCAGTTATGAGCGAGATTATTTTTTAAGTTTAGAACTTTCGCGATTTTCCGAACCTTGTATATTAGAGCAGTTACATTTTGGCTTGCTTATTGATTTTTTAGAATATTATTCATTGTCAGCTGAACAGGTCTATAACTTTAATTCTTCTTCAAGATTTCAATTTTCTAAACCTAAAAATGTAAGAAAAAAGATTGATAATAAGGTGTCAGTTATTGGTTTTTCGCGTTCAGAATTAGGGACGGGGGAAGATACACGTAATACTGTAAAAGTTCTTGAATCTCTCAATTATAATATTTCGGTATATAGTTTATTGCCTAATGAAAAAGTCTATGCTCATTCAGAGCTTTCTGCAGTGTATGCGGAGTCAATGAAATTAGACAATATTCAAATATATACGATGCCGGCTACAACCTATATGAGCTATTATTTGTCCAATAATGACATTAGGAATTGTGGGGGCTATAAAATAGGATATTTTGCTTGGGAGTTTTCTGAGTGGAAGAACGAATATGATATTATTTATGATATTTTTGATGAGATTTGGGTGATTAGTCATTTTCTTATTGATGCTTTTGATTCTAGTCGTATTCCGGTTCATTATGTTCCCCCTGTTGTTACCCAAACAAAGCCGCTTATAACTATATTTGATGCGCGACAGGCATTTGAATTGCCTCATGATGAGTTTCTTTTTTTATCTATTTTTGATATTAAATCAAGCACCAGTAGAAAGAACCCATTGGCTGTTATCCAGGGGTTTTTAAGTGCTTTTTCAGAGAATGATAATGTTGGGTTAGTCATGAAATTTTCCTATGATGATGGAGATTATGAAAATAACCGAGAGTTATTTGAACTAATTAAGACATCTAAAAAAATCTATCATATTTCGGATATGCTGTGTAAAAGTGAAATAGAAGCATTGATAGCGCAGAGTAATGTAGTTGTTTCACTTCATCGTTCAGAAGGTTTTGGCCGGGTAATTGCTGAGGCAATGTTACTAGAAACGGCGGTTATCTGTACTAACTATTCTGGAAATTTGGATTTTTGTAATGAATATAATAGTTTACTTGTGGATTATGACTTGGTTAAGGTAGATGAGGCTGAGTACTCATTTGCAAAAGGCCTTAAATGGGCTGATGTGAAACACAGTTCAGTTGTTGAAAAAATGCGTGAGGCAGTAAACTCAAGTGATAAGAATGCAGAACGAATAAAAATTGCATATAATACAATTATTAAAAATCACTCCGTTAAAGTTGCAGCAACTAGGGTAAAAGAGTTATTAGCTAATTAGAATAGTAATGTTATTTCTGAGTTGCTCTTTTTGTTTTTAGCAGAAAAACGGAGATTAATTTTAAAGGATGTTTGAAGTGAATATACTTGTTATTACGCCATTTTTACCTTGTAAAGGAAAGCATGGTGGTGCTGCGCAAATGTTTAATCTTTGGAGTGAATTCCAAAAACAGGATAATGTTGATTTACATATACTAGCACACCAGACTGATATGGAATTAGGTGAAGAAGCATATACGGCGGCAGTATTTGATTCAATAGATATAATAAAAGTAGCAACGCCTAGCGAGTGGATGCTTAAAGGCTATATTGATGAGAATGCTGGCAGCAAGCCTTTTTTTTCTGGAGAGTTTCAAAAAAAACTTGGTGAATTGCTTTTAATGCGCGAATGGGATGTTGTGATCTTAGAAATGCAATTTATGATGCACTGTGCTGAATTGATAAGTCAAAAAAGCTCTGCTAAAATCGGCTTGATTGTACATGAGTCATTAGATATTCGTTATAAACAAGACCCAGAAATGTTACATGATTTTATTAATTACAGGCAACATTTTTTTGATCAGTTGGACTTTCTTATTTGCTTTTCAGAGGAAGATAAAGCCAGTATAAAATGGTTTACAAAGCCAATATATACTCTTTCACTTTGTGTTGATGTGGAAGAGTTATATCAACAAGAAAGGAATCAGTCTGACCTAATGTTTCTTGGGTCGTACGGACATCAGCCAAATATAGACTCAGTGAACTTGTTGCTTGAGGAAGTCTTGCCTCTTGTAAAAGAGCCTTTTACCTTAAGAGTATGTGGTAGCCAGTTAACTAATGAGCTTAAAGATAAATGGCAAGCCTACCCCAATGTCAAGGTTGTTGGTTACGTCGAAGATGCTAAGCTAGAAATGGCGAAGTGTACGGTCTTTGTTGCCCCCATCGTAAGTGGAAAAGGTGTTAGAACGAAACTAGTTGAAGCACTTTCTCAAAATACCCCAGTAGTAACTACTTCGTTGGGAATGGAGGGTATAGAGGCAAAGATAGGAACTGATTGTTTTGTTGCAAATTCTCCAGTAGAGTTGGCATCAGCAATCGATCAATTATTATTAGGTGCGTTAGTAGTCGGTAAAAATGCGCGTACTGCAGTAGCAAACCATCAAGCAGAAATTGTTGCTAGTAAGTTAACATATATAATTGAAAGAGTTGTTTAGAGTGCTTTACTTAAAAAATATTAGACCTCAAGTATTTAAAGGCTACCTTCCACACATTGATGGGTTACGTTCAATAGCCGTTCTTAGCGTTATTCTATTTCACCTAGATATCAATTTATTTGAAGGTGGTTTTGTTGGCGTAGATATGTTTTTTGTAATTAGTGGGTTTCTGATTTCTTCCCACCTTTTTGAGCAGCTTGAGAGTGGTAAATTTTCATTAAGAGGCTTTTATTTACGTCGTATTAGGCGTCTTTTTCCTGCGTTAGTAACAACAATTTTAATAACCTACCTTATTGCCTTCTTTATTTTTCCAGCAGCGAATTTAGAACGATTTTCATTAAGTGTTCTGTCATCAACTTTTTCTTACGCGAATATAGGCTTCTGGGTAGAGTCGGGTTATTTTGACTCTGATGCACTATTAAAGCCCCTATTACACACCTGGAGTCTTTCAGTAGAAGAGCAGTTTTATCTAATTTGGCCTACTCTAATTGTTATTTTCTGGCGTTTGCGTAATCCCTTCTTACTTATATTAATAATAGGCATAGTGTCACTACTATTCAGTGAGTGGTATGTGCAAAAAGATGCATCAGTAGCATTTTTTTTAACACCATTTCGTATATATGAATTTTGTATAGGGGCTATTTTAGTTTTTAAGTTTAGTAACACTGAGTTGAATGAGGCACTAAAAGTAGCTTTTGCATTATTCGGTTATGTATTGATATCAATATCTATTTTTACTTTCTCTGAAGCGACACCTTTTCCAGGTTTTTTTGCACTAATTCCTTGTATTGGAACTGCGCTGATCATACGTTTTGGCAATGCACCCCGATTAGCTTTCTTGTTGAGTAACCTGCTAGTTGTTGGCGTTGGTAGGGTTTCCTACTCATTGTACTTAGTGCATTGGCCCTTAATAGTGTTCTACCTATATTACCGGCCAGTTGGTATTGATAGAATAGAAAAGCTGGCATTGCTAGCTATTACATTCGTATTAGCAATCATTTTATATACGTTTATTGAAAAACCTTTTCGAAAAATGGAAAAAAAAGTTTTTCAGATTAATTCGAGAAACCTCGTGTTTTTCTGTACTACAGTAGTTGTCATGCTAGTTTCGCTTTCTGTTCTGGTCCAGAAAAACAATGGTTTCTCAGGTCGTTTCAACTATCCTCAAATTAGTAAAGAACAGACTAAAAAGGGTATGGATGATCGAACAAAATATTTAGGAAAAATATGTGGGGAGCGGGGTTGGGATCAATGTGATAAACCCATAGGGGGGGGGAAGGATATTTTAGTTATTGGCGACAGCCATGCCTTAGATGGTTTAAATATTATGGCTCAAGCTTACCCAGATTATGACTACACGCTCAAAGAATTAGGGGGGTGTCCTCCTCTGGTTGATAATGATTATATTCTTCTTCATTCTAAACACCCTAATAGAGAAAAGTGTTTGGTTCTAAATAAAACTAGATTTGAAGATATTTCCAGTAAAGAATACAAGGTGATTGTAATATCTGTTCTATTTGGCTGGTATAAACCAGAGCATTTAATGCATGCTATAGACAGAATTAGAAATAGTAGTACAGCTGAAATTGTAGTGTTTGGTAATTATCTTGAGCTGAAAAAAGATTTTAGTTTAATAGTCAGCTTGGGAAGAAATATTAAACAAAATAAAGGTCTTGTTACTAGCTTTGGTTTATATGATAAGGAATTAGATGAGTCAGCAATTGGAAAGTATATATTTGTTAGTAAAAAACAACTGTTTTGTAACAATGGTGAGCTGAAAAATTGTGCACTTTGGTTTGACGGGGTGCCGTTTGCATATGATGCACACCATTTGAGTTTTGAGGCGACAACATTTGCAGCAGCTAGGCTTAAAGAGTCAATGCAGTTGATGTTTTTGAAGGCTGGCGCTGAAAACCAGAGAAGTTTGCTAGTGATTACGCCGGAGGGTTAGTGGTATGTATTTATTTATAGTAGGGCTTATGCGTAACTCAAGTCAGGGAGCGATTGCATTTTTTCTAAATTATTTAATTTTAAAATTTTGGTTTTGACTTAGTTAGGAGCTAGTTATGAAAAAGCTTATTTCAATTATTGTGCCTGCATACAATGAGGAGTTGGTTGTACACTTATTTTACGAGAAAATATCGGAGGTTTTGGATTCAATTGAGGATTATCGTAGTGAAATAGTATTTATTGATGATGGAAGTATAGATAAGACTAGAACAATCATACGAGAGTTAGCCTCTAAGGATAAAAGGGTGAGTTTGATTGCTTTATCTAGAAATTTTGGTAAAGAAGCGGCAATGAGTGCAGGGTTGGATCATGTGAAGGGGGATGCTGTTGTTATCTTTGATATAGATCTGCAAGATCCACCAGAGTTGCTATTTGACTTTATTCAACATTGGGAGGCTGGCTTCGACAATGTGTTTGCTAAGCGAGCTCATCGTAGGGGAGAAACTTTGATAAAGAAAATTACTGCGGCAGGTTTTTATAAGGTTGTGTCGTTGGTAAGCAGTTTTGAAGTGCCAAGGAATACAGGTGACTGTAGATTACTAAGTCGAAGGGCGGTAGATGCTATAGTACAGCTAAGAGAGCATCATCGTTTTATGAAGGGGTTGTTTGCATGGATAGGTTATCCCTCTATTGAGGTTGAATATAATCGCGACCCACGCGCGTCAGGTGAAACTAAATTTAATTATTGGAAGCTATGGAACTTTGCGCTAGAAGGGCTTACGTCATTTACAACGGCCCCTCTAAGAATGGCTACTTATATAGGAGGTGTTATATTCCTATTAGCTAGCAGTTTTGCAATATGGGTGATATGTAAAACATTGATTTGGGGGGATCCAGTCCAAGGATTTCCAACGTTAATGGTGATGATTTTATTTTTTGGTGGAATTCAGTTGTTTTTTATAGGTGTACTTGGGGAGTATTTAGGTCGAATATTTAACGAATCTAAGCAGCGACCACTTTATTTTATAGAAGAGTATATAGTTTCTAAAGGTTCATTAACTAATGAACATTAGCCTTGGTGAGGCATTTGAATCTAGGGCTAATAACCTTAATTTATTACGATTGTTGGCTGCTTTATCTGTTATTTATGGGCATGCAACAGCTATAACAGGAAAAGGGCCGAATGATGTGTTCCTTCAATATATTGGGTATAAGTTTATTGGTGGGGTAGCCGTTGATATATTTTTTGTTATTAGTGGTTTTTTGATTGCTAGAAGCGTGTGTGGTCCATCAAATATTACATATTTTATTAGCTCTCGATTATTAAGGATCTATCCTGGACTTATTGCGTGCATTGCTTTATCCGTTTTTATAGTTGGGCCATTATTGTCAACAGATACAAGTTACTGGGGAAGTTCGCAAACATGGAAATACCTTTTGCTAAATGGCTTCGCTATATCCACAGAATATAGCTTGCCAGGCACCTTTATTTTTAATCACAATAAAGCTTTTAATGGTTCGCTTTGGTCTATAGCAGTTGAGATTAGGCTTTATGTTTTTACTTTAGTTTTATATATGCTTGGCGTTTTTAAATTTAGGTTGGTTTTTAATGGTTTATTTTTTCTGACTATTATAATTATTTACCATTACACTCAATACTTTGAATGGTTTTATGTTTTAGAATATGAAAACCATAGGCATGTTTCGCTAATGTTTATGATTGGAGTCTTTTCTTATATAAATCGAGATAAGGTGCAGTTGAACTGGATATTTTTATTGACCCTTTTAATTATTTCGTGGAGTCAGCTTTACCAGCCCACATTCGGATACACTTATACTTTTGTATTACCTTACCTAGTTTTTGTATTGTGCTTTGCTCCTTGGGGGCAGTGGTATAACAACTGCGGTGATTATTCTTATGGGGTGTACCTTTACGGGTGGCCTTGTCAGCAAATTGTATATAATTCAAATTCTGGTATATCAAATTTTGAGCATGCACTTTATGCTAGTTTTCTTGCGCTATGCTGTGCTTTTCTCTCTTGGCATGTGATTGAGAAGCCTATGCTGAAGTTGAAAAAGCACACTGGGGAGGTCGTTTATTTATTTGCTTACTTAGATCGCTTTAGAGCTAAGGAGAGGGGTGTTAAATAAGATGTTAGGTGAAAGAGTGTTTTTTAAAAAAATTGATATTAACTATTTCTATATATTTGCTTTTGGAATTGTAAGTTGTTTATTATTAATTGCTAACCCTGGGTATTATAGTCATGATGAATTGCAGAAACTTGATGATATTCTTCAGCACGGGTATTTAAGTTATTTTCAAAGGTATACTGAGGTGAAATCAGGCCCACATTTTGGATTCCCTGTCAGACCATTTTCATTTTTTATACAAGGGTTGCATGCATTTTTTATCAATGATTACCCTATTGTTGTACATATATTTGGGGTCTTATCGCACATTTTAAATGGTTGTTTATTTTATGTGCTACTACGTTGTTTTGATGTGCAAAAGCAACGCGCACTACTTGCCTGCTTGATTTTCATCATAAACCCAATGAATATGTTAGCAGTAGGTTGGTCGGCTGCTTTAATGGACCGCTGGTACGTATGCTTTGGTTTGTTGTCTTTAGTGGGAAGTTATTTTTTTATTTATAGAAGAAATGTAGTTGGTTTACTATTAGTTATTGTTGGAGCTTCAGGGGCTATACTGAGCAAAGAAACCGCGTTGATTTTACCTGCACTGTTATTAATATTTGTATTTCGAGATGGACTACCGGTATTAAAGAAACCCAGGTTTTGGTTGGTTAGTGTAGCTTGGTTTATCCCCATTTTAATTTTTTTATGGGTACGTTTTCCGGCAATTGTAAATACTTTTTCTGGTAGTGCTGGGCCTGCAGCATATGGAGCATCAGTCTCCAATGTGTTTCCTAATATGTTGGTATACTTCTCATTTCCGTTAATATTTAATATGGTAGATTTGCAAGAATGGAGAAGTTTTTCACCTTTTATACAGTATATATCGGCTATACTTCACTTGTTTGTGCTAGTTTTATTAGGCTTGAAATTAGGCTTTAAATATAGCCTATATTATATGGTTGGTTTTTTTATATTTTTAATGCCAGTATTATTGATTGCTAACCAAGGGTCACATTACTTATATGGGTCTTCTTTAACTTTAAGTTTGGGGGTTTCCTTTCTTTTTAAAAGTGATGGTAAATATGAGGCAGTAAGTAGGTTTGTTGGCTGTTTTATTCTATGTGCTTTGACTGTTCATTCTTTTTCAGTGCAGCAGAGAATATATGATATTGGAGTGTGTCAAAATAAGATTAATGCTTCTGCCACCGCGCTTTATATGTCTTCTAATAAACCTAAAACAATCTACTTTGGCACTGCGAATAATGCAAAAGCATATGAATCTGTTTTGAGAAAATATATTTTTGGACGAAATCGAATTGCTCAATGGAGTGAAATTAATTTTATTTATTTAAATGGGCAAGAAGTGCCTGCTGATAATTCTACAATTTATGAAATGAATAGTGCCTGTTTTTTAGTGGGTAAATAGTGGGTCACAACCTACATATCTCTGTGAAACTCTCAATATACAGTCTAATGGAGCTATGATTACAAGCATCTATAATGAAAAGTTGGGAGAGGTTTTGGTATTTTTTCTGGTAAACTGGCTTTGATAACAACAGTCCAAGATGGCTTAATTACTGCTGCAATTAAGCTAGAGCAATTTAATAGTACTGGGCGTAAAGATGTTTTAATTAAGCGGTTGTCTACGGGCAAGTTATTTTCTGTCGGTAGATTTTTGGCGCACTAAACGGAGATGTTGCTAATTGTAAGGCTTTGATGGTTGAGATCAAGGTGTTTAAGTGATGCTGAGTTAACGACTATTTGGTTAGAGGTAAATCGAATTAGCTCAAAGTGCATGTGATAATGGATGATTTTAAGAGCTTAATTGTGTTATTGGTGAGGCGATTGGGTTCATTGTTAATGCATTCTTTACACTACCTTTAATTAATAGGTTGTATGAAAACGATAATACTACATATTGGTCGCCATAAAAGTGGGACTACATCTTTACAGAAAAGTTTTTGGGGTAATAGAGATGTATTACAAAAAAATGGCATTTATTATCCTAGCTCTTCGAGGCGAGAGTGCGCGCATCATTTATTTTCTGAAGAATTACACCAAGATAATGTTTTGGAGCAAGGCTTAGAAAAAATAATTAAAAGTGATGTAATTAATTATTTGATGGAGGAGATTCAGAAAAATAATTCAGATACTATATTGCTTAGTAGTGAAGGATTCCAGAATTGTAATTCAAAAGACATGTAGTGGTCAAGTTTTAATGGAGTAATTTTAAGCCGCTTTTTTCAATCTTGCCATTTTTTGTACAGGGGTAATGTATCCAACTGATGAGTGTAATCGCTTGTAATTATAAAAATAGAGATAATTCTCAACCGTGCTGATTACCGCAGCATGATGAGTAAAATTTAAATGATTCAATCGTTCTGATTTCAAACTTCTGAAAAAACGTTCCATCACACTATTATCCCAGCAATTCCCTCGGCGACTCATGCTTTGTGTGATTTTTAACCTGACTAAGTGCTGAGTAAAGAGTTTTGCTGAATATTGTACGCCTTGGTCAGAATGAAACATCAGTTTGCTTGTATCGGGTTGCTGCCTTCGAATCGCATGATTCAAGGCGGCTTTTGCTAATTCAGCATTCGGGCTTTTTGATATCGTCCAGCCTTGATGTGTGCGAATGTAGGTAATATCACCGACCCAATGAGTATTTTCCTGTTTTGGCTCAAATTGACGATTAAGAAGATTAGGCGCAATAAGATGAGCCTTACCTGCATTAGGGTAATAATGCTTTCTGGAGGGCTTAATTGCCTGCACTTTAGCTTGCTTCATTAAGGTCACTGTTCGGTGTATACCGAGTTTAAACCCTTCTATGACCAGTGCAGCCTTCATCCATCGCCTGCCATAGGTAGACCCTGTTTCAGCCGCAATAGATTTAATGCGGGTTAACATAACCCTTTCTTCAAGTTTAATTCGTTTTGGCCGTAATTGTGCGTAATAGGTACTTTCACTCAGTTGGAACAATGAGCATAACTCATGCACTGAATAACCTGGGCTGGCCTCCTTCATCTCGAGAATTAGTTTAGACTGCTGTTTTCTCGGGCGAAGAAGGCCGCAGCCTTTTTTAGGATTTCGTTATCCCTTTTCGCTCGCCATAACTGCTTTTCTAAGGCTTGAATCTTTTGTTGTTCAGGCGTCAATGCCTTCTTTCCTTCTGGTGTATGCCCATCAACTTCAGCTAAATATTGTTTTTTCCAGTGTGATACGGCTGTTGGGCCAGCACCAGAAATCTCTTGTACTTGTTTATTGGTATAGCCTTCATTCACCATGAGTTTGGTATATTCAAGCTTTTGTTCTGAGGTAAAGGCAACACGGATTTTTCTAGTCATAATAATTCCTAATATTTTTTCAAATTATAGGCTATAAATCACTTCACTTTTATTAGACCACTACAGGGGAAGTTCCCGTGGTCTACTCACCAACGGAGCGCAGCGAAGTGATGATTTTTAGTCCGCAGTAGGCGACAGGGGAATTCGCCAATTCGAAGTGAACTGTAAGTTCGCTAGGGGGGGGGCAGAAATTTTATCCCGAAGAACCGTAAAGCCATTTAAGGTAGGTTTAACGAGGCGGCTTTGTGCGTAGTTGAACCGAATGAAGTGGCACGCTAGTAATTTGTTAGTGACTCTTTTGATCGAGCGCAAATTGATAGGCTACTTCAAGTTGCTTTCCACAATTTAACCAGCTATATGTGCTTGCAATATTATTTTCTGAGCTAAAACTCCGAGCATAATTTAACCCGTTTGAAATTGAATTTATATCATAAGGGTCACAATAAGTTACAAAGTCTTCGAAGTATTCTTTGGTGCAACCTTCTTGTGTGATTAGTATCTTGCAGTTACTTGCCGCAGCCTCTAGAGCTGCAAGTCCAGGTGTTTCTAGTAATGAGGGTAGTGCAAATACTTTACAAGCTGAGTAAGCGGACCTTAGTAAGGGGCTGTGGTGATCCAGTGCTCCTAGGTATGTGGTGTTGTTGCTTTCATTTATAGCGGATGCGTTAAAATAATTCTGATCACGTATATGACCTATTAAAACTAATTTTATTCCTGCTTGTTCTGCAGCCTTTACTAAACGATGTTGATTTTTTCGTGTTTCGATATTGCCTACACACAGTATAAATGGCTCGTGAATGTTGAAATGCTCTCTAAATAACTGACTATCAATTCTTTTATGAAAAATATCATCAATGCCATTGTGAGTAACATGATATTTTTCTATAGGAGCTTCAAAGGCTTTTAAGAATTTTTCAGTCTCTGAGTTTGAATTAGGGCAGATAGCATTGGCAATACTCAATAAATAGTTTATTTCATGCATTGGGTAATCTGATGTGTCTTGGCCTATCCACAAAATAGGACTGATAACTAAAGGCTTCTTAGTACTGTATTTTACATAGTTACAAAAGTTACTTGAGCCACCTTGCACTGAAAAATGATGGATTACATCGCAGTCATCAAGGTCTGTTTTCCATTGATTGAAGAGTATAATTTCGTGACCTAGTTGTTCAAGAGTTTCTTTTGACTTTAATAGCTGGATTTCGCCGCCGCCGGGACATTGAAATGCAACTGGGTAGGTGTTCATGATAATTCTCATTTTGAAGCTCTATTTTAGTGCGGGTTGGGGTAAGTTGTTTACTGTAGCTATTTTACATCAGTGGGAAACAGTTATGCTGGGCATAGGGAATATAAAATTGTTAGTATATTTTTAAGCTGGAATTAAATTTGATACAAGCTTATTTTATGCTTAAGGCTAATGCATGTAGCCCAGAACCCATCTCCTTACACACAAGTCCTAAAATACGCCTTTTAGCTTTCTGGCCATTTGAATACCATATACGCAGTCCTGAATCCGCTGAAAACCGATCCAAATACTTTTCGCACCAGGATCGCCATCTGATTTGCGTCCTAAAAAACCACCCAATGTCGCTAAATTTCTTAATACTGCATTCAGTGTAGGTACTTTTTTTGGTATCTTTTTGTCCAGTAAACCATAAGATGATTTCCATTCTAAAGGATCAAAGATTAATTCAGCAGACAAGCGGTGTTTTTCAAGATAGTTTTCGCCTAAATTATTTAAGCAGCCTCTCCAATTCTATCTGGATTGAGTGAAATTGAGCCGACTACCTCCCAGTTTCTGGTTTCTCCAGACCACCGAGAGGGATTTTCCTCTTTCTTCTGTGCATATAATTTCACACGTTTTTCAAGGATTTCTTCGTCTTTACCTTCATGCCGTTGAGCAGGCGTGACGAATTTTATTTGGCTGTGCCGATGTTCGTCGTTGTACCATTTGACAAAGTCAGCGACCCATTCGCGAGCTTCCTCAAGGCTATTAAAACCACTGTCTGGCCAGTTAGGGCAGTATTTTACGGTTCTAAACAGCGCTTCAGAATACGGATTATCATTACTGACACGCGGCCGGCTATAGGAGCTGGTTAAATTCAATTCATACATTTTACTGCGCAAGGTGAGTGACTTCATGGGCGCTCCGTTATCAGAGTGTAAAACCAGGTGGCTATGCCTACTTTTTTCATTTAATAAGGCTCGTTCCAGTAGCACTGCGGCATCTTCTCCGCTTTCTTGTGCATAGACCTCAGCACCGACAATTTTACGGCTATAGATATCTTCTATCATGTACAAATAATAAAACTGTCCTACGACAGGTGTTGGCATATAGCTGATGTCCCATGTCCAGACTTGGTTGGCTTTGTTAGCACTATAACTGGTTGGTTTAGCGACAGTTCTGCGTTCTTTAGAACGACCTCTATGTTGAGTTTGTTCGGCTTCATGTAAGACTCTGTAAAAGGAGGATTCTGACGCAAGATAGGTGCCTTGATCCGCTAAAATAGGCACAATCTGACTGGGAGGCAGGTTGGCGTATTCTGTTTCATTACAAACGCTTAAAATAGCTTCGCGCTCTTTTGGCGTTAACTTGTTTCTGGGTGCTGGGCGTACGGCATCAGGGCGTTTATCCGCACTTATATCGCCATTGACTTCCCAGTTTTGTAGGGTACGAATACTAATGCCCACGATATCACATGCCTTGCCTTTTCTGGCTTCGCTTGCGACTGCTTCATTAATCCATACAACACATTGCACGCGCTCTGAGTGAGGAATCATGCGTCCTCGTTTTCCTCCCAGAGCGCATCCAGCTTTTTTCTGAGCACCAATAAGGCTGCTGTTTCTGCGAGTGCTTTCTCTTTTCGATGCAGTTCTTTTTTTAGGCTATTATTCTCACTGCGGAGTTTTTTTAGCTCATTTTTATCTGTTTTAACTTGTGCCACGCTTTGATCTGTCCCTTTAATGATAACGGCTTTCCATGATTCAATATCAGCACTATACAGTCCATTTTTACGGCAATATTCATGACGCGCTTGCTCGCTTAAAGTGCTTGTTTCAATAATGGTGGCTAACTTTTGTTCCGCTGTCCATTGTTTTGTAGAGACGTTTGTACTTTCGGTCTTTGGCTCTTGAGTTTGCTTTGTCTTATCAATATGAAGCTGCTTCCAGGTGTATAGGGTTCCATAAGGAGTATTTTCCTGTTTCGCTAATTCAGAGACGCTCATACTGGAAGGGGGGAGCATTTTATTAATGATGGCTTCTTTTCTTTCTTTTGAATATTTAGTTGTCATGATTTTTACGTTTTCGGTTTGAAGTGATAATTTCAAATAAGGCGAAAACTATCCTGACACAAGGGGCAAGTCAGGACAGATGCGACCTAAGCGCATAAGATACATCACTCTCCAAGCAACAACCATGGCCATAACTAAGGCTTTTTCAATACGCTCTTTACTGGATAATTGAAGCTTTTCAACCTTACAACCGACTTTCAGAATATCAAAAAACATTTCTATTTCCCAGCGACAGCGATACCAGTCAATCAACTCACAAGCTTGATCTTCATTTTCTACTGTTCGATTGCTTAATAAGCGCCATATGAGCGGTGATTTCCCTTTGGGCGGGTTGATTTCTTTTGCCTGAACCAAAGTCACTTCAATGCCTTCTTTCCCTTTTACTGGAAAAGTGCAACGTAACACTTTAATTTCTTGCTGAACTTGTCGCGATTTTTCGCCTTTTTTTCGTGGCTTAATAAAGCTCACTCGACTTATAATCTCTTGCTTATCGACGCTATCCCACAGCTTTTCATCCACTGATAATTTACGGTTATGCCTGGCTCTTACTAGCCAATCAGCAGGCGTATTTAACGCCTTACTTCTCTGCATAAGACTTAAAATATCACCTTCTCTATCTGCCACATAAACGAGCCGACTTTTAGGGCAACGTTCGGCCATTTCAGCGACACGCTCATAACCTTCTATCCAGCGATCACTTTCTTTTATCGTAGGATTATTTTGATCTTCTGCTTTGCTTTTTCCTCTTGTCCACATCCACGCGTCACTGATTCCTAAAGGAAGTCGGTCTGGCGTAATACAGAGTGTCGGATGCAAATACATCCCTTTTTGGGCATCGTAAGATAAACGACCTAAACCCTCAGTCTCTTGTCCATTAAAATCTAACTCTGTCGTATCTTGTAAGCATAAAATAACGGGTTCTTCACTGACGATGATGCGCTGTTCAACTTGATCTGTATGTGCGACTAACAACTTTTCCCATGTCACATTTTCATTCGCATAAAATCGATAAGTCGCTTGTGTTTCAGTCCAGCCTTGGCAGGCCTGAGGAATGCTTGATTTAGGCGCTTTTACAAAAGTTTCTATCAATTTAACGGCTCTTTTATTAAGGCGTGAATCACCTAAATCTAAAGTATGAAATTCCATTGCTGCCCAAGTCTCAGTCATCGTTACTAAAATAATGAAATTTTACACCCTTATCTCAGACTTGTGTGTAAGGAGATGCCCAGAACCCCCTAAAATTTAATTGTAATAGGGGGTGATGTGCCTGCTTGGTGCTTTAGAAAAAATATTTATATTTATTATAGGGGTACTCATGTTAAGTAAGCGCGCAGACAAATAGTGTTCTGACAATATACATAATGCCTTCTTTTTAAAGTACTCATGGTTCTCTGCGCCGGCAGGTGTGGCTTTAAGCCAATTAAGATTATACTCTGGGTAGTTATTGTTAATCGTGCCGAAAAGCCAGCTACTTATATAGGCTTTCCAGTTTTCAGAAATTGAATCTGTGTTTGACCAAAAATAATTAGGGTCGTTTGAAAAAATTGCTTGAGGTTCAAATATTGCTGAATAAGAAAGTGGGTATATTTCCCTAACAATATGAGCAGGCAAAAAGAAAATATTGCTACGTATCCAGTTGTTGTACTTTATTCCGTTTAGTGATACATCTCTGGGGAAGTCATCCAAATAGCCTATGGCAGAATTCATAACATCTTTGTTATTGATTATTGAAAGGTCAAAAAAATCTAAGTAATCTTTTCCTTGTTTGTAATCACGGCGATGAAAAGTATCATTAACAAACAATACTAAAGATTCATTGCTATAATTCATATTTTCATGCATATATGAAATTGCGTGATCCCAGCCACTAAATTCAAATAAAGTGTTATCGCCCCCTATTGTTAATATATTTGCTTTTTTACCGCAAAAGCTAGTAGGTAAATTATTATCAATAACAAGATAATCAGTGTTAGTTGAGGGAAACATTCTTGAGATTATTTCTTCAATTTTTTCTAATCCTGACTGTACATGTTTATTGCCATAAACTAAAAAGAGTATGATTATTTTATCGGGAGATATGTGTGACATTTATATTATTACCAGTCTATTACTTTTCCACTATTAAATAAGTGTCCATTTAGGTTTGAGTCTCTTGATATTGCAAGTTCGACGATATCATTGGCTGCTTCTGTAGCAGTTCTATCTGCGTTCTTTCCTCCCATATCAGTTTCAACCCAGCCAGGGTCGCAGGCTAAAGAGGCTGTGAAAGTATTCAATAAAGCGACTAAAAACAGCAAAATATATGCCGTAACTTATTGATTTCTCGTTGCCGAAGTAGGCTTTTTAACCTAATTTCGGAATACTTTCACAGCCTCTAAAGCTTGAACATTTGTGCCTACAAGTGTGCTGGATAGCATTTTAGTAAGGCCGTTTAGTGAGAACTTGGATAGTCGGTACGCAGGCATATCATCAATGAGTTGCGATAGCTGTCCTGCGCCAGATGATATCATAATAACTTTTCCGTTGTTGCGTTCGAGCATATGGCGTATTATCTTTGAAGTTAGGTAATATGTCCCATAAAAATTAGTGTCAAAAGTCTTTTTGAAATTATCAGGGTTAAGGCTTAATAATTTTTCACCTTTGTCTAATAATACCGCAGCATTGTTGATCAATACATCTATATTATTCAGTTTCTTTTTAATTTGTTCATGCATTAGGTCAATGCTTTTTTGGTCTGTTAGATCGCACGCTAAAGGGGTGGCCATTTTTGGGTCTATGTGCAGTTTTTTTATTAGGCTTTGGGCTGTAGTTTCAGCTTTGCTTATATCTCGGCAGACGAGACCAACATGTAGGCCTTTATTAAGTAATGCTTCTGCTGTAGCTAGCCCAATTCCCCTATTTGCACCGGTAATAATCGCTGTTTGCATTTCCATACTGTTAAATCTATTTATTTAAAGTGATTAAAAACATAGGTAACCCAATAAGTTTGATGCTTGTATTTTAGCAAATATTAAGGGGATGGGCTGAAATTAATTTTATTATCAGCAAGGTCTGAATTTTATGCTGGTGGGGCAGAGTTATTTAATTTACTTATGCTGATGTGTAAGAAACTATGCAGTAGTGTAGCTGTTGTTAATCAGGTGGTTAAAATAAAAAGTATACTTTTTATTTTAGTGAGTTAGCTTGGTTGACTAGGTGGATGCATTGCAATATTTAGTCAATATTCCAGCGAAACCGTGAAAGTATGTGACCTATAGACATAGATTGCCCTGCCTAGTTTTATTGCAAGCCAAACAAGAAAGGGTTAATATGATTTCAGTATTGCAAATCAGGCAAGGTGTTGCTATGTTTTATTTAGCAAGTATTGCAGAATAAAAAGCTTTACTTGGTTCGGGGGGATTTGCATGTACTTTTATGCAAAGGTCGTAAAAGAAAATACTAGCAGCTCTTATTGTTAAATTTGCACCTGAATAGCGAATTTGATGGTATTTAAATATAAAAAGTAGAATCAATAAGTTAATTCAAAAGGCTAGTGAAATGAAAATTAAACTTTTTATGCATAATTATTGGCTATGTCACCGTTAAGTATTGAAAATTTAACTAATAACTTTTGAAAGCCTGATTCCTCTGACTTTGAACCATATATCGGCATATTCTTAAATTACTGAAAAATTAGATGTTTTTAAAATTCCACACTTAACGGTGACATAGCCTAATTATTTGATCGCGCATAAGTCTGAAAGAGTTAAGCACTGCTTCTAGCATAAGAAAATAGCCGGTGATTGTTTAGTTATAAATTATATTGTTTGCTGGATCAACCTTTGAAGGGTGCATAGTTTTAAATGAAAGAGAAAAGAGTATTAATTACCACTTACCAATCTGCTTTTCTAAAGCCGGGTGGGGGCGAAGCTGAATTACTAAGTCTTGTTGATGTATTACGACAAGCAGGTATCAGTGCGGATATTTATGGTTCAACTAGCCTTAATATAGAGGCTTATGACGTAGTTTTGCACTTTTCTGTTCATGGAGAGGGGTATGAGTTTGTTAAGTCATTAAAAAATATGGGAAAAAAAATAATATTATGGCCAAACCTTTGGTGGGAAAATCCCCCCTTAGATAGGGATATAGTATTTGTTCGTAGCTTTCTTAAACTTGCCGATGTTGTTGTTTTTAAATCTGCTGCTGAATTGAATAATATAGCGGAACATATACCGTTAAATGATATTAAGCATGAGATCATACCTTGGCATATTGATGCTAGTTTTCTTAACCCAGTGTCTACTGAGCTTTTTAAAAACTTGTATAATCTTGATCAGTTTATTTTATGGGTGGGTGTTGTTGAGAGAAGTAAAAATCAGTTGGCTGCTATTGAAGCACTGAATGACTTTTCTATTCCCTTGGTTTTTATAGGTTACCATCGTGATGAAGAATATTTTGAAGAGTGTCGTAGTTTAGCTTCAGAGAATATATTATTTCTACCTTATATGAAGTCAGGGTCAGATATTTTAAGATCTGCAATTAAGGGGTGTACTGCTTATATCGAGCTTTCACCAGACCCAGCTGGTTTGTCATTGATTGAAGCTGCATATTATGAAAGGCCATTGGTGGCCTTAAGGAGTGATTGGTCTATTGAATCATTCGGAGCTGATGCGGTATTAATTGATGATGTTAGACGAGTGAGTGTTATCGGTGGTATTAACAAGGCACTTGATAGTAGCGGGCCTAGGCCGTGTAAGAGTAAAATTTTATCAAAACATCTAATGTTAGATAGTTTAAACCCTCTAGTAGAGGTAATAAATGTCCATAAGGCCAGTTGGAATTAGTGAGTTTAGTCAGAATGTTTGAATTTTCGATTATTATTCCGTGCTTTAATGAGGAAGGTTACATTTTAAAACTCTTGGCTTGTCTTGAAAGGCAGGCTTTTGATTTAGAATGTTTTGAAGTAATAGTTGTTGATAACCATAGTACCGATAGAACTTCTCAACGATTATGGGACTATGCAGTTCAGTCGTCTTTGAGGTTAAAATTAGTTCATGAATATACGCCAGGTGTATCTAGAGCTAGGAATGCTGGAGCAAAGGTAGCTAATGGACGTTTTTTGATTTTTTTGGATGCGGATAATTTGGTTGATAAGAAGTTTTTATTAAAGCTATATTCCAAAACTTCAGTTAAAAACTATGTGGCTGGAACAATTTGTACACTACCTGATGAAAATAACGTTAAAGGGTGGTTGGTTTTTATTATTTTGGAATTTATTAAAGTAGTATTTCCTAAGCCTTTCGGAAAAAGTTTTGTTGAAAGAGGTATTTTTGATCAAACAACAGGATTTAATGAAAGTATTGCTTTGGGTGAGAATGTAGAATTTCTACAAAATGTTAAATATGCTGTAAAGGAAGTTAAAGGTCGTTTTGGACATCTTCAGCCAGGAGTGAGGTGCTCATTACGCCGTTTTGATAAAGAAGGCTATCTCAAAATACTGTTGCCGTGGTTTTTGGCATACAATGGAATCAAGGGTATGGGGTATAAGACAATGGCTGAATTGAATGAAAACTAGTATGCGCGCTCTTGAAATAATTAATAATACAAAAGGGTTTACTCTAAGAATCGTTACTAGTGATATTTTTGTTGGTGATGCAATAGGTAATTTTAGTTTGCAGCTTAGAGATTTCTTTCAAGCTAATAGTATTTCTTGTCAGTTATATGCTCGCTATTACAATAAAGATCAAGAATTAGGTATTCGAGATTTTGATATACTTTTCGATGAAATAGACGAAAATGATATTTTATTTGCTCAGTTCTCTATTTTTGAGCAAGGAAATGAGTGTTACAATAAATTACCCAATAAAAAGATAGCATATTATCATGGTATTACCCCACCTGAGTACTTTGTCAGTTACTGTAATCAAACTGCTGAAAACTGCGCAAAGGGTCGTCAACAATATTACTGCTTTGACGGTTTTGATTATTATTTAGCAAACTCGCAATTTATGCTCGATGAGTTAATTATTGGTGTTAGTAAAGGTGATGAAGCGACATTTGAGGAATTAAAAGGGAACTCGTCAGTAGTTCCCCCTACACTGGAACCTTTGCAATGGGAAAATATAGATGCAGAGTTAATCAGTTTGCCTCTTTCTTCTCGAAACTTTCTGAGTGTGGGGCGCTTAGCACCCCATAAAAAAATAGAAGATATAGTTGATTGGTTTGTTGTGTATCATGAATTAGATGAGTATTCATCACTAACTATTATTGGTAGTGATGCTCCAGTTACTTATGGTGATGTTATACGGAAGAAGGTTGGTGAGCTGCCTGAATTAGTTCGTTCTAAAATTAGCTTTTTAGGGCATGTGACTCAGGGACAGTTAAAGTATTTATATCAACAATCATTTGCATTATTGACGTTAAGTGAGCATGAAGGCTTTTGTTTGCCTTTGTTAGAAGCAATGTATTTCAAGCTGCCTATTTTTGCTAGAAACTCATCTGCAATTCCAGAAACGCTTGGAAGGTCTAGTATTTTACTCGATAGTCAGTCGATAGAAGAGTATGTACTTGAGGTTAAGGCTTTAGTTGATGATAGCGATAGGCTTGCGAAATTAATATCATCACAAACTAAGAAGCTTGAATTAATCATTAAAGCTTGTAATGGCCGGCAGATGCTCGAAATAGTCAATAAGCTGGAAATGTCTTAAATAAAGCTAATGTGTAGTGATTAAATTCTAGGTTATATATCATTTGAAAATTCTTCAGGTTTACCGTACTTTTTTTCCCGATACTCAAGGTGGAGCGGAAGAGGTTGTTCGTCAAATAGCGAAAGGCATTATCCGTAGCAATGGAGAGTGTAGGATTATTGTGCCTTCTAAGTATATTAAGGACATCGACATTATTGTTGTTGATGGTATTGAGGTAATTAGATTTCCTGAAGTTATTGAGATTGCTTCATGTAATATGTTTGTCAAAGGTTTTTCTAAGTTCCGAGAATTGGTAAATTGGGCTGATGTCGTACATTATCATTACCCATGGCCATTTCAAGATGTTATGCATGCCTCTTTACCTAAGAGGTTACGTGTTAAAAAGAAGTTTATAGTGACTTATCATTCTGATATTGTTAAGCAAAAGTTTTTAGTGAAACTTTATGCTCCATTAATGCAATGGTTTCTTGGTCAAATGGATTTGATTGTCGCTTCATCCTCTAACTATTCGCAAAGTAGTTTGGTTTTACGGTCATATTTAAATAAGGTTAAAGTCATTCCGTTTGGTTTAGATGAGTCTACTTTGCCAAATTTATGCCCAATAAATCGAGCTGAGTGGCAAGAAAGAGTGGGTGAAGGTTTTTTCTTTTTTATTGGTGTCCTTCGGTACTATAAGGGGCTGCATATTTTGCTGCAAGCAGCTGAGAAGCAAAACTTTAAAGTTGTTATTGCTGGGGCTGGACACGAAAGAGTCGCGTTGGAAGCTATGATAGACCAGCTGAATTTGACTAATGTAGTAATGGTTGGGCGTGTCAGTGACTTGGATAAAGTTTCACTGCTTGATTTGTCTAAAGCTGTTGTTATGCCTTCCTTTTTAAGGTCTGAGGCTTTTGGTATTACTTTGCTGGAAGGGTTGGCTGCGAGCAAACCACTTGTAACCGCTGATATTGGGTCGGGTATGAGCTTTGTGAATAAGAATGGCAACACCGGTTTGTGGGTCACTCCTGAATCAGTTAGTAGTTTGAGAAATGCCCTGAATAAATTAGATAGTAATTCTCTATTGTGTTTGGAGTTTTCGAGGAATGCTAGAAAAAGGTTTGAGTGCGAGTTCGGTAGCTCTTTAATGACTTCTCGGTATATGGATGCATATCACTCATTATTTCATTGAGAAGTTTTTCTATAGATTTTGGTGGGTGTTTATAAGCATATAGATGTATTTGCAGTGACTTGATTTTCTTAGTTGGCTTAAAAGTCATTCTTATTGAGATTTTTAAGCACTATTGCGTTTGGTGGAGTTTAGTATGGTATTGTTGATGTTTATTTTCGGTATATAGAGTTGATGTGAACGTATTAGTAACGGGTGCTAATGGATTTGTCGGTAGCGCATTATGCATGGAGCTTATGCGAAGAGAACATAATGTCTATGGGGCTACAAGAGAATTAAACGCGCTTTTGACTGGAGTTAGTGTGGTGAAAGTTGGCGAGTTAGATGCTCACACCGATTGGAGTGATGCATTAGCTAATGTCGACGTAGTAGTTCATGCGGCAGCTAGAGTGCATTTGGTAAGAAATGATGCCCCTGATTCGTTGACGCAGTTTCGTAAAGTGAATGTTGAAGGGACTCTAAATTTAGCGATACAAGCAACTAGAAAAGGTATAAAGAGGTTTGTATTCCTTAGCTCTATTAAAGTAAATGGTGAAATGACTCAGTCAGATCAGCTATTCAAACCGAGTAGTAACTATAGACCTACAGATCCTTATGGCTTATCGAAATATGAAGCCGAGCAAGGTTTATTAGCAGTAGCCGAAGAAACAGGAATGGAAGTTGTTATTATTCGCCCACCTTTAGTTTATGGTGTGGGTGTTAAAGCAAACTTTGCTTCTATGATTAAATGGATTAATAGAGGAGTGCCTTTACCTTTTGGTGCTATTCATAATCAACGCTCATTAGTTGCCTTAGATAATTTAGTCAGTTTTATTATCCACTGTATAGCTCATCCTAAGGCGGCAAATGAAGTTTTTTTGATTTCAGATGGTAAAGATATTTCCACGACTGAGTTATTACAGAAAGTTGCTCATGCTTTTGGGAAAAATCCCTTATTAGTGCCAGTACCTGTTAGTTTGATGAAGTTTTTTGCTAAATTATTAGGTAGGGTTGATATGGCAGATCGTTTATTTGGCTCTTTGCAAGTGGATAGCTCAAAAGCGAATGATTTATTGGGCTGGCGGCCGGTCATTACAATGGATAAGCAGTTGAAGAAGATGGCAGAAAAGTTTTGATGAAAAGAGTGTTTGATTTGATTTTTTCACTTACAGCTATCTTGTTCCTGTTTCCTGTTATTTGTGTAGTTGCTATCTTAATTAAGTTAAGCTCTAAAGGCTCGGTGCTTTACTGGTCTGATCGGGTAGGTAGAGATAATGTTATTTTTAGTATGCCCAAATTTCGTAGTATGAAAGTCGATACACCTGCGGTTGCAACACATTTATTAGAAAATCCAAAAAGTGTGTTGACGCCTATTGGTGATTTCTTGCGTAAATCGAGTTTAGATGAGCTGCCTCAATTATGGAGTATTTTAAAAGGTGATATGAGTTTTGTTGGGCCTAGGCCTGCTTTATTTAATCAAGATGATTTAGTTGAGTTACGCACTTTATATGGTGTTGAAACATTATTACCCGGTTTAACTGGGTGGGCGCAAGTGAATGGGCGGGATGAGTTGGCGATTCCTGATAAGGTTAAATTAGATATAGAATATTTACAAAAACAAACGATGATGTTTGACTTGAAAGTATTATGGATGACTTTTATGCGAGTTATTTCGCGTCATGGCGTATCTCACTAGATATTTTATACATTAGTAGCTATCTGTAATGAGATAAGATAAGTTAAACAGTTAGGAAAGAAAAATTTTGGATAAGTGTAAATGTATAAACTAGCAATTCGTTTTTTTGGCTTCAAAAGATGGGTAAAGGCTATTTTATTTATGTTTTTTGATAGTTTCTTAGCGGTATTATCTTTGTGGTTAGCTTTTTCTTTGCGCTTAGGGGAGTGGTATGTTCCTAATGATTATATTTGGGGCTTATTTATTTTACTTCCTTGTATATCAATTCCTATTTTTCTTAGGTTTGGTCTGTACCGAGCAATTATTCGCTATATTGGTGAGCGAGCTTTAAGTGTTATTTTTCAATCAGTGGTTTTATCATCATTGGTTTTTACAGGGGTAGTCTTTGCCTCGGGTTCGTTTTTTGGCATGATTCCTCGGGCAGTTCCTTTTTTAACTGCATTACTTTTATTATTTTTTGTGGTCACTTCACGCTTTGTGGCAAGAGCATGGCTGTCTAAAGCTTATTTAGTTCTCGGTGGAACGGTTGCTGTTGATTCAGGTATTAAAAATATTGTCATTTATGGTGCGGGTAGTGCTGGAGTCCAGCTTGTTTCTGCGTTAAGTGCGGGGTATGAGTATCGCGTTGTTGCTTTTATTGATGATGATAAGCGCTTGCAGAAGCAGAAAATTGATGGTGTTAGAATTTATTCTATGACGGCATTGGGTAGTTTGATTGAAAGGGATCATGTTACTGATGTGCTATTAGCGATACCGTCTATATCGAGAGTACGTAGAAGTGAGATTGTACGCTTATTAGAACCTTATCCTGTACATGTACGAACGATGCCGTGCTTAGTCGAAATGGCTCAAGGTAAGGTAAAGTTTGATGATTTACAAGAAGTTGATATTGCTGATTTGTTAGGGCGTGATGCTGTTGCTCCTGATCAGAACCTATTGAGTGCTAATATTGCAGGTAAAGTTGTTTTAGTGACAGGCGCAGGAGGGTCAATTGGCTCTGAACTCTGTCGGCAAATTATTTTTCTGCAACCAGCTAAACTTATCTTGTATGAGTTAAATGAGTTTGTATTATATGAAGTTGATAAAAACCTGAGGCAACTGCTTGCTAATATGCCAAATACGCCAGTATTTGAAATCATTCCTGTGCTTGGTTCTGTAGTTGATGGTGCACGATTTAAGAAGGTGTGTGAAACTTTCTTAGTGCAAACGATTTATCATTCAGCGGCATTTAAACATGTTCCTTTAGTTGAATATAATACCAGCGTAGCTGTTAGAAATAATGTGCAAGGAACCCTTAATATTGCTTTAGCTGCAATGGAAGCTAAGGTTGAAACTTTTGTTTTGATTTCAACAGATAAGGCGGTGCGGCCAACGAATACAATGGGGGCAACTAAGCGTTTGGCAGAGTTGATTTTGCAAGCATTAAGTTTGCGAGATACGCATAATACGCGATTCACTATGGTGCGCTTTGGTAATGTTCTTGGTTCTTCTGGTTCTGTTATTCCTTTGTTTAGAGAGCAAATCGCTAGAGGAGGGCCTGTAACGGTAACTGATGAGAGAATGCTTAGATATTTTATGACTATTCCTGAGGCGGCCGAATTGGTAATTCAGGCGGGCGCAATGGGGAGTGGCGGAGATGTGTTTGTGTTAGATATGGGAGAACCCATTAAAATTAATGAGTTAGCTAAGCGTATGATTCGTTTGAGTGGGTTAGAAGTGAAGGATCAATATCACGTGGATGGAGATATTGATATTACTTATACAGGTTTGAGGCCAGGAGAGAAATTGTATGAGGAGCTTTTGATTGGTGATAATGTCTCAGAAACAGAACATTGTAGAATTTTACGTGCAGAAGAGTCGGTTATTCTTTGGGCTGATTTAGAAAAAAACTTAGATGATTTACGAATCGCATCAGAAGAGAATGATTGCCATGCATTAAGGAGTATTTTAATGGAAGTGGTGACTGGGTATGTGCCGCAATGCGAAGTGAGCGATTGGTTGTGTAGGTTAAATGCTACCGAAAATTAATATAATTTAAAGGCTATTGAGTAAAAAGGCCTAATATTGATGACAATGATAGGTTTACTTTTAAAGTGATTTAAAGTCCCCGAAAATATCATATAAATAATAAATGTTGGTATTAGTCGCTTGTTTTTAAAAATAAAAATGACAGGGTAGTGTGTTATATGATACTTTTGTAATTACTCTATTTGTTAGAGTTTTTTATTGTCAATTATTATTTGAGGAACAAGAAATGAAAAAAGTGATGTTATTTTTGATGTTATTTTCAATCAATGTTTTTGCAGCTCCCGTTGATATTAATAAGGCGAGTGCAGAAGAAATTTCTGCATCTTTGAAGGGGGTAGGCGTTAAAAAAGCAGAGGCAATCGTAACGTACCGGAAAGCAAATGGTGCTTTTTCAAGTTTAGATGATTTAACGAATGTTAAGGGAATCGGTAAAAAAACGTTAGCGGCAAATAAAGCAGATATTAAGTTAGGTAAACAAAAGAAAGCAAAGAAAAAAGCCAAAAAGAACAAAGAATCTAAAAAATAGAATTTAGGTGATGTATTGAGAGGGAGGTGTTTTTAAAATATCTCCCTTTTTATGTATTAGCGGGAAGAAAAAATGACAGATGATGAATTAAAAGCATTAGTTGCTAGTTTAGCTGTTGGAAATAAAGAACTACGTGAATCGCAAAGGCAAACTGATGAGCAAATGAAACGCACTGATGAACAAATGAAACGCACTGATGAACAAATGAAGCGTACGGATAAGCAGTTGAAGCGTACAGATGCAAAACTGGAACGTGTGGGACTGACTTTAGGTAATATTGGACGTAATCAAGGGGATGTTGCTGAGGAGTTTTTTTATAATAGTTTGATTAAGAATTTGCATCTTGGTGATATAGCATTTGAAGATATTACTAAGAATATGGAAAAGCATCGTGGCAAAATTCAAGAGGAATATGACTTATTTCTTACTAATGGCAAAGCGATAGCGGTTATTGAGGTTAAGTATAAAGCGCATATTAATGACTTGGATAAATTAGATAGAAAAGTCGCTAATTTTAAAAAACTATTTCCTATTTATAAGGATTATGATTTGTATGGCGGTTTAGCAAGCTTTAATATTAATGATGATGCTAAGCAAGAAGCTTTGAGTCGTGGATATTTTGTTCTACAAAGAAGTGGTGATATTGTGTGTACAGAAAGTGATGTTACTCTTAAGCATTGGTGAAATTAAAATAGGATTAATCAATATCTTAAGGTTTTTGTCATCATTTATAACGATTGAAGTGAAAGTGTTGCGATAATTAAGCAATATCGGGCTATTTTTATAACGAATATTGGTTTATTTTTGAACCATCTCAAATTGTTTTTTCAAATTATTCAAACTTACAAATGCTGCATTAATAACCCCGAGGTTGGCAAGACTGGCAGGGATAATACCTGCGGGGTCGCCATGCATTTGGTGGGTGATGTGAATCAGCGGAGCTTGGCTTAAGTCAAATTTCCAGTAGCCATCTGAAGTATGCATTTGTAGTGTGTTTCCCTCTTTTGGAAGCTTATTTTTTATGACTTTGGGTAATAATTCTCGGCGAATATTTTTTAATGTGATGGTATGAATGTTTGCTTTTGCATCGAATGATTCTGAGCTCTTCATAATGGTATAACGATTTTTAAGAGGCCACGGTAGGTTACTTAATTTATAGATATATTGATCGCTGATTTGTAATTGATAGATACATTTATATTGCCACTCAGGGCAGTATTCAGGTTTTTTTATAAAATTTAGTAAGTCGCTGAGTTGTGCTTTAATTTTTACTTCGGCTTTAAATTCTTTGTAGCTAGAGTTGGCGGTTGTTCTTGTGTACACGATGATGCCATTTTCTTGTTTAGCTAAAATCCAAGCGGATGTTTTTTGTGCATAGACATTAAAGCTGATACAAAGTGTTAAGCCAATCAATAGTGATTTCAACATGATGTAAAAGGAGGGGCGAATGGAAGTGAGTAGCATATTAGCAGATATTCCAGGGGAATTACCGAATGAATTATTTAGCTTGTTGTTTCAAAATAAGCAGCTAAAAATCGAAAGAATTGTATCTAAAGGACAGTGTGATACTAAAGAGCAATGGTATGACCAAGACAGTGATGAGTGGGTGATTTTATTACAAGGCGCAGCTATCTTGGAGTTTTTTGATCCAGCGGAGAAAAAATCGCTGGCGGCAGGTGATTATTTATTGATTCCGGCGCATGTTAAGCACCGAGTAGACTGGACGCATCCTGAAAAAGAAAGCATTTGGTTGGCGATACATTTTTAAAAATAAGGTAGTATGCCTATAAATAAATTGAATACATCGGTATATATAGAATAAATATTATGAAAAAAGCAGCAAAAGTTGGATTTATTAGCTTAGGGTGCCCTAAAGCTTTGGTAGATAGCGAACGCATTTTAACTAAACTACGCTCGGAAGGCTATGAGGTTGCACCGGATTATGAAGGTGCAGATATGGTGGTGGTTAATACCTGTGGATTTATTGATTCAGCGGTAGAGGAATCACTGGATAGCATCGGCGAAGCGCTAAACAAAAACGGTAAAGTCATCGTGACGGGCTGTTTAGGCGCAAGACCTGAAGAAATTTTAGAAAAGCATCCGCAAGTATTAGAAATTACGGGTGCACATGCTTTAGAGGAAGTGGTTACAGCAGTGCATAAGCATTTACCGCCCGCGCACGATCCTTTTACGAGCTTAGTGCCGCCACAAGGGATTAAATTAACGCCAAAACATTATGCGTATTTAAAAATATCAGAAGGCTGTAATCATCGCTGTAGTTTTTGTATTATTCCATCTATGCGCGGTGATTTAGTCAGTCGTCCTATTAATGAAGTGATGGCGGAAGCGAAGCGCTTAGCGGATGCGGGCGTTAAAGAATTATTGGTTGTTTCGCAAGATACCAGCGCATATGGCTTAGATATAAAATACGCTGAATATGAGTGGCAAGGAAAGGCCATGCGTACGCGTTTTTATGATCTGGCAGAAGCTTTAGGTGAGTTAGGTATTTGGGTGCGCATGCATTATGTTTACCCGTATCCGCATGTCGATGAAGTTGTGCCTCTTATGGCATCAGGTAAAATTTTGCCGTACCTTGATATTCCTTTTCAACACGCCAATACTCGCATATTGAAATTAATGAAGCGCCCAGCGGCGACAGAAAATAATTTAGAACGCATTAAAGCATGGCGTAAAATTTGTCCTGATTTAATTATTCGCAGTACCTTTATTGTCGGCTTTCCGGGTGAAACAGAAGAAGAGTTTCAAGAGTTATTAGATTTCTTAACAGAAGCGCAATTAGATCGTGTCGGTTGTTTTGCTTATTCGCCTGTTAAGGGAGCTGCTGCAAATGAATTACCTGATCCAATCCCTGCGGAGATTCAGCAGCAGCGTTTAGAACGATTTATGGCACACCAAGCGGTGATTAGTGCGGCAAGATTGCAGCTGCGCGTTGGGCAAATCGAACAAGTGATTATTGATGAAGTGGTTGAAGAGGGTGCTGTTGCACGTAGCATGGCTGATGCGCCAGAAATTGATGGCCAAGTTTTTATTGATGGCGCAACGCACTTAAAAGTGGGTGATTTAGTCACGGTAGAAATAGAAGAAGCGGATGATTACGATATGTGGGGGCGTTTATACCAATCGTAATCGTTTATAATGATATTAAAATGCAATACTAAAATTTGCATAGATAAATACAAAGAGAGAGATCATGGCAGGACATAGTAAGTGGGCTAATATTAAGCACCGTAAAGCAGGGCAAGATGCAAAACGCGGAAAGTTATTTACCAAATTAATCCGTGAAATCACGGTAGCGGCCAAAGGGGGAGGTGGTGGCGATATTGCTAATAACCCGAGTTTGCGTGCTGCGGTAGATAAAGCTTTAGGCGCAAATATGAAGCGCGATACGGTAGACAATACCATTAAAAAAGCGACCGGTAATGTAGAGGGTGTTAACTACGAAGACGTGCGCTATGAAGGCTATGGTTCAGGTGGTATCGCTGTGATGGTGGATTGCTTAACGGATAATCGCAACCGTACGGTTGCTGAAGTACGTCATGCATTTTCTAAAGCGGGTGGTAATTTAGGGACTGATGGCTCTGTTGCTTACATGTTTAATAAAGTAGGCATTCTTAGTTACAGTCCTGAAGTAAATGAAGATGAAGTGATGGAAGTGGCTTTAGAATCAGGTGCAGAAGATGTGATTACGCATGAGGATGGATCAATTGATGTAATGACTGATCCGGATGATTACTTAACAGTAAAAGATGCAATGATTGCGGCTGGATTTGAACCGGAAGCAAGTGAAGTCACCATGCAAGCGGATTTACAGGTCGCCTTGAATGTGAAAGATGCTGAAAAAGTATTGCGTTTAGTGGATGTATTAGAAGATTTAGATGATGTGCAAAGCGTTTATTCTAATGCAGATATCAGTGAAGAAGTGATGGCTGAATTAGAAGAGCTGGATGGCTAGAATACTGGGCATTGATCCTGGATCACGCATTACAGGGTTTGGTGTGATTGATGAAACAGCCAATGGTTATAAATATATAGCCAGTGGCTGTTTGCGCATTAAAGGCGATGATTTCCCTTTACGACTAAAGCAGATATTTGCGGGCATTAGCGATGTCGTCGAAGAATATAAGCCGACTGAAATGGGCATAGAACAAGTGTTTATGCATAAAAATGCTGATTCGGCATTAAAACTGGGTCAAGCACGAGGTGCGGCGATTTGCGCGGTACAGTTATTTGATATTCCTGTTTATGAGTATGCTGCAAGGCAAGTTAAACAAGCTGTTGTTGGCAAAGGCTCAGCCGATAAAAATCAAGTACAGCAAATGGTGAAAATCTTATTAGGTATTACCGGTGAATTACAAATAGATGCTAGTGATGCACTGGGTATTAGTATTTGCCATGCAAACTACCAACAAACACAACGTCAAATTAATAAAGGACGACAACAATGATAGGATTTCTACGCGGTAAATTGGTCTCTAAAGCACCGCCACTATTAACTTTAGATGTGAATGGCGTTGGATATGAAATCAATGCGCCGATGACGACTTTTTATAACCTTCCTGTCTTAGGTGAAACAGTTCAGTTGCAAACACATCTTTCGATACGTGAAGATGCGCATGTTTTATTTGGCTTCTCTACAGAGGCTGATAGGCGCATGTTTAGAATGTTGATTAAAGTAAATGGTGTGGGCCCTAAACTCGGGTTGGCAATTCTATCAGGGCAAAGTGTGGATGAGTTTCATCGTTGTATTCATGATAATGATACGGCGGCATTAATTCGCTTACCTGGTGTAGGGAAAAAGACTGCTGAGCGTTTAATTGTAGAAATGCGCGATAAGTTGCCTGCTTTAGAAAGTATTGAGCAAAGTGCTGGTAATCAGTCAAGTGCAGTGGCTCCAAGTTATAGTAATGCGAAACAAGAAGCGATCAGTGCTTTATCTGCTTTAGGCTATAAGCCCGCTGAAGCAAGTAAAATGGTGCAAAATATTGCACAAGAAGATAAAAGTTGCGAAGACATTATACGTTTAGCTTTGCAGGGCAGGGTGTAAATTCAAGCGCTAATAATGTAGAATAACTTTGGCGGCTAATATTGGTTTAGTATCATTAATAGAAATGATTAAGGCGATAAAAGGAGTAGCATTATGGTGATGACACTTATAAATAAAAGCACAGCGAACCGTAGACGGGCATCGCGGATTTATGAGCAAGTAGATCTGTTTTATCAAAAGCTAAGCAATGAAGCTGATTATGCCAAGCCTTCTAGTCATTGGGGAGATGCCGGCCTTTTATCTCAAGAAGGTGCGCAGCAATTTCCAAAATCGCATACTCAAGAACGCGAAACATTAAATGTTAATATTAGTGCCACGGGGATTTCGTTTACTTGTAAAGAGGCGCTTCAAGAAGGCGATCACTTATTATTAAGAATACTTTTATTGTCAAGGATGACGGTTATGACTGTTTTTTGTGAGGTGATGTATTGTAGGCCGAGTAATCCTTTTGAAAGTGACCTCTACCCTTATTTAGTGGGCGGGAAGTTTGTTAATATAAGAGAAGAGGATAGCAAGTTATTGCATAAACACATCCTCAATAAAAGAAAGCAGCAATTAATCGTTAATGGACTGTTATTCGCCTTGTTCTTTTTTGTTTTACAAACGCCTGATATAGTGTTTGAATTTTGTGTTGGGATATTTGACGTCGTTTCAGAACATTTTGTGGAAATGATATTTATCTTGTATGAAATTATTTCTATGTATCTGGATCATGCCATTGAGTTTGTATTTCATACTAATTTTCATGATACGCAAGCGATTAGTTTTTATCTGGTTTGGCTTGTTGGGTTAGCTGCTTTGTTTGCCCTATCTAAGAGAATGTTATTGTTTATGCAGGGAGCCCTATATAAATTTCAAGTATTCGTGCATAGAAAAAAGGCAAGCTTATTATATAGCTGGCATGAAAAGACTTTAATGCATAAAGTGGGGATTGTGAGTGGTTCTGTTGCAGCTTGCTTAACTTACCTTTTCTTTTTTATTTGATTTAAGAACGTGCATGAAATAATTTACACACTATTATCTGGGGCGCAGGTCTTCAGAGGCTGTGAAAGTATTCAAATGAATACCGCCCCTGAGAGTCCCTAGGTAAAAAATTTTAGCCTTTTAAAATTAAAAAACACACATAGCTCCTAATTTCAGTAAAACAGCCTAAATATTTCCTTAATTTACGCATATTGGCTGTTTTTTACCTCATTTTCTTGACGCTGGATACAGTAATCCCTAAAAGTGTTTAAATCGAGGGTATTGAGTACCCGTGTAAAATTATAAGCGAATATCATTAAGCTAAACTCGCCACTACATTTTTTTAGCCCCCGCATTAAGAAATGGTGCATTCCTGCTCGCTGTTTTAGCGTACCAAAAGGGTGCTCAACTAAGGCTGCTCTTTGACGCATGGCTTTGGGTGTTTGTTCCATTCGTTTTTTATGTGCATCAATGACCTTTTGGTGCTCCCAACGTTGAATCTTTTTGTACCTTGAGCTTTCTGATAAGCAGCGTGATTTGAGAGGGCAACTGTTACAGTCTGAAGAGCGAGTCGCATAAGCATACACCTTTCGGCCTCTGTTATAAGTGGTGTTTTTTCGAACCGTTAACTCATGTCCTTGAGGGCAAGAGTAGGTATTATTTTCTGCATTATAAGGAAAGTCTTCTGTATTAAACCGATCTTTAATACTCGGTGCTTTCGGTATCGGGACATAGGGCGTTATCTTATTTTCTACGCAGGTTTTGATCTGTTGCGTATTGTAGTAGCCGGCATCAGCTAACCCTTTCAAATTATCAGAGTCTAATACCGCTTGCGCTTTTATTAGCATAGGGGCAAGTTGGTTCATATCATTACCATCTTGCGTCAATTCCTC
>CBDUDV010000004.1:0-108718 GCA_965366065.1 uncultured bacterium | reverse complement strand
TGGAAACAGCATAAAACAATTTTAACTCCTTTATTCATTGCTACGCTTGTCGTTATCGTATTGTTGTTTATTTTAATCAACCGCAATCGCCAGCTGGTACTGGCAGGCCGCAAAATAAAAGAAGCTGAGCAAAGGCAAAAAAATCTACTTAATCATAGCCCTGCGGTTATTTACATAATGGATTTGCAAGGCCGATATCTATTCATTAACCGTTGTATTGAAGACTTATTAAATACGACAAATGAAGAAATTCAAGGGAAAACGGATTATGATATTTTTCCTTTGGAGTATGCCGATACACTGCGAGCTAATGATAAAAAAGTACTCGAAACTGGGGCTGCAATTGAACTAGAAGAAACGGCTTGGTTAGAGGATGGAGAGCATATTTATTTATCTACAAAGTTCCCATTAAAAGATGTTTCAGGGAAAATATATGCAACTTGCGGTATGTCTACAGATATTACTGAACGAAAATTAGCTGAAAAACAAATTAGCAAATTCAAACATATTATTGACAACTCACTCAATGAAATCTATTTATTTGACTGTGCATCCTTGCATTTTGTTTATGTTAATCAAGGTGCGCAAAAAAATATGGGGTATTCCTTAGAGGAATTTAAAAAGTTAACGCCCACTGATATTAAACCTGAGCTATCGGCTTCTGAATTTAATTTGCTTACTGAACCGCTCACCTCTCGGCGTGAAGATAAAATTGAGTTTAAAACAGTTCATCAAAGGAAAGATGGTAGCTTATATCCTGTTGAAATACATTTACAGTTAACGAATGATAGCCACCCCGTTTTTGTTGCTATTATTCTGGATATTTCAGCCCGTCAACAGGCAGAGGAAAAATTAATAGCCAGTGAATCACTGCAAAAGCAAATATTACAAACGGTTCCTGATCTTATTTGGTTGAAGGATCATGAAGGTCATTATTTAATGTCTAACCCTCAATTTGAACTTTTTATAAATAAAACAGAACCTGAAATTATAGGTAAAACGGATTATGATTTTTTTGATCAGGAAACGGCTGATGTTTTCCGTGAACATGACAAAATTGCTGAAGCAGCTAATCAGCCAAGCTCTAATGAAGAACGATTAACTTTTGCTAATGATGGGCGCTCCCGTTTATTTGAAACCATTAAAATACCGATGCGTGATGATAGTGGTGAAACTATCGGTATACTCGGAGTTGCTAGAGATATAACCGAACGCAAACTTGCTGAAGAACAATCGCGACTTGCTGCTAGTGTTTTTGAAACGACTCGGGAAGGAATTTTAATTACTAATTTTGAGAACCAAATTATTGATGCTAATCCCGCCTGTTGCAAAATAACGGGGTATTCCAAAGCAGAGCTATTAGGTGAAAATCCTAGTAAATTAAGTGCGAATATTCAAGCGGCTGAAATATATAAAAACCTGTGGACGTCACTTTCTGAGGCAGGCTATTGGCAAGGCGATTTATGGAACCGTCATAAAAATGGAGAAGTTTATGCGGAACGGATCTCTATTTCTAAAGTAGAAGACGAGCTAGGGAAACTAACACATTATGTGGGTGTGTTTTCTGATGTCACTTATATTAAAGAGCATGAAGCTGAACTAGAGAAAATCGCACATAATGATGCGCTGACAGGGCTACCTAATCGTTTATTACTAAGAGATAGAATGTCTCAGGCATTTTCTCAGACCACGCGACATAAGAAATTAATTGCTATCTGTTACTTGGATTTGGATGGGTTTAAGCCCGTTAATGATGAATATGGGCATAAAGCTGGTGATCTGGTTTTAGTTGAAATAGCAAAAAGACTTTTACAGGGCGTTCGTACTGGGGATACTGTGTCTAGGCTAGGTGGAGATGAATTTGTCTTATTAATGCTGGATATTGAAAACAAAGAAGAATTAGAATCAATTATTCAACGAATTATTCAGAAAATAGCGTCGCCTATTGAGTTACCCGACTGCATCGTTTCAGTCTCAGCAAGCATGGGAATCACGCTTTATCCGCATGATGATAATGAAGCTGATATTTTATTGCGCCATGCTGACCAAGCGATGTTTGAAGCAAAGGAAAAAGGTAAGAATTGTTTTGTATTTTTTGATCCTGAACATAAGCAAAAACAAACAGAAACTCAAATTCTCTATCGAGAAATAGCGATAGCACTTCAGGAAGATCAATTTCAGCTTTATTATCAACCTAAAGTAAATATGCGTACCGACTCTATTATTGGAGCAGAGGCTTTGATTCGCTGGCAACACCCGATTAAAGGTCTATTATCGCCAGTGTTCTTTTTGCCCATGATAGAAAATCACCCGCTTATTATTGAAGTGGGTGATTGGGTGTTAAAACAAGCTTTAACCCAATTGCAGCTTTGGAAAGAGCAGGGTATTACCTTAGTCATTAGTGTTAATGTTGCAGCCTTACAATTACAACAACTAAATTTCATTAGCAAGCTAAAGTCTTTGTTAGCAAATTATCCGCAAATTCAGGCTTCTCAATTAGAATTAGAAATTCTGGAAACAGCCGCACTGGATGATTTGCAAAAGGTTAATAAGGTACTTAATGAGTGTAAACAGCTAGGTATCAATGTTGCTATCGATGATTTTGGCACGGGCTATTCATCACTCACCTATCTAAAACACTTATCTGTAGAAACAATTAAAATTGATCAAAGCTTTATCAGAGATATTTTAGTTGATCAAAATGATATGGCCATTGTTGAAGGTATTTTACAACTTGCTAAATCGTTTAATCGTAAGCCACTAGCAGAGGGCGTGGAAAGTAATGAGCACGCTTCTTTGTTACTTATGATTGGTTGTGAGGTAGGCCAAGGGTATGCGATCGCTCGACCCATGCCAGCAAAACAAATCCCTGATTGGGTTAAAAACTATAACGTTCCTATGGAATGGATGCAGGTTGAAAGTGCTCAGTTGGGTCATGCGCATATTGACCTCTGTGTTCTTGCTGTGGAACATTATCGGTTTGTTGCTGCAACTTTAAATGCAATTGAACATAAGTCGCCCGCTCTATTCCCCCACGACTGCCATGATCACAATCGTTGTGGCTTAGGGCAGTGGTTAATAGGTGAGGGGAATAAGCTGTATGGTGAATTGGTGGAATTTAAGAAAATAGCAGAAGAGCACAAAAAGGTTCATAAAATGAGTGATGGTATTAAAACACTAATGGCTGAGAGTAAGCTCAATAATATTGATGAAATAAAGCGAGACCTATTTAAATATAGAGATAATGTGTTAGCTAATCTGAAAAAGCTACAATGAACAGATGAGTTGATTAAAAATAATAGCTCCTAAAACCCTCCCTTGCTGGGAAGGGTTGGGTGGGGAGAAATTAAAAATTTTGTTGGCTGATACGTAAATTAAGGCATCTCTTCTATTTCAGGTAAATCATTTTCAGAGCCCAATAAAATGGCAATCCAATGCGTTTCTGGGTTTTGTTCCAAGACAATTTTAATCAGCATGGTAAAGGGCACAGACAATAACATGCCGACCGTACCAAACACCCACCCCCAAAAGGTTAAAGATAAAAACACCACCAGTGTTGATAAGCCTAAACCACGACCCATAATGCGTGGTTCCCAAATGTTACCGATAATGATATTGACTGAGATATAAGTTAGAGCCACTAATAAGCTGCTATCGACCCCTAGTTGTACAAGGCTAAGTAATAGCGTTGGAATAGCGGCAATAATGGAACCTATAGTGGGGACAAAATTCAGCATAAAGGCAATCACACCCCATAAAACAGGGAAATCAACGCCGATAAAATAAAGCGAAAGACTAATTAATACGCCGGTTACTAAGCTGGTAATAGTTTTAATACCGAGATATTGATTGATGCTACTGATTATTTTTGAAGAATGAGAGCTTATACTAGACTCGCCAAAAGCCACTTTTATTTTTCTAGGTAAGATATAAGCTTCAAAGAGTATAAAAATAACCGTCAGTTGAATTAAGAAAATATCTGCAAAAGTCGTACCTAATCCAGTAATTAAACCACCGATAAATTTCATCACTTTACCGGCACTAAATTCTTTTATAGTATCGAGATCTACAAACTGCTTAATACCATGTGCATCTAACCAAAGTAATAGCGTAGTGGTTTGTTGTGTCAGGTTACTTTGGTAGTGGGGCAGTTGTTGAGAAAATAACTTAATGGAGCTGGCTATATAAATTCCCAATGTGCCGATAATGATAAATAAGGCACAGATGACCAGCGTAACGGATAAGTTAGAAGAAACGCCTTTTTTATTTAACCAAGACAGCGTAGGTAAGCAAATGACTGCAATAAAAATCGATAAAAATAAAGGGTTAAGGATAGGAGAAGCCGCCTTCATTCCAGCAATGATGATGCATAGGCTCGCGAGTGTTATTGCAATAGGATATTTTTGTGTAGGCATAAATGCAGGTAGGTTTATGGTGATAGAAAGTGAGAGTAGTGACTCCGCTCACTTTCTAAGCAATTATAAAGGCTATGTCACCGTTAAGTGTGGAAAAACAACAACTCTTAAAGCCCTCCCTTGCTGGGGAGGGTTGGGTGGGGAGAAGTTAAAATAAGATATTGCAAGTTTCTCTTAATTACTGACAAAGACATGAAAGAAATATTGATAACATACTTTCTATTTCCCCTCACCCAACCCTCTCCCTTTGTCAATGCTGTTGACTTAAGAATAATCTCCTTCTCCAAAGGGAGAAGGTTGGGATGAGGGGAGTTATAAAGGCATGATTTTATTCTCCTCACCCAACCCTCTCCAACAAGAGAGGGCTTAAGTCAACAGCATTGTCTCCCTTTGGAGAGGGCTTTTAAGAGCAAATGTAATTAAAAAAATCCACACTTAACGGTGACATAGCTATTATAAAAGGTGAAGCTTTAATCGCGTGTTGCTTTAACATTAAAAATTTCAGTAATGGCATAGTCTAAACGTGCTTGCATAGTCTCTGCAGTCGGTTTAGTGATAACATCGCCTGTCGCAACGCCTACCCATACAACATAGTCAGTTTTAGTATCAATGGCAATAATAACCAACGCGGCCTTAGGCACGTTTTTTGGGATTTCTACATCCGAGGTAGCTGCGATTTTCAGTGACTGCGCTTCCATGTCAACACCGCTAAAAAAGCTGATCGCTAAGTCCGATTCATCATTTTCCACTTTAGTGAGATTTTTCTTTTGTAACTCGCGATCAACCAGCGATTTAATGGTCGCTGATACATCAATATCAGCTGGTTGCCATTTTTCTTCTGGATCATTTAATACGGCAGCAAAACCAGTCCAAGAATAGCTGTGGTAATTTTTTAGTTGTGCATCAACGGCAAGTGTCGATTTGACTTGGATATCCTTAGTTGGCGTTGTGTTGCAGGCTGATAAAACAAGTGTGCTGATAACTAGGCTAAGAGAGAGTATTTTTTTCATGATTTTAAACGGTTGTTATGGGTAAAAGTAAACACTTTAACTGAAAAAAATAGTCAACTCCACCGAGTTTTTCTGTTAGATAGCGCTTTCGTTTTTAAGGAAGTATTAATGAACAATACTTTCAAGTAAGATTTCAAACTCAAAGTTTTCCACGAGCTGCTGTAATTTAGCGGCTAATGGTTCATCTATGGGGATTATTTGTTCAATGATTGCGATACTTTGCTCTACATCAAGACTGGTTACTGCTTCTCGTAATTCAGTTAATAGTTGTTCTGGTATATTGCTTAGTTGCTGCTGAGAAATGTCAGTAGATTGAATTTTATCTTCAGCATTACTTTCGTCAGCATAGATATATTCAACATCAAGGTATTTAGCCATGCAAGAAAAAATGTCATCATTAGTATAAGGTTTATTAACAATATCATTTGCGCCAGCGTCCATAAATGCTTTACGATCTTGATCAAATACGGATGCGGTAACGGCAACAATCTTAACTTTATCGCCGCCTGACAGTTTTCTGATTTGTTGGGTGGCTTCTATTCCTCCCATAACAGGCATGCGCCTGTCCATCCAAATAAAATCGGGTTCCCAGCGTGTAAATTGCTCTACTCCCTCTTGGCCATTGAGCGCTACTTGAACTTCATAACCAACAGATTCTAATAAACGTTGTAATAATAGTCGGTTTTCAAATTGATCTTCAACAATTAAGATGCGATATTTTTTCTGTTTGGCTGTAGTCACTATGCCGGTTATATGACTGCGTGATGACGTAGGGATGTTGAGTATGGTTTTTTCATTAACGCTCTGAACCGGTAACGTTACTTGAAATAAGGAGCCTTTACCTAGCTCACTTTTTACCGAGACAGTACCTTGCATCAATTCTATATATTGATGGCTAATTGCCAGGCCTAATCCCGTACCATTTTTTGAGGCTTGGTCACCTACTTGTGTAAAGGAATTAAATATTAAGGGTAAATTTTCTTCGGATATTCCTATTCCTGTGTCTTTTATTTCAAAATTTAAAGTCACACCTGCTATGTCATTATTAGGAGCCATATCTAAGCGTAGTGAGACCTGTCCTTCATCAGTACACTTAATTGCATTGCTGACTAAATTAACTAATATTTGTTTTATTTTAGTCGCGTCACTATTAATAAAGCGAGGGAATGAAGAGGATTGATCTAGAGTGAACACGAGTCCTTTAGCTTCTGCCCGTTGGTGCATCATGTCCATCAGGTCATGAACTAACAAGCCTAAATCAAACGGTGAATTTTCTAGTTCAATACGGCCGGATTCAATTTTAGCCATGTCTAAAACATCATTAATTAAGTTAAGTAAGTGGTTTCCACTGCGGTTAATGATATCTAAACTTTCTTTTTGTTCTGGGGTAGTATTGACATCATCTCTCATTAAGCGAGAGAAGCCTAATACGGCGTTCATGGGTGTGCGTAACTCATGGCTCATATTAGCTAGAAAAATACTCTTTGTATTGTTGGCTAATTCGGCTTCATTTTTTGAACGCTCAAATTCAGCGCTCAACTTTTTTAAGTGTTGATTACTTTTTTCTAAAGCCTCAGTACGCTCTAAAACGTGTAGCTCTAAGGTTTCATTTGAGCGCAGTAAATCTTCTTTAGATTGATTGAGTGCACTAATGGCGCTATCGCGTTCATTTTCTCGTAATTTAATATGACCTCGCATCATATTAAAATCTTTAGCAAGGCGACCGATTTCATCCTTTTTATCAATATTTAGATGAGTATCATACTGCCCTTGTGCCACTTTTTGGGTTGCTAAGAGCAAATTATGTAATGGGTTAATCACTATATAACGGAGCATTAATATCATGAAAATGATAATTGAAATCCCTAAAATAGCCATGCTGAAAATAGTTTTTAATAACTGTGTTTGTAACTTTTCTTCAGTAAATTTAGAGGTTAAATAGAGTTTTATTTGCCCTATCTGTTCACCGGAATGCATGACGTTTTTGTGTTTTAAAGTGATTTTCCCTGTTAATTCAATGTCTTTAATAGCGGGGATTGCTTGCCATTTTTCATTACGTTTTTGTGCAACAAATAAGTGATCTGCACCCTCTATAACAATACCTTGTAAATCATTATTCAGCATTTCAGTGCTAATAATTTCATTAATCCAGTGAGTGTCCATCTCCCAAAGCGGTAAGTCTAAATTTTCAACAAGCCGACTAATTTGACGATCAGCAGTTAACTCAAGTTCTTTGTATGAATTTTGCTTTATTGTGAAGTATTCAATAAATGCATAGCTACTAACCGTGCTTATAGTAAGTAGCAGTAAATAGATGGAAATTTTTAAATTGATACGTGACATAGCTTTATTCTGGTTTAATAAAAATTATAAAGACGATTAAAGCGCTCTAGATGCTTAAACTGCTTAGGGGGGAAGCTTAAGTCTCCATAATATTTCTGTATGATTTTTTGATAGCGACCACTTTGAATCAAGGTCGTTAAGGCTTGGCGATATAGCTGGGTAATTTCCTCAGCATTGGGCTGGCTTTCATTTATCATCAGCGCTATCGGCGAGATTGAGTTCGGCAGTTGGATAATCGCAAAGTCTTTGTGCTGGCCGGGATATAAGTTATGAAGCGTGTGATAGGCAATCAAATCAATTTCTAATGCCAAGTCAATTCTGCCTAGTTTAAGTTTTTTAAAAATAGACTCTTGCTTATAGCTCGTTTCAAAGTTGATACCGTGCTGTTTAAAGCTTAGTTGGTCAATTAATGTCCCTTTCAATACACCTATGTTGTAGTGTTTAAGATCAGCTAAATTATGTAAGGTGATGCCAGTGGGATAGCTCGGTTTATAGTAATAAAAAGCCGATTGATAAATTGCAATAGGGATAATACTATAAAAATCATTGTGTTGCAGATAAAAGTCTGGGTTACCGACATCATTATTTTCGGTATCCGCAATGAGTCGTTTAAGGGGTTTAAATACGACTGTGGATTGCAGGCCTGCCAGCTCTGACATCGCTTGTAAAATCTCACCACACATTCCATTGTGGGGCATGTTTTTTGACCAATAAGGCGGGCTTTCATTCGCTTCAAATTGAATAACTTCAGCAAAGCCAGAAAGAGGGAGCAGTAAGCCTATGAGAAGAGCAATGATTTTTTTCATTAGACTGAGCAGGCTTACTTTAAGTGTTTTAGATAGGGTTTTACGTCTACTTCACTACCTAAGTAGCCTTGTAAAATAGAGTTAAACTCAGCACTTGTAATGATTTTTTGCAGGCCTTGTTTAAATTTTTCAGCGGATTGTTTGCCATCGGCATGCTGAGTGTTAAAAGCAATGCCTAAAACTGATTCAGCAGCTTTAGTTTCCATTTTTATAAAGGCCGACTGTTGTTGTGGGAAGTCGGTGTGTAATTCGGCGTTAAGCGTTAATTGCGGTGACTTGATAAAATCAACTTGGCCTTTTTGCATCTTTTGTAGCAAGTTGTGTAACCTGCCATATTTGACCTTAATACCGGCTGCTTTATATTTTTCTACATTATTACCTTTAGTGGTTCCATACACTTTATTTTTAAAGCTTGATAGCTTGCCATTCCATTTGAACTCCTGTTGTACGGAAGCGTGGGTGTAGTAATATTCATCAATTGATAAGATGGGGACAAAAATTGATTTCTGTTGTGTTTTTTTAGAAAAATTAAAATCATAACCGATGATAGCAAGGGCATTTTCTTGGCTAAAATAATATTTTGCCATATTTTTTGATGGCAAAATATTCACTTCCGCTGTTATATCGGATGATTTTAGGACGGTATTGATGATTTCAATTAATAAACCCTGATTTTCTGCCTTATTACTGATAAAAGGTGGGAAATCTGAGGTATATAAAAAAGCGGTATTGCTTGTGAATAAGCTAGGTGCGACCCTAGGGCCTGTAGCAAAACTAGGGGCTGAATAAACACATAAACAAAGTAAAAAAGATAAGCGAGCTTTATAGTTAATGTTCAACATAGTTATTCCTTTAGTCTGCAATCGCTGAGCTGGAAAGTGCGGTTATTTTATCCCATAAGCCAAAATGTGCGCCAAAAGGGGAGGTTTGCGATAAAAACAGCGTAATAGTTTCTTCTTTTGGGTTGATGCTAAAGCGAGTGGAATAATATCCCGCCCATTCATAAACCCCTTCATCTCCACTATCGACACTATGGCTTCTATCTTGTTGTATAGCAAAGCCTAAGCCAAATTTCCAGCCATGACTGTGTAATAAGGTGGCATCATGTTTAGCGCTATGGTTTGTTGCCGTCATTAACTCAACCGTTTTTCTGCTTAATACACGCACACCGTCTAACTCACCTTTATTAAGAAACATTTGGGCAAAGCGAAAATAATCATAAGCGGTTGATAGCACACTGGCGCCACCAGATAGGTATTTGCCTGACGTTGCATAAGCATCATTAGGACATAAAGCTAAGTCACCATCAATTAAAGGACCAGTTACTCTCTCTAAAGAGCCTTTCCAGTCACTGTTCCAGTCGGCAGTTAGGCGGCTTAATTTGTGTTTTGGGATATAAAAATGACTATCTTGCATTTTGAGTGGGTCAAAAATTTCAGTTTGGACAAATTGATCAAATTTTTGTCCTGAAACTACTTCAATTAAATAACCTAAGACATCAACAGATAAGCCGTATTCCCATGTTTCGCCGGGCTGAGCATATAAAGGTAACTTGGCGAGACGTTTAACCATATCTCCAATTGTTTCATCCGGTCGGCAAAAGCCATCAGTAATGCCTGCGTCGCGATAAAAGCTCACCACTTGTTCGCGCTTAGCATTAGGAAACCAGCCAGTTGATGCTAAATATAAAATACCTGACTGATGGGTTAATAAATCATGAATAGTTACATCACGTTTAACAGGCACTAGCTTATAAGGGAATTCGCTCCCTTCCGGTAACATTTCGATTACTTTTTGATGTTTAAATTCAGGGATATATTTTGAAACAGGATCAGAAAGTAATAATTTTCCTTGCTCATAAAGCAGCATAATCGCAGTGCTGGTGATCGGTTTAGTCATGGAAACGATTCTAAAGAGGGAATCAGTTTTCATGGCTTTGTTGGTATCTGCTAAGCCAGCGGCACGTAAATGCGCAATCTTGCCTTTACGAGCGATTAAAGTGACAGCGCCGGCAATTTTCTTCTCTTCTATATGCTGATCTATGAGATTATTTATGCGCTGTAAGCGAGCACTTGATAAGCCAACGGTGCTGGGTTCCACTTGGGTATTGCTTACCGGTGTATGAGAACAACTAATACATAAAAAACTGAGTAAAAGTAAGGGAATCTTCATAAATAAATCCTAGTTGTCTTGTGTGAAAGTCTATTATCTAAATTTATTATTGATGGATAAAAAATCATCAAGTGAAGCAAAAAAGAAATCAACTAAAGCAGGGTCAAAGTGTTTTCCACGCTGTTCTTTAATATAGTTAGTAACCTCTTCGATGGGCCATGCTTTTTTATAACAACGATCACTACCTAAGGCATCAAAAACATCAGCAAGAGCGCAAACCCTACCTTCAAAGTTAATCTCCTCGCCTTTTAACCCGCGAGGGTAACCGGATCCATCCCATTTTTCATGATGCTCAAAAGCGATATTCGCCGCCATTTTGAATAAGGGGCGATGGGAAACAGAGAGCATCTTATAGCCTAATGTACTATGCGTTTGCATAATCTCCCATTCTTCTGGAGTTAGTTTCCCCGGCTTGTTCAGAATAGCATCAGGAATAGCAACCTTCCCAATATCATGCATAGGTGAGGCTTGTTTTATTAGCCAGGCATCCTCACTACCCGCAAGATGAGCGAGTAAGTAGCAGTATTCTGCAACACGTTTGATATGCATGCCGGTTTCATGAGAGCGGGTTTCACAAATCTCTCCCATGGTATAAATCACTTCGCGTTGGGTATCGATAATTTCGTGTGTTAATACTTCAACTTTTGCTATACCTTCTTTAACCTGTTCTTCCATTTTATCTTGGTAAGCTTTTAGTTGTAGATGCGTTGATACTCTCGCTTTAACTTCTTCAAACTGGAAGGGCTTGCTTATATAGTCTAAACCACCGACTTGAAAGGCTTTTAATTTGTCATTGAGATCACTTAATGCACTAATAAAAAGAACAGGGATATCTTTAGTGTTTGGGTTGGCTTTTAAAATAGTGCACACTTCATAGCCGTTCATTTCAGGCATTTTTATGTCTAATAGGATAAGGTCTGGTTTTTTAGCTTCAATAGCTTGCAACGCTAGTTTTCCACTGGTTGCTGGGCGGACTTTGTAACCGGAGTCTTTAAGTATATTAGATAATAATTGTAGATTTTCAGTTGTATCATCAACAATTAAAATATTTGCGGTCGTTTTATGCATAAAATTAGAGTGCGTATCAATAAATACCAAGAGCAGTGAGCGTAAAGAATAAGAAGAGTGACATAAATTCAAATTCGGATATTAACACTGTAACTTAAAATAGCAGTTTATACCATCGGGAAATAGTGGTTTGTACCACTGAGTTTTTTACCAGATAAAATTATGAGATTAATATGACTTATGTTCCAATAATTAGCATCAAAACTCATGAATCGGATGCATGTATGAATTTTTTAACAGTGAATCGCTCTTATACTCTTATTGGTCTTTTATTTATTCTCGTCGGTTGTTCGGCCGATAAGAATGAATATGTTGCCCCGCCGCCTGCAGAAGTCACGGTAAGCCACCCGACACAAGAAGCGGTGATTGAATATCTTGAATTTACAGGCACAACAAAGTCGGTTGGTTTTGCTGAAGTGAAAGCGCAAGCAAGTGGCTTATTAAAAAGTATGCATTTTGAACCGGGCTTACAGGTAGAGCAGGGTGATTTATTGTTTGTGATTGACCCTAAACCTTACCAAGCAGAATTGGCTGCAGCACAAGCAGAATTAATTAGTGCGCAAGCTGAATTAGCACGAACAGAAGCTGAATTAAAACGTGCGAATAGTTTAATCAAAAAGAACTTTATTTCTCAAACGGATTATTTACGCCGTAAAACAGAACGAGATGTTGCTCAAGCACAGATTGGTTTAAAAAAGGCAAGAGTTCAGAGTGCAAAAATTGAGTTGAGTTATACCCAAGTTAAAGCGCCTATTAGTGGGCGAGTCAGCCGTAATCAGGTGGATGTCGGTAATTTAGTGGGTGAAGGTGAAGCAACTTTGTTGACTACAATTACCCAATACAAACCGATGTATGCCTATTTTCATCTTAATGAACGTGATTTATTGCGGGTTATGAATATACGCGCTGAAAAAGCACAAGATATAGGGCATGATCTAGAAAAACAGTCAGACCAAGCCTTGGATATACCTCTTTTTTTAGGTTTAGTTGATGAACAGGCTTATCCACATAAAGGTGAATTAGATTTTGGTGAGTCAGCACTTAACCCGAGTACGGGGACTATTGAGTTACGCGGAGTGTTTGCCAATGCAGCAAAACCAGCACGCTTAATCCCTGGTTTATTTGCGCGCTTACGCCTTCCCGTAGGCAAAACAGAGAATGCGTTATTAATTGACGAACGAGCAATTTCTGCAGACCAAAGTGGGCGATTTGTCTTAGTGGTGGGAGCAGAAAATAAAGTTGAAAAGCGTTCTGTCGTATTGGGGCAACGTATTAAAGGTCGGGTGGTTATTAAAGAAGGCATTAAAGCAACGGATAAAGTCATTATTAAAGGCTTACAGAAAGCCAGACCCGGAAGTATTGTTAACCCGCAGAACGCCGCAATAACAGCAGGATAATTTTATGTTTTCTAAATTTTTTATCGAACGGCCCATTTTCGCTAGTGTTATTTCTATTGTCTTATTAATTGCAGGTATCGTTTCTGTTTTAACTTTACCTAGCGCACAATACCCTGAAATTACTCCACCTACGGTTGAGGTTAAAGCCACTTACCCAGGCGCTAATGCTCAGGTTATTGCTGAGACGGTTGCAGCACCAATTGAACAACAGGTTAACGGCGTGGAAAACATGCTGTATATGTCATCCACTAGTGCGGGTGATGGCTCGTACAATTTAACAGTGACTTTTGAGGTGGGGACTGATTTAGATATTGCTCAGGTGATGGTACAAAATCGTGTTGCTTTAGCGGCACCTAATTTACCTGAAGAAGTGAATCGCCAAGGCGTTAGCACCAAAAAGAAATCCGCTAATATTATCTTATTTATTGCCCTGACTTCACCAGATAGTACCTTTGATGAACTGTATTTAAGTAATTATGCGACCTTAAATATTCGCGACCAATTAGCGCGTATTAAAGGGGTTGGGGATGTCATGATTTTCCCTCCTAGTGATTACAGTATGCGAGTTTGGCTCAATCCTCACCAAATGAAATCGCGGGGCATTACTACCCAAGATATCTTAAATGAGATGCGCGAGCAAAACGTACAAGTTGCAGCGGGTCAAATTGGCCAACCTCCTGTTCCCGCCGGAATAAACTTTCAATACACCATTAATGTATTAGGGCGCTTAACCGATATTGCTCAATTTGAAAATATTATTATCAAAACCGATGGAAAGGGTGCGATTACCCGTTTAAAAGATGTTGCTCGCATTGATTTAGGCGGTAAAACCTATGACATTAGCGCCAATGTAAATGGTGCTCCTTCAGCCAGTATTAGTATTTATCAGTTACCTGGGGCTAATGCTTTAGATGTTGCCGATCAAGTTCGTGCAAAAATGCAGGAATTAGAAAAAAACTTCCCGCAAGGCTTAGAATACAAAGTTCCTTATGACACCACGCTTTTTGTTAGCGCTTCGATTAATGAAGTTTTCGTTACTTTATATCAAGCCGGCGCCTTAGTATTTATTGTTTTATTTATTTTCTTACAAGATTGGCGCGCGACCCTAATTCCAGCAGTGACTATTCCAGTATCATTAATTGCTACCTTTATTGTCATGTCGATGATGGGATTTTCTTTGAATATGCTGACCTTATTTGGCCTAGTACTCGCCATCGGAGTGGTGGTCGATGACTCGATTGTTGTGGTCGAAGCGACCGCTGCGTATATAGAAAAAGGCATGAGTTCAAAAGACGCGGCTATTCAAGCCATGAGTGATGTATCTGGCCCCGTTGTTGCAACTACCTTGGTGTTATTAGCGGTATTTGTACCGACTGCTTTTTTACCTGGAATTACCGGAGAAATGTATCGTCAATTTTCGCTCACCATTGCCGTAGCAACCGTTTTTAGCTCGCTCAATGCTTTAACCTTAAGTCCGGCATTAGCGGCATTATTATTACGCCCTGCGCCAAAAGACAAAAATGCTTTTTTCCGTGGTTTTGATCGTTTTTTTGAAGCCAGTTCTAATGGCTATGCCAATTTTTTAAAAATCGTTGTACGCCGTGGCTTTTTGATGATGGTAATCGCTTTAGCTATTGCTGTGATAAGTGGTTGGCAATTTGACAAAATCCCTGCTTCCTTTTTACCAGTGGAAGATCAAGGTTATGTTATTACGGCGGTGCAATTGCCCGATGCAGCCTCTAAGGAGCGTACCGATGAAGTACTCAGAAAAATTGATGACATCTTAAAAGAAATACCAGGCCTAAAAGATTGGATATCACTAGGGGGTTTTTCCATGATCGATGGCACTAACTCCTCTAATGCTGCGACGATTTTTGTGGTCATGAAGCCATGGGAAGAGCGTACGGCTGAAAATGAAACTCAAGCCGCTATATTGCAACAGTTAAACCAAAAACTGAGCCAGATTCAAGAAGCGATTGTGTTTACCTTTGTGCCACCTGCAATTCCCGGCTTAGGCGTTTCCGGTGGATTTCAAATGCAAATTCAGGATAGAGGTAATGCTGGTTTAGATGAATTACAGCGTATGGCTACTGAAATGATTGTCGATAGCCAAAGCCAATCAGGCTTAGCGCGACTTAACTCTACTTTTAGAGCGGGTGTACCGCAATTATTTGCTGAAGTGGATCGTACCAAAGCAAAGACTTTAGAGATCCCTTTAAATGACGTGTTTAATACCTTACAAGCTTATTTAGGCTCGGCTTATGTTAATGATTTCAATCAATTCGGTCGAACCTGGCAGGTAAAAGTTCAGGCAGATGCTGAGTTTCGCTTAAAACCCGAAGACATCCGTCAACTTGAAGTACGTAATAAAAAAGGCGAAATGATTCCGCTAGGGACTTTAATTAAAGTAGATGAAACCTTAGGTCCACAAACTATTTTACGTTACAACCTTTATCCAGCCGCCTCTATTACAGGGAGTGCCGCACCAGGATTTAGTTCTGGTGAAGCCTTAAATCTAATGGAGCAAATGGCACAAGAAAAATTCCCTGACTCGATGGGTTTTGAGTGGACAGGTATGTCTTATCAAGAAAAGCAGGTCGGCTCTGAAGCCACTGTTATTTTTGCTTTGGCGATTGTTCTGGTATTTTTGGTGTTAGCGGCTCAGTATGAAAGCTGGAGCTTACCGATGGCGGTATTATTGGTTGTACCATTAGCTTTATTGGGGACGGTTGCTGCCTTAATGATGCGTGAGTTTGATAATAATGTTTATACCCAGATCGGGATTGTATTGATTATTGGTTTGGCCAGTAAAAATGCGATTTTGATTGTTGAGTTAGCAGCCGAACAACGCGCTAAAGGTGTGAGTATTTTTGATTCAGCCGTGGAAGCTTCTCGTCTACGTTTCCGAGCGATTTTAATGACGGCGTTTTCCTCCATTTTAGGCTTTATGCCATTAATGGTCGCGAGTGGGGCTGGTGCGGCAAGTCGTCAGGCGATAGGAACAGCGGTTGTGGGCGGGATGATCGCGGCGGTAGCGATGTCTCTTATCTTTACACCGGTGTTTTATGCTGTGATGCAAGGTTTGAGTGAGCGTTTTAGTAAGAGTAAAAACTAAAGCGTAATTAATTACTTTTGTTATTTAAAGTCCTCTCCTGCTGGAGAAGGCTTTAAAAGTTATTGTTTTCCATGCGTAATAGCGCGTAGGATGGGTAGAGCCTTTTTTGCGAAACCCATCATTCTGAACAGAGCTGATGGGTTTCATTGCGCGCCTAAAAAGCAGGCGCTACATTCTACCCATCCTACCGAAATGTTAAATTATTTAAAGCGCCCGCGCTTTCAAAAAGGCTTGTTCAGATAAAGTACTCCATTGCGTAACTTGGCTTCTAAACTGATTAAAGGACGTGTAAATTTTCATAGCCATTGGGTCTTTATTGGCTAATTCTAAAACCACTTCGTCTGATAATTGTTTTAAGGTTTTTAATACATCATCCGGTAAAGGCAGCAGTTTTACGCCATGTTTGTTGACTAGCGTATCTAAGGCTTGATTATTACGTGCGGTATAGTTGGAAATCATATCCATATTCACGGCTTTACACGCGGCCATCACAATACTTTGTAAGTCTTTAGGCAACTCTTCAAACGCTTGTTTATTGATCATCGCTTCCATAGTGGAACCGGGCTCATGCCAACCGGGGTAATAATAATACTTAGCGACCTTATGTAATCCAAAGGCTAAATCATTATAAGGGCCGACCCATTCTGTGGCATCTAAAGTGCCTGACTGCAAAGAGGTGAAAAGTTCGCCGCCCGGAATATTTACCGTTGTACCGCCAGCTCTACGTAGGACTTCGCCACCCAGCCCTGGAATACGCATTTTCAAGCCTTTTAAATCAGCCGTGCTTTTGATTTCTTTATTAAACCAACCGGCCATTTGTACGCCAGAATTCCCCGCAGCCGCTGGAATTAAGTTAAACGGTGCATACAGTTCGCGCCATAATTCCATGCCTCCGCCATAGTACAACCAAGCATTCATCTCTTGTGCCGTTAAGCCAAAAGGCACGGCAGAAAAGAATTGTGTGGCTTCCGATTTACCTTTCCAATAATAAGCACCCGAATGCCCCATTTGCGCAGTGCCTTTAGAAACGGCATCAAACACTTCAAACGCAGGCACTAATTCGCCAGCACCGTACACTTTGACTTTAATGCGGCCATCACTCATCTCGGTAATCATTTTAGCGAGTAAATTAGCCCCAGACCCTAAGCCAGGAAAATTCTTAGGCCAAGCCGTGACCATCTTCCATTTATACTTTGTTTTAGCATGGGCTACGCTAGGGGCTATTAGTGTGCCACCTGCAACGACAGCACCGATGCTTGCTTTATTAATAAAATCACGTCTTTTCATTATGGGCCTAACTGTTTGTTATTATTTTGGGTTATTTTACCTGAAATCGAAGATAAACCTATTTTGCAAACAGTGAATGCTGTCTGTGGTTTGGGCTTAACTCATTTAGGTTAATGTAAATTTAACTGGGGAAGCATCTGCTTTTTCTAAGGGTATATTCTCCATTAAATAACATAAACAATCTTGCTGAATAACCTGCTCATTCAGTGTTAGCATTGAAGGGATAGTGGCGCGCTTTATTTCTAAACGCTTGCCATTAAGTGTAAAAAACTGCTCAGTTATATCAACGCCTTGCTCATCAATAACAGATAAAGGCATTTCACTCCCTTCTTTGATCAGGCCAAAACAAGTTCCTGCAGGAATCTCAGTGAAATTGAAACGTTCTAAATCGGTTTTAAACAGTAAATCACTGTTGTGATCATGAAAGCTAAAGTCGATCGAGGGTTTTACTTTCACTTGTGCGACGGTATGTACTAATTCAATATCTTGGTGATGTACAACGGATTGATTTAATTCTTTCAGGTGTAAGCAATCATTTAAATAACTAAGCGCATGATCCACTCCCTTTTGTTGTTCTGGTCGGCCACACTCCAAGGTAACGGAAGGGCATAATTCTGCAAAAGCACCGGATTGCACCCCCAGTGGACGCGTAAAATAAACCACAATGCGACTAAATAAATTAGCCAATTGTAAAAATGGCTTATCCAGTTTATTGATACAAGCATAGTGGGGGTTTAATCCGGTATTATTATGTATATCAATACTCATAAATACCTGTTTTTGGCGCATGGCAGTGACAATGTCTTCAGCAAGTTGGGTTTCCAGTCCCGCATTCATCTCAGTAGCTGGCCAAATTCGATTGTAATCAGGTTGTTGTTCTAAGCGTCTGACATTTAGTTCAGCTGCCTGTGTATTACCAAAAAAAATAGAAATAGCGCGTGGTAAAACCTGACCTGCATATTTTTTTAATAACTGCTGTACCGCTAAAAAACCGGTGGTTTCGTTACCATGCAGTAAAACAGAGATGAAAATAGGCCGTTGCTGCTTGCCTGTTAAATGCAATAAGGTGGGTTGTGGGAAAATTTGCTGTAATGCGCGCGCATCACAGCTTAATAATTCCTCTGGATAACGATCTATTTGTTGTAATTTTAATGCTGACTTCATTTTATTTCCCATTGACTAACCGGTTTATCTAAAGACTGCTGTGCTAAATAAGCCTTAGTCATATCGCTTAAAGTCACCTTTTCTTGTTGCATAAACTGGCGTTGCCATTGGCTGCCTGTTTGCTTATTAGCCACTCGTTGTTCTATTATTCCCAAATAGGCTGTTATATCATTCGCTGAAATATTCAAAGTTTGTAAGCCTTGTTTAGCTCGTATTAATAAGTCCGATTGAATGAGCTTTTGTAATTTATGTTTATTTCCATCAAATCCAATTACTGTACTATCTAAACCAAACCGTGCCGCTTGGTAAAAATTATCTTTTGCGTGATGAAATTCTAAACTCAGCTCTTTTCCCTCAATGGCATCACAAAGGTTTTTGCTTAAGCCATAATAAAAGGCAGCATTTGCAATGGTATCAATCAGCGACGTACCTGCTGAAGGACTGCGGTGTTCAATTCTAATATGCGGTGTTTTATTGTCGCTATCAAAACCAATAATAGGTCTATTCCAGCGCCAAACCGTGCCATTATGCATACGCAAATGCTCAAGCTGAGTCATATCTGCCTCAACGAGTGTCGGTAATAACACCGGAAAATGCTCTAAATTTTCTTGAAAGCATTCCATAATAGACCCGCGTGCATAATCTGAACCAAAGCTAACGCGTTTAATCGGGCCATGTATGGTTCCTCCGTAACCGCCGGATTCAATCGACTGTTCAAACAGGGGGATGCGTGATTCATGCCATATATTATGACCTAATAAATAAGGCGCATTAGCACAAACAGCCACCATCGCCGCTGAAGCCATAATCGATGCATTATAAAAATGGTGTGCTTGTGCTAAAGGTACTTGAGTGTGTAACTGTAATGACGTACTAGCAGATTCCAGCATCACATTATGATGCTGAATTTTTAAATGCTCTATGCCAATAATATCTAAATCAATCGGCTTACCTCGCGCTTTAATAATTTGCTCATTCAGCGCCTTGTATCGTTTCATTCTCGAAATATTTGCTAAAGTCATATCCGATAACTTTAAGGTCGGCAATGTTCCAATCATGACAATATGGTTATTTAATGCCCGTGCATTTAAGTGATACGTTTCCCAGGTCTTAATCAAATTCTGATGTAATACACTTAAAGTATTCGCTGATAATTTTTGTGGAATACTATTTAATTCAACATTAAATTTAGCTAACTCAGGAAAGGCGAGCGGGTCATTGAGGTTTTTTAGAAAATCCACATTATTTGCGGAAACCTGCATCGCATCATCTACGAGCCAAGCTTCAATCTCAATACCGATATTAAAAGCGTCGGTAGAAAATTGTTTTTGTAAGATTAAATCCTGTAAATAGCGGGTCTCTTCAGCCAATTTTTTATAAAAGCAGGCAAAATCATTTTTATTAAAAATAGCTGTTTTTATTTCCTGCCCCATAGTCTTAATTTCCTATAAAGAAATGTTTTAAGCCTTTTAGCAAGAATAGCACTTATTATCTTAGTTGCAAAAATTAGCCAGCCTTGATGATTAATATTTACCTTTAAGCGTGAATTTAATTTAGCTGTGAAAATTAATCCCGCAGTCCGTAGCGAGGTACAGAATAACGCGCTAACAAAAATAAATCCTGACTTGCTCCACAAGCCTGCTGTAAAGTATCCACCTGATAAGGTGGATGAAGCGGTTAGTTTATGTTTAAAGCAGGCTGAGGCTTTGTCTGAAAGTTGGGCGAGCTAAGGAGATAAGACGAGCCCATTTTCATATATATTGCATTTGATGGACGGGGGATAACCCCCCTTTTTTCCATCCTGCACGAACCTGGACGAAACTTTAAAATCAAAAATGTTAAAATAAAAGTTGGCAGAGATATTGGTAACTTCTCATTATTGTAGGGGAAAACGTCATCCCCGAAGTCTACCCAGTCAAGCGTGGGCACAAGCTTTATCGGGGATCTATTGTTGCAAATATAGATTCCTGCTAGAAGCATGCAGGAATGACGTGTTTGGTATTATTCTGTGCCGGCGGATAATGAGAAGTTACAGATATTGTTTATAGGTGTAGCTTTTAAAAGGAAAAATCATGCAAATTACTATAGAGTTGGATCAACAACATATTGAAAAACTTCATGAGCAAGAAAGAAAGCTTAAAAAGACTGTTTCGGAATTAATTACGCTTGCGATTGATGAAATATACTCTAAAAAAGAAGCTCAAGCGGTTACTGAAGGTCAAAAAGTCTTAGATATTTTAAAACATACAGGTTATTTAGGCGGGCTGCCTGATAAGTCTGATTTGTCTGAAAATTATAAAGATTATTTAGATTGGAGTGATAAAGTGTGATTATTACAGATAGTGGTTTCTGGGTAGCTTTAGTGAACCCAAATGATAATTACCACAGAATCGCGGTTAGTGCGCTTGAAAAAATCAATGAACCGCTTATAACGACTTACCCTGTTATCACTGAAGTTTGTCATTTATTACTGCAACGGCGAGGGAGACAATTTATGTTGGCTTTTATGCAGAGTTATCAGCAAGACGCTTTTAGTGTTTATTCCATAGAAACGGCAGATAAAAAAAGACTTTTAGAGTTAATGCAACAATATTCTGATTTGCCAATGGATTTTGCTGATGCTTCGTTAGTTTTGTTAGCGGAGCATTTAGGGCATGGTCGAATTCTTAGCACTGATAAACGTGATTTCCATACGTATCGCTGGAAAAATATCCAACCTTTTTCTAATTTATTAGAATGATGAAAAAGTTAGTTTCTGCGCTGCTAAGAGACTCTGGAGATAAATTTAGAGTGTGGTGAAGCAGTAATGAAATTGTCCATAATATATTGCCAGTATAAGCTCAACATAGAGATTTCAAGTTAAAAGTTAGCTACAAAAAAGGCCGCATATAGCGGCCTTTTTCATAAGCAATCAATGCTTAACTTATTTTAATAAACCTTGTAATAGGTCATTTAAGTTATGTACGAAATCAGCAGGATCATCTAGCTGGCCGCCTTCACTTAAAATCGCTTGGTCAAATAAAATGCCTGTTAAAGCAGAAAAGCGTTCATCATCTTGCTCTTCTTTTAGTTTAGTTACTAAAGCATGTTCTGCATTAATTTCAAAAACCGGTTTGTTGCCACCCATGCCCATCATGCTCATGTCTTGGCCCGCTTCTTTCATAATGCGTTCCATGTTTAAGCTCATTGCATCTTGCTCAGAAACTAAGCAAGAAGGGGATGCTGTTAAACGGTGACTGATACGCACATCGCCCACTTTATCGCCTAAAACTTCTTTGATTTGAGTAATAACTGACTCGAAATCTTTAGAGGCTTCTTCTTGCTCTTTTTTATCTTCTTCAGTATCAAATTTATCTAAATCTAATTGACCTTTAGCAACTGACTGTAATACTTTGCCATCAAAGTCATTTAGATGAGAGGTTAGCCATTCATCAACACGATCAGAAAGTAATAAGACTTCAATGCCTTTTTTACGGAAGATTTCTAAATGTGGGCTGTTTTTAGCCGCTGTAAAGCTATCAGCAGTCACGTAGTAGATTTTATCTTGGTCTTCTTTCATACGACCAATGTAATCTTCTAAAGAGACTTCTTGTGCCTCTGTATCTGCTTCAGTTGATGCAAAACGCATTAGCTTAGCAATACGCTCTTTATTTTTAGTATCTTCGATAGGGCCTTCTTTAATGACGTTACCAAATTCTTTCCAGAATGTAGCGTATTTTTCTTTGTCATTTTTAGCCATGCCTTCTAGCATGCTTAAGATTTTCTTAACCGCACCGGCTTTAATTACGTTGATTTTTTTGCTTTGTTGCAAAATTTCACGTGATACGTTTAATGGCAGTGAATCAGTATCAATCACACCACGGATAAAACGTAAGTAACGTGGCATTAACTCATCAGCATCATCCATAATGAAGACTTTACGCACGTATAATTTAACGCCGTGTTTTGCATCTCTGTCCCACATATCAAAAGGAGCGCGAGCAGGAACATACAATAACATTGTGTATTCGTTAGTGCCTTCTACTTTGCTGTGGACATGGGTTAAAGGATCTTGGAAATCATGACCCACGTGCTTGTAAAATTCGTTGTAATCTTCATCAGATAAAGATTCTTTAGATTTAGTCCATAAAGCAGACGCGCTGTTGACTACTTCATCTTCGATTTTAGCAGGCGCTGTTTCATTGCCTTCTTCATCTTTTTCAGCAGGGATTTCTTTATCCATGATGATCGGTAAAGAAATATGGTCTGAGAATTTTTTAACGATAGAGCGTAAACGGAAATCATCTAAGAATTCAGTTTCAGCATCTTTTAAATGTAAAATGACGTCTGTTCCGCGACCTACTTTTTCAACGGTTTCTAGTGTGTATTCGCCTTCGCCAGCAGATTCCCATAGTACCGCTTCTTCACTGCCTGCTTTACGAGTAACCAGCGTTACTTTATCGGCAACAATAAAACTTGCGTAAAAACCAACACCAAATTGTCCAATTAATTCGCTGTCTTTCGCTTCATCGCCAGTCAATCTTTCAAAGAACTGTTTAGTACCCGATTTAGCAATCGTACCAATATGTTCTTGAACTTCTTCACGGCTCATTCCAATACCGTTATCACTAATCGTAATGGTTTTTGCGTCTTTATCAAAAGCAATACGAATACCTAAATCACTGTTTCCTTCGTAAAGGCTATCGTTAGATAGCGCTTCAAAGCGTAATTTATCCGATGCATCAGAGGCATTCGAGATCAATTCACGTAAGAAAATCTCTTTATTACTATACAAAGAGTGGATCATTAAGTGGAGAAGGTGCTTAACTTCGGTTTGAAAGCCTAGCGTTTCTTTTTTTGCTTCTACAGTCATAGAGATAAAGTTTCCTAAAAAATAATTAATTACTTTCAAAGAAATAAGGACGAAGATTTTTTTTTCAAGAGCAGAAGGGGATTAAACTTAATTTATAGCGAGAAATGGGCTACCCCTCATATAAAATCTAAAGTAGTTTACATCTTTTTGAGAGAGTTAACGTCATCCTATGCTTATAGCAGGAATCCATCATGCATAGTAGATTCCCGATAAAGCTTGTGCCCACGCTTGACTGGGTAGACTTCGGGAATGACGCTGTTAATGAAATGAAAGTGTAAAGCGTGCAGTGAAGGGGCTGATAAAGGTGGTAGGTTTTAAATAACTGACTTTCCACTAAGAATGGTAGCGATTTGTAAAAGACTATCCCAGCTATTGCCTGTCTCTTCACCTTTAATCTGTCGATCAGTTTTAGCGGCCAATAAGAGTGCTTGCATTAAATCTTGGCGTTTTAATTTATTCAGGGCAAAGCTCACCAGTTTTTGGCGTTTGTCCCAAACTTGATGGCGCATAAAAACGCCGTTTCTCGCTTGGCCATCGGCGAGTTGCTGTTGGATGTGTATCAGGTTGCGTGTTTCTCGTGCGAGCGCCCACAGTACAACGGGAGCCGCAATACCTTCGTGATTTAAGGCGGTTAGTATTTTTCCTGCACGGTCTAATCGTCCTGAGAGTGCCGCATCCACTAAGTTGAAAACATCATAACGGGAAGAATCCGCGACGGCAGTTTCAATTTGTTCATGAGTGAGCTGGCCGCTACCATAAAGTACATACAGTTTTTCTACTTCCTGTGCAGCCGCTAATAAATTACCCTCTACGCGGCTGGCAATCAGTTGAATGCTAGATTGGTCGGCGCTGAGTCCTTTTTTTTGTAGGCGTTGTTGCAGCCACTGAATTAAGTTTTTACTCTCAAGTGGCCATACTTGAATCGCAACCCCTGTTTTTTCTAGGGTCGTTGCCCATTTTGAATTTTTAGCTGATTTTTCTAATTTAGCGGAACTGATTAAGAGTAGCGTATCTTCAGGTAAACGCTGGCAATAGGCAGTGAAAGCCTTGCTGCCTTCTGCACCGGGTTTGCCTGAAGGCAGGCGCAAATCAATAATCTTTTTTTCCGCGAACAGTGAAAGCGAGTCAGCAGATTGCAATAGACTATTCCAATCAAAATGCGCATCAACAGTGAGCACTTCACGATTATCATAACCTGATTTTCTTGCCGCCAGCCTTATAGCATCGGCTGCTTCCCCTAGTTGCAAAGGCTCGTCGCCACTAAGAAAGTAAACAGGCGCGAGTTGTTTTTTTAGGGCTGCGGGTAGTTGATCAATGCTTAGCCACATATTATTGAGTTAATGTCGCTCTAATTTTGTTAGTGATAGCAAAAACGGCATCTTGATACATTTGTTTGCGTAGTGAGGCTGCTTCAGTGTCTTTTGCCAGCATGGTGCTGCCGCTTTGATTATTAAAGTAGGTTTTATTTAATTTAACCTGCTGATTAGCATTGAGTATTTTTCCTGATGAATCTATTAAATCGAAGCTGAGTTTATAAATAAGTGCATATTCATTAGAAAATCCCGAGGTGTCGGTAGAAAGCGTATGAGTACTAGAGTTTTCACTAAGTATTTTAATGATTAACTCAGCCTCTGCTCTGTTTTTAACAAGCTTGTCTTTGTAAACGTTTGTAAAAGCATTATTTAGCTGAGCAGATGCATTGCTAATAAATAGCTTATTCAGTGCTTCAGGCAAGGCAATCGTGCCACGCAGATGATAACCACAGGCGGTGGTTAAAAAAAGCATAATGAAAAGCACAGGGCTTCTCATTAGCTTTAATAGAGTGGCGGATTGATTAAACAACAATGCTAACCAGTTTTTTAGGCACAACGATTAATTTTTTAATCGCTTTGCCATCAATAAAACGCACTACATTTTCTTCTGCTAGGGCTAAAGCTTCTATATCCGCTTTACTTGCATCAATCGCGACTAATATTTTGCCACGTAATTTACCGTTAACCTGCACGATCATTTGTATTTCATCTTGCACTAAAGCGCTTTTATCTACTTTGGGCCAAGTGCGGTTGATATCGTTTTTAGAGCCTAATTCTGTCCAAAGTTGTTGGCAAATATGCGGCACAATTGGGTAAAGCATCAGCACAATCGCTTCTAAAATTTCATGACGTAGCGCGTTTGCATTATCGCCTTCATCAGTAAATTTAGTGTAATGATTGAGTAGCTCCATATTGGTCGCAATTGAGGTATTAAAATGATGACGACGGCCAATATCATCACTGACTTTTTCGATTGCTTGATGCAATTCGCGGCGCATCTCTTTTTCTGCTTTGCTTAAGCTATTTTTATCTAAAGGCTTTAGATTAGGCTTGCTATCCAAATGTAAATGCACTTGACGCCATAGACGTTTTAAAAAACGAAAAGCCCCATCAACACCACTATCAGACCACTCTAATGATTGCTCTGGTGGTGCGGCGAACATAATGAATAAACGTACCGTATCGGCACCATATTTAGCGATAAGTCCGGCAGGATCAACCGTATTGCCTTTGGATTTAGACATTTTAGTGCCATCCATCAACACCATGCCTTGGGTTAATAGGTTTTTAAATGGCTCATCACAGACCAGTAAGCCTTCATCACGCATTAGCTTGGTAAAAAATCGAGCATAGAGTAAATGTAAAATAGCATGCTCAATACCACCAATGTATTGATCCACAGGTAACCAGTATTTTGCGCTTTCATCTAGCATAGAGTCGGCTTTACTACTCGCAAAACGTGCAAAATACCAAGAGGATTCCATAAAGGTATCAAAAGTATCGGTTTCACGTTTTGCCGCTTTGCCACATTGTGGGCAATCGACATGTAAAAACGCTTCATGTGTTGTTAGAGGTGAATTTGCACCATCTAAAATCACATCTTTAGGCAGTTCAACCGGAAGCTGATCTTCAGGTACGGGTACGGTACCGCAATCATCACAATAAATGATTGGAATCGGTGCGCCCCAATAGCGTTGTCTCGAAATACCCCAGTCATGTAGACGGAAGTTAGTTTTACGTTGACCTTTTTTTGCTTTTTCTAGGTTATCCGCAATGGCAATCACTGCATCAGTAGAACTTAAGCCATCAAATTCAGCTGAATTTTTTAAGATGCCTTTTTCAGTGAATGCTTCTTCTGCAACGCTATCTTCACTGTCATCAGCAGAGAAAATTACTTGTTTGATAGCGATATTGTATTTTGTAGCAAATTCATAATCGCGTTGGTCATGTGCAGGAACCGACATCACTGCGCCTGTGCCATAGCCCATCAAAACAAAGTTAGCAATCCAAACGGGAACGAGTTCGCCGGTAACTGGGTGAGTTGCTTGAAAGCCAGAATTGATGCCTTTTTTCTCCATGGTTTCCATGGCGGCTTCAGAGGTTTCCATTTTTTTGCATTCATCTAAAAATGCAGTAATGTCAGCATTATCTTTTGCAGCGTCTAAAGCTAAGGGGTGCTCAGCCGCAACGGCTAAATAAGTCACACCCATTAAAGTATCAGGGCGGGTAGTATAAATTTCTACCGGCTCTCTGCCTTCAATCGTAAAGCTCATTTCTAAGCCTTCTGATTTACCAATCCAGTTAGCTTGCATGGTGCGTACTTGCTCTGGCCAGCCTTGCATTTGATCTAAAGAGCTTAATAACTCATCAGCATAAGCGGTAATGCGCATAAACCATTGCGAGATATCTTTTTTCTCAACAGCGGTATCGCAACGCCAGCAACAACCATCAATTACTTGCTCATTTGCTAAAACAGTTAGATCGTGAGGGCACCAGTTAACCGCAGAGGTTTTTTTGTAAATAAGGTCTTTTTCTAGCAATTTTAAAAAGAACCACTGTTCCCATTTGTAATAGCTTGGGTCGCAAGTGGCTAATTCTTTATCCCAATCGTAACCAAAACCGAGTTGTTTAAGCTGGTCACGCATATAATCTATATTTTCATAAGTCCAATCGGCAGGATGAACATTATGTTTCATTGCCGCATTTTCTGCGGGTAAGCCAAAGGCATCCCAACCCATAGGCTGCATGACATTTTTTCCCTGCATGCGCTGGTAGCGGCTAATCACATCACCAATGGTGTAATTACGTACGTGTCCCATATGCAGGCGGCCACTAGGGTAAGGGAACATGGAGAGGCAATAGTACTTTTCTTGGCTTTCGTCGGCAGAAGAATTAAAGATGCCTGACTGTTCCCACTCGGCCTGTACTTCGCGTTCAATTTCTAGTGGTGAGTAATTTTCTTGCATTGGGACTCGTCTTGTTACATTCAAAAGCGTTAGAATACCTTACAGTGCAACAAATCTAAAGCGCATTTTTTAGGAGATATTTTAATGAGCGAAAACAAACTGATAAAAGCCTATAACGACTTTATGGAATACACCTATGAAGCAATGGACGATACGGTACATTCTATTGCGGATAATTTAGAGGCAGGAAAAGAAAAATTAAGTGAAATAGGTGGCTTATCACAAGACGAAATTAGTCATATTGCTGATGCGGTTTCGCGTGATGTGCACCATGCGGCAAATTCATTAACGGATAATAGTAATGATTCTTTAACCGAGTGGTTGAAGTTTGATATTGAGCTATTAGAGAATTTTGCCTTAGATTCTTTTTTAAGTGTGGCGGATAAAACGCGTTTGGAACTGAATAAGCTTGCAACGAATGCAGAGCAATATACGCATGTTTATAAATCAGGTGATATTACTGGGCCAGGATCATTCCGCTGTGAGATATGTGGCAAAGTGATTGCGTTTAAGGAGGCGGGAATTATTCCTGAATGTCCAGAGTGCGGTGCAATCAGGTTTGTGCGAATTTAAGTAAAGAAGTATCACTAATAAGCTAATTTAATTAATATTCTTATATTTTATAATGGGATAGCTTAAATTAAATAAGCTGCTTATTTAGTGCTACTGTTTAATTATGCCTATAATGGCATTTCAATTGGCGGGGTCTATCAGGAAATACAATGCGCAGAGTAGTCTTTAATCAAAAAGGTGGAGTAGGTAAATCTACTATTACATGTAATTTAGCAGCCATCAGTGCGATGGAAGGTAAACGAACTTTAGTGATCGACTTGGATATCCAAGCTAATTCGACACAATATTTGTTAGGCGAGAAAGTAAAAGATGCCGACCAAACCATTGCTAGTTTTTTTAAAGGTTGCCTGAGTCTAGGTATTTTTGGGGCGCAAGGCGCTAGCATGGATGAGCTTATCCATGAAACGCCGTTCCCTAATTTATTTGTGTTGCCTGCTCATCCAGAATTAGAGCAATTACAAGGGCGTTTAGAGTCGCGCTATAAAATTTTCAAACTGAAAGAAGAATTAGATAAGTTAGAAGATTTTGATGAGATTTATATTGATACGCCTCCGGTTTTAAATTTTTATAGCCAATCTGCTCTGATTGCCGCTAATAAATGTTTAATCCCTTTTGATTGTGACACTTTTGCACGTGAAGCTTTATATAGCTTAATGACTGCTTTAGAAGAAGTGAAAGCTGATCATAATTCGGATTTAGAAGTGGAAGGTATTATTGTTAATCAATTCCAAGCACAAGCAAAATTACCAAGAATATTGGTTGATGAATTGGTTGCAGAAGGGTTACCTGTATTAGAGACTAAGATCTCTTCATCGGTTAAAGTGCGTGAGTCGCATTCTGAGGCACAGCCTTTGGTGCATTACGCACCTAATCATAAATTAACCAATGAATTTCGTGAGCTACATATAGAAATTCACGGCTAGGTGATGATTGTAAACAAGTAACTTCTCATTATTCACCGGCACAGAATAATACAAAATACGTCATTCCTGCACGCTTCTAGCAGGAATCTATACTTCCAATAGTCCCCCGATAAAGCTTGTGCCCACGCTTGACTGGGTAGACTTCGGGGATGACAGTTTTCCCTTACAATAATGAGAAGTTACGTAAGCAACGCCTAAGCATCTGATTAGGCGTTTCATTATTTCACACATAAGCTCAAGGCTTTTTCATACTGAAATGTGATGTATTGAGCTTTCATTACGTGGAGCCTCAAATGGCAGAAAAGAAATTATCTATTTTTGAACGATACCTAAGCCTTTGGGTATTGATTTGTATTTTCGCGGGTATTTTATTAGGTAATATTGCCCCAGAAATAGCCACAGAATTAAATAGCTACACTGTTTATCAAGTGTCTATTCCTATTGCCGTTTGTTTGTTTTTTATGATGTACCCGATTATGGTGAAGATTGATTTCGCTCAGGTACTTGCCTGCGCAAAAACACCTAAACCGGTATTGCTCACGCTTGGTATAAACTGGCTAATCAAACCATTTAGCATGTTTGCCATCAGCTATTTTTTCCTAGGCTATTTATTTAAAGACTTTTTGCCAGGGACAGAAATACTGGCGAATGGGGAAGAAGTTGAGTTGTGGCGCAGCTATATTGCAGGCACTATTTTATTAGGTATTGCGCCGTGTACTGCAATGGTATTAATGTGGGGAAATCTCGCAAAAGGCAATGACGGCTTAACCTTAGTGATGGTGGCTATTAATTCTTTAATTATGTTGTTTCTGTATGGGCCATTAGGCAGCTTATTGCTTAATGTAAATTCTATGCCTGTCCCTTGGGAAACAATTTTATTATCCGTTGCGATTTATGTTGCATTACCGTTAGTGGCTGGCTATTTCTCCAGAAAATGGCTAATTAAATTTAAAGGAATCGAGTGGTTTAATCAGCGGTTCTTACATTATCTAACCCCTATTAGTATTACTGCCTTATTGTTTACCTTAGTGTTGTTGTTTTCATTTAAAGGTGAAGTGATTATTAACAATCCGCTGACTATTCTATGGATCGCCATTCCGCTGTTTATACAGACCATTTTTATTTTTGTGATTGGCTATTTTGTTTTTTCTCGCTGGCTAAAACTTCCTTATCGTGATGCCGCTCCGGTGGCTTTAATCGGTGCGTCTAATCATTTTGAGGTAGCGATTGCAACAGCAGTGGTGCTGTTTGGTTTATCTTCGGGAGCTGCGTTAGCAACGGTAGTTGGTGTGTTGATTGAAGTGCCGTTAATGCTGATGTTAGTGGCGCTGTGTAAAAGAACCACGCATTTATTTGAGGGAAATTGAGTACTTAATAACTGATGTTACGCAGTCTTTAGTCTGCTTTATATAATGCCGTGTGAAAATATTTTTTTCACCGATGCTAAAAACAAAGCAACCATAGCCATCGTAGCCCGTATGGAGGTACGGAATACGGGATAAACAGTGCGTCAAATCCCCGTATTGCGCAAGCTTCATACGGGCTACTTGGTATTATATAATCAGGACTGAAAAATAAGGGGCTCTGCGTAACATCAGTTAATAAAGGCTTCAGAAATTAGACTCAGTTTTTTGATTCAAAAATCCTTTTTTCACGATGTTCACCATCTTTTTTAGCTTGTTTAAATTGTGAGTTCTATAAATGTTATCTATATTCAGTCAACTTGCAGACTGGTTGATTTTTTCCATAGCCGGGCTTTCTCCCGAGTTAAAATTGGCTCAGTCACTACATTTCTTTGTTGAAGACACCAGCAAAATATTCGTACTTTTAATCGTGATGATTTATTTTGTTGCGTTGATTAGGGCATCTTTAAATGTTGAAAGAGTTCGTGATTATTTAGTCAATAAACATAAGGCAATTGGGTATTTTCTTGGCTCACTATTTGGTGCGATCACCCCTTTTTGTTCCTGTTCTAGTATTCCTGTTTTTCTCGGTTTTACTTCAGCGGGAATACCTGTGGGCATCACTATGGCTTTTCTTTTGACGTCCCCGCTGATCAATGAAGTCGCTATTTTATTGTTGATAGGCCTAGTCGGCTGGGAAATTACCCTGATTTATATTTTTATTGGCATGATAATAGGGACTTTAGGCGGTGTGTTTCTTGATTTAATTCATGCAGAAAAATACTTGCAGCCTTTTGCGTTAAAAGCCTATCAGCGAGCTAAAGCACCAAAAGATAAACCTGAAGCAGCGGTGAGAATGTCATTTAAAGAGCGCCATCAGTTTGCTAAACAAGAAGCGTTTGATATTTTTAATCGCGTTTGGATTTGGGTTTTCATCGGCGTTGGCTTAGGTGCTGCATTACATGGTTTTGTACCTGAGACTTGGTTTGCCTCTCACCTAGGTGGCAACGTGTGGTGGTCAGTTCCTTTGGCTACTATTGTCGGCATTCCGCTGTATTCAAATGCAATGGGTATTATTCCTATTATGGATAGTTTAATTGTAAAGGGGCTTCCGCTAGGAACAACCATGGCTTTTTGCATGAGTACCGTTGCAGCAAGTTTCCCTGAATTTATATTGCTTAAGCAAGTGATGCAGTGGAAGTTATTGATGATTATTTTTTTAATGTTATTAACTGCTTTTACCTTAGTGGGTTGGGTGTTAAATTTTATATATGTGGCATAAGAGGTGTTAGATGAAAGAAATTAAAGTATTGGGTAGTGGTTGTGCAAAATGTACGCAAGCAGCAGAGCTTATTCAAGCCATCGCGCAGGATAAAGGCGTTGCAGTGAAGGTTGTAAAAGAAACTAGCCTAGAAGTGATTATGGATTACGGGGTAATGAGTACGCCCGCTATTGTGATTGATGAGGCTGTTGTACATTCGGGCTCTATACCCGACAAAGGAAAAATAGAAGGCTGGTTGAAAGGGGAGTAGCATTAATTAATCGTAAGTCGATTTCCTCTTTGGCTTTATACAATGCGGGGTGAAACATAGATTTTCACTGATGCTAAAAACAAGGTGCTCAGTCGTTATAGTAGCCCGTATTGCGCAAGCTTCATACGGGCTACTTGATGTTACCTAGTTGTAATCATAAGTCTTTATATAAAAAACATTGAAAAAATAGTTTTTTTAATGTTTTGCGTAACATCAGTTATTTAATGACCAAATACAAAAAGTTTTGTCCGCGCTGTAAATGAATTAACAGCTGCTTACGTGATAACTGTGCGGCTTTATTTAAATCAGTTAATGTTTTCACTTTTCGTTTATTCACAGCAAGAATAATATCGCCCTCACGTAGTCCTACTTGGGCAGCAGCACTATTGGCTGCAATCGCCGTAATTAATAAACCTGCAGTTACGCCTTGGAATGATTGGCTCGCCGATAATTCTTTTAATTGCGTGCCTTGTAATAGCGGCATATCCGTTGAAGCGGTGATTTGTCCTGTGCTGGTATTACCGACATGGGTGGTCACACTCATGGTTTTTTTATTGCGTATAAAATCGATTTTTACTTTTTCACCGATGCGTTTTAAGCCGATATTAGTACGTAAAGCGCTGGACCCAGTTGTTTTTTTATCATTAATTGCGGTAATCACATCACCGGCTTTAATGCCTGCTTTATCTGCGGCACTATTCGGGGTAACGCGCGCAACTAAAGCGCCTTGTACTCCTTTTAAATCCATCGCATCGGCTAAATCTGGATTGAGGTCTTGGATTTGTACGCCAAGCAAGCCCCGCTTAATTTCACCGTGCTCAACTAACTGATCCATGACTTGTTTTGCCATATTGATAGGAATAGCAAAGCCGATACCCACATTACCTCCTGAAGGAGCGAGTATGGCTGAATTAATGCCTATTAAGCGTCCATGTAAATCAATTAAAGCACCGCCTGAATTACCTGGATTGATAGACGCATCAGTTTGGATAAAGTTTTCATAACCCTCAATACCTAAATCAGTACGTCCTAAAGCACTAATAATTCCAGAAGTAACCGTTTGACTAAGCCCAAAAGGATTGCCAATTGCCACAGCAAAATCGCCCACTTGTATTTCTGCTGAATTAGCTAAGGGAATTTCAGTTAGGTCATCTGCTTTAATTTGTAATACAGCAATATCGGTTTCGGGGTCTGTGCCGATGAGTTTTGCTTTGAGTTGCTGTTTATTTTTTAGGGTGACTAAAATAGTCTCTGCATTTGCGATAACGTGGTTATTTGTAATGATGTAACCTTTTTTAGCATCAATAATAACGCCAGAGCCTAAGCCTTGTGTTTGTCTGCGTTGCGGCGCATATTGTTGGAAAAAAGGGTCATTCATTAAAGGATTTTGCCTTACGTTGACAGACCCTTTAGTTGATATATTCACCACGCTCGGTAATACTTTTTTTAGCATAGGCGCTAAACTAGGAGCTGCTTGCTCGGGTGCAAGGCTAAATGGAATGGTAGCGAGAGCTGGAGAGCTTATGGTTGATAAGCTTATTGCTGCGGCGAATAGGGGGGTGAAAATTGAGTTCATATAAATAACCAAAAAATTGCTGAATACGAACTCATATTATTGAGATGGATCGCTGGTTTTCAAGCGCTTAATATGGGCGTTATGACTTGTGCTGGGTAAAGCGAAATTGATTTCGCCCGGCATTTTTTGCTTCATACATCGCATTATCGGCTAACTGTAATAATTGCTCGCTGGACTGTGCATGGTCAGGGTAGAGGGCAATGCCTATACTGGCACCGCCTTGCAGCGATTGGCCTTTATAATCGTGAGGTTTGCTTAATTGCTCGATAACATTATTGACTACTTGTTGCACGGCAAGCGTGGATTGCTGTTTATCACCCTGTAGTTCAGGCAAAATAATAACAAATTCATCGCCTCCTAAGCGCGCTAAGGTATCGCTGGAGCGAATGCAAGAAGAGGCACGTTCTGCTACGCCAGCTAATAATGCATCCCCCGCATCATGTCCAAAACTATCATTAATGTTTTTAAACTTGTCTAAATCGATAAAGCACAAAGCTATTCGGTTTTTATCGCGATGAGCAAGCAATAATGCCTGACTTAAACGATCATAAAATAAACTTCGATTAGGTAGTTTTGTGAGTGAATCATAATAAGCTAACTGATTAATTTGCTCTTCGGCCTTTTTTCTTTCAGAGATATCAATGAAAGAAGCAATGTAGTTTTTAATGCTACCATCTTTGTTACGTACGGCAGAAATGCTGCTCCATTGCGGGTAAATTTCACCGTTCTTACGGCGATTCCAAAGCTCACCTTCCCAGCTGTTGGAGATAGCAATAGACTGCCAAATTGCTTGGTAAAAATTTGGATCATGTTTTCCTGATTTTAGAATATTAGGATTTCTATTAATAACTTCGGCCTCAGTATAGCCAGTTACTTGGGTGAAACTTGGGTTAACGTTTAAAATTTTATTATTAGCATCTGTGATGATTAAGCCCGTTAAATTATAGTCAAAAACGGTCTCTGCTAGCTGCAGTTCATCTAATGCTTGTTTGTGGGCGATTAGCTCGGCAATGGTCATAGCTAAGTTGTTTAAAATAGTTTTTTCACTTGAAGAAATATGCTGCTGTGCTTTTAAATAAAGACAGAGCACGCCATACAGATTGTCTTCAAAAATCAAAGGCATATTATAGTGTCCATGATCATTCATACCAGTATAGCGAGTGCTATGTTGCGCGGTGACATGTGTTTGATGCTGAGTTTCTAATTGTTCCGCTGCGACTCCACAAAGACATTGCCCATAATTAACCTTAGCGCACTGCTGCTTTATTTCGGGGTCTAAGTTATACTCAGCTTGCATTGTTAGCGTCTTTTCATGTGCATTGCTTAAAAAAATTGCACCTTGTGGTAAATGCCGTAAATATGATGTATTTTGAATAATTCGTAGTGCTTGATTTAGAAAATCAGCCATAGAAATTTCGCGTAGGGGTAAGGATAATAGTCGATTTCTGCTTTTTTGAGCCTCAAAGTTTTGTTCTATGTTTTTTTTGTTCATTAATAGTTCGGCAGCATTTACTTTAACGCGCCAAGCGATAGGAAAAATTAATAGAACTAAGGCACAAACATCAATTAAAGCAATAACCCATTCGGCTGTATTTTCAGGAACGATAATGGGAATGCTCAGCATGATAGTTAATTCGGAAACCGCAATAATAAATAAAACTTTCCAGAGAATAATTTTGCTTTCACGTAGCGATGAAAATAACAGTAATAATAAAACTAAGAGCGTTGCACTCATGATGGCGTAGGCCAAATGTTCTCCCATTAAGCCACCTTCAATCGCTAAGGAATGACTGTTCATGGGGAAAGTGGCGGCAGCCATGCCTGAGTAGTGCATAGCGCTAACAGCAAAGCCTAAAGTGATACCTGCCGTATAAAAAAGCAGTTTATTTTTTTTGTTGTTTTGTTGCCAAAGCGTAGCAATATATAACCCCACATAAGAGGCTGCAAAGGCAATGATAATTGAGGCAATAACCCAAGTCGTGTCATAAATAATTGCTGGCTGCATACGCATAGAAGCCATACCTGAATAGTGCATACTGCAAATCGCGGTTGCCAAGAAAGCAGATGCAATAACTTGATGTAAGGTAGTTTTATTTTTGCGGCTAATGAGTGCGAATGCAGTAATAGCACCGGCTAGGGAGAATAAGTAAGAAAATAAAGTAATGCCAGAAGAATAGGCAAGCGGCATAGGAAGTTTTACTGCCAACATGCCAATAAAGTGCATAGACCAAACGCCTGTGGCAAAGGCAATACTTGATAATACAATGCGCAATTTACGCATTCTTTCAGGTAAGCCTTCAAGGCCATCGATAATAGTCAGTGCGATACAGGAACTGAAAATCGCGATGAGGATAGAGGTAAAGACTAAGAATGTTTGGTACTCTGCATGCATAAGTTAATCTTAAACTATAAAAAAATCATCCTAAGTTTATAAGCTTTTGAGTAAGACAAGTCAAATCAAATAATGCCGTGTTAAGCAGCTTAACTTTTAATACCGATACCTTTATGCAATAACCATAAACAAAAAGAAAATAAAGCAATAACAAAGCCTGTTGTTATGCCGACAGCCATATAAACATCAATATCAGAGAGTCCAATTAATCCATAGCGGAAGGCATTAATCATATACAGAATAGGATTGCCTAAGGCTATTTTTTGCCAGATGTCAGGCAGCATAGAAACGGAATAGAAAACGCCACCTAAATAACTGAGTGGTGTTAAAACAAAATTAGGAATAATCGAAATATCATCAAAGCTATCAGCAAAAACGGCATTAATAAAACCCGCACAAGAAAAAAGTAGGGCGGTTAAAAAAACCACACCGATACTTAAATAAGGGTTAACCACGCTTAAAGTCGTAAACGCCATGGAAATACAGGTAACCACAATACCCACTAATAAGCCGCGCGTAACGCCACCACCAACATAACCCGTTAGAATAATCCAGTTAGGTACAGGTGAAACCAGCAGTTCTTCTATATGGCGCTGAAATTTAGTTGAGTAAAAGGAGGAAACTACATTGGAGTAGGAATGACTGATAACCGACATCAAAATAATACCCGGCACGATATAGTCGATATAACTTACGCCATCAATAGGCCCAATGCGATCACCCATTAACTTACCAAAAATTAAAAAATACAGTGATGTGGTAATCGCGGGCGGTAATAAGGTTTGCGGCCAAATACGCGTGAAACGGCGAATTTCTTTAAATAAAAGTGTACGAAAAGCTATAGAGTTATTCATAGTTATAAAATTGCTTCACCTTTCGCAAGTTTTGGTAACCTGCCTTCTAAGCCCATCGCACCACGCATGACTTTATTTTTAAGTGGAGTGATGCGTTCAGCTAGCCCTAGACCTAAATTGCGTAAGATTTTTAGCGGCGTGCTCTGGTTGCTAAATACACGATAAAACACATCCATTACCGTCATCATTTTTAAATTTTCATTGCGACGCAATCGCTCATAACGTTTAAGGACGGCAATACCGGCAATATCTTTACCTGCTCTATCAGCATCTAATAAAACTTCAGCTAAACAGGCGGCATCTAATAGACCAATATTAACGCCTTGCCCTGCCAGAGGGTTAATCATATGTGCAGCATCACCCACCAGCGCAATACCTTGTTTTACATAAGCCTGCGCATGTTGGCGTTTTAAAGGAAAGCTGGCAACACCTAATACCTTAGTGATTTTGCCAAGACAGTCAGGAAAAGTCGCAGTCATTTCATCAATCAGTGCTTCATGCTCTAAGGTTTTTAAACGCTTAACGGATTCTGGTGTGTTGTACCAAACAATCGATCCGTTTTTACCACTGAGAGGCAAAAAAGCTTGCGGGCCGGTTGCGACAAAACGCTGCCACGTAATGTCTTGCTGCTCGTAATCGGTTTCTACATTGATGACCATTGCGTGCTGTTGATAATCCCAACTGGTGACACCAATGTTAGTGACTTGTCTTAGCTTTGATTGTCCGCCATCTGCGCCGACGGTTACTTTGGCAGAGAGTTGTGTGCCATCTTCCAGCTCTACCGTGCAGTTTCCCGCTTGGTACTGTAAGTTTTTTATTTTTGAGGGACATAATAAAGTGACATTACTGAAATCTTTAACACGCTCTAATAGAGCGAGTTGGGTAACACGATTTTCCACGATATAACCCAGCTCATCATAATCAATGGAAGTGCTATTAAATTCAGTATCGCCTGCTGTTTCCCAAACGCGCATACGCTTAAAGGGGCAGTTGCGCATATTAATAATCGCATTCCATGCACCGATGGTTTCCAATATTTTTTGCGAGGCAATACTTAAGGCAGAAACACGCATATCATGTGCTTGTTCGGGTGAAAATTCTTGCGGAGGCGTTTGCTCTATCAGCGCCACATTTAGTGAGCTATTACCTAAAGCACAAGCGACTGTTGCACCGACCATGCCGCCGCCAACAATTAATACGTCATATTGCTTAGTCATTTGTTTTCCTCGTTAGTTTCTTTGGCAGGGTTGCGAATTTATACATAAGGTGTTGGGTCAGGCATACCTGCTTGCATAAACCCTTCACGGCGTAAACGGCAGGAATCGCATTCTCCGCAAGCAAGTCCTGATTTGTCTGCTGCGTAGCAAGAAATAGTTTGCGCATAGTCCACACCTAAACGTGTGCCTTGTTTAATAATATCGCCTTTACTTAAATCAATCAGCGGCGCATGGATGTTAATGCTATGTCCTTCTACGCCTGCTCTCGTTGCTAAGTTAGCCATGGTTTGAAAAGCCTCGATAAATTCAGGCCGGCAATCTGGGTAGCCAGAGTAGTCAACTGCATTCACACCAATAAAAATATCGTGAGCATCTAAAACTTCAGCCCAGCCTAAAGCAAACGAAAGAAATACCGTATTTCTGGCGGGCACATACGTGACCGGAATACCTTCTTGCTCTGTGGTGGGGACAGTTAAGTGATCATCGGTTAAAGCAGAGCCGCCAATTTCTCCTAAACCCAGGTTAATGATTTTATGATCGCTAACTTGAAATTGCTGCGCAAGACGCTTAGCCGACTCTAATTCTATACTGTGCTTTTGGCCGTAATTAAAGCTTAGGGCGTAAAGCTGGTAGTTTTGTTCTTGGGCAATTGCTAAAACAGTGGCTGAATCTAAGCCGCCTGATAAAAGAATAATGGCTTTTTTTTGCATGTTATTTGTTTAGAAAAAAGTGTAAATTATATTTATTTTTCCATTATACGTTAGCTGTGTATTAATGTGGTTTTTCAGTTATAAGCTGATGTTACGCAGAGCCCCTATTTTTCAGCCCTGATTATATAACACCAAGTAGCCCGTATGAAGCTTGCGCAATACGGGGATTTGATGCACTATTTATCCCGTATTCCGTACCTCCATACGGGCTACGAATGACTATGGTTACTTTGTTTTTAGCATGGGTGAAAAAACTATTTTCACATTCACGCAGCATTATATAAAGCAGACTAAAGAGGCTGTGAAAGTATTCCGAAATCAGGTTAAAAAACCTACTTCGGCAACGAACAATCAATAAGTTATAGCATATTTTTTGCTGTTTTTAGTTGTTTTATTGAATACTTTCACAGCCTCTAAAGTCTGCGCCCCATTCGATATGCTTAACTTAATGAGAATTTAAGTAAGACTGCGTAACATCAGTTATAAGAATGATTTTTTAGTCTTGCGCCAGCTAATAGACAGACTAATTATGTTAGTATCATTAATAATTTAAAGGGAAGGCTCGAAAAAGCTTAAGAGGAATGATATATGAAAAAAGTAATTTCAATACGAGGCTTAGCGCTTAAATACGTCGCTATTATGCTGAGCTCTGTTTTGGCAATTACGCTTGTAAGCTTTTTGTTTTTGTTTGAAGAGCTATATGAAAGGCAAGAAGCAGAGCATCAAGCTAAAGCTGAATTGATGGCTGAAAATATCGCACAATTCATTTTTTTCTATAACACAGTGGTACATGATTTAGCTGAGCAACCACAAGTTGCCAAACTCATTTTATCGCGATCTATTGAGGCTTCAGAAAAATGGAGTATGGAAAGCAGAGCCTTGTTACCAAATAGTAATGGTTTGGCACTATTATTTAATAATAGTGAGGTTATTGGCAGTCGTAAAAAGCAGAAAGTAGGCCGACTTTGTATGCGCGATATTTTATTACGGGCTAAGGGTAAATTGGACGTAATGATTCCCCTGCATTTCTCTAATGGTAAGCCAGCACATTTTGATATTGTTGCACCCGTTATGCGAGGGACAGAGATTCAAGGTGCGTTGTTTGCAAGTTTTGCATTGGACGTCATTCAGCAAGCCGCCGAAAGGTTACAGCAAAAGGATGAGTACATTTTTATTGTAGCTGAAGAACAGTTAAAAATAGCGAGTATTGGATTGTCTCAACCTGAATTTAGCCAATATAGCGCTAGCATAGCGGGAACAGACTGGGTTTTACATACTGAAAACCAGTCTTTAAGTTTTGAAGAGTTTTTATGGGCTTATTTATCGATTTTTTTGATTATTATTTCAATTGTTATTGGCTTGACTAGTCTATTCACAATGCGTCTAGGGAAAATTGTGATTCAAGATATTTTGAATATTAAAGAGGACCTTATCGCTATTAAAAATGGCGATTTTTTACAGAAAAACAAAGTAAATACAAAATTAATAGAAACTAAAGAAGTGGTGGAGCAAATTACGGAAGTGGCCAATGAGCTTAATCACTATCAGCAAGAGTTATTAAAATTTTCATTTAAAGATGAGTTAACAGGTTTAGATAATAGGAGTACCTTTTTTAATGAGTATAAGAGCTATCAATCCTTGATTAAAAGAGGAGTGAAGTGCACATTAGTGTTATTTGATTTGGATCATTTTAAAGAGAGTAATGATACCTATGGGCAAAGTTTTGGCGATGAAGTGTTGCAAAGTTTTTCAACTATTTTGCAAAGTAAAATCAGAGGAATTGACCGTTGTGCGCGATTAGAAGGTGATGAATTTATCGCTATTTTTTCTGATTGCAATGAGCAGGAGATTACGCAACGGTATCAGCAAATAGCAGAGGCATTGATGAAAAGAAATATGCTATGGACAAGTGAGCATGTAGGTCTTTCCGCTATTGGCGTTAGTGCTGGAGCCGTGTTAATAAAACAATCTGATAGGTCGATAAATCAGTCAATTGACTGTGCTGATAAAGCACTTTATCAAGCAAAGGGTTTAGGTCGAGGGCGAATTTGTTTTTATGTTGATTAAATTCAGTGTGCCAGCGATTTTTTGTGAATGAAAAAACGAGCTGCTTGGTACAAGAAATAACAGTAACTTACGTATAACGATAGGTGTTATCAATATGAGAAAAATACTAATTTATGGTTTTTTAGCTATTTCAGTTAATGCGCAAGCATCTGAGAAAGTCAGTGATATTTCAGATCAGAATAGCGTTGCGATTACCATTTACAATAAAAATTTAGCCTTAATTAAAGATCAGCGTAGCGTTAAATTAGACCGTGGATTTAATCAACTGGCTTTTAGAGGGGTAAGCGCAAGAATGCGTCCTGAAACAGCCATATTGCGTAGCCTAAGTAATGCAAAAGGTTTTCATGTGATAGAGCAGAATTTTGATTATGACTTATTAACACCGAATAAATTATTGGATAAATATGTCGGCAATAAAATTCGCATTGCCACGATTAACCCTGCAACGGGTAAGCAAAAAATTGAAAAAGCAACGGTATTAAGTACACAAAGTGGTGTTGTTGTAAAAATAGGCGATCGTATAGAGATTAATCCTAAGGGGCGCTTTATTTTTGACGACATCCCTAAAAATTTACGCGATCAACCGACCTTATCTACACAGCTGAATAGTGGGATAGGCGCAAAGCAGCAATTAGAACTGAGTTATTTGTCTGGCGGCTTATCTTGGAAAGCGGATTATGTCGCTGAATTAAATGCTGATGATAGTCAAATTGATTTAATTGGCTGGATCACGCTAAATAATGTCAGCGGAACAGATTATAACAACGCTAAATTACAGTTGATTGCGGGTGATGTAAATCAAGTGCAACCGGCTATGCAGTTGAGGCCGCGCGCAGTAAAAATGGAAGCGATGGCTTATGCTGATGCAGGCAGAGTGAAAGAAGAAAGTTTGTTTGAGTATCATTTATATAGCTTGGATCGTCCTACCAGTATTTTAAATAAGCAAACTAAACAAGTGGCTTTGTTATCGGCTAATTCAGTGCCGGTTAAAAAAGAGCTGGTTTTAAATGGCGCAAGTTATTATTACCATAATAGACAAGGACAAATAGGCTCTAAGCTTAAAGTGGGGGTCTATGTACAGTTAGAAAATAAAACCCAGGCGGGATTAGGAATGCCAATTCCTAAAGGTGTCGTGCGAGTTTATAAACGAGATAGTCAGGCGAATGCGCAATTTATTGGTGAAGATAACATTGACCATACCCCTAAAAATGAAACCATACGTTTGAAATTAGGCGAAGCGTTTGATGTAACCGCAAATAAAAAACAAACAGACTTCAAAGTGAATAAAAGTGTTTTGGGAAATGCTGTTACACAAGAAAGCGCATTTGCTATCGAACTAAAAAATGCCAAAGCTAAAGCGGTTAGTGTATTGGTGCGTGAGCCGATTCCGGGGGATTGGGAAGTATTAGATGAAAGTCAGAAACATAAAAAATTAACATCGGGTTTGGCTGAATGGCGCGTTGAAATTCCGGCAGAAAGCAGTGTTAATTTAACTTATCGGGTATTGATTAATTAATTTCATCGCCAATAAAAAATTGGAGTACACTCAAATTGTGAGTGCTAGTTCACATTTTTTGCTTGAGCCTGCATTTTGCTAATTTCTTAATTAGGAGAAAGTAATGCAAATTGATTTTCACCACGCTGTAACGTATGTCATTGCCAGAGCAGCAGAATTTACGCATCAAGAAGCAGAAATTATCGCTTATAGCGCTCAGTATGTTGATGACGCAACTAATTCTGGGCTAGTTCAGTTTTATCTAGGCGATATCGATAAACCCAAATTAGGCCCCACTTATCGGCGAATTAGTTCAGCGCATAAAATGTTGGATTATCGTAATAATAATGCATTATCCAATAGTAATGTATGGCTGCCATTTCATTTTTTACCGAGCAACGATGATTATCAGCAAGATAATACATGGCAAGCAGGTGAGCCATTTTTACCACGCTTAATTTGCCGCCCGAATAGCCCCATCGCACAATTGATGGTGAAACGCTGTATTCAATCATTAGATAGACAAGAGCCTACCAACTTACAGTCCAACGCGTATAAAAAAGCACTGAGCCGCTTAGGTATTACCATGCATGTTTATGCCGATACTTGGGCGCATCAAGATTTTGTCGGGGTAGCTCATCAGTTTAACGAATTGAGTGATATTAAAAGTAGCGGTCATGGCTTGGATGATGCGCGCGTAAAAAACAAGGGCTCAGATTGGTGGACTCGGTTAAAAAGTAAAGCGACGGGCGACTTTATGCCGCTAGGACATGGCCCTGCTTTAACCTATCCTGACCTGCCTTTTTTAACGTGGCAATATCAACGCCCAGAAAAGTGGCGTCGTTATTCGCGTCAGTTACAGTTTGATGAGAATGGCTATGTGACGCGTAATAATACCGAGTTATTCATCACGGCAGCACAGCATATGTACACTGCACTCTGTGCTTTTCGTCAGGGGCAGAGTGAGGTTGATTTAAATCAACCACAAACGATGCCAGAGGCTTATACGGAAAAAATTACTGCCGCTTTTATCGAACATAGCAGTACCAATTCATCTAAAAGACATGAGCAGTGGCTAGATAAAATTAACAGTCATCACTTTCCTTTTGATATGCCGGATAATGTATTGTTGCATTACAGTGCAGAAGACAAACAGTGGAAATCTGCCATATTAAAAGGTGAACGAGTTTCCAATCTAGGTTCACCTTTAAGTACAGGCTGGAATACGGCTAAACAATACTTATCACAAATACTACCTGAAGCGATTCAGCTGGAATATAGCGTGGCTTATCAATATCCAGAAGACAATGCGTTTTTAGGCAGTCAATGGAAATTATTTCATGATGCCTTAATGGAACACCGCTATGCGGTTTGTCATGATATTTCCCCTAAATTTCATATTTGCGCTAGCTAGATTAATCACTATGGCATTACGCTGAGTGTTATACCAATTCCAATAAATTCGCTTGTTATTCCTTCTCCTGCTGGAAAAGGCTAGGATGAGGAGATTAAAATAAAAACTTATTGGGATTGGTATTAACTAACATTCAGCGATTACACAAGCAGGAGAGAACCATGCAACAACCTAATATTGGCGATAATATTGATAACAAGATGGCGATTGAGCTTTGTAAGTATTATGGGCTTAATTATTTAGTTGATCGAATTACTACACATTCTGATTCTTTTTTTGTATGGAAATTTGATGGCGCATCAATGATTCCTGACGGTTTCTTTTCGGATGTTTTTAATATTCCAAACCTAACGGAAATTGCCTTACAACATGACTTAAAATATGCCTATGGTGAACGGGGTAATAAAGAAGAAAAGCTGCGTGCCGATTTAGAATTTGAACTGGCAATCTTAAATGATGGTGCCTCTGTAGAAATGGCAAAAATGATGTTTGCTGCCGTAGATTTGTGTGGAGACGGGTTTATACGCACAGATTTTTCTTGGGGATTTGCTAGAGTAGATAGTTTAAATAATTAAAATTAAAAGGTAAATGATGAATAAAATTAAACGCTTAAGTTTTTATATAATAACATTTGTATTAACGCTTTTTTTGGTGGCGTGTGGTGATAATAATACTTCTTCAACACCGACAACAAAATCATCGTTAAGCATTGGGATTACTGATGCGCCTATTGATGATGCAAAAGCAGTGAATATTACGATTACTAAAATTGAAATATCTACCTCTACAGAGGATGCAGGTTGGGAGGTTTATTATGAAGAAACTGAGGCTGAGCCTGCAGAAACGATTGATTTGCTGGAATTTTCTAAAGGCAAGGTTTTTAAGTTTGACTCCAAAGACTTTGATCCGGGAGAGTACGGCCAAATACGTCTCTATTTAAGTACAACGCCTGAAGATAATACCATCACCTTATTAACTGATGTGGTGCATAATTTGGACATTAACTCTGGCATTCAGAATAATGGCTTAAAGCTGGTTTCTGGTTTTACAATTAAAGAAGGGGTTAGTACGGAGTTAACCATTGATTTTGATGTAAGAAAATCAATCGTAGTAAAAAATCCTAATGCGAATCCACCGTTGTATTCGCTTAAACCGACTATTAAATTAATTACAAATGATGTTTCAGGCAGTATTATTTTTACTGAGCCTGCGGTAGGTAATGTGGGTATGACGGCTGGAGATGTTTTCTTTTTGTATGCAGCGGGTGCTGATATTAGTGGTGAGCTAACAGAATATGCTGTAACAGAGGCGGGGACCGGAACTGCGTATGAGAATGCTAAAAGTTCAGCTATTGCCTTTATAGATACAAATGATAATGATACCGTAAAAATTATTTTTCCTTTTATGGCATTTGCTTCTTATGATCTTTACAAGCAAGAATCTGCTGGGACAGTGAATGAAATTTTAACGCCTGTAGCAGGGCAAACGGGTGTTACTCTTGCTGCCGACGATAATGGTGAACTGATTATCACTGAATAAATGTAAAAATTAAGTAAATAAAAAAGGGTCTAGTGATAGACCCTTTTTTATGAGTGTTATAATATCGGTCAATTAATATTAGCTTTTTAATCCGGTAAGTATGAAGAAAAATAAAAAAGAATTTAAACCCTGCGATTTAGTTATTTTTGGTGTATTAGGTGACTTATCAACGCGAAAATTATTGGTTTGCTTGTATCAGCTAGATGCGGCTAACTTATTAGAAAAAGACACTAAAATAATTGGTGTCGATCGTTTTGCAGGCGAAGCCGCTTTATTGGTTGAAACAGCGCAAAACAGTTTTGATAAGTTTTTAGGTGAAGCGGTTAAACCAGAAGTATGGCAACGATTTTCTGCGCGCTTAAACTATTTACAACTCGATTTAACCAAAACTGAAGATTACCAGCAACTTAATCAATATATCGATAAGAAAAATCGAATCATGATTAACTATTTTTCAGTTCCGCCTTCATTATTTAAAGTGATCTGCCAAGGCTTGAAGCAATCGGGCACGCTAACCGAAGAATCCAGAATGGTAATGGAAAAACCGATCGGTCATGACTTAGCCTCGTCTAAGGAAATTAATGATGCAGTGGCTGGTGTTTTTACAGGGGATCAGGTCTGTCGTATTGATCACTACTTAGGTAAAGAAACGGTCTTAAATTTATTAGCCTTACGCTTTGCTAACTCTATTTTTATCAATAACTGGGATCATAACGCGATTGATCATGTACAAATTACCGTTGCTGAAGAAGTCGGTATAGAAGGGCGCTGGGGATATTTTGATGATTCCGGTCAAACGCGTGATATGTTACAAAATCACCTATTGCAAATCTTAACCTTTATCGCAATGGAGCCGCCGGTTAGCTTAAAAGCGCAAGACATTCATTACGAAAAAATTAAAGTCCTCAAAGATTTACGCCTTATTACACCCGAAAATGTCGCCGAAAAAACAGTACGCGGCCAATATGCAGCTGGTGAGATTAAAGGTAAAGCTGTGCCAGGCTATAAAGAAGAAGAGGGTGCAAATACGCAAAGTAACACAGAATCATTTGTTGCCTTACGTGTGGATATTGATAACTGGCGCTGGGCTGGCGTGCCTTTTTATATGCGTACTGGCAAGCGCATGCCTGCCAAACACTCTGAAATTATCATTCAATTTAAACAGCTACCGCATAATATATTTTCCGATAGTTATGCTGAACTGCCAGCGAACAAACTGACTATCCGTCTACAACCTAATGAGGGGGTTGAAGTGGATATTATGAATAAAATTCCAGGTATTGATGAGCAAATTAAAGTGCAAAAAACCAAACTCGATTTGAGTTTTTCTGACGCATTTAAAGGTAAGCATATTGTTGATGCCTATGAGCGCTTATTGCTAGAAGCGATGCGCGGCAACTCGACCTTATTTATTAGTAGAGACGAAATAGAACAAGCATGGGCATGGGTTGATTCTATGCAAAATGCATGGGCAGCGACTCAGGATGAGCCAAAAGCTTACGCCGCGGGTTCATGGGGGCCAGAAGCCGCTTGTGAACTATTAAAACGTGATGGAAGGGAATGGGATTCGTAGCATAAAAACTATTAAGCAAGCTAAAAATAAAGTGAAGGTGTGACTGGAGTATTCCTATTGCCATACTACCTTGTATTCTTTTGGGTATAGGGAAGCTTCTATTATTACCGCTAGCGGCGGCGTGGGTACTTGCTTCAGCAGATGTATTATTGGTTTTAGTGGCGGAGATGGAGTGCCGCCTTACTGAGTAAGTACAAGGCTGGATGGCGTTTTGGTTTGTGTTTCAATATAAGCAACACCCCTGAAAACCTACAATTGATATACATCTCTTTCGGCATAAGTGCAGATATAAAGCGGGATTAACACGTGCGTTACCAATTAATGGTTCGGTAATATACTCTATCTCATTAATAGTAAAGACAGCCATTTAAATTATCGTAACTCACTATTCACATTGCCCCAAAATGCTGTACAAATGTTCTACGGCATTTTTAAAGTCTTTCAAGCCATCGCTAACAGCTGAAATATTACCCTCTTGGTAGCTTTGAAATAAATCATCGGCAATGTCATGAAAAATATCATGTTGTTTTTCCAATTTTAATAATGATTGCTCTTCAAAAATCATTTCCTGTCTTGCTCGTTTTATCCAAACACCGCAATGACATTTAGTTCTTATTAAAATGGGCCATGCCTTTTCAGTATCAGCAGGCGCTTGAATACGGGTTTCAAAATTCTTCTGCCATTGCGCAAAAGTTAATTGAAATATTTTTAGCTTATTTTCTTTTTGTGTCCGAGGTTTATTAGCACAGTCAATCCAGTCTTGGTTTGGTCTATAGTTATTTAACCACTCAGAGAAGTCAGTGACAGGCATTGGTCTTGCTATTCCATAACCTTGAGCATTCTCACATCCCATAAGCAGCAACATTAAACCATGCTGAGTGGTTTCTACTCCTTCAGCAATGACATTACGATTAAACGAGTCAGCGAGACCAATAACACTATCAATAATGGCGTAGTCATTAGGGTCATCTAAAACATGGCTAATAAATGTTTGATCTATTTTAATGACTTCAATGGGTAAATTTCTTAAATGAGTCAGCGATGAATAACCCGTACCAAAATCATCTAAAGCAATATTAACACCCAAAGCATGTGTACATATTTTCATGATATTACTGATCAACTGTATATCGCCTAAAGCACTACTTTCTAAAATTTCTAACTGTAAAAATTTTGAATGCACTTTAGGGTACAAGCTTAATGTCTTTTCAAAATCATCTACAAATAAGGCTGATAATAAATGATAGGAGGAAATGTTTACGCTAATTTCAAGTTCAATGCCTTGTTCTTGCCATTGACTAAGTTGAGCCAATGCTTGATTAATAACCCAGTGACCTATCTGAATTTCTAGCTCTGTTCCTTCAATAACGGGTAAAAACTCTAGTGGTGGAATTAATCCTTTTTCTGGGTGGTTCCAGCGAATTAAAGCTTCCGCACCAAATACTTTCCCTGTAGCCATATTAACTTTTGGCTGATAATACAAGCAAAGCTCATCATTTTCTAAGGCATATTGTATTTCTTTAAGTTTAATATTTTTCTGAATATAAATTTGGTCTTGCTCAGTATTAAATAAATTATAACGATTGCGACCGTCTAGTTTTGCTTGATACATGGCTTGATCAGCATGCCTCATCAAGGTATCTAAGTCAGAGTTGTCTATTGGGTACAAGCTAACACCCACAGAGGCACTTATTGATATGGATTGCTTATTAATCATATAGGGTTCAGCAAGTGACTCTATAGTTCGTTTAAGTATTTTTTCACAGTGGGACGGGGATTCAATATCGCCCAGTAGTAAAACAAACTCATCTCCTCCTTGGCGTGAAACCGTATCTTCCTCCCTGATAATCGCTTTAATTCTTTCAGCAACTTGCACAAGTAGTTGGTCGCCTGCTTCATGGCCATAGATATCATTGACGGGTTTGAAGTTATCTAAGTCAAGAAAACAAACCGCAAGTAAAGACTCGTGCCGTTTACTATGGGCTAGTGCCTGAGAAAACCGGTCAGCTAAAAGTACTCGGTTAGGGAGTTGAGTGAGTGTGTCATAGTGCGCTATTTGTTCAAGTGTTTCTTGTTGTTTTTTGATATAGGTAATGTCTGTAAATATCCCGACATAATGCGAAATAGCACCTTCTTTATCTAAAATTGATGAGATAGAGAGCAGTTCTGCATAAAATGCTCCTTCCTTCTTACGGTTCCAAATCTCACCCTGCCAATAGCCATGTTTGTTTATTGTTTGCCACATGCTTGAATAAAAATCAGGGCTGTGTTTTCCAGAACCTAAAAGACTCGAATTCTTGCCAATGACTTCCTTTTTTGTATACCCAGTAATTTTACTAAATGCAGGGTTTACATCAAGAATAATACCTTTAGCATCAGTAATAGTAATCCCTTCATTAGTCTCACTAAAAACTTTTGCAGAAAGCTGAAGTTTCTCTTCTGCTAATTTGCGAGCAGTAATATCCATATGTGTCCCTATCATGCGTAAAGGCACTTTTTCATCAGTCCATGAAACTACTTTTCCTCTCGCTAATACCCATTTGTATGTTCCATCTTTACATAATAGACGATGTTCATTTTCGTATACCGTCGCATTGTGAGTTAAATAGTTTTTTATACTTGTATAATCCAGTTTTTTGTCATCAGGGTGAATACGTTTATCCCATTCATCTAGATGGTTATTCATTTCATTGTCTTTAAAACCAAGCATGCTTTTAAAGTTTGTAGAAAAGAAGACCTCATTAGTTTCAATATTCCAATCCCAAACACCATCACGACTTCCTTCTAGAGCAAATTGCCAGCGCTCTTCACTTTTTGCCAAGTCGTCTGTTCGGATACGCACTAACTCTTCAGTACGTAAAGCACGGCCTGTTAACATTAATAAGCCCATACCCGTGAAAGCAACCGTAATAAGACCGCCTAAGAGTATCCACCAAAGTGCCCAGGTTATTTGATTATGGTAGAAATCAGGTGAGGGCTGGTAAGTTATCGTCCAAATTCGATTAGCAACGGGAAGCTGTATAACTTTTACTAATGAAAATAGGTTAAAGTTATTTGTTTTGGAATCAGGAAAGTTACTATAGAACTCATGACCTGAGTCTTCTATTTTAATTAACAGATGAAGATTAGGAAACTGAGAAAAAACGGCTTTAATTTCATCTTCTGCGCGAAAAACGCCTGCTACAAAGCCACGTAATGCATTTTTTCTTTCTGCAATAGTACGCGTTACCGCTTGTTTACGATAAACAGGTGAATATAAAACAGAGCCTGTCTTTTTCTTTAGATCCTGTACCAGCTGTATGGGTTCAGTAATAGCCGTTTTGCCAGTATCTCTTGCTTTAAGTAAGGCTGGCAAAGCGGATGGGTTAGTTCCCACATCAAAACCAAGGGCACGTTCATTGCCTTTTTGTGGCTGTACATAGGTAATAGGAAAATATTCGTCTCGATTTTTTGCTGAAACCATGTCTTTTTCTTGATTTGGTTCACGAATCATCAAGCCATAATTTTCATTATCCTCAAATTGATGACGTTGCTTTTTGGGAATAAATAAAATCCATTCTAGCGCTTGAATACTTGAGAATTTTTTAATGAATGGTTGTGTTAATGTGGAAAATTCTTCTTTAGTTACATGCTGTGAACCGTTATAAAAGGCTCTTAATATTTCGTTAGTGCCCACATAGTTTTGAATCTTAGAACTGAATGTTGCATTAAATACATTAGTTTGTCGCTCAAAAGCGGATGCTATTCGGACAATTTCTTGGGTTTGATTGTATTGAAAAATACCAACAACTAATAAAAAAGCACAGATTAATGGGTAAGAAACTAATTTCCTACGTTCTTTCCAGAGGGCTACCGGCTCAGCAATTAAGGATAAGATAATAGGGGCAAATATAATGACCCCAATTACGTCCCCTATCCACCAAGTGAACCAGCTAATGGGCAAATCATTAACGGTTATAAAGCCTTGAAAATAAATGGTAGCAATGCCAAGAGTGGGCGCTATAAAACAACTGATGAAGCCCCCAAAAACAAAGAAATTAAAGATTTTTCTGTCTTCGATAAAGGGGTTTTTCTTACCACAATAATGGTTTACTAGATAAGCACCAAGAAATGCTTGTAAGGATGAACCAAGGCTACTGAATGCACCTGTTATGAGAGAGGGTAATATATTCTCTGGTAGAGAAAAATCTAAAAAAGAATATATTTGTAATATTAATGTTCCTATGAAAAGTCCGGGAACAATCCGTTTCCCATAAACCAGTGCAACAGCTAAAGCGAACCCAGAAGCAGGCCAAACAGGACTTGCATGACTAGGGGGCGTTGCAAGTAATGTTCCTAAATATCCAAATATAAAATACCCACAGGCAGCAGTCAGGTTGATGCTGATATATCGTATTGAATTTAATAGGTTATTTTGTTTCAAAAAAAATCCATTTAAAATTGTAGTTTATAGTTATTTTCTCTAAATAGACCTAATTATATAGCGATTACTTTTAATGTAGCTAGCTAATTGGTTTCATTTTTATTAACGTTTTCTGGCTGGTCAAGCCAATGGAGATTGACTCCAATACCAGTACCAGTCAATGTAATAACAACATCAATGGGTTACATATTTATTTCGTGGCTTTGTCGTCAGAGGGTGGAATTTAGATCTATGTTTAATAACTCTGGGTTGATTGGTTTTTTTTCGGTTACCAATCTCGGATTCAGTCATGGCGATTAATAGCGGGATTATTAATCGCCCTAAAGCAGGCCGCTCTAGCCACATTTGCATGGATAAGGCTATAAGTTAACAAGTTTATAGCGCTGTTGATACCATTCTGCCAGCTCTTATTTGCATAGACTTTAGCGTCAAATAGTCCTAGCTATTTTTTTGGAGAGCGGCCTTTAATCATCAATTTTGATTAACAGAGTGTTGTCATTATTGTTTACAGCATAGGATGTTGTAGCAATTACCATTTACTGTTTCAGATACAACTTTAAACCCGCTATTAACAATCTTTTGTCGGATATCGGTTTGTTCATAAGGCGTATAGAGTATTCCTTTTCTGATACCCCAATTATTGATGCGCTCAGCAAAACGGTTGAGCGGCCAGGGAGTGCGCGGATAGAGCAATACGTTTGCGGCCAAGGTGCCGCCGGGTTTAAGAGTCCGGTGTATATCAAGCAAAGCGCCGTCAACATCAGGAAAGCAATGAATTGAATTGGCAATATTTGCTGTATCAAAAGTATTGTCTGCGAACGGAAGTGCTGCGGCATCGGCGTGTTGAAGTTCTATCGAAGCATCCTTGGAAAAACGCTTTATAGCGCCAGCCAACATTGATTCGGCATAGTCAATTCCAGTGATGTTTGACTCGGGTAGCTTTTTCCAACGGCGCCAGCGTAGTAATAGTTCCAGCATGGTTCCCGTTCCGCAAGCAACTTCAAGGTGCTTTTCTCCGAAATTGGGGCTGAAGAAACGTAATTGAGCGGTTAATGTGCTGTTGTAAGCAAAGGTAAGAATAAAAAAGCCGCGAATGTCGTACCACCAAGGTTCAGATGAATAGGCGGAGGCGATTTCATCTCGTGTTTTAGGTTTTAATGTGGTCATATTTCCTCTTAGATTGTCGGATTAACACAGCATTCACAAGTATGCGTATTACAATGATTTTTTGCAAATTATTTCAGTGTTCACTTCCGTACAAGCAGCCTAGTAAAAACCAAAAGGGGCAGATGTAGGAGATATTGTTCTTTGCGCACACATTAACAGCAAGAGTTCCCCTAAGGTCGGAATGGCAAGTGCTTTATTGGAATGACAAGCTAATAAATTAGTTAAGGTTTATTAGCCAATTGTCTTCAAACTTATTTTTACTGTCTGATGGTTTATAATCAGCAGAATCTTTATTTAGATTAAGTGCAACTCATAAAGCTTATGAATAAAAAAATAATTGCTGATGCAATAACGCCTGAGAGCCTTGAAAAACAAGCTCAGGAAAAGCTTGAGAATGGTAAGTATAAGGAGGTCGGTGAGCTGTATAAAAAGTTATTACAGCTTTCTGCTAATGAGCAATGGAATAAGCCGTTAGCTTATTGTTATGTGCAGCGAGCAGTTGCTCTAGCCGAAAAAGGGATGATTAAAGACGCGGTAGTGCTGTGGGAAAACCATTGTCAATATACACAAGCGCCTTTTGATATTTATGATCAATATATTATCTGGCTTATTTTGAGTGAAAATAAAGTCGATATTCAAAAAAATCTGCAGCAATTATCTGCACAGCAATTAGACAAAGATTACCCAGAGTTGGCTTCTTTATTAGGCTTGCTTGCGCTGACTAAATCGCCAGAGATTATTAATGATTTGCCTCAAGAATCTGCTTTTGTTGCACATTTTCATCTGATACAAACAGGACTTCAGGCCTATGCAAATGAGGATGAAGCAAAATTAACTGAAATCTTAAAGAAAATTCCCTATCGCTCGGCCTTTAGAGATTTGCGCAGTCTATTACAGGCCTTATTAGTTTTGCCTAGTTCAGAGAGTCAGGCACGGGCTTTGTTAGTTAAGATATCAACCAGTTCTGCTTATGCCAGTGTTGCCCGACTATTAGAAATAACATTGTTGCAGGGTGCTGCGTTGTTTGATGCCTTGCTGCGCTTAAATCAGAGTCAACGCAGTATTATTTGTCATATTAAAGGCTTTAATAAACAACAGAGTGAGTTTCTGGAACATTTGACACGTCAGCATGAGCATTTATCAGATAAGGTAAAGTTTAATATGGCGATTCAATACCAATCTTTATTGGGGCCTGATGTAGCGCAAAATTATTGTCAGCAGCTTTTAAGTGTTTACCCCGCAGGGCATAAGGATTTTCAGAAATTTTTTGGCGCAAGCGATGAGTACGAGGAGAGCCGGGTCAGCGCATTATTGCATGAGCGCGAAGATAATATTTACGATGCAGAATATTATTGGCGGCTGTGTATCAAGGCCTTACAAAATCAAGATGATCCAGGAAATGCTTTGAAAATCGCCATGATTTTGCGCCATCTTAGTCAAGGTGAAGAGCCGGCAGAGCAAATTGAATTATTAATTGAAAGTTTACAATATGATGCAGAAGATCATGATATTTATTTGCAGATTTTAGATTTTTACCAGCAATCAGAGGCAACTAAAGATTATCAACAATGGCTGGCAAAAACGCTGGAAAAGTTCCCACAAGATATTGATGTTTTGACGCGCGCAGTACGAGAATCGGCAGCGAATAAAAGCTATAAAAAAGCGAGTCACTATGCGACTAAAATATTAACAATTGATCCGCTGAACAGCTTTGCAAAACAGACTTTATTTGCGAGTCATTTAGCGTATGCTCATCAATTGATACGAGAAAAATCGTATCATTTAGTGGATAAAGAAATTAAGCAGGCTGAAGCATTAAATATTGGTAAGGCTTACGTTAAGCAAACGCAGCTTATGCGCGGATTCTTTTGTTTTGCGCATGAAGACAAAGAACAAGGATTGCAGTTAATTGCCGATGCGTTTACTCAACTGTATACCGATCCAGTCAATAGGCAGTTTCATGCAAGCAAAGAAGCCTTATCTATGGGTTTGCCTGTTGCTACTGTGTTACGCGTATTGCCATCGGCAAAAGATCATTTGCTTTCGGTATCTGAGTTTGCACAGTTTTTACAGTTATTAGAACAATTTACTTTAGAATCGGATAATGAAGAGCAGCTGCATAAGGCCTTAGAAAACATTAAAGCAGCTCTTGAAAAATCACTAACAGAGCAAGAATATGCAGAGTCTGACTTGCTTAGCTTATGTAAGCTATTAGAGACGCTTCAACATTTTGAGTTATTACGCCATTGTGCAAAACTCGCTTTCGATAAATGGCAAAAACCGATTTGGATGTATTATCGCATTTATGCGGATAATAATGCTAAGCCCGAAGATTGTAGCTTTAGAGAGTTAATGAGTTTGCAGCAGCATCATGAGCAAGCCGTACAGAATAAAGATTTTCAGGCGGGCATATTACTGGAAAAATTGTTAGCTCGCTATTATCAAGTACATCCGCAGAGAACTAAGGGTTTTCTTGAACGCTTATTTGCTATGGGTGACGATGAGCAGGAAGGCCTAGACCCTATGGAGGAATTGTTTGCTCATGTGCCAGACTCTGTACTGATGGGGTTGAATGAAACAATTGAATCCTTAGCTAAAACAACAACGATTGAGCAGGCGGAGGAAGATCTTATGCAGATAGTGGGGCATGATCAAAATATCATGTTAGCTATTATGCAAAATCCTGATTTATTTTCTGCCCTGATGGTGGTGAAAAGTGCCGATCAGCTAGGTATTGATATTGAGGTGAGTGTTCAAGATGTGCTGGACTGTTTTGGTGTGGGTAAAAAGACGCGCTCTTTTTCTTTTTAATGGAGTTATATTGTGGATAGTGCTTATAAAATTTTAGATGTTGCGATGACGGCTGATGATGCAGAGATTAAGCTGGCTTATTTGCGCCTTGTGAAAGATAACCCGCCAGACCGAGATCAGCAGAAATTTCAAGCTATCCATGCGGCTTATAGTGCAATTAAAGACCATAAAAGTCGAGTGACCTATGCTTTGTTTACATTGCCTGATATGAGCGCCGATACTTTAATTGACCGAGCATTAGCGACTGAAAAAAATATCCCGATTAATACGGATTTATTGACTCAACTATTAAGTGCGAGTGTTGATGATGCTACGCTATTAAAGGCGATAACGCCCGCTGAAAAATAATGACAACTGAACTACAGAAAAACGAATTACTGGAAGATTTTCAAAAGTATTTGGCGGAAAGTCAGGCAGATGCTTTGGTTACTCAGGAACAGCCGGATTTACATAGCTTGCTGAGCGAAATGACTAGCTTAAAAACGGAAGTCAAAGCAGAGGCGCGGCAATTTAAAAATACCTTAGATAGCTTAAATTCCGCGCTGAATATCGTGGAAGGTGATAATAAAGTGCTAGTTGCAGAATTAGCTGCTTATGGCCAGCGCTTAGAGCAGCAGCAAGAGACGTTGATGCGTACCATGCTATTACAAATGGTGGATATGTATGATCGCTTGCATACCGGGAGTGAGATTTTGCAAAATTATCGGCCCGTTAAGCAGCTATTCAAAAAATCACGCCCAAAAGATGTGCATTTTATTGAGCGCTTTAAAGAAGGGCAGATGATGACGCTTAAGCGCTTTGAACAGCTATTATTAGAGTATCAAGTACGCGCGATTGATTGCGTTGGTAAGCGGCTTGACCCGGTAACTATGAGTGCCTTAGAAACAGAGCAAGACCTAAGGCAAGAAAATGGCATCGTATTACAAGAATTACGCAAAGGCTTTTTATTTAAAGATCAGGTATTGCGTTTGGCAGAAGTTAAAGTCAATAAGGTAACCGTGGGTAAGTAAATGAATGACATTATTATTGGTATAGATTTAGGTACAACTAATTCAGAAGTAGCCATTGTCGAGCAGGGAAAAGTCACCGTTATTGCGGATGGCGATCAAAAGATGCTCGCTTCATTTGTGGGTATTGATGATGCGGGGCAAGTGATTGTTGGCGCAACCGCACGTAATCAATACTTGGTTTATCCAGAACGTACTATTAAATCAATTAAGCGTTTAATGGGCCAAGAGACGCAAGTTGTTTTAGCGGATCAGGCTTATACACCACAAGAAGTTTCGGCGATTATTTTAACGCGTTTAAAAACAATTGCTGAGCAACATTTAGGAAAGACAGTAAGCAAAGCGGTTATTACTGTGCCCGCTTATTTTTCTGATGCACAACGCCAAGCAACCCGTGAAGCAGGAGAAATCGCAGGTTTAGAAGTGGTGCGCATGATTAATGAACCAACGGCAGCCGCACTGGCTTATGGATCGATACAAGCGGAAGCTAAGCAAGTGTTAGTCTACGATTTGGGTGGCGGAACGTTTGATGTTTCGGTAGTGAATATGCAGGATGGCGTGGTTGAAGTACTGTCTAGTCATGGTGATAATCAGTTAGGTGGCGATGATTTTGATCAGCAAATTATTGATTACCTGATTGAGCAGATACAAACAATACAGGGTGTTGATGTGCGCAGTCATAGTAAAGCGATGGCGCGCCTTGCACGTGCGGCTGAAGAAGCGAAATTTTTATTATCCGAGCAGCCTTATGCGCAAATTGATGAGGAATATTTATTAGAGCATGAGGGTGTGGCGGTGCATGTTTCGCTTGAGCTTTCTCGAATGGCGTACGAGGAAATGATTGAAGATTATATTAACGCGACCATCGATGCAACGAATATTGCTTTAAAAGGCGCGAAGTTAACGGCCGTGGAAATTGATGAAATTATTTTAGTCGGTGGCTCTACTCGCACGCCTTGTGTTCGCGAACGTTTATTGAATGAGTTTGGTTTTGAACCGCATAGCGAAGTTGACCCTGACTTATGTGTTGCTATGGGGGCAGCGATCCAAGCGGCAATGATTGCAGGCCAAGAGGTGGATACGGTTTTGGTGGATGTGACTCCCTACACTTATGGTACCAGCGCTATTGGAGCTTTAGGTGCTCAGCCATACCCGTTTATGTTTGTACCCATTATTCATAAAAATAGTGTTTTACCGAACCGTAAAACAGAGGCGTTTTCGACTAGCTATGATGGTCAGGAGGCGGTTGAATTAAATATTTATCAGGGTGAAGATCCGGATGCTTTAAATAATGTCAAAATAGGCGAATTTCGCGTTGAAGGCTTACTTGATGTCGCTGAAGGCAATGTCATTACCTTGACTTTAGATTTAGATTTGAATGGGCTGTTACATGTTTCGGCGGTGGAAAAAGAAACCGGCTTAGAAAAATCTATTACGATTAAGAATGCTTTATCTCAGTTTGAGGGGGATTCTTTAGATACCGCTAAGCAACGTATTAGCTCTTTATTGGGCAAAGCGGACCCGCGTATTGTGGATGAGTTAGTAACAGAAATTGATGCTGATGTGCCGGAAATTAGCGCAGCGCATGAGTTGATTGCCAAGGCAGAAGGGCTGTTTGCACAAGTCTCTGCGGAAGATAAAGAAGATATGGTGGATTTAATTGAAGCCTTAATGAACTGTATCGAAGCGCAAGATATTGCAGGCTTAGAAGAACCGAGCGCGCAATTAAACGATATTATTTATTATTTGGAATCTTAATGGAGCGTTGCCCTTGTTGTAATGCGCGCTTAAAAGACAATATTATCTGTCCGCGTTGCCAGGCGGATTTAAGTGCATTAAGTGCTGCAGAGAAAACAGCAGAACAGTATTTAGCTAAAGCAATACAGTACTGGGCAAATAAACAAGGTGAACAAAGTATTGCCGCTTTAATGTCGGCTTTGAATTTAAAGACATCAAGCTTGGCATTAACGTTTCGTGATTATTTAATACAGCAATATTATCGAGAGGTGCTTGAGTTGTTGGCACAAAAGCAATTGTTATCTGCCAATCAACAGCTTTATAAAGCGCGCCGGTTAATACCTTACAGCGCGGAATTACAACAGTTACGCACGTTTACCGGTTATTTGTTAGCTAAGCATCATGAGAATTTTCTACCGTCTTAAAATTCATGTTGCATTCTAAACGCGCCAATATTTAGTCTATTCAAAATCAAAGTAACCGTAGCCATCGTAGCCCGTATGAAGGTACGTAATACGGGATAAACAGCGCATCGAATCCCCGTATTGCGCAAGCTTCATACGGGCTACTTGATGTTACCTAGTTGTAATCGTAAATCTTTATATAATGAGGATTGAAAGAGATAAGATCTCTGCGTAACATAGGTCAGATAATGAATCCCGAAATTTTAAAAAAATTACTTACATTTCCCATGCCTTATGGAAAATATAAAGGTCGAGTCATCGCTGATTTACCAGGGAATTACCTTAATTGGTTTGCGCGCGAGGGATTTCCAACCGGTGAGTTAGGGCAGTTATTGGCACTAATGCAGGAGCTGGATCACAACGGTCTAAAGTATCTTCTTGATCCGTTAAGAAAGCGCTAAAAGGCTTGGACTCGGTTGGAAATTGAAAGCACTAGCTTTTTGAATGCTATGACGAGCTTTGCGCAGATAGTTGGAGTGGACGATTTAACAAACGCCAGATAATAAAACGGGCTCAATTGTTTATAACAATGAGCCCATTATGACGTAAATCTTAGTAGGCTAATTCAGCCATCTAGATTTAAATCGCGTTGTGTATTTTTTGCACTTCTTTAAAAAGTTCAACGACTTCAGTCATTAACTCTTCAGCTTTTTCGCTATTGCCCTTTTTGAAAGCAAGACGTGCTTTGCCCATTTTTTGGCTTGCTTTAGAGCGTGTTCTTTCAACAGGTGTACTCTCAATCTTTTTAGATTCTTTCTTAGTTGCTTTAAATAAAGCTAAAACACTCTTTTTTGATTCATTTGCTTTTAATGCAGCCAATGTTTGCTCTGAAAATTTGATAGCTTCTTCAATTGATTCTATTACTTCTTCTCTTGTTGCTGGTTCAGGTACACCAGCGATCGCAGCAGGCGCAATAGCAAACATTGAGATGCTAACAAATAAAGCTAGTATTACTTTTTTCAATAAATCCATTAGGAATTTTACCTTGTGTTTATAGTAGTTATGCATAACAAAACGTATATGCATAAGTGAAATTGTAGCATAAGCAAGCAAAGCAACTGTTGAAAAGGGTAGCTACGAGGTGATTCGGAAGAAAGCATAATAATGAGGGCAGCTTAACTTGAATAAAAAACCAAGCTACCCTAAGTTATTATGCAGCGCCCTTGCTTGCATACTAGTGCTGTCGATTACACTAAAACGCGCTCAATACCGCCATTGCCAGCCTCTTTGATATAATCTTTCATCCAGTTTTCGCCTAATACTTTTTGCGCGATTTCTACCACGATATAATCGGTTTCTAAATCGTCAACATCCCCTTTAAAGCGATCTAAGCCTTGCACACAAGAAGGGCAGGTAGTTAGTATTTTTACTTTGCCTTCATTGCCTTCGGCACGTAATTTCTCGGTATCTTTATGTAGCTGTTCAGATTTACTGAAACGGACTTGTGTGGAAATATCGGGACGACCTACGGCTAAAGTCCCCGATTCACCGCAGCAACGCTCAGATTTATTAATGGCTGCCCCCATTAAGCCATTAACCGTTTTCATAGGATCTTGTTGTTTTAACGGGGTGTGGCAAGGGTCATGATAAAGGTACTGAGTGCCGCTGATACCTTCTAGTTTGACGCCTTTTTCTAAAAGGTATTCGTGAATATCGATTACGCGACAGCCAGGAAAAATCTTCTCAAACTCATAATCTTCTAGCTGATCTAAACAGGTACCACAACTTACCAAGACAGTTTTAATATCAAGGTAATTTAAGGTATTGGCGACGCGATGAAATAAGACGCGATTATCGGTGGTAATTTGTTGTGCTTTATCAAATTCTCCTGCGGCACGTTGAGGAAATCCACAGCATAAATAGCCTGGCGGTAAGACGGTTTGCACACCGACATTGTAAAGCATTGCTTGCGTTGCTAAGCCGACTTGGGAAAATAGGCGTTCTGAGCCACAGCCTGGAAAATAAAATACCGCTTCCGAATCGGTGCTGGTCTTTTTAATATCACGAATAATCGGTACGATTTCATTGCTTTCAATGCCAAGCAACGCACGAGCAGTTTTGTTTGGCAATTTGCCGGGCATTTTTCGGTTGGTAAAATGCACCACGAATTCTTTCATATTCGGCTTACCGGTTGATGAAGGCGGCTGTTTTAGCTGCGCTTTACCCCACGGTCGAATAAAAAAGTTGCCTATGCGCTGAGCTTTATAAGACCATTCAATCAATAGTTTGCGCATGATTTTTACGCTACTCGGACGATCAGTCGAAAGAAAGGCAATCGCTAAGGTTTTGACCGGGTTAAAGCTTTGTTTGCCCATTTTGCGTAATAAATTACGCATATTCATGGACACATCACCAAAGTCTATATCGACAGGGCAAGGGCTTTCACAGCGATGACAGACCGTGCAATGGTCTGAGACATCTTCAAATTCATTCCAGTGGGTAATGGAAATGCCGCGTCGTGTTTGCTCTTCGTATAAGAAGGCTTCAATCAATAAGGAGGTGGCTAAAATTTTATTGCGCGGTGAATACAGTAAGTTGGCGCGTGGCACATGGGTTGCGCAAACCGGTTTACATTTTCCGCAACGTAAACAGTCTTTGATTGAGTCCGAAATCTCACCAATCTCGCTTTGCTGCATAATCAGTGACTCATAGCCCATTAAACTAAATGAGGTAGTGTATGCCGCACGTAAATCAGCGCCAGGCATGAGCTTGCCTTTATTAAAGCGTCCTTCGGGGTCAACGCGTTGTTTGTAGCTGTGAAAATCGGCAAGTTCTTCTGGATTGAGAAATTCGTATTTAGTAATGCCGATACCGTGTTCACCGGAAATAACACCATCCAGTGAGCGCGCTAAGTCCATGATGCGCGCAACTGCTTCATTGGCTTCTTGCAACATGGCATAATTGTCTGAATTAACCGGCAGGTTAGTGTGCACATTGCCATCGCCGGCGTGCATATGTAAGGCAGCAAAAACGCGTGAGCGCAAGATGTCTTTATGCGTCAGTTCAAGGCGTTCGGTAATTAAGAGGAAATTATCACCTGAGAAAATTTCTTTAAGTGGGGCGAGTAATTCTTGTTTCCATGAGATGCGTACCGAATGATCTTGTAGGCGGTGAAAAAGTATTGGGTTGGCTGCTCGGTTACTGAGTTCGCCCGCATTAATATTGTACTCTGCAAATTTGGCTTCTGCTTCAGCTAAGGGCAGATCTAAGTGGTCATAAATCCACTGCCAGCGTGTGCGTACCTGCTCTACTTCTTGTAAAGCTAACTCGCGGCGGTCACCGATTAATTCAACTTTATTGGTGCTGTCTTCATAATTGCGTAGCGGGAGTTCGCCTTGTAAAAATTGCGTGACTGCCGCACATAAACGTAATTTATTGCGCAGTGATAACTCAATATTGATGCGTTCAATACCGTCACAGTAATCACCCATGCGTGGCAGTGGAATAACTACGTCTTCATTAATTTTGAAGGCGTTGGTGTGTTTAGCAATGGCGGCAGTGCGCGCGCGGTCTAACCAGAAGGTTTTACGTGCTTCAGGACTGACTGCGATAAAGCCTTCGGCACCACGGGCATTGCAGATACGCACGACTTCGGAAACAGCTAAAGCGACTTGTTTTTCATTGTCACCGACTACATCACCAATGAGTACCATTTTGGGTAGTCCTTGGTGTTTCGCTTTGCTGGCATAACCGACAGCTTTTACATAACGCTCATCAAGATGTTCTAAACCCGCAAGCATAACGCGCATTTCACCTGTTTTAGGCAGGCTTGCGAGGTAGTCACGAATTTCAACGATGGCAGGCACTGCTTCACGAACTTGGCCAAAAAATTCGAGGCAAAAGGTGCGTGTCTGAGGTGGCATTTTATGTAAAATCCACGTGCCGGAGGTGATGATGCCATCACAGCCTTCTTTTTGTATGCCGGGTAAACCACCGAGAAATTTATCGGTGACATCTTTACCTAAATCGCCTTTTCTAAATAAGCTACCTGGCAGGGTTAGGATTTCTTCCGAGAGTAGATTTTTGTTGTCGGTATCAAAACGTTTTAGGCTAAATTCAACCTGTTTTTGGTCATGAATTTTGCCTAAATTATGCTTTAAGCGTTCGACTTCTAGCCAGTTGCCGTCAGGTGTGACCATGCGCCAAGAGAGTAGGTTATCGAGCGCTGTACCCCATAAAACCGCTTTTTTTCCACCTGCGTTCATGGCGATATTGCCACCAACACAGGAGGCATCGGCTGAGGTTGGGTCGCAAGCAAACACTAAACCCGCACTTTCAGCGGATTCCATGGCGCGACGTGTGACAACACCAGCACCTGTATGCAAGGTTGCATAGCTCTGGTTAACACCCGGTAAGTTTGCGGCATGATTAACTGGAGCCATGTCGAGTAATTTTTCGGTATTAATAACCGCCGAGTAAGGCGTTAATGGCACTGCGCCGCCTGTGTAACCGGTGCCGCCGCCACGAGGAATAATGGTTAAGCCGAGGTTAATACAATCTTTAACTAATAAGGCAACTTCTTGTTCTGTGCGGGGATATAAAACCACAAACGGGTATTCTACGCGCCAATCGGTGGCATCAGTGACATGAGACACGCGCGCAAATCCGTCAAAGCAAATATTATCTTTGCGTGTATGTTTGCTGAGTAAGGCTTCCGCTTTGCGGCGCATTTTGACGCTGCTTTTGAAATGCGCTTCAAAGTTATCAACCGCTTGATGGGCTGCAGCAATCAGTTGTGATACCCGTTTAGCGCGTTTCGGGTGCTCAGTGGCATACTCCGCATGGCGCTTTTCCATTTGCTGTAGACGGTGGCGTAGTGCATCTAATAAAGATTTGCGCCGTTTGCGGTTGTCTAGCAAATCGTCTTCTAAATAAGGATTGCGTTGTACGGCCCAAATATCACCAAGCACTTCAAATAGCATTTGTGCAGAGCGCCCTGTGACGCGTTCATCGCGTAGTTCGTTTAAGATGTGCCAATTCGGCTCACCTAATAAACGAATGACGATTTCACGATCAGAAAAAGACGTATAGTTGTAAGGGATTTCACGTAACCGGGTGGCTGACGCGTTGGAAAATTTGGGAGATGGGATTGAATTCACAGACATGAAAGTTGTATGGTGTGGTGAATAAAATTTATTCTAACATTCACTGCGTGTGAGCGTAACCCTTGAACATAACCAATGGCTTCAGACTTGGTTAAATATGACGTATTTTTATTTTTCTTTTGATTTGATAAATTGGTTAAGGCGGCAGGTAATGATAAGAATTTATGCTTAGTTCAGGGGGATGTTTAGTTTTACGTCTAGGCCTTGCTTTTTACCCATAAGTAATTCAACCTTCCAATCATGAATTTCACATAATTGCTGCACAATCGCTAAGCCTAAGCCACTGCCACCGGTTTTTTTATTACGTGAATTATCTAAGCGATAAAATGGTTGGAAAACTGCGCTTAGCTTATCTTCGGGAATGCCTGGGCCTTGATCTATAATATGAATGATTAAAGCGTTTTTTTCTTGTGAGCAAGTTAGGTTTACCGGCTTTTCTGCGCTATAACGAAAAGCATTATCCAGTAAATTGCACAATACGCGGCGTAAGGCATTGACTTCAATCTTGCATTGGCCACCGTTGCTTTGCCACTGAATAATTTGATTTTGGCGCGCATAGTTCTCCGCTAGTTCATTCAGAACTTTATTGATTTTGATATTAAATGCACGATGTTTATCCATGCCTTTAACAAATTCAAGGGCATTTTGAATCAGCTTTTCCATTTCATTTAGATCATTACGCATGCCTGTAATTAACGCGGTATTGTTTTCGTTTTCTAAAAGCTCTAAGGCAAGTTGCATGCGTGTTATCGGGGTACGTAAGTCATGCGAAATACCGCCAAATAAAATGCTGCGATTAGACATAAACTGGCTGATTTCTTGTGCCATGCAGTTGAAGTTATGTGCGAGCATTGCTAATTCTTGTGGGCCATGTTCAGGGATGCGTGTTGACAATTTTCCCGAGCCGATTAAGTTGACGGCATTGGATAAAGTTTTGATAGGGCGAGTAATGCGGCGCGCTAAAAACAGCGTGGTGATTAAAATCAGCAAGAGCCCTCCTGCAAGAATGCCAATCATGGCTTTGGACGGATGCGGGCCAAAACGTTCATGTAAAAAGCCGATATAAACGACGCTATCAGCAATGGGTAATGCGACCCAAAAACAAGGCTCCCCACCTTCTATCGCCTGCTTGATGCTGAGTGCTTGATGGAAGTGGTGTTGCAAAGATTTTTCTAGCCTAGGAATAAAAGGGTAGTGTTTTGTGAGAGTTTGTAGTGGAGCGGGATGGTCAGTAATAAACAAATGATGTTGTTCGCGTAAATGAACTTGATAATCTGCTTTTTTTTCTGTGGGCAGGGCAATCCAAGATTTGCCGATAATATGCATTAAACCCCCCATATCATCAGCAGCTCTATCCGCCATAGGGCTTAATACAAAATAGAAAGCCAGAAGAATAGACATTAGCGTAAAGCTAATCAGACCAAAGGCGAGTGTAAGCACTGTATTGGTAAAAATGGTATTTAAGCGGCGAAATAAACTCATGCGCTTATTTGGATGGGGTAAATTTATAACCTTCGCCCCAGATGGTTTGGATATAAACAGGGTTGCTTGTATCAGCTTCTATTTTTTGGCGTAAACGCATAATACGCACGTCAATACTGCGATCAAAGGGTGCGCAGTCATAGCCTTTGAGATTTTCTAATAGCGTATCGCGGGATAATACCTGCTGAGGATTACTAATAAAAATTTCTAATAAAGAAATATCACCGCTGGTTAAGCTAACTGGCCGACCATCACGTAATAAGCTTTGCTTGGCTCTATTAAATTGATAAGAACCAAACTGGTAGACTTCTTGTTCGTGTGTGTTATTAGGCGCTGTTTGTCTGCGTAAGACTGAGCGTATGCGTGCAAGCAGTTCGCGGGGATTGAAGGGTTTTGCCAAATAATCATCTGCGCCCATTTCTAGACCAATAATTCGATCTACATCTTCGCCGCTAGCAGAAAGCATAATAATAGGAGGGCTTAGCTGATTATTTAGTCGTTTAATAATATCGAGACCATTTTCACCGGGTAGCATTAGGTCGAGAATGATTAAATCTGCACTGGCTTGTTTTAGGTAGGCATCCATGCTTTTTCCATCTTCTACGCAATTTACTAAGAATCCTTGGCTATCAAGGTATTGGTCAAGTAGGTTGCGCAGTGCTTGGTCGTCATCGACAACCAGAATTTTACTTTTTTGCTCACTTTTTAAATAATTCACTTCCTTGGCGCTCGAGATCGCAGTCTTCCTATGTTAATTTATTAGTATATTTAGTTAAATTAACATTGAATGCTAAGTAATTCTAGGTATCTGATTCGCATTGTTACATTTTGTTACAAATTCGGTTTTCGTGACATATTTTAGATACACCTGCTCTTTATACTTGAGTTGCAATTCATGGGCGCTGCAATATGGTATTGGCAGTGAGAGTTTTAGTATTCGGAAGGCAGGAAGACAATGAAAAAAATTTTAATGGGGCTTTGTGTAGTCGGTGCGGTTAGTTATGGCGTTAGCGCTACAGCGGCTGGCAATATGCATAAACATAAACACCAAAAGCATTTAGATAAAGCGTTAAGACCGCTGGTTAACTCGTTAGGCTTAACGGGAGACCCTTTACTAAACAGAGACGTGCCAGATATTAATAGCGCGGAAGCACAATTAGGTATGGATTTATTCTATTCTAAATCTTTAGGTGGTGATCGTGATTCAGCTTGTGTTGCGTGTCATCACCCTTTATTAGGTGGTGGCGATCGTTTGGCCTTACCTATTGGTGTGGAGGCCGATGCACCTGATTTATTAGGTCAGGGACGAACGAATGCAGAGGCTGAAAATCATGCTGGATTTCCGCCGGTACCTAGAAATGCACCAACAACTTTTAATGTTATCGCTTGGGATAAGTTTCAGTTTCATGATGGGCGGTTGGAAAGCTTAAATCCACAGCAGGGTGCCAATGGCTCAGTTGGCGGTATTCGTACACCTAACTCTGCAGCTGGCGTAGCTGATCCACTAGCGGGTGGTAATTTAGTTCAGGCGCAGGCGCGTTTTCCAGTTACCTCTAGAGAAGAGATGAAATCATTTTCACATAATTCTTATAGTGATCAGGAAATTAGAGAGTTTTTAGCAGCAAGATTAGCAGGCTATGAAGGACCGCAAGTTTTTGATGCAACTGGTAATGATGTGACTGACACGGTGCCATTGCCTGAAACAGCGCACTGGATAGAAAAATTTCGTAGTGTCTTTAATGAGCCAAATGCGCCATTAGAAGAGCTGATTACTGAGCAAAGAGTATCTATGTTAATTGGTGAATACGAACGCTCTCAAGCTTTTGGTAATACACCGTGGAAACGTTATGTTGAAGGCGATAATCAAGCAATCTCTGCAGGAGCAAAAAGAGGTGCGATATTGTTTTATACTTCAAACATGCAGGGTGGAGCGAACTGTTCTAGCTGTCACAGTGGGGATTTCTTTACTGATGAAAGTTTTCATAACTTAGCTATGCCACAAGTGGGCGAAGGTAAAGGCAATGGTGCTGATGGCTCTAAAGATTTTGGTCGTGCAAGAGAAACAGGTTTAGAGCAAGATAAATTTGCTTTTAGAACACCATCATTAGTCAATGTTGAAGTCACTGGACCTTGGTCACATGCAGGTTCTTATGATTCATTAGAGGCTGTTATTAAACATCACTCAAATGCAGCGAATGCAATTGACAACTTTGATGAAAGTCAGCTACTTGTCGAAAATGTAACTAACCTAGATAAAATGCGTGCAAATACCTTAGAAGCTTTAAATGCGTCTAATTTTGAATTGGAAACGCTTAATTTAAGTGATATGCAAGTAGGATTTTTAGTGGAATTTATACAGTCTTTAACAGATCCTTGTGTTAAAGATCGTGACTGTTTAGCGCAGTGGATTCCAGCAAATGATGATGACTTAAATGGTGATCAACTGAATGCTGTTGGTGAGGACTTATTACCGTTATAAGGTATTAGACGTTATTAGCTAGAGAGAAGGGTGCATTATGCGCCCTTTTTTGTGCTTATAGGTTTATTGAGTTTAGACCCGCAATGGACGGTATTGGGGGGCACCAATTTTTCTTTTTTATAAACAAACATATGGAATTGAAACGCAGTCAGGGCTATATATGTTGTTGATGTTAATTCTAGTTTTTGTGTTTACATGTCTTAGCAGTCTAGTAAATGTGATTGGACGCACTGCCCATTATTGCTGAATTAGTAAAAGATGCTCGAATCTTCGCTAAAAATAATGGAGTGATGACATGCATGCATAACAACGGCTTTAAGGTTCTTAACAATATAGCCACCTCACGATAAGGGTGACTTTTAGTTATAATATGTGAGATCATACGCGAAAATCTAAGTGTTTAAATTAAGGTCAAGGATGGAGCATAAAAGTACATACATAGACTTATTCTCAGGTTGCGGGGGCTTGTCTTTAGGGCTCTACAGTAGCGGGCTATGGAAAGGGGTTTTCGCTGTAGAAAAAAGCCCTGATGCGTTTGAGACTCTCAAATACAACCTTATTGAAAAACATAATCACTTTAATTGGCCGGATTGGCTTCCCATTACAAATTATGATATCAATGATGTAATCAAAAGGTACACTCACGAGTTAACAGACCTACAAGGTAAAGTAGATCTGGTTGCGGGTGGGCCACCTTGTCAGGGCTTCTCAACTGCGGGCAGAAGAAATGAAGATGATATTAGAAATAAACTAATAGACTCTTATATAAAATTCATTCGTACTGTCCAGCCAAAAATAATCTTCTTTGAGAACGTTAAGGGGTTTACTCAGCAATTTGATAAGAATAAAGTTAAAGGTCGAATATATTCAGAATACGTTAAAAAAGCACTGTCACGAAAAACAAAAAACTTTAACGGATATGATGTGTATGGTGAGCTTGTTAATTTTGCCGAGTATGGTGTTCCACAAAAGCGTACTCGATTTATTCTTATAGGAATAAGAAAAGATGTAAATTCTCTATGCTCCCCAAAACAGTTTTTTGATCTGTTGAGGGAGAATAGACAACAATTTTTATCTTCAAAAGGGTTATCTTTAACAAACTCACTTGAAGATGCAATTTCCGATTTACTACAAAAAAATAATGAAATAACTTCACCTGATACCGCCAGTTTTAAGGCTGGCCAGTATTCTAAAGCAAAAACTAATTATCAACGCTATATTAGAAGTGGAATAGAATCTGGCGCGTTACCTGATAGCCATAGGTTTGCTAAACATTACCCAGAAACAATAGAGAAATTTAAATTTATACTTAAAAATTCAGAAAAAAATAAAACATTATCTGATGAAATAAAAGAAAGGTTTAACCTTAAGAAAAGAACCTTAATACCTCTTGCCTCAAATACTCCAACAGCGACGATTACTACGTTACCCGATGATTATTTACATTACAAGGAACCGAGGATCTTCACAGTCAGAGAGTATGCAAGAATTCAATCTTTTAAAGATTGGTATGAAATCAAAGGGAAGTACACAACGGGTGGTAAGCGAAGAACGCAAGAAGTTCCGAGGTATTCGCAAATTGGAAATGCAATACCCCCTTTATTTAGTGAGCAAGCAAGTATTATTTTAAAAGGCTTACTTAACAATGTCTGAAAAAACAGAGTTACATTTTAAAGTTAGTTCAGCCATAAAGTCAGTTATTGGTAGAGATTTAATTACTAATGATTTTGTAGCTATATTTGAATTGGTTAAGAATTCTTTTGATGCCGATGCTACAAAAGTGGATATTATTTTTCAAACTCATAAAAATAAGCTTTACATTATTGATAATGGTAAAGGTATGAGTCTGCAGGATATTAAGAATAAATGGTTATTTCTTGCATATTCAGCTAAACAAGACCACAGCGAAGATAAAAATGAACCAAATAAAATATATGCCGGTAATAAAGGCATAGGAAGGTTCTCATGCGATAGATTAGGGAGAAATCTACGGCTTCAAGCAAAAACGCTGGATACTAACCAGATTGAAATTTTAGATGTAGATTGGGGGGATTTTGAAAAGAATTCCAAGGAGCTTTTTGAGACGGTCAATATTCTCCATTCAACAGTCAGCGACATTGATCTTCCTATAGAAGTTGAGCATCTGGATGAGTATTCTCAGGGAGTTATTCTTGAAATTGACCTTAGAAACAAATGGGACAGGAAACAATTACTAAAACTTAGGCAGCACTTAGCTAAACTAATTAATCCATTTGGAGATTTATTATCCCCCTTTCAGGTAATATTACATTGTAACGATGAGAAAGAAGCAGATGAAAAGCTTTTGAAATCAGACAAAGAGAATAAGGACCAGTTAGTTATAAATGGAAAAGTAAAGAATGTTATTTTTGAAATTCTGAAAAATAAAACAACATTTCTAAATGTAGATATTATTGGAAGCCATCTAACTAGTGAGTTAATAGATAGGGGAGAAAGTATATATAAGATACGGGAAGAAGCATCTGAATTCTCGGAGCTTTTAAATACTGAATTTAAATGCCAAATATATTACTTAAATCAGTCAGCAAAAGTTACATTTAATAAGAGAGTGGGGGTTACAGGCCCTGAGTTCGGCTCTATTTTTCTTTTCAGAAACGGGTTCAGAGTGTATCCAGTAGGGGAACCTCATGATGATTATTGGCAGCTAGGAAAAAGAAAGCAGCAAGGCTATGCTAGATACTTAGGTACTCGTGAAGTAATGGGGCGAGTCGATATTGCTGGAAATGAGGATAAATTTAAAGAAGCTTCTAGTCGAGATAAGGGGCTTGTAGATACGCTCGCCTCGGAACAATTATTTAATGCAGTAACAAAATGTGTTCGCAGATTAGAGAATTATGTGGTTGGCATTACTTGGCAGGATAAGCTAGATAAAGATCACGATACAACTAAAAGGTTATCGCTAGATGAAAATAGGTCAAGAATTATTGATTTAGTATTGAGTCTTTCATCCTCTAATAAAATTGAATTGCTTAGTTACAATGAAAACCTCGTTAATATATTAAGTGAAAAATCGGAATACTTTGAAGGTACTTTGAATAAGTTATCAAACTTTGCAAAAGAATCCACAAATCGAAACTTACAAGACAATATTAATGCAGCAATACTCAGGTTTGAAGAGCTCAAAAAAGCTGAAAAAGAAGCCTTAAAAAGAGCTGAGAGCGAAGAAAAAGCAAGAACTGCTGCAGAAAAAGCAGCAGCAGAAGAAAAGAAAAAAAGAGAGCAGGCTGAAGAGCAGGCTGAAGCGTTTAGTGGTGCATATGAAGAAGAAAAGAAGCGAAACCTTTACCTTATGGGGGCTGGTACGACACGAGATAAAGATCAGCTAGAAAGCTTTCATCACCAGATAATTATTTATGCAGCGAATAATAAAGAACGAATAGCAAATAGAATCAAGAAAATACATAGAGATAAGAGTATTGATGTTGATGATGCATTGAACTTATTGGCTGACTTATTAGAGTCTACGGAAAAAATAATTACAACCTCTCGATTTGCTACATTTGCAAACTTTCGCCTTGATTCAGCCCATATTGAGGATGATATATGCTTTCACATAAAAGAATATTTAGAAAAAATCAGTACTGCATACCAAAGTCGAATTAGTGTTTCAGTCAATACCGAAAACATAAACTTTAAGGTCAGTTTCACACCAATTGAATTAGGAATGGTTTTAGATAACTTAGTCAACAATGCTAAGAAATCACGAGCATCGAAAATTGAGTTCATTTTTCAGTTGGTGCAAAAAGATATTCTTCAAATAAATATTATTGATAATGGTAATGGTTTGAAAAAAACACTCACTGAGCCAGAGAGAGTTTTTGAAAAAGGTTTTACAACAACTAGAGGCTCAGGTCTTGGGCTATATCATAGTCGAAAACAGATTGAAAAATTTGGAGGGGAATTATTGCTGGCAATACCTCAGCCAACAGTAGGGGCTGAATTTATAATTAGGATAAGGAAATAATGAAACTAACATATCATGTGCTTTGGTTTGAAGATCAATTTGATGAAATACAAGGGTTTCTTGAAGCCTTAGGTGATTTCATTAGTGAAGCTGGTTTCAAATTGGAAGTAGAAAAACGGACTTCAGTGACTAGTGAAGAGATTGATTCTTTAGCTATTCAACTGAATAACTATAACCCCTATGATGTAATAATTTTTGACTATGAGTTAGGTGCAGATAGTAAAAATGGAATTGATATCGCTGGCTCACTCAGGAATAAAATTTTTACCGATATGATTTTTTACAGCGGTAAAGAAGCGGCTTCATTAAGACAGATGCTATTTGAACAAGAGGTCGATGGCGTTTTTATTGTAGCGAGACAAAGTTTTATTGATGATGTTGAGCCAATTATTGAAGACCATATTAAGAAAATATCTGATATTAATAATATTCGAGGAATGGTTATGTCTACGATGAGCTCCATAGATAGAACTATGCGAGACTTAATTTGTAGCAAGCATCAGAATTTAAAGCCAGAAGAGCGGGAAGCTATTTTTTTAAAGGCAAAAAATCGAGTGTTGAAGAGCTTTTCCGACAAGAAGAAAAAAGTCGAAAATTTAAATACTTTTGATGATTTACTAAATAACCCACATCTTATTGATTTTGATAAGGTGAGACGATCTCTTGGCTCTTTGTTTCAAGATGGCAGCGACGAGTCATCCCAGTTAAATAATGATTCCCTACTTGTTAAAGTCCAGAATGAAAGGAATGGTTTAGCTCACCAACATGATGAATATACCGAGGATGGTAGATTGTTATTACATCCTATAAATGGTGATCCTATAGAATATAATTTTGAAGAATTTAAACGGTTAAGAAAAGAACTCCAGAAGATTAAGAGTTTTATCGAGGGCTGTGCTTAAAGTTAATGTCTTGTCGAGAGTGCTGTCTTGGTACCGTCCAAGTGAGATGAGAAATTTTAATATCATTTGGGAGTAACCTAGGCCTTTTAAATAAATGTTAATCAGTGCTGTGAGGTTGATACATGGAGCAGGCTCTAGATTATGCTGATGATAGATTAATCAATGGCTGCATTTATTGCGGAGGTATTCCAGATACACGAGATCATGCTCCATCACGAATTCTTCTAGAGCCTCCTCCTTACCCTGAAAATTTACCTGTTGTAGGTGCATGTAAAGAATGTAATCAAAGCTTTTCTATTAAAAAAAATCAAGGAGTCGGCCAGTAATGCCGCTCAGGCAGCTTAGGAAATTGCTGACATTTGTGCCTCAGTAAAAACACCGTTCACTGCCGGACAGGCAGCTTAAGAAAACCTAAAATCAGCAATCCAATTGGTTTGTTATGCTGCAAAATCTTGCTGGATAAAGGAGGAGGTGTGGTTTTTCACTGATTTTTGTCTGATGTTGTATAATACCGAAAAAATATAGCTCTATTTAATGAGTTTTAGATGAGTTTAAAGTCATTATTTTGGGTAACTTTCAAATATAGAAGGAAGGGATAGAATGCATCCAGTAGTAGATAAAATCACGCAACAGATTATCGAACGTAGCCAAGTAGTTAGGGCTGCTTATTTAAAGCATATAGATGAAGCGGCAGAGCAAGGCACTCAGCGGTCAACGCTTGCTTGCGGGAACTTAGCGCATGCATTTGCTGCCTGTGGTACGGGCGATAAGGCGGATTTAACGGCTGATAAGAAAGCCAATATAGCTATTATCTCTTCTTATAATGATATGTTGTCTGCGCATGAACCTTATAAAGATTCGCCAGAATTAATTAAGGCAGCGATTCGCGAGGCGGGCGGTGTTGCTCAGTTCGCTGGTGGTGTACCTGCTATGTGTGATGGGGTGACTCAGGGTCAGCCAGGGATGGAGTTATCACTGTTTAGTCGTGATGTGATTGCGATGTCTACAGCGATTAGCTTAAGCCATAACGTATTTGATGGTGGCTTGTATTTAGGTGTCTGTGACAAAATTGTTCCAGGGTTATTACTGGGTGCTTTAAGTTTTGGTCATTTACCCGCAGTTTTCGTACCGTCAGGTCCAATGACCAGTGGTATTACTAATAAAGAAAAAGCAGAAACACGTCAGTTATATGCTGAAGGCAAAATTGGTCGTAAAGAATTATTAGAATCAGAATCAAAATCGTACCATGGCCCGGGTACTTGTACTTTCTACGGTACAGCAAATAGTAACCAAATGATGGTTGAAATTATGGGCTTGCACCTTCCGGGTAGCTCATTTATTAACCCATATACGCCATTGCGCGATGAGTTGACTAAAGAATCGGCTAAACAAGTCTTAAAATTCACCGCATTAGGTGATGATTACCGACCTTTAGGTAAAGTCATTGATGAGAAAGCAATTGTTAATGCGATTGTGGGTATTTTAGCGACGGGTGGATCAACTAATCATACGATGCATTTAGTTGCCATTGCGCGTGCCGCAGGGATCACCATTAATTGGGATGATTTCGATGCGCTATCGCGCGTTGTGCCTTCATTGACTAAAATCTATCCAAACGGCCAAGCAGATATTAACCATTTCCAAGCTGCAGGTGGCATGGGTGTGTTAATTGCTGAATTGTTGAAAGGTGGATTTTTGCATGAAGATGTTCTAACTGTTGCTAATAAGCCAGGTATGAACAGCTACACAGAAGAGCCTAAACTAGAAAATGATAAGTTAATTTGGACTGCAGTTCCTGAGACGTCTTTAGATAAAGCGGTTATTTCTACTGTTGAAGAACCTTTTGCGCCTAGCGGTGGTTTACACGTGATGCACGGTAACATCGGGCGTGGCGTATCTAAAGTCTCTGCGGTTGCTAAAGAGCATCAAGTAGTTGAAGCGCCTGCGGCAGTTTTTGATGACCAAGATGATGTGGTTACGGCTTTCCATAATGGTGAGTTGGAAAGAGATTTTATTATCGTATTGCGTTTTCAAGGGCCAAAATCAAATGGTATGCCTGAGTTACATAAATTAACGCCATTATTAGGATCGTTACAAGATAGAGGCTTTAAAGTTGCGATTGTAACCGATGGGCGTATGTCAGGCGCATCAGGTAAAGTGCCTTCAGCAATTCATATGTGTCCTGAGTGTGAAGATGGCGGGCCATTATCAAAAGTACAAAATGGCGATATGATTAGTCTTAATACGCAAACAGGTGAAGTGAATGCCTTAGTGGATGCGGATGAGTTTGCTGCACGTACTGCTGCGCCAAATAGTGCTAAAGGGCATCATTGGGGTATGGGGCGTGAAATGTTTGGTGCTTTCCGTGTGGGCGTATCAACAGCTGAAACAGGTGCATCAAACTTGTTTAGTGAAGAAGATCTTTTCTGTCTGCTAAAAAAATAAACTATAAAGGAACGCGCACTAAATAACGGATGATTCTATCAAATGGGGCGCAGGCTCTTTAGCCTGCCTTTTAAATAGCGGACTAAAGATCCGCGCCCCAAAGTTAGCTAAGTTATTGCGTGAATGATTCCTAAGTGTCAAGGTAGTTGAATAGCTATCTTGGGTATCTTTAACTCTATAAAAGTAAGTGATTAATATGTCTATTAATAATTGGAAAGTTCAACCAAGTGAAGTTTTAAATGCATCACCTGTAATGCCTGTAATGGTTATTGAAGATGCGGCAGATGCTGTGCCTTTGGCGCGTGCATTAATGGCGGGTGGCATTAAAGTATTGGAAATTACTTTACGTACGGAAGCAGCAATGGCTTCTATTAAAGCGATTAGCGAACAAGTTGAAGGCGCACTAGTTGGCGCTGGAACAATCACTACGCCAGAGCAATTACAAGCGGTTGCTGATGCGGGTGCTGTATTTGCAATTAGCCCAGGCTTAACACCTAAGCTTTTAGAAGCAGCGAATAAAAGTTCGATTGCATTAATTCCAGGTATTTCTTCAGTTTCAGAATTAATGACAGGGATGGAATACGGTTTAGATCATTTTAAATTTTTCCCAGCGGCAGCAGCGGGTGGAATTCCAATGTTAAAAGGCATTGCAGGACCTATTCCACAGATTACTTTTTGCCCAACGGGTGGTATTTCTCCAAGTAATTACAACGACTACCTTGCACTTAAGAATGTAGCGTGTGTTGGTGGCTCTTGGTTAGTCCCTGCTGATGCAGTTAAAAACAAAGATTGGGATGCAGTGACTGCATTAGCCAAAGAAGCGGTTGCTAACGCGAAAAGATAGTTTTCGGTTGAGAGTATGGCTCGCAGACTTTAATCTGCGATTGCTGCAAAAAAATAATCTTAAATTAAGTTGGCTGTTGATGCTTTAGAGATAAAAAAGCATTGAGCACACACTAAATAATAACAATACATAGTATAGAAGCCTTATGATAAAGGCTGCGCATAATAGTTGTATTTGAGGAGTATGGAATGAGTAATGGTTTGAATGCCAATAAGTTAAATCAGATTGATATTGATCCTGAAGAAACCCAGGAATGGCTTGAGTCATTATCTGCAATTTTAGAACAAGACGGTAGTGACCGTGTTCATTTTATTATTGAGCAACTGGTTGAGCAAGCAAGGCAGTCAGGTTCTGATATTCCATACAGTGCAAATACAGCTTATATCAATACGATTGCTATTGAACAGCAAGCAAAATTTCCAGGCATGACGACTATAGAACGCAAAATCCGTTCTTATGTGCGTTGGAATGCGATGATGATGGTATTAAGAGCGAATAAAAATACCAATGTCGGCGGGCATATTGCGAGTTTTGCCTCTTCAGCAACGCTTTATGATGTAGGGCATAACCATTTTTGGCATGCACCAACGGATGAGCGTGGCGGTGATATGATCTTTGTTCAAGGACATTCTTGTCCTGGTGATTATGCACGTGCTTATTTATTAGGTCGTTTTTCAGATGAGAAAATGGATAATTTCCGCCAAGAAGTGGGCGGCAATGGATTGTCCTCTTATCCGCATCCTTGGTTAATGCCTGATTTCTGGCAATTCCCAACGGTTTCTATGGGCTTAGGTCCTATCATGGCGATTTACCAAGCGCGATTTATGCGTTATATGCAAAGTCGTGGTTTAGCGGAAACTGCGGGACGTAAAGTTTGGGCATTTTTAGGTGATGGCGAAACGGATGAGCCTGAAACTTTAGGTGCCATCAGCATGGCGGGTCGTGAGCAGCTGGATAACCTGATTTTTGTAGTTAACTGTAATCTACAGCGCTTAGATGGACCAGTGCGCGGTAACGGTAAAATCATTCAAGAATTAGAAGGCAGTTTTCGTGGTGCTGGTTGGAATGTTATTAAAGTTATTTGGGGCAGACGCTGGGATGCTTTATTAGCAAAAGATAAAGAAGGTATCGTAATGAAACGCATGATGGAATGTGTGGATGGCGATTACCAAACGTTTAAGTCAAAAGATGGCGCGTATGTACGTGAATTCTTCTTTAATACGCCTGAGTTAAAAGCCTTAGTTGAAGAGTATACCGATAAAGATATTTGGGACCTTAACCGAGGTGGACATGATCCAATTAAAGTTTTTGCGGCTTACAATGCGGCGGTAGAAACTAAAGGACAGCCGACTGTTATTCTTGCTAAAACTATTAAAGGTTATGGTATGGGTGAGTCTGGTGAAGCGCAAAATACCAGTCATCAACAAAAGAAAATGAGTGCGAATTCGATTAATGATATTCGTGATCGTTGGCAGTTACCTGTTACTGATGCAGAAATAGAAAATTTTCCGTATATAAAGTTTGAAGAAGGCTCAGAAGAGCTTAACTACATGAAGCAGCGTCGTGCTGATTTAGGTGGCAATATTCCTGTGCGTCGTGAAAAGGCAGAAGCGCTAGAAATACCTGAGTTAAGTGCTTTTCAATCTATTCTAGATGGCACAAAAGTAGGCCGTGGTATTTCAACCACAATGGCATTCGTACGAATTTTAAATATCTTAGTTAAAGATAAAAAAATTGGCGAGCGGATTGTACCGATTGTACCTGATGAGTCACGTACGTTCGGAATGGAAGGCATGTTCCGTCAATTAGGTATTTGGTCGCAAAAAGGGCAGCTTTATACGCCGCAAGATGCTGATCAGCTGATGTACTATAAAGAAGATAAAGCCGGTCAGGTTTTACAAGAAGGAATTAATGAAGCTGGTGGTTTATGTGATTGGATTGCGGCTGGAACAGCGTACTCTACTTACGGTGTGCCGATGATTCCATTCTTCATTTATTACTCTATGTTTGGTTTTCAACGTGTGGGTGATTTAATTTGGGCTGCGGCAGATCAACGTACACGTGGTTTCTTATTAGGCGGTACTGCAGGACGGACTACTCTAAATGGGGAAGGTTTACAGCATGAAGATGGCCATAGCCATTTAATGTCAGCGACTGTACCGAACTGTATTTCTTATGATCCAACCTATGGTTATGAATTAGCCGTTATCGTACAAGACGGTTTACGTCGTATGTATGGTGAGCAAGAAGATGTTTTCTATTACATTACGGTAATGAACGAAAACTACGATCAGCCTCCGATACAAGAAGGTACTGAGCAAGACATACTAAAAGGTATGTATTTGTTTGAGTCGGGGATCACACGTAAAAAAGCACCAAAAGTTAACTTATTAGGTTCCGGTACTATTTTCTGCGAAGTGGTTGAAGCGGCGAAATTATTACGTGAAGATTGGGGCGTAGAGTCTGATTTATGGAGTTGCCCAAGTTTTACTGAACTAGCGCGTAATGGTCAGTCAGTCGCACGTTGGAATCGTTTACACCCCACTGAGAAAGCAAAAGTATCTCATGTGGAGAAATGCTTATCTAAAGCAGAGGTTCCGGTTATTGCTGCAACCGATTATATGCGTGTTTATGCTGAGCAAATTAGTGCTTATGTTAAAGCGGATTACACAGTATTAGGAACAGATGGGTTTGGTCGTTCGGACACACGTGAAAATCTACGCAGCTTCTTCGAAGTCGATCGTTATCACGTTGCTATTGCGGCATTAAAAGCTTTGGCAGATAAAGGTGATTTTGATGCGAAGAAAATTGATGAAGCAATTAAAAAATACAATATTAATGCAGATGTTGTTGCTCCTTGGTTAATCTAATTAAATAAAAATTATGAGCGTATTAACAGAAATAAAAATACCTGATATTGGTGATGTTAGTGGTGCCGATGTCATTGAAGTATCAGTGCAAGTAGGCGACATGGTTGCATTAGAGCAAACACTGGTGGTTTTAGAAACCGACAAAGCGAGCATGGATGTCCCTGCAAATAGCGCGGGAAAAGTCACTGCGGTACATATGAAAGTCGGTGATACCGTTTCAGAAGGTGCTTTGATTATTACGGTTGAAGCCGCTGATGCAGCAAATGTTGCAGTCGCTGAAACGGTAGTCGAAGCCGCTAAAGAAGTGGCTGAAGTCATTCAACCGGTCGCTACTGAAGCTGAAGTAGCTGTGACTAGCGATGTAACTACGACAAGTGAAAATATCGCAGTTAATGTACCTGACTTAGGTGATGTTAGTGACGTTGATGTGATTGAAGTCTCTGTTAAAGTCGGTGATACGGTTGAAAAAGAGCAAACATTAGCGGTACTAGAAACCGATAAAGCGAGTATGGATTTACCGGCGACTCATGCCGGTGTGGTAACTGAAGTTGCTATTGCTGTGGGCAGCAAAGTATCAGAAGGGGATTTAATTATTCGCTTAGATACGCTAGCCTCGACTGCGGTAGTTTCAGCGCCTGTCGCTGCACCAGAAAAAACTGTTGCGCCTGTCGCGGAAAAAGCGCCTAAAACCACTGCTGTAGTTTCAGCAGCTGCTGAGCCAAGTACTAATAATTCAGGACTTGCGCCACATGCAACACCAAGTGTGCGTTTATTTGCGCGTGAATTAGGCGTGGATATTAACCTGATTACTCAAGCGAGTGGTCGTAAAGGACGTATTTTAAAAGACGATATCAAGAATTTTGTTAAACAAGCCTTGGCATCTGGTGCGAGCTCTTCTGCGAATCAAGGCGGCGCAGGTATACCTGCAATTCCAGCCGTTGATTTCTCTCAATTTGGTGAAATCGAAGAGCAAAAACTTAGTAAAATTAAACGTCTAACGGGGCAGCATTTAAGCCGTGTTTGGTTAAATTTACCACTAGTTACGTATCATGATGAAGCGGATATTACTGAATTAGAAGCATTTCGTAAGGCTTTAAATAGCGATAAGAATGCGGATATTAAAGTAACCGGTCTGATTTTTATCGTGAAAGCATTGGCAGCTGCGATGCAAGAATTCCCTAGCTTTAACAGCTCTTTATCTGCGGATGGCGAAAGCTTAATCCTCAAAAAATATTTTAATATTGGTATCGCAGTCGATACACCGAATGGTTTAGTTGTACCGGTATTAAAAGATGTTGATAAAAAAGGCATTGCTGAATTAACATGTGATTTATCTGCACTGAGTGAAAAAGCGCGAACAGGAAAATTATTACCCTCTGATATGAGTGGTGGTTGTATGACTATTTCTAGCTTAGGGGGCATTGGTGGAAAATCATTTACACCGATTGTTAATGCACCCGAAGTCGCTATCTTGGGTTTAACCCGTGCTTCTATGCAACCTGTTTGGAATGGGGCAGAGTTTGAGCCTAAATTAATGCAACCTTTAGATTTAACCTATGATCACCGTGTGATTGATGGGGCTGAAGGCGCGCGATTTACTGCGACGTTAATTAAATATCTTGGCGATATTCGCCGCTTATTACTGTAATCGAGGATAAGATTATGACAGATGTACTACACGCTGAAGTTCTCGTTTTAGGTGGTGGCCCTGGTGGTTATACGGCGGCATTTCGTGCGGCTGATTTAGGTAAAAAAGTTGTTTTAGTCGAAAAATATTCTGTTTTAGGCGGTGTTTGTCTGAATGTAGGCTGTATTCCTTCTAAAGCCTTATTACATGTTGCACAAATTGTGCATGAAGCCGATGCGTTTGAAAGCCACGGTGTGAGCTTTGGTAAACCTAAATTTGATTTAGACCAAATCAGAGAATGGAAGCAAAGTATCACCAATAGCTTAACAGGCGGTTTAGCTAAATTAGCGAAACAACGTAAAGTTACGGTAGTACAAGGCTACGGTAAATTTACCTCGGCGAATGCGCTTGCTGTTGAAACTGAAAGCGGCGTGCAAACGATTAATTTTGATCAAGCAATCGTTGCGGCAGGTTCACGGGTTAATAAAATCCCTGTATTTCCTAATGATGACCCACGCTTAATGGATTCAACCGATGCATTGGAAATAACCGATGTACCTAAAAAACTGTTAATTGTCGGTGGCGGTATTATCGGCCTTGAAATGGCAACGGTTTATCATGCTTTAGGTTCTGAAATTAGCGTTGTGGAATTAATGGATCAAATTATTCCAGGCTGCGATAAAGATATAGTGACGCCGTTACAACGTCATATTAAAAAGCAATATAAAAATATTTGGCTTAAAACTCGCGTGCAAAGCATTGAGCCACAAGATGATGGCTTAAAAGTAAGCTTTGAGGGTGCTAAAGCACCTGAATCAGAAGTGTTTGATAAAGTGTTAGTGGCTGTTGGACGTAAACCCAATGGATTATTAATTGATGCCGATAAGGCAGGAATTAATGTCGATGAATGGGGTTTTATTGCGGTTGATAAACAGCAAAGAACCAACGTGCCCCATATTTTTGCGATTGGCGATATCATCGGTCAGCCGATGTTAGCGCATAAAGCAGTTTACGAAGCTAAAATTGCAGCGGAAGTTTCAGCGGGGCATAAATCCGGTTTTGATGCTTTAACGATTCCTTCCGTGGCTTATACAGATCCAGAAGTTGCGTGGATGGGATTGACTGAAAATGAAGCCAAAGAAAAAGGTATCGCTTATGAAAAAGGCGCATTCCCTTGGGCAGCCAGTGGTCGATCTTTAAGTTTAAGTCGTAGTGAAGGGATTACAAAAGTCTTATGTGATCCTGAAACCGGTCGTATCTTAGGTGCTGCGATGGTGGGACCTAATGCAGGTGAATTAATCGCGGAAGCCGTACTAGCCTTAGAAATGGGTGCTGATGCAGAAGATGTTGGTTTAACGATTCATGCGCATCCCACTTTATCGGAAACCTTTGCCTTTGCTAATGAAATGGTGACAGGAACGATTACGGATTTGTACGTTAAAAAGAAATAAACAGTGTCTTGGGTGCATGATTAACTGCACCCAAACTTATCTCACTTATCACCATTTTTTACCGATAATAATTGTATGAAAAAACTAGTTTTTGCTTTGTTGTTAGCCAGTTCTATTGGACTCGCTCAGGCTGAAATAAAAGAAACCAAAGCGTTAAATACTTTTATAGGAAAAATGGTTAAGCAGCATGCATTTAAAGAGGGTGAGTTAAACACAATATTTGAGTCTGTCGAAACAAAAGATAGCATCATTAAAGCAATGACACGCCCTGCAGAAGGGATGCCGTGGCATAAATACCGTAAGATATTTATGCGTGAAAAACGCATTAATGGCGGTGTTAAGTTTTGGCAGGAAAATCAAGACACATTACAAGCCGTACAGGGACAATATGGTGTTCCAGCAGAAATTATTGTTGCGATTATTGGTGTTGAGACTTTGTATGGTGAGCGTACTGGGGGTTATCGAGTAATCGATGCTTTAGCAACGCTTGGCTTTTCTTACCCTAAACGTAGTAAGTTTTTCCTCAGTGAATTAGAGCACTTTTTAATTTTATGTCGCGAAGAAAATGTTAACCCACTAGGGCCAATGGGCTCTTATGCAGGTGCAATGGGAATGCCGCAGTTTATGCCGAGTAGTTATCGACATTATGCCGCTGATTTTGAAGGGGATAATCAGCGTGATATTTGGAAAAATCCAGCAGATGCTATAGCGAGTGTGGCTAATTATTTTAGTAAACATCACTGGCGTACCGGTGATGCGATTGCTTATCCAGTGACGGCTGAAGCGGGCGCTTATAAAAAAGCACTGACTAAAGGATTAAAACCTGATTTTACGGCACAGCAATTAGCTAAACTACAGATTAAGTTACCTGAGTTAAATGCAAAAGAACCTTTGAAATTATTGAGTTTTGAGCAAGAAACAGGTCATGATTTATGGGTAGGATTAACTAATTTTTATGTGATTACGCGTTACAATCACAGTTCTTTATATGCACTAGCCGTTTTTCAATTAAGTGAAGCGATTAAACACGCTTATGTGGAAGTAGAGAAAAAATAACCAGATGAAAAAAGTCGTTTTATTATTTCTTAGTGGATTAATGCTAAGTTGTGCGGTGACAAAAGAGCCAGAAGAAATTATTGTGATTGAGCAGCAGGATGGGCGGCCTGATCATGTCGCGGTGGATATTGCCAGTATTCCTGATGCCGTACCCCAGTATGAACCTTGGTCCCCGAGTGTTAATCCGGCAAGCTATACCGTTTTAGGTAAAGAATATAGCGTATTAAAAAGCAATCAAGGCTACCAACAACAAGGGATTGCTTCATGGTATGGCACTAAGTTCCATGATAAAAAAACAGCAACCGGTGAAGCATACAATATGTATGCAATGACAGCTGCGCATAAAACCTTACCGATTCCTAGTTATGTACGCGTTACTAATTTAGATAAGCAGTTGAGTGTGATTGTTAAAATTAATGATCGTGGGCCTTTTCATGAACATAGAATTATTGATTTGTCCTATGCTGCGGCTATTAAGCTGGGTATAGAAAAAGCAGGCACGGGATTTGTGGAAGTGATGGCGGTGCACCCAGGTGAGACGACCGTTACAAATGATAAAATAATGAGTAAACAAGTGTTTCTGCAGGTAGGGGCGTTTGGGGAACAAGCGAATGCAATTAAATTGCAGCAAAAATTAGCCGCCGAACTTGCACTCAGCAATAGCCGAATTAAGGTGCAAACCTTAGCGGAAAAAAGCTTATATCGTGTACAAGTAGGACCTGTTTCATCCGTTTCTGAGGCGGATGAAATAATAAAGAAATTAAATAGTATCGCTATCATGCGCACCCAATTTATATCTGAGTAATTGGGTTCATCTTAAAATTCAGGCTCGATAGTTGAGCCGTAAAATGAAATTAGTTTATGTCGTATAAAAAAATTATTAGTTTATGTTTCCTTTTTATCCTTGCGCCTTTTGTGTATGCAGAAGGAGCGGGCGATATTATTATTCCTGCGCCACCAAGACTTGCTGCAAGTAGTTATTTTTTGCAAGATTTTGATAGCGGCGAGATTTTAGCTGAGAAAAATGCAGATCAAGTTTTACCGCCTGCAAGTTTAACCAAAATAATGACAGTCTATGTCGCTTTTTCTGAGTTAAAGGCAGGGCGATTAAGCTTAGATGAAAAAGTTATTGTGAGTGAAAAAGCTTGGCGCACACAAGGCTCTAAAATGTTTATTGAAGTTAATAAACACGTTAAAATTGAAGACTTATTACAAGGGATTATTATCCAGTCGGGTAATGATGCCAGTGTTGCAATTGCTGAACATATTGCCGGCAGTGAACAAGCCTTTGCTGAAATGATGAATATGCAGGCACAGCGCTTAGGCATGGTGAGTACGCATTTTATGAATGCAACAGGGCTTCCTGTTCCCAACCAGCACTATACAACAGCACATGATCTCGCTAAATTAACCCGTGCGCTTATTCATGACTTTCCTGAGTATTACAAATGGGATGCGGTTAAAGAATATACATACAATAATATTACGCAAAAAAATAGAAATACTTTGTTATGGCGAGATGAATCGGTTGATGGCGTTAAAACAGGCCATACAGAAGAGGCGGGCTATTGTTTGATTGCTTCCGCAAAAAGACAAAAAATGCGTTTAATCTCTGTGGTTTTAGGTACTAAAAGTAAAAGCGCACGAGCGAATGAAAGCCAAACTTTATTAAATTATGGCTTCCGTTTTTTTGAAACGCATAAATTGTATGATGCAAATACAGTATTAGCCTCTGCAAGGGTTTGGAAAGGCGCGACGGAAACCGTTGATTTAGGCTTAGCGGAAGATTTATTTGTGACGATTTCTAGACGCCACTATAAAGAAATGAAAGCGACAACCGATGTTGATTATAAAATTATGGCACCCATAGAAAAGGGAGATCAATTAGGTATGGTTAATGTTTTATTACGTAATAAAATTGTCAGCTCTAAGCCGTTAATCGCTTTAAATGCAGTTAATATCGGTACGTTTTTTCAGCGTGCTTATGATTCAGCCTTAATGTTAATTACATCGAAGAATGGACAATAAAAAAGTATATTTAAATGGGGAGTACCTCGCTTTATCGGAAGCAAAAGTGTCTGTTTTAGACCGAGGCTTCTTATTTGGCGACGGTGTTTACGAAGTTATTCCTGCTTACTTTGGCAAATTATTTTGTTTTGCGCAGCATCTAGAACGACTTAATAAAAGCTTGCAAGCGGTTAGGATTAATTTAGAACTGAGCGCAGAGCAGTGGTTGGATATTTTGAACCCTCTGTTAATACAAGGCGATGCGCAATATATTTATCTACAAATTAGTCGTGGTGTTGGCAATAAACGCGATCATGCTTTTCCTGATGACTGTACTCCGACTATTTTTGCAATGTGCTCACCGATAGCGTCATTTCCTGTAGATCAGGGAGTTAAAGCAATTACGTTAGATGATATGCGCTGGGAGCTTTGTAATATTAAAGCGACTACTTTATTAGCTAATATTTTATTGCGCCAACAGGCGGTTGAGCAGAATTGCGCAGAAGCGATTTTGATTAAACAAGGCTATGCAACCGAAGGGGCTGCGAGTAATGTTTTTGCTGTGATTAATGGTGTTTTAACGACGCCTCCAAAAAATGATGATATTTTATTAGGAATCACCCGAGATGTGTTGATTCGCTTAGCACATGAAAATAATATTTCGGTACAAGAAGCAAAGATTTCTTTAGCTGATCTTCAGTCGGCGAGTGAAATTTGGATGACCAGCTCTGTACGAGAAATTTTACCGGTGATTACTTTAGATAATAAACCGGTAGGTACGGGACGTGTTGGTGATATTTGGATCGCTATGCAAACGTATTTTCAAGACTATAAACGAGCCGTATCATGAGTGAAGTTGAGCAAGAAACACTATTTGAATTCCCTTGTCAGTTTCCTATTAAAGCAATGGGCAGAAATATTCCTGATTTAGAGGCTATTGTTGTAGAAATGATTCGTCGCCATGCGCCAGACCTTACCGAGGCAGACGTTAAAACCCGCGCGAGTAAAAGTGGCAAATTTATTGCGGTGACGATTCATGTTGAAGCACAAAGTAAAGCGCAATTAGATGCTATTTATATGGATTTAACAGCGTGCCCTGAAATTATGATGACGCTGTAAATGTGCGACAAAAAATAATTGCAGTCAGCGCGTGTTTATTAGGCCATAAAGTAAGGTATGACGGAGCACACCAAATACAGCCGCTGATTATAAGTAGCTTAGCTGAAGAGTTTAAACTGCTAGCCGTGTGCCCTGAAATGGAAATCGGTTTAGGCGTGCCGCGCGCTAAAATTGAGTTGCTTAAAAAATCGCAACAGACGTGTGTGTTAAGCACACAAGAACCTATTGTTGATTTAACTCAGGCGCTACAAAATTTTGCCGAAGAATTCATAAATAGCGCAAATATTTCGGGTTTTATTTTAAAAGATAAGTCGCCTAGTTGCGGTGTAGGAAATTGTAAAATTAAAGATTTAGACGGACAAATTCAGACGAATGGGACGGGTATTTTTGCGGCAAGTATCCTGCAGTTAAAACCTAATATGCCTCTATTACAAAGTGATAAAGTAACGGGTAAACAAGCATTTCAATCTTTCATTAAGCAAGTTAGAGTGTATGACGATTAAACTATTGAATTTAGGGCAGCAGGATTACACTGAGTGCTGGCAAAAAATGCAAGCCTTTACACTCGCTCGAGATGAAAATACAGTTGATGAAATATGGATTGTAGAGCACCCGCCAGTTTTTACTTTAGGACTGAATGGCAAGCCTGAACATTTATTACAAAGCTCTGCTATTCCGCTAGTCAATACGGATAGAGGCGGACAAATTACTTATCATGCGCCTGGGCAATTGGTTATTTATACACTCATTGATATTAAGCGCCGAGGCGTGGGAGTGCGTGAATTAGTGACTATTTTAGAACAGGCAATGATAACAGCGCTCGCACAATATGGCTTAAAGGCATTGGCGAAGCCTGAAGCGCCCGGCGTGTATATTAATGAACAAAAAATTGGTGCAGTAGGCTTACGTATAAAAAAAGGCGGAAGCTATCATGGCTTAAGTCTTAATAACAATATGGACTTATCACCTTTTGAGCAAATAAACCCCTGTGGTTATAAAGGTCTTCAAGTGACACAGCTAGCTGATTTAGGCGTTAATATCCGTACTCCTGAATTAGCTATCCCCGTTCTTAATGCGATTGTTAGCGCATTAGGTACTTTAGATTAAACATTCAACTCTCTATTTATGTCTTCAACTCAAGCACCTTCACGTAATAGCCCAGAAACGCACCAGCGTAATGCAGATAAACTTTCACGGATTCCTATTAAAGTAGAGCCCGCTGAAACTGTTTTGCGTAAACCGGAATGGATACGCGTTAAACTCAGTGCTAACCCTGATGTTGCACGCATAAAACAAACTTTACGTGACAATAAGCTACATAGTGTTTGTGAAGAGGCGGCATGTCCCAATTTGAGTGAATGTTTTAGTTTAGGGACGGCTACCTTTATGATTATGGGTGACTTGTGTACGCGTCGCTGCCCTTTTTGTGATGTGGCTCATGGTAAGCCGCAGCCGTTAGATGCTGATGAGCCGGTCAATATGGCATTGACTATAAAAAAATTAGCACTGAAGTATGTGGTCATTACATCGGTTAATCGCGATGATTTAAGAGATGGCGGAGCAGGACATTTTGCTGAGTGTATTACACAAATACGCAAACATTCGCCTAAAACTAAGGTAGAAGTCTTAGTGCCCGATTTTAGAGGTCGCGTTACTGTCGCATTAGATATTTTAAAAGCATCACCGGTTGATGTGTTTAATCATAACCTTGAGACGATTCCTCGCTTATATAAGCAAGCGCGTCCAGGAGCGGACTATCAAGAATCGCTAGATTTATTAAAAGCGCATCATGAGATATTACCTCAAGTACCTACTAAATCTGGTTTAATGCTAGGTATAGGTGAGACACAAGAGGAAGTGCTTGCTGTGATGCGTGATTTACGCGCGCATCATTGTTCTATACTAACCCTGGGGCAATATTTGCAACCGAGTGCTGATCATTTGGCGGTGCAGCGATATATTACACCTGAAGAATTTGATGAGTATGCTGTATTAGCTAAACAAATGGGATTTAAAAAAGTGGCGAGTGGACCGATGGTACGCTCTTCTTATCATGCCGATGAACAAGCGCATGGCTTATTGGGGGAATAAAATGAAAAAAATGACAGTAATGTATTGTTTATTATCCGCTTTGTTACTTTCTTCAGCAGCGGTTAGTGCTGCTGATGATGATATTGCTGATGCAACACCTGAAGTCCCTGAAATGCCTTTGCCTGTTGAAGATGGTGAAGTGATGGAAGCGGATATTACCATTTCACGTGAAGGCGATAAAATTATTCATGAATATAAAGTGAATGGCAAAATATATAAAATCAAAGTGGTACCGGCTATTGGCCCTGCCTATTATTTTATTGACCCTGATGGCGATGGTGAAATGGAAGAAGTCACAGAAAGTGATGTGGTGAATGGTATGAAAGTAAACCAATGGACGCTTCTTAGCTGGTAAGCGATTGGCCGTTTATACTTCACTAACATTCGTTCAAATTAATGGGTTCTTAAAGACTTATCAGTTAGGTCCGTTACTGAGTTATCAGGGGATTACTGCTGGTATAGAGAACACCAATTATTACATTAAGACTGAGCAAGGTGAGTTTGTTTTAACGCTGTATGAGCAATTTACAGCCGAACAGGTTTGGCCTTATCTGCAATTATTGAAAAAACTTTCTTTATTAGAAAGCTATTACCCTAGCCCCATAGCAACGCCTGAACAAGTTATATTACAAACACTGAATGCAAGACCCGCAGCGTTATTTAGCTGTTTATCGGGTGTTTCAGTGAGTGATGTATCTGATACGCAATTGAATGCAATGGCTCGTGCATTAGCTGGCTTGCATGCGAGTAGCGCTGAGTTAAGCTTTAACCCTAAAAATACTAGAGGCCTAGAGTGGATGCAGCAGTCAGCAGACGCTCTCTATCCTTCACTTTCTTTGGCCGATGCGCAGTTATTAAAAGATGAACTGCAATTTCAAGCGAAGCTACAAGAAGCCGGTTTAGAAGAGGGGGTAATACATGCGGACTTATTTAAAGATAATGTCTTGTTTAATGGTGATTGTTTAAGCGGATTTTTAGATTTTTATGTGGCTTGTTACGATCACTTCTTATTGGATATTGCCATTACCTTAAATGATTGGTGTGTAGATCAACAGGGACAATTTAATGGCAGGCAGTCTGCGCTGTTTATACAGGCTTATCAGCAAAAGAAGTGTTTGAGAGATGAAGAGCTACAACAACTACGGCCTTTTTTACGCCGCGCTAGTTTACGTTTCTGGTTGTCACGCTTAGAGCATCAAATGAATCCAAGACCAGGTGAAATCGCCTTGAAAAAGTCACCTGAAAAGTTTAGAGATTTATTGATCCAGCACAGGGCGGCTCCTGCTTTTTTATAACTCAATTGATACCGTCAGACGATGCCTGAGCCATTTAAAAATTTATTTAATGTTGAGCTTATTGGCGGAATGGCAAAACATTTCAAAAAACATGCTGCCTCATTTGATGAAGATAGGTTTGTTATCGCAGCGACTAAAAATTTAGATGCGCTGGAGTTAAAAGCGCGTAGCAATCAAATTACTCAGGCTATGCACGACTATTTACCGGCTGACTTTGAGGTGGCGGCTGACGTTATCTTGGCTTCGTTAGGAGCGCCATTGTTAGATGAGTTACGAACGCTTGTTGTTGATGATCAAGGATTATCGGGTTGGGTAGTCACTATGCCAATCAGTTATTTTGTTGGTTTATATGGTAAGCAGCATTTTGAATTATCTATGAAGCTGTTTAAAGAGCTGACTAAGCGCGGCACCTCTGAATTTGGTATTCGACTTTTTTTGTTGGCTTATCCAGAAAAAACCGTAGCAATTTTAAATACGTGGATAGAGAGTGATAATTATCATGTACGTCGCCTTATTTCTGAAGGCTCACGGCCTCGATTGCCTTGGGGCTTAGCTTTACCTGTATTCAAAAAATCACCGTTACTGGTGATTAAATTACTCGAACAGCTTAAAGATGATCCTGAGGAATATGTCAGGCGCTCGGTAGCCAATAATCTAAATGATATTGCAAAAGATCACCCTGACTTAGTGGCAGATATTGCGCAACAATGGAGTATCGGCGCTAGTGAGCAGCGGCATAAGTTAATAAAACATGCGTGTCGTAGTTTACTTAAGCAAGGTCACCCCCAAACCTTGCAGGTGATGGGTTACCATACGCCACAACTTAAACAGCTTAGATTAAGTGTTAAAAATAGGATAATCACATTGGGTAGGGCGTTAGAGTTTTCGTTTTCCATAGTTTCTGATTCTGAAGAGGGCCAAACCTTGATGATTGATTATATTATTCATCACCAAAAAGCGAATGGTAGCACTGCCCCGAAAGTCTTTAAATGGCGTAGCTTACAGCTAGCGGCTCATCAGCTGTTTAACGCTTCAAAAGCACACGGGATGAAGAAAATAACCACGCGGCAGTATTATGCAGGCCTGCATAAATTAGAGATTGTCGTTAATGGTGTGTCCGTGGCAGAAACTGATTTCCAACTCATTATGCCTGCACTTAACAATACATAGAGTATAAGAGTGTTTGCGCTGAGTTTTTCCTGTTTGATCTTAAGGGAAATGTTATACAATAGTTCAACATTTTTAAGCGATTTTAGACGGTAATCATGACTGAATCTGAGCAAGGAACAACTAAACCACGTAGCCGAGGTATTTATTTATTACCTAATCTATTTACAACTGCGGCACTATTTTCTGGTTTTTATGCCATTACATCAGCGATTGATGGGCGTTTTGAGACGGCGGCAATACTTATTTTTATTTCCTTAGTGCTTGATGGTTTAGATGGTCGGGTCGCTCGATTAACTAATACCCAAAGTGCCTTTGGTGCTGAGTATGACAGCATGGCCGATATGGTTTCTTTTGGTGCTGCGCCAGCAACGATTATGTACCTCTGGTCATTAGAAAGCTTAGGGCAGGCGGGTTTGGTTGGTGCTTTTGTGCATTTGGCGGGTGGCGCGTTACGTTTAGCGCGGTTTAATACGCAGTTAGGCTCGGAAGATAAGCGTTATTTTCAAGGTTTACCCAGTCCGGCGGCAGCGGCTATTTTGGCAGGCTTAGTTTGGGTGAGTGAAAAATATAGCTATGGTGCTGAAAGTTATTCTTGGGTTATTTTAACGATTACCGCATTAACTGGTTTATTAATGGTGAGTAATTTCCGTTATTACAGCTTTAAGGAAATTAATTTACGCGGTAAAGTGCCTTTTGTTGTGGTTATCGGCATTATGTTAGTTTTTGCAGTTACTTTATCTAACCCAGCGACGGTACTCTGTTTATTCTTTTTTGCGTATGCATTATCAGGTCCTGTCGTGACGATGATTTTGTTGCGCCGTAAAAGAAAATCTCGCTCTAACTGATTTACAGTGAGAACTCCATCCTAATTAAATAATGAATCGTTGTTTAATTAGGTTTTTAAGAACCGCTATATGAATAGCGACACTGCTCAATGAGTAGGATACTTATGAAAGATAAATTAATAATTTTTGATACAACTTTGCGTGATGGTGAGCAAAGCCCCGGTGCGTCAATGACGGCTGATGAAAAAGTACGTATTGCGCGTGCGCTAGAACGCATGAAAGTCGACGTGATTGAAGCTGGATTTCCTGCGGCAAGTGATGGCGATTTTTCTGCGGTACAAGCAGTAGCAGAACATGTGCGCGACAGTACTATTTGTGGCCTTTCTCGTGCTTTAGATCGTGATATTGATAGGGCTGGTGAGGCATTGAAACATGCTGAGCGCTCAAGAATTCATACCTTTATTGCAACCTCGCCAATTCATATGGAAATGAAATTGCGCATGTCACCTGAACAGGTGATTGAATATGCAGTAAGAGCGGTTAAACGCGCGCGTCAATTTACCGATGATGTAGAGTTTTCTGCTGAAGATGCTGGGCGCTCCAATGAAGATTTCTTGTGCCGTATTTTAGAGGCGGTGATTGATGCGGGTGCAACGACATTAAATATTCCAGATACCGTGGGGTACAGTATTCCTGCTCAATTTGGGGCAACCATTGGTAATTTAATGCAGCGCATTCCGAATGCGGATAAGGCTATATTTTCAGTGCATTGTCATAATGATTTGGGCTTAGCGGTAGCGAATTCACTTTCTGCGGTTATGCATGGCGCAAGACAAGTCGAATGTACTATTAATGGCTTAGGCGAGCGTGCGGGGAATGCATCCTTAGAAGAAGTTGTTATGGCGATTAAAACGCGACGCGATGCGTTTAGCTGTGAAACTAGCTTAGATACACGTGAGATTCTTACTTGCTCTAAATTAGTCTCAAGTATTACAGGTTTTCCTGTGCAACCGAATAAAGCGATTGTTGGGGCGAATGCTTTTGCACATGAGTCTGGCATTCACCAAGATGGCGTGTTAAAAAACCGTGAAACGTATGAAATTATGCGTGCTGAAGATGTTGGTTGGTCAGCAAACCGTATGGTTTTAGGTAAGCATTCGGGGCGTAGTGCTTTTAAAAGCCGCATGACTGAATTAGGTTTTGAGTTTAATAGTGAATCTGAATTAAATGACGCATTTTTTCGTTTTAAGCAATTAGCCGATAAAAAACACGAAATTTTTGATGAAGATTTACAGGCGCTGATTACTGAGGTTAATACCAGTACTGAAGAAGAACATTTTAAATTAATTGCTTTAAAAGTCTGCTCAGAAACGGGTGAAAAACCGCAAGCGGTTGTCACGGTTAAAATAGGCTCAGAAGAGTTAACTGGTACTGCGGTAGGCAGCGGTGTGGTTGATGCGAGTTTAAAGGCAATTGAGTCAGTGGCTAATATCTCTGCTGATTTGGAACTTTATTCAGTTAATAATATTAATAGTGGTACGGATGCGCAAGGTGATGTAACGGTGCGTTTGGCTAAAGCGGGAAGAGTGGTTAATGGCTTAGGTGCAGATACGGATATTGTGATCGCATCGGCTAAAGCTTATATTAATGCGCTAAATAAATTAGAAAATAAAGGCATTAAAAAGCATCCGCAAGTTTAGTCATCTATGATTCTTGTTAAGGTGAGGCCGCTTAATCATCCATTATGGCGAGGGTGTCATAATGGATAATAGTACGCGTATTCAGTATTTATCAGCAATGGGAATTGATGTTTGGGTTCCTAGGATTGCTGAAAATACAAGCGAGTTGGTCGAGCCTTTGCAAGACACTTGGGATGCTTTACAAACCGATATCAACGCATGTCAGCAATGTGAACTATGTCAAACACGGCAACAGCCGGTGTGTGGGACAGGTAATCAGCAAGCTGAATTTTTATGGCTGACGGATGCGCCGAATGAACAAGAAGAGCAGCAAGGTGCTGCTTTTACTGATCAAACAGCGGAACTCTTTGATGAGATATTGCGTGCGGTAGGCTTAAGCCGCAGTGCTATTTTTAGTACGCATATTGTTAAGTGTCGCCCTGCAGAAGATAAAGAACCTAAGGTAGCTGAGTTACAAGCCTGTGATATGTTTTTGCAGCGTGAAATAGCGATGCTGCAACCTAAAAGGATTTTTGCGCTGGGTCGGATTGCCGCTCAGCAACTATTGCACACTAAAGTAAGTGTGAGTGAGTTAAGGCAAGCAACGCATGAATATCAGGGAATACCTGTGACTGTACTGTATCATCCCGCCTATTTATTACGTAAATTAAGTGAAAAAGCATCAATGTGGAAGGATTTACAGCGAGCGTTTGCGGATAGTAAAAACTAAATAAAATTAATTTTCCTAGCCTTAAAAAGGATAAGAACCTATGTGTGGAATTGTTGGTGGTGTTGCTGAAAGAAATTTAGTTCCCGTCTTGCTGGAAGGACTTAGGCGCTTAGAATACCGTGGCTATGATTCTTCTGGGATTGCGGCATTAAATCGTAAAGCAGAATTACACAGAGTACGTTCGCTAGGGAAAATTAAAAACCTACAAGAGAAAATCGCACAAACTGAAGCTGGATTGAGTGGCGGCTGTGCGATAGGACACACACGCTGGGCTACGCATGGAGTGCCTTCTGAAAATAATGCACACCCACATATGAGTAGTGATCAAGTGACTATTGTGCATAATGGCATTATTGAAAACTACCAGCATCTTAAAAGTAACCAAGAGCAACAAGGTTACCGTTTCGAGTCGGAAACAGATACTGAAGTGATTGCACATGCGGTGCATTATCATTTTCAAAATACACAAGATTTGTATGTGGCTGTTAAGCAAGCAACTGTAGAGTTTGAGGGTGCTTATGCGATTGGAGTGATTTGTAAAGATGAGCCAGACACTTTAATTGCCGCGCGTAAAGGTAGCCCTTTAGTGATTGGCGTGGGGATTGGCGAAAACTTTATTGCTTCGGATGTCTCGGCATTATTGCCAGTAACACAGCAGTTTATTTTTTTAGAAGAAGGCGATATAGCAAAAATAACGCGTGATACGATTGCAATTTTTGATGCGGATGGGAATTCAGTTGAACGGGCGATTAAACAATCCAGTTTATCTTCTTCAGCGGTTGAGCTTGGTAATCATAAGCATTACATGCATAAAGAAATTTATGAGCAAGCGCAAGCGGTGGTTAACACCTTAGAGGGAAGAATAACGCAAGAAAGTGTTTTAGTTTCTTCGTTTGGAGTGAATGCTGAAGCTATTTTCGCGACGGTTAAGCAAGTACAAATTATTGCCTGCGGTACCAGTTATCACGCGGGTTTAGTGGCTAAATATTGGTTTGAAGATATTTTAAGACTCCCTTGTCAAGTTGAGGTGGCGAGTGAGTTTCGTTACCGCAACCCTGTGCTTCAAGATAACACTTTATTTGTGACGATTAGTCAGTCAGGTGAAACAGCGGATACCTTTGCGGCATTGCAGCAAGTTAATCAACTCAAGCAGTCTTTAAATATTGTTACTTTAAGTATTTGTAATGTTGCGGAGTCTAGTTTGACCAGAGAATCGGACTTAGTGTATTTAACTCAAGCAGGGCCAGAGATTGGCGTGGCATCAACAAAAGCTTTTACAACGCAATTAGTCGTTTTAGCTTTGTTAATGACGGCGCTGGGTAAAGTACAAAAAAGCATGGAAACGGCGCAGGAAAAAAGAATTATTGCAGGGCTACATAAGTTACCTAAATTAATTAATAAAGCCTTAGAGCATGAATCCACGATTGAGAAAATGGCGGAATTATTTGCGGATAAGCAACATGCTTTATTTTTGGGGCGTGGATCTATGTACCCTATTGCTATGGAAGGCGCGCTTAAATTAAAAGAAATCAGCTATATTCATGCAGAAGCTTACCCAGCTGGTGAGTTAAAGCATGGGCCACTGGCTTTGATAGATGAAAGTATGCCGGTGATTGCGATTGCGCCTAAGGATGGTTTATTGGAGAAATTAAAATCCAATATTCAAGAAGTTAAAGCGCGAGGTGGACAGATGATTGTATTTGAAGATGAAGCCTCTGACGTCAGTTCTGATGCCGATTTTGAAGTGCTGAAAGTCACTAGCAATGTAGGGCGTATTACTGCACCGATTACCTTTAATATTGCATTGCAGTTATTAAGCTATCACGTTGCCTTAATTAAAGGTACGGATGTTGATCAACCGCGTAATTTAGCTAAATCGGTTACAGTCGAATAAATTATTTAGTAAACAAGGAGCCAGAATAAGGGCTCTTTGTTTATCAAAGTAAGGCTTATGTGTTGTCAGGAAGAACGATGTTTAATTCTAGTGTTTCTTGGTCATCATCACTTTCATAGTTAATTGCGATATCTTCTTGATTAACCTGCACATATTTTTTAATCACTGCGAGCAGTTCTTTTTGTAATTCAGGTAGGTAAGACGGCTGATTACGTACTGATTTTTCGTGAGCAACTAAAATCTGCAGGCGTTCTTTCGCTAGCTTAGCAGTATTGGGTTTAGTTTTTTTGAAGTAATTAAGTAAGCTCATGATTAGCTCCTAAATAATCGGCCAAATAGCCCTTTCTTTTCCTCATCGATAAAACGATGTGGTTTATCTTCGCCTAAATAGCGGTCAACGATATCTGAGTATGCTTGCCCTGCATCGCTCTGCTCGTCAAGAATAACCGGTGTTCCTGAATTAGAAGCGTTAAGTACTGCTTGAGACTCTGGAATAACCCCTAATAAGTGTAGTGACAGGATATCTTGAACATCTTCAACGCTTAACATTTCGCCTAGTTTTACACGAGCAGGATTATAGCGTGTCAGTAATAAGTATTCTTTAATTGGTGTTTCAGCCTTTTCTGCGCGTTGAGATTTACTTGCTAATATACCTAGCATGCGATCAGAATCGCGCACGGATGAAACTTCAGGGTTGGTCACGACAAAAGCATCATCTGCAAAATACATCGCTAAATGAGCGCCACGTTCAATACCTGCTGGTGAATCACATACTATGTATTTAAAGGTTTTTTTAAGTTCATTTAAAACTTTTCCGACACCTTCAAGCGTTAGTGCGTCCTTGTCGCGTGTCTGCGATGCAGGTAAAACAAATAACTTATCGCAGCGTTTGTCTTTAATTAAAGCTTGGTTAAGTGTGGCCTCTTCGTTAATAACATTAACAAAGTCATAAACCACACGGCGCTCACAGCCTAAAATTAGATCAAGGTTACGTAAGCCGACATCAAAATCAATAACCGCTGTTTTATGTCCTTTCTTAGCAAGGCCCATGGCAATTGCTGCGCTAGTTGTCGTTTTACCAACGCCGCCTTTTCCTGAAGTGACAACAATAATTCTAGCCAATGGTTTTCTCCTAAGTATTTTTTATAATTAATGCTTGTTTATCTAAATAGATTTGTACAGGGGTTTTTTTATAGCTATCCTCAATATCTTCGCTAATACGATAGTTGCCCGCGATAGAAATGAGTTCTGCCTGTAAATCGGTACAAAAGATGCGTGAGTTTTCATCCCCTAATACACCTGCTAAGGCTCTGCCTCTTAAAGCCCCGTAGATATGTATATTACCTTCTGCCATTACTTCAGCGCCAGCACTAACATGAGAGGTAATGACTAAGTCACCTTTAGCGTAAACACGTTGCCCAGAACGAATGGGCTGAGTGACCAAGGTATTTATCGTGTTATTTTGAGGTTCTTCGCTGCTTTGATTAGTGGTAGCTGATGGGGTCACAGGTTTTGGTGATTTTTCAGCGGGAGCGGCTTCAGTTGATACGCGCGGAATATTAAAAATGGGCAGTTGTATTTTTTTAGCTGATTGTTGCTGCGCTTCGGAGCCGCCACGGATGCCAATAGGTAAAATCTCAACATTATGAATCGCATCAAGCAGTAACGCTAAGTTAAGGTCTTGATCTTGTACGTTTTGTAAATCAATTAAAACGGATGAGTTTTTGAAGAAATCTGCAGCTTGCTTAACTTTTTCGCGTAGTTGTAAACTAAAGCTATTAATATCTGTGGTATAGATATTAAGCACGGGGACGGTTATGACGCTGCTTTTAAACTCAAAAGCTGGCGATGACGATTGATTAGGCATAAGTGTTGAACATAAATTGCTAAGGTATTGATTTTATATCATTGCGGACTAAAAAAATATACGGGATTCGAAAAAGTGAGTTTATTTTGTTTTTAGCTGTAAAAGGCTCAAGATGGCAAGCGCTATAAAAGCAACAAAAGTCCAGCCGGGGATGCTTATTCCAAATAAAGTCCATAAAACATCGGCACACTCCCCCGTTCCACTCAGCATTAATTTGAAGGTTTCAGTGAGGGGAAAGTTTTCAAATATATAGCTGAGTCCAGGGCTGCATTCAGGTACTTCTTCTGGGGGTAGGTTTTGTAGCCAAACATGACGCGCTGAAATGCCACTGCCTATTAATGCGCTGATAGCGCCAGAGAAAGCATAATAAGCAATGCCTTTTGTGCTGTTAGGGTTGTGAATACTAGCGATTAATAAAATAATTCCAGTGATTAAAATAGCAATACGCTGAGAGATGCAAAGTGGGCAGGGCTGCATATTTTCTACAAATTGAAAGTAGGCACCAACGGCAAGCATAGAAAAACAGGCTAAAAAGCCTAAGAAAAATTCGGTTCGTTTCGAAAAAAACATTAATCAGTAACTCCAATTTCTTGTTTAAAGTGTTTAATATCGCGCTGAGATCCGAGTATAACCAAAATATCGCCGACATCAAGTATGTGATCTTGTTCGCCTAGAGAGAAATAAAGTTTTTCTCCTAATTCTTTATCAACCACGCCAATTAAAAATAAATTGTAATCTTCATGAATATGTAGATTTTTGGTGGAGGTCTTATCTAAAATAGACTCGGGCGGAATAGTTATTTCCGCCATATTAAGGTCGGCCCTGCCAAAAACAATATTATCTAAAAGCCGAGTGAGGTGTGGTTTGCTAAGAAGTTGATAAACTTTATTGCTACAAATCTCATAGGGATCAATAATTTTATTTGCACCTGCGGCAAAAAGTTTTTCAGCAGAGTCGGGTTGTTTAACTAAAGAGATAATATTGAGATTTTTATCTAGAGAGCGGGCGGACAATGTTAGGAATACATTTTCTGAGTCATGCTTTAAAAAACAAAAGAGAGTAGTTAAAGTTGAGCCTATTCCAAGATTGATAAGGTCTTCGTCTTGTCGATAATCTAAGCACTGAGCAGTTAAATTGTTTTTTTGTGCATTTGTGACTCTATCAGGATCAGAATCAATAATGATAATGTTGGTTGGTTTCTTTATCAGTTGATTAATTAGTTCATAAGAGAGGCTGTTGTAACCAAAGATTGCTGTGTAGGTAGTATTCATAAATCTTCCTTGCGAGCACGTAAATGGCTTTTTTCAATAAGACCTTGTAAGTATTCGATGCTTAATTTTCGACCCAGTAGGATAAGTATGTCACCAGAAGAAAGCAGGAAGCTTGCTTCTGGGTTAAAGTAAAAATGTTGGTTATGTAGTTTATAGCGATTTCTGCGTTTTATATGGATAGGGTTGTTGCTGATAACGCCTAATAAGCTTGCTTTGTATTGGGTGAGGTTGATTTGTTCAACGGACTGACCGACTAAAAAACTTTTTTCAAGGATAGTTAGAGCATCAATTTGTATATCTTTTTGATTGTGCAGAATGCCTTGGATTGCATCAAAGGCAACGGGTTGGCCTATATGCTCGGATGCCAGCAAGCCGGCAATAGAAAAAGGCTGAACAATATGGTTTGCACCGGCTTGATAGAGTTTATTAATATTATCATCACGGTTTGCGCGTGAGATGATATTAATATTCGAATTTAAGTGGCGGCTAGTCAGCGTAATGTAGACATTGGTGACGTCATCCCCCGTTACGCATAAGATGGTATTTGCTCCATGATTAATGCCCGCATGTAATAGGGCGCTATTTTTACTGGCATCATCATTTAAAGCGATATAGCCTTTTTGGCTGGCTAGGTCGGTATTTTCTTTGTTTGAGTCTATAACAATAAAGTTTTTTTTATTTTCAAAGAGCTGTTGGGCTATTTCTTGTCCAACACGACCAAAACCACAAAGAATAATGGTGTTTTGGCTTTTTTCAATGGTTGCTTTCACTCTGTCTAATTGGAATTCACTCATTTTTTCGCTAAATGCAGCAACAATAATCGAGGTAAAGAAAGCAAGGACACCTAAACCAGAAATAATGAGTGCGCTGGTAACTAGTCGCCCGCCTGTGCTAATCGGTGTTATGTCGCCATAACCTACGGTAGAAATGGTGACTACTGCCCAATAAAAAGCATCGGTTAAGGAGTCTATTTGCCCACCGACCGAGGAGTGCTCAAAAATATAAATGGCTGTACTCGCGATGAAAATTAAAAAGCCCATAAAAATAGCGAGAGTAGTGAGCTCAAACTGCTTGCTTTTTAAAATCCCAGTAAACATTTGAATGCTTTGCGAGTAGCGTAGTAGCTTGAATAAGCGGAAGATCAGAAAGATACGCAATATACGCAGTGGGCGATAGCTTGGCAGAATAGCGAGTAAATCGATGATAGCGCTTGGGGAAAAAATATAGCTTAATTTGCTTTTTAAAATTTGGTAAGCAATCGTTCTTATGCGAAAGCGGTGTCCAAGATATTCAGTATCTTCATGATGTTGAATAATGATGCGATGTATGTCGGAATAAAGCCACCCTCGCAGTAGGTATTCACCCAGAAAAATACTAACGACAACATTTTCAAAGTAAATTGACCAGAGATTGCTTTCATTTTTAACTTCATGAATAAGAATCGACACGCTACTCATGACTAAAATGATCATAAATAGATCAAAGTAAGGTTTGCTCTGGCTTTTTGGATTTTCTAATAGGTCATAGAAAAAAGTTTTGCAGTGCTTATAGTTTTCCGATGTTTTGATGCTGTAGGCGATATAGAGTATTAAACGAGTAAGCATTGTGTCAGCTTAGCTGTTGACTGAAAGTTGCATTAGCTGTTGCTCTAGGTTGCGTAAAGCTTGCGCGCGATGGCTAAGTTGATTTTTCTCTAAAGGGCTTAACTCAGCTGAACTACAGTTTTTTTCTGCAACCCAGAAAATAGGATCGTAACCGAAGCCATTTGTTCCTTGAGATTTACTTAATAAGCTACCTTCCCAGCTTGCTTGCGCAATAATAGGGAAAGGGTCGTTAGCATGACGCATAAGCACAAGAGCGCAAATAAAGCGGGCTTGACGCTGTCCCTCTGGAATCGACTCCATTTTTTGTAAAACTAATTTTAAATTGTCTAGGTCTGTTGCTTGGTTGCCAGCAAAACGCGCAGAAATAATGCCGGGCGCTCCTTGTAACGCATCAACGACAAGGCCCGAGTCATCAGCTATCGCGGGTAGGTTGCTATGGTGTGCCGCATTCCTTGCTTTTAAGATAGCATTTTCTATAAATGTGCTACCTGTTTCTTCTATTTCCTGGATGCCTAGTTCTTGCTGGGTGATGATGGTATGTTGGTTTAAGATACTTTGAATTTCTTTTATTTTTCCTTGATTATTGCTCGCTAATACAATTTTTTCGGAATTTATCGCTGACATAGGCTTTGTTTCTAGGTTAGTGATTGCCGCGAAGCTGCTGCTGAGTGATCTTCGCGGCAATTGATTTTATAAGTGCTCAGCTAAAGCTGCATTTTGTTTGCTAAGTAGTTCGTTTATACCCGATTTAGCGAGTGTTAACATAGCATCGAGCTCTTCTTGTCTAAATGCGTGACCCTCAGCTGTGCCTTGAACTTCAATAAATGCTTCGGCGTCATTCATAACCACATTCATATCGGTTTCAGCGCTACTATCTTCAGGGTAGTCTAAATCTAAAACAGGCGTGCCGTTGTAAATGCCGACAGAAATAGACGCAACTTGGCCGTGTAACGGGTTTTTCTTGATTTTTTTCTTTTTTAGCATGGATTCAATAGCAATAGAAAGCGCAACAAAGCCGCCTGTAATTGAAGCGGTACGTGTTCCGCCATCTGCTTGAATAACGTCACAGTCTATCGTAATAGTATGTTCGCCTAAGGCTGAAAGATCAACTGCGGCACGTAAGGAGCGACCAATTAAGCGCTGGATTTCTTGTGTGCGGCCGCTTTGCTTGCCCTGGCTCGCTTCACGTCTCATTCTGGAATGAGTTGAACGAGGTAGCATTCCGTATTCTGCAGTAACCCAACCTTCGCCTTTGCCTTTTAAAAAGCGCGGAACACGATTTTCTACACTAGCGGTACATAAAACACGCGTTTCGCCAAATTCAACCATTACTGATCCTTCGGCATGGTTTGTGTATCCGCAAGTGAATTTAACATCTCTCATTTGGTTGGGTTCGCGGCCGCTAGGTCTCATATATCTACTCTTGAATAATTAAAAACCACAAAGTATAACCTATTAAGGTGTCTATACTGAACTGCGTGCAGATTTTTATCTGTGACATGTACGGATGGCAGGGTGAATGGTGTTATTTTTAATAAATAGTAATTTATCATTTGTATTTTTTTATTAAATGCTTATAATGACGATTCAAATTAAGTAGCGAGCGTGGCGGAATTGGTAGACGCGCTGGTTTTAGGTACCAGTATCTTATGATGTGGGAGTTCAAGTCTCCCCGCTCGCACCACTTAATTATCGAATATATATTGACGGTAGTCATCGTTAATTCTCGTAAGAAATATCCACTCTCGGATATAACAAATACAAATACAAATATTTTTTTGAGGTAAATCCATGCAAGTCTCTGTTGAAAAAACATCAGAATTAAGCAGAAAAATGACAATTAAGATTCCTGAAGATGCTGTTCAGGTTAAAGTCGAAGAGCGTCTAAAAACAATAGCACGCGATGTTAAGATTGATGGTTTTCGTGCTGGGAAAGTTCCTCAGAAAGTAGTCAAAAAAATGTATGGTGGCCGTGCTAGAGAAGAAGTTACGGGTGACATGATTCAAACTAATTACTTTAAAGCATTACAAGATAATGATTTAAGACCTGCTGGATATCCACAGATCGAACCTGTACAGTCTGACGAGGGCTTTGAGTTTGTTGCGACATTTGAAGTTTATCCTGAGCTTACTTTAGATAGTGTTGATAATATTGAAGTTAGCAAAGCAGTGACTACTGTTGATGCTGCTGATATCGATGCAATGATCTTGAAATTAAGAGAGCAAAGAAAAGAGTGGAGTGCTTCAGAATCTGACTCAGCGGACGGCGATCAAGTTACGATTAAATTTTCTGGTGTCTGTGATGGTGAAAATTTTACCGATGGTACAGTTGAAGATTTCTTAGTTGAAATTGGTTCAAAACGTATGATACCTGGATTTGAAGAGCAATTGATTGGTCTTTCAGTCGGAGCAACTAAAACACTAGAAGTAACTTTTCCTGAAGAATATACCAATAAAGAGTTGTCCGGTAAGCCGGCTACTTTTGAAGTGGAAGTGCTTAAGGTTGAGTCTGCTAGTTTGCCAGAAGTGGATGTTGAGTTCATTAAAGCATATGGTATGGAAAGTGGAGATGAAGCAGAGTTTCGTGCTGATATAGAAAAAAATATGCAGCGTGAATTAGCAGTGGCTCTAAAAAATAGATTGAAAAATTCTGTGATGGACGCGCTTTATGCAAATGTAGAGGTTGCATTACCTACTACAATGGTTGATCAAGAAGTCGAAGCTTTGATGAAGCCTTATATCGAAAATGCTAAAAAACAAAATTTAGACATCAATGATGTTAAACCTGCGGCTGCAAACTTTGAAGAACAAGCGAAGCGTCGTGTTGGTTTAGGTTTGATTTTAGCGGAAGTGATTCAAAAAAATGAAATTAAAGCAGAATCATCAGCAGTGAAAGAAGTGATTGATGGTTTGGCTGAGAGCTATGAAAAACCAGAAGAAGTTGTGAGCTGGTACTATGGTGATGAGAAGCGTTTGGCTGAAGTAGAACAAATGGTATTGGAAGATGCTGCTGTTGATTGGGTTTTAACTAAAGCAACAGTCGCTGAAGAAACTCTATCATTCAGTTCAGTAATGGAACCTTCTGCATAAGACCTAGGAATTAAAAATGATACAGAGTCATAACGGAATAGGAAGTACGCTGTCACCTGAAGCTGCGGGCGGATTGGTACCTATGGTTGTTGAGCAAACATCACGTGGTGATCGTTCGTATGATATTTACTCAAGACTATTAAAAGAAAGAGTTATCTTTTTAGTTGGGCAAGTAGAAGATTACATGGCTAATTTGGTTGTGGCTCAGTTATTGTTTTTAGAATCAGAAGATCCGGATAAAGATATCCATTTGTATATTAATTCGCCTGGTGGCTCAGTTACAGCGGGTATGGCAATTTATGATACGATGCAGTTTATTAAGCCTGACGTAAGCACCATGTGCATTGGTCAAGCGGCTAGCATGGGTTCTTTATTATTAACGGGTGGCGCGGCAGGGAAGCGTTTTTGTTTGCCAAATTCACGCGTTATGATCCATCAGCCTTTAGGTGGATTTCAAGGTCAAGCTTCTGATTTTGATATTCATGCACGCGAAATTTTAACCATTCGTGAAAAATTAAATAGAGTGTTATCGCATCATACTGGTCAGCCAATGGAAAAAATTCAGGCTGATACAGATAGAGATAACTTTTTAAGTGCCGATGAGTCAGTTGAATATGGGTTGGTTGATAAAGTGTTATCCAATCGAACTGCATCTTAAAAAATACAGTAATATATCTAAAGTAGGGTAGGTAATGAGTAAAGATAGTGATAGTGATGTAGTTTTATATTGTTCATTTTGTGGCAAAAGCCAAAGTGAAGTTAGAAAGCTGGTTGCTGGCCCCTCTGTTTATATGTGTAATGAGTGTGTCGATCTTTGTAATGACATTATCGAAGAAGAATTAGCAAAAGATGCTGCTGAAGAGGGCGGTGCTGATTTAGAGAAAAAATTACCTAAGCCTAAGGAAATTAAACAAGCTTTGGATGAATATGTCATCGGGCAAGACAAAGCAAAACGTATTCTGTCGGTTGCTGTTTATAATCATTATAAAAGATTGCGTAGCCATACCGATAAAAGCAGTGATGTTGAGCTAGGTAAAAGTAATATCTTACTGATTGGTCCAACTGGGTCAGGTAAAACTTTATTGGCAGAAACATTAGCAAAAGCATTGGATGTGCCTTTTGCTATTGCGGATGCAACAACGTTGACTGAGGCAGGTTATGTAGGTGAAGATGTTGAGAACATTATTCAACGCATTCTGCAGACTTGTGATTTTGATGTGGCTAAGGCTGAATCAGCGATTGTCTATATTGATGAAATCGATAAAATTACACGTAAATCTGAGAATCCTTCGATTACCCGAGATGTTTCAGGCGAAGGTGTTCAGCAAGCGCTATTAAAATTAATTGAAGGGACTATTGCTTCGGTATCTCCGCAAGGTGGACGCAAAAACCCTCAGCAAGAGTTTATTCAAGTTAATACGGCTAATATTTTATTTATAGTGGGTGGTGCATTTGCCGGCTTAGATAAGGTGGTTGAGCAGCGTTCAGATAAAGGCGGTATTGGTTTTTCTGCACAGGTTAAGATGAAAGCAGATGAGAAAAATATCGGTGAACTGTTTGCTGAAGTCGAGGCCGAAGATTTGGTGAAATATGGTTTGATTCCCGAGTTTGTTGGGCGATTACCTGTTGTTGCTACACTGGAAGAGCTTGATGAAAGTGCTTTAATTAAAGTGTTAACTGAGCCTAAAAATGCATTGACTAAACAATATCAAAGATTGTTTGAAATGGAAGGCACAGAGCTAGAGTTTAGTGATGATTCATTATCTGCGATTGCGCAAAAATCTATGCAACGTAAAACCGGCGCAAGAGGATTAAGAACTATTGTGGAAAATGTGCTGTTGGATGCGATGTATGAAATCCCATCAACAGATGATGTGCGCAAAGTTGTGATAGATAAAACGGTTATTAATGGTGAAAATGACCCTTACTTTATTTATGATGAAGAAAAGAAAGAAGCATCATAAAAAAGTCTTAAATTAGATTAAAAAGCGCAGGCCTCAATGAGGTTTGCGCTTTTTTTTTGTGAATTAGCTTGTTATGCGGTTAATCACCCTTATATTATTTAAAGAATAAATTTTGAATTAAGCGAAGGTTTTGTCGATGGAAGATCAAGAAATAGTTGAAAGCGTAGAGAGTGATAATTTAATCCCTGTATTGCCTCTGAGAGATGTTGTTGTATATCCACATATGGTTATTCCTCTATTTGTTGGCAGAACAAAGTCAATTGAAGCGCTAGATAGTGCAATGCTAGCTAATAAACAAGTGTTATTAGTCACGCAAAAAGAAGCGGATGTAGATGATCCTATTTTTGATGAGTTGCATCAAGTCGCTACGTTAGCAAATATTTTACAATTGTTAAAACTACCTGATGGAACAGTAAAGGTTTTGGTTGAAGGGGAGCAGCGAGTTCAGGTTAATCAATATTTTGAACGGGCTGAGTTTATCGTGGCGGATATTACGCTGATTGAGGAAGATGCTTTAGCTGAATCTGATGAAAAGCGTTTGGATGTTCTGGTGCGAGCAGCGCTAGAGTCTTTCTCAAAGTATATAAAGCTGAATAATAAAATTCCTCCTGAAGTATTGAATGCACTTTCAGGGATTGATGAGCCTAGTCGTCTTGCGGATACGATGGCAGCTCATATGAGTTTAAAAGTGCTGGATAAGCAAACATTACTGGAAATGACGGATGTTGCGCTACGCTTAGAAAGGCTTATGCTGTTCATGGAGAGTGAGGCGGACTTATTTACTTTGGAAAAAGATATCCGAGTGCGCGTTAAAAAGCAGATGGATAAGAATCAAAGAGAATATTATTTGAATGAGCAAATGAAAGCTATTCAAAAAGAACTGGGTGATATGGATGAGGTGCTCAGTGAGACGGAGGAGTTAGAGCAGAAAATTGCAAAAGCAGGGATGAGTAAAGAGGCTAAGGAAAAGGCGGATGTAGAGCTCAATAAGCTTAAAATGATGTCGCCTATGTCAGCAGAAGCCTCTGTCATCCGTAATTATATCGATTGGATGCTTAATGCGCCGTGGAAGAAAAAAACTAAAGTGCGCCATGACCTAAAATTAGCTGAAGAAATTTTAGACGCAGATCACTACGGACTGGAAAAGGTTAAAGAACGAATTCTTGAATATTTAGCGGTACAGCAAAGAGTTAAGTCCTTAAATGGGCCTATTTTGTGTTTAGTGGGCCCTCCAGGTGTGGGTAAAACCTCTTTAGGGCAATCTATTGCGCGTGCAACCAATAGAAAATATATTCGTATGGCTTTGGGTGGTGTGCGTGATGAGGCGGAAATTCGCGGGCATAGGCGTACTTATATCGGTGCTATGCCGGGTAAGATTATTCAAAACTTATCTAAAATAAAAGTTCGTAATCCTATGTTTTTATTGGATGAGATTGATAAGATGTCGGGTGATTTTCGTGGCGATCCCGCGTCGGCATTATTAGAGGTTTTAGATCCCGAGCAAAATAAAGCATTTTCTGATCATTATTTAGAAGTCGATTTTGATTTGTCAGATGTTATGTTTGTGGCAACTGCCAATACCATGAATATTCCTGGGCCACTATTGGATAGAATGGAAGTTATTCGATTGGCAGGCTACACTGAGGATGAAAAAATAAATATTGCGATGCGTTATTTATTACCTAAGCAATTAAAAAATAATGGCTTATTGGAAAATGAAGTCAGTATTAGTAAAGACGTCATACGCGATATAGTTCGCTATTACACGCGTGAAGCGGGCGTTAGAAACTTAGAAAGAGAAATATCTAAAATTTGCAGAAAAGTAGTTAAAGAGCTTTTATTAAAAGAAAAGCAAGGTACAGTTAATGTTGGGTCGGATAATTTAAGCGATTACCTTGGTGTCAGGCGCTTTAGCTATGGTTTAGCTGAAGAGAATAACCAGGTAGGGCAAGTAACTGGCTTAGCGTGGACTGAGGTGGGTGGTGAGTTACTTACGATTGAAGCGGTTGCTATGCCCGGTAAGGGTAAGCAGACGTCAACAGGTAAGCTGGGTGATGTGATGAAAGAATCCATTGAAGCAGCGGTGACTGTTGTGCGCTCTAGAGCAGCGGCTTTGGGAATTAAAGATGAAGTGTTTCAGAAGCAGGATTTACATATTCATGTGCCTGAAGGGGCGACTCCTAAAGATGGTCCGAGTGCGGGGGCAGGGATGTGTACGGCAATTATTTCAGTATTAACTGGAATCCCTGTTAGGGCAGATGTTGCAATGACGGGAGAGATTACACTGCGTGGAGAAGTGCTGCCTATTGGGGGCTTAAAGGAGAAGTTGTTAGCCGCGCATCGTGGCGGGATAAAGCTGGTTTTAATTCCTCAAGAAAATGAAAAAGATTTGGCTGATATCCCTGAAAACATTAAGAATAATATGGAAATAAAAGCGGTGAGATGGATTGATCAGGTTCTGGAATTTGCACTACAACACCAACCTAAGCCGTTAGCCTTGAATGAATCGGGGGTTGATGTGGGGAGCCGAGATAAGGCAAGTAAAACTGTGATCGCGCATTAAATTTTCATAAAATAGACGTGTATAGCTTGACAGTGCTTGTGTGTAGTTGATATAAAGTGACTTGGTTTGATGGTTATTGTATTTTGAGCCAAGCAATGTAATATAGATTGTATAAATTTCCTTAGGAGCAGAGTAAATGAATAAATCAGAACTTATCGATGCAATGGCAGACGCATCAGAATTAACTAAAGCGGACGCTGGTCGTGCATTGGATGCATTTATGTCTTCTGTTACAGAGGCATTAAAAAACCAAGATTCTGTTGCATTAGTTGGTTTTGGTACTTTTACAGTTAAAGAAAGAGCTGAGCGTAAAGGTCGTAACCCTCAAACAGGTGCTGAGATTACAATTAAAGCAGCTAAGGTTCCTTCTTTTAAAGCCGGTAAAAGCTTAAAAGATAGCGTTAATGCTTAAATAATATTTTTTAAAGATTGCAATAATCTTAAAAAGTATTATAATGGTTTTTCTTTAGTGGGGTGATTAGCTCAGCTGGGAGAGCATCGCCCTTACAAGGCGAGGGTCGGGGGTTCGATCCCCTCATC
>CBDUDV010000003.1:0-121001 GCA_965366065.1 uncultured bacterium | reverse complement strand
AGCCATGTGGTATGTAAGATTTTCATCTTACCTGTAAAAGAAAAAAAGTTTAAAGACTGAGTGCTCATGGTTTTACCAAAAGTAGTTGAATATATTTAAACTGTAGCAGTAAATATGCCAGAATATTTAACTTATTGTTTATAGGTAACTATTTTTTATATTTTGACAGAATAATTTATTTTAATACCCGTGTTGTTTCTTGATGGTGCTGTAATGGCCTATTGTGGTGCGTGATGGATAAAGCTTGGATATATAGGGTGCATACCTTGTTTCTTATAGTGTGCCTGTATTATCATAAAGCTAATTTTTAAGCGCTTATTAAAGATGTAGACTGCTATTAGCGTAAAAATTGTATTGAGTTTAAATTTTTATGAAAAATTTAAACCGTTTTACCCGTAATATCAGGGGCAACTAACATTAGGATTTAAGAAGAAATGAGTAAATCTGTTTATACTGGAAAATTACGTCAGTGGAATAAAGATAAGGGCTTTGGTCTGATTGGCCAAAAGAAGGGCGAGAAGGATATATTTATTCACGGGTCTGAATTACAAGGGCTAAGCCGCAAACCTAAAGTCGGAGATACTATTTCTTATCGGGTGATTACTTCTAAGGGGGGTAATATTCAAGCGGTTAATGGCTTTATTAAAGGCGTTAGTGCGCCGCCATCGCTTATTAAAGTAAATGATGGCACTAAAAAATTGCTGACTTTTGTGGTGGTGTTTATTGTTGTTGTCGCTCTTGTAAATGGCATTAAATACTTTATTTAAGCTGGGCGAAAGTTGAGTGGGATTTTCTGCCTAGAGCTCCCACTCAATAATGTGATCTTCTAAATCATCAACTTGTGATTCTTTGATAGCAAAACTGCGAATAGCCGCGCCCACCTCAAAAACACTCTCTTGTGTACCGCTTATAAGTGGGTGCCAAGAAGGAAGTGGCTTGCCATCGCTAAGCAACTTATAAGCACAAGTGCTGGGTAGCCAGGTGTAGTCTGAGAAATCATGTTGGGTTAAATCGATGCATTCAGGCACTAAAACTGTGCGCTGTTGGTATTTTGTACAGCGACAGCTTTCTAGGTCAATCAGATCGCAAGCGACGCTGGTGAAAAATATTTCCTCGGTGTCTTCGTCTTCTAGTTTATTTAAGCAACATTTCGCACAGCCATCACACAGTGACTCCCATTCTTCAGTCGACATCTCTGATAATTTTTTTGTTTCCCAAAAGTTCATAGATATTCTAGAAGGTAAATCGATAATAGTGATCGATAAGCAAAAAGGCGAACAGCAGCATTAAATAGATAATGGAAAATGCAAAGGTTTGCATCGCAGTTTTATCTTCTTTGGTGCGCATCATTTTTAATGCGAAGAAAATAAACCCAAGACTTAATAAGGCACTAGGAATTAGGTAAATCAAACCACTCATACCGGTTAAATAAGGTAATAAAGTGACGATAAATAATAGAATCGTGTACAGCAGTATATGTAATCTTGTGAATTCTGTGCCATGTGTTACAGGCAGCATAGGGATATTAACTTTTGCATATTCTTCACGTCGTGCAATCGCTAAAGCCCAAAAGTGTGGTGGTGTCCAAACGTAGATTAATAAAAATAATAATAAGGCATAAGGATGAACCTCGCCTGTCATGGCGCACCAACCTAAAACGGGGGGAGCAGCACCAGCAGCGCCACCAATAACAATATTTTGCGGTGTTAGGCGTTTAAGGTAAACAGTATAAATAATCGCATAGCCAATCAAGGATACAAAAGTCAGTATGGCAGTGAGTATATTAATCAGAAAGGTTAATATTAATATGCCAATAATACCTATAACAGCAGCAAAGATAAGTACATTGTTTGAATTCAATTCACCAGAAGGCAAAGGGCGGTTTTTTGTACGCGCCATTTCTGCATCTGCTTTTTGGTCAATATAGTGGTTAATGGCGGCAGCAGAGGCGGATGATAAGCCTATACCTAAAGTCGCATAAATGAATTCTGCAATAGGTGGCATTCCTGGAACAGCAAGCAACATACCTACATTCGCAGTAAAAACCAGTAAAAGAACAACTTTAGGTTTACATAATTCGAGGTAATTTTTCCAAGATAAGGTGCTTTGTGTTTTTGTCATGCGCTACGTAGGATAATTTGTATTTGGGAGGTGATTATAGCAATAGGCTAGCTATTTCGTTGCATTGATTAGGAATTAAAAATTGAAACTTGATTTTTGCCGTTTTCTTTCGCATGGTAGAGCGCTTGATCTGCTCTATTAATCGCCAATTCAATACCGTTTTCAAAATCAAGGAAAACACTGCTAATACCACCGCTAACGGTAAAAGATATGTTTTTATCGGAGTAAATCAATTGCAGTTGATCTATTTCTGAGCAGATTTGAGAGGCAATCTCAAAGGCTCCCATCTCTGAAGTATTAGGTAAAATAAGAAGAAACTCTTCACCACCAACTCTGGCTGCAATATCGCATTCACGCGTAGTCTGGAGTGCTTTAGCAAACTCAACAATCACATTATCACCCATGGCATGGCCGAAATTATCATTAATCAGTTTGAAATCATCAATATCGAACAAAATGAGGCTAAGAGGTGACTTTTCTCGTTTCGCCATAGAGATAAGCTCACTCGATATATCATATAAAAAACGCCTATTGTAAAGATTGGTCATATGATCTTTGCTAGCGAGATCTTCAAGTTGCTTTTTAGAGTGTTCTAACTCCAAAGTCCGTTCTTTAACTTTTTGATCTAGATCAAGGTTAGCTTGATTAATAAGTTGTAATTTTTCTTGTTCGTGGTTTTTTATTCGGTAAGCAATTGCCAATGAAAAAATAAAAATTTCTATCAAAAAGGCGGCAATTAAGCCATGTTTGATGGATAAACTATAGTTAAGATAGCCTTCCGTCATTAATGAAAATACAGTGGACATGGATAAAAATCCAGCTTGTGCCACTAAAAAAATTAAAGCCGTTTTGTTACCTAGGCGATAGCTTTTAAAGGCTGTATATAAAAGAAAAGGCATCGCTGCAGTGGTTACAAAGCTAATTAGAATGAACGTGTAATGCGTAATGAATATTCCGACCAAAGCAAGCAGTAAGTAGGTATAGCTAAAATATTTAAGGATAGAATCATTATTTGCTAATAATTTTTTTGTCTCTAAAACAGTACGAGCAAAAAATAATAAACAAGCCAAACCAATGGGAATAGATAAGCCGTTTAAATAATAGTTGAAGCTACTTGAAAAGCGGTCGAATGGGAAAAACCCATTAGCCCCTAATTGCCAAGTAAGAAAACTGGCAACATAAATAGTGTAATAAAAATAAGCGATTTCTTTAGTAAACGCATATAGAGCTAAGTTATAAAAAAGAATAGCTAAGATTGCACCAAAATAAACAGAATAAAACCCAGTATGGTTTAACTCATATTGATTAATAGTAGGTGCATCAATAATGTTAAAGGAGGTGAAGTTAGCATAAAGCCCAAAAATATTAAGATAAACAGTTTTAGTTTCACCACTTTTTATGTCGATTTGGAATTTTGGCTTTAATAGTTCATCTGATTTTTCTAAGTCTAAGTAGGCAACACCTTGTTTAGAACTGATAACAGTATTTGATTGTTCGGATGTGATAAACCCATGCACCTTATGGGTAAAATTCTCTGTAAATTCCGCGAAATAAGTTAAGTCAGTATCGGTTTTATTAATCAGTGTAAAGCGGAACCAAAAGACAGATTTTGAATAACCGGTACTAATGTGATTATTGTGAGGGTTAAAGTTTTTTAATGACTGTATTTCTGCAAAACTCATTGATGCAGAAGAGTCTTCATACATTTCTACGGTGAAATCTGTAAAAATATCGCCTGGTTGAGTAATAATTAAGTCATTACTGTCGGCAAATAAGGGCGCGCTAAATAGAAATAAAAAAGCAAGGAAAAAACGAATCAAAATAACCGTCCAATGGTATTTAATGCCCGTTATTTTTTTGGTATATTGGCATTATTTCAAATAAAAAAGCTTGTATAAGGATATAGAGTTTAAGGTATTTAGGCAAGCTAGGTTTGGCTGTTAGTGACTTAGTTCGCCCATAACAACTTTATTATCAGTGACTTTTTTAACGACATCTGAATAGTAGTCTTCTCTAAATTCATGAATGACGCGTTCAGTTTCTTGAGTACTGATTCCGCTATTTATTAACACTTCTTCTGTTAGACGTAAGCTTACTTCTAGCGTTTCGGAAACCGTAGACGTTACCCCTTGGGTGATTAAATCAGCGCAATGTTGTCTATCGACTGCACGTGAGTGAATGGGCATGTTAGGGTAAGCCGAGCGGATTAACGGCACCATGTGGTCGATGTTTTTAGGGTTATCGAGTGAAATAACCATCATTTTGGCGTGCTCAGCACCTGCAGAACGCAGAATTTTTGTATTACAGGCATCACCATAAAAAACCGGAAAGCCTTGAGCGCGCGCGATTTTTATACGCTTTTGATCCATATCAAGAGCAATGTAATCAACCCCCGCAGCATTTAATAGCGCGCCAATTCTAGCACCTACACGGCCAAATCCCGCTAAAATTACATGACCACTGACATTGGCAATAAATTCTTCGTTAGAGGTGTCAGATTCGATAATATTGTGTGTGTGCCATTTGAATAATAGGACGTTAGTAAATTTCACAACAAAAGGCGTGAGTGCCATACTGAATGCAATAATTAAAATTAAAATTTGACTGGTTTGCGTGTCTAAAATGCCAAGTTGTGCTGAAAAACCAAACATCACAAAACCAAATTCACCACTTTGCGACAATAGAGCAGAGGTTTGTATAGCAATATCATTACGCGTGCCATTTAAGCGCGTTATGAGGTAAATAACCGTGGCTTTAGTTAACATTAACGCAAAGGTTAAGCCAATAATTAGGGTTATATTCTGCCATAACAAGCCAAAATCGATTCCCATGCCGATGGTCATGAAAAATAGACCCAGTAATATCCCTCTGAATGGCAGAATATCAGCTTCAATTTGATGGCGGTAGTGTGACTCAGCAAGCATTAAACCGGCTATCAATGCACCGAGAGCCATAGATAAGCCTAATAATTCCATTAACTTTGCTGTACTGAGTGCTAATAGCACGGCGACAGCAACAAAAACTTCGGGGTCTTGGCTGGCAACGATTTTATCTAAAATAGGGTTGAGGGCGTATTTACCAACCAGTAATAAGCCAGCAATCACAGCGACATCGTAAAGCAGGGTTAAGCCTGATTCTGCGATGCTAAATTCGCCGCCTGCCAGCATTGAAATTAAGGCGAGTAAAGGGACGACAGCAATATCTTGTAGCAAGAGTATAGCAAAGGCTATTTTCCCCATATCACTACCAATTCCACCTCGTTCAGCTAATAGGTTGAGGCAAAATGCGGTGGATGATAAGGATAAACCAAAGCCAATAATAATGGCGGTTTGGTTAGATAAGCCTATAGCTAAGCAAAAAGCATAAATAACAGCGGCGGTGATTAATAATTGGCTTAAGCCTAAAACGATGACCAGCTTGCGCATTTGCCACAATTTTTTAGGATTTAATTCGATACCTAAGATGAAGAGTAAAAAGATAACGCCAAATTCAGCAAGGTGACGGATTTCATCTACTTCGGTAATAACGGCTAAACACCAAGGTCCTAAAATTGCGCCGGCAGTTAAATAGCCTAAAATAGCGCCTAGACGTAATTTATGGAAAATTGGCACTATAACAACCGTTGCTAATAACAGTGCTAAAATATCAACCAAATAATGTGAGTGTACTGCATCCATAACTTTAAACAGCTAAAAGTGTCCTGAAGGGCTTTAAATATAGCACCTTATTGCAAGTTTAGGTATTGATGCAAAGTGAATGAGTAAAAAAATTAATGCAAAAAACTAATTTAAAATTAGATAGATCGGTGTGTGTTGCACCTATGCTCGATTGGACAACAAGCCACTGCCGGTATTTTCATCGTTTATTATCAAAGAATGCGCTTTTATACACCGAAATGGTGACCACAGGTGCGATTATTCATGGAGATAAGGCGCGTCATCTCGGTTTTAACCATGCAGAAAATCCAGTTGCATTACAGTTAGGCGGGAGTGCGGTAGACGATTTAGCTTTGTGTAGTAAAATTGCTGAAGACTATGGCTATAATGAAGTGAATTTAAATGTGGGTTGTCCCAGTGATCGAGTTCAGAATGGTCGCTTTGGTGCTTGTTTAATGGCAGAGCCTCAGCTAGTGGCTGATTGTGTTGCAGCAATGCAGGATGCAACATCGTTACCGGTGACAGTAAAGTCACGCATTGGAATTGATGACTTAGATGCCTATGAGGATTTGACTAATTTTATTGAAATTGTCAGTTCGGCAGGGTGTGATGCTTTTATATTGCACGCACGTAAGGCATGGCTTTCGGGTTTATCACCAAAACAAAATCGTGAAGTTCCACCCTTACGTTATGATGTGGTGCAGCAAATTAAACAAGATTTTCCGCACTTAAGTATCATTATAAATGGGGGAATTACTGATTTAGATCAATCGCAAAACCTATTGCAAAGCTTAGATGGGGTGATGATTGGTCGAGAGGCTTATCATAATCCTTATTTATTGGCAGAGGTTGATAACTTAATTTATAAGCAGTCGACCGCTATAAAAACACGTGAAGAGATTGTGTTGGAATTGATTCCTTATATTCAAGAACAACTCGCTAAGGGTGTGAAATTGCACAGCATTACGCGGCATATTTTAGGTTTATTCCATAGTGTGCCGGGTGCAAGAGCTTGGCGAAGATATTTAAGTGAAAAGGCTCCGAAAGCGGGGGCTGATGAGCAGGTTGTATTGCAAGCATTAAAATTGCTGCAACTATGATGTATAATTGGCAGCTATTTAATTTTAGAGACAGATGATGGAAGAGTATTTCAGTAAGATTATCGAATCAATTGGTGAAGATGTTACGCGAGAAGGTTTGGTAGATACGCCTAAGCGCGCTGCGAAAGCTTTCCAGTTTTTAAATAATGGCTATGAAAAATCCTTAGATGAAGTGTTAAATGGCGCTATTTTTGAATCTGAAACTGAAGATATGGTCATTGTGAAGGATATTGAACTGTATTCTTTGTGTGAGCATCATTTGCTACCTTTTGTAGGGAAATGTCATATTGCTTATATGCCACAGGGTAAGGTATTAGGCTTATCTAAATTGGCGCGTGTGGTTGATATGTACGCACGACGTTTGCAAATTCAGGAAAATTTAACCAAGCAAATAGCGGATGCTGTTGAGCTTGCTATTAATGCACGCGGTGTTGCTGTTGTTATTGAAGCAAAACATATGTGTATGATGATGCGTGGTGTAGAGAAGCAAAACTCAGTGATGACTACTTCGGCAATGAAAGGTATTTTTCGAGATGATATGAGTACTCGTGCTGAATTTTTGAGCTTAATTAATCGTTAAATTATAAAAAAGGAAAGATTGTGGCGGTAAAAAAACAGGGTGTTTTAGTCGTCAACTTAGGATCACCAGATAAGGCGACTGTTTGGGCTGTACGCCGATTTTTAAAGCAGTTTCTAAGTGATCCTAGAGTAGTGAATTTACCGCGATTTTTATGGTGGGGTATTTTAAATTTCTTTATTTTACCCTTTCGCCCGTTTAAATCGGTGCAGGCTTATCGTGAAATATGGACAAAACAAGGCTCTCCTTTAATTGTATTAACCGAGTCTCTGGTGGCTAAGCTTGTAAAGCATTATAAGAAAGAGCCGGCGGTAAGCATTAAAGCGGCTATGAGTTATGGTAATCCGGCTTTAGCTTCTGCGCTGCGTGAATTTAAAAAGGAAGAAGTTGAGCAATTAATCGTTATTCCGCTTTACCCTCAATATTCATCTACAACCACGGCTAGTGTGTTTGATGTAGTGACTCAAGAGTTGCAACAGTGGCGATATATCCCTGAAGTAAATTTCATTAGTGATTATCATCAAAACCCGGTTTATATAAAAGTATTGGCTGATTCGGTTCGAGCGGCATGGGCGGATAAGCCTAAAAATGAATTATTGCTGATGTCTTTTCATGGGCTGCCTGCGCAATTAACAAAATGGGGTGATCCCTATTTTCATCAATGTCACGCAACTGCCGAGCTGATTGCTGAAGCGCTCGAATTAGACTCAAGTGAGTGGGAAATTGTATTTCAATCACGATTTGGTCGGGCGAAATGGTTGCAGCCGTATTGTATAGAAACATTAATGCAGCTACCTAAGCAAGGGCATGTGCAAGTGGATATTATTTGTCCTGGTTTTGCTGTTGATTGTTTAGAGACCTTAGAAGAAATCAATATGACCAATAAGTCGATCTTCTTAGAGGCGGGTGGCGAAGAGTATCGTTATATACCGGCATTAAATGATGCGCAGGGAAATGTTGAATTGATGATTGATTTAATAAACAAAAAAAGGCAATAAAATGCGGGGTTACGATAGAAACTGTTCTTTTTGTCGCCTGATGCGTAGTCTCGCATTTACGGGAGTAGGGATGGGGCTGGGTTGTGGTGCCGCCTATTTGCTTGGTGCTTCTCAAGAAAATATAATGCTATCGGGTATTTTTGTAGCGACAATTATTGTTTTTGGTAAGTATGACCCTAAGAATAAAAGACGGTGAAAACTCGTTATAGTGCTATCGCGCTGTGGGTTTGTTTTACTCTGAGTAGTAGTTCTTTAGTTTATGCTGATGTATATAAGTATACCGATAAAAATGGGCGTATTTATTTTACAGACCGGCCGTCACATAAAAAGTATAAGTTAATTATTCGCACGCGGCCTAAGTCTTATAATGCAGCGGTTAAAGTGATGGCGGGTAATAAAAAGAAATACACGCCGATTATATTAGCGGCAGCCGAAAAATATAGTATTGATAAGGCTTTGATCCATGCGGTGATTAGAGCTGAATCCGCTTACGATGCAAATGCAGTCTCAAGTGCTGGCGCGGTTGGTTTAATGCAGTTAATGCCAGGAACAGCTAAGCAGTATGGGGCTACTAATCGAAAAGACCCTAAGCAAAATATTTTTGCAGGTACGCGTTATTTAAAGTATTTATTAGCGCTATTCCCTCAAGATTTAAAACTTGCCATTGCCGCTTATAATGCCGGTGAAAATACAGTTAAACGCTATAAAAATACTGTTCCCCCATACCCTGAAACGCAAAACTATGTACGCCATGTGTTGAGCCTTTATAAGAAAAATGATGCCTAAGAATAAAGCCCCCACGCTTGATGAAATTCTACATTTATTTTTATTGCCGAATCAGTATCAAGAAATTAGCCGTTTAGTGCATAACTCACAAGTTTCAAGCGTAGAAATTGCGCGTTTCATTGCGGCAAGGCCTCAGTTAACTGAGCGACTATTAAGTTTAATTAACAGTACTTTATATAAACACCAATCAACAATCTATACGATTGAACGAGGTATTGCGGTTGTTGGTGCTGAAGAGATCTTGTATTTGATTTTATTGCTTTCGGTGATTGATCTTTTTGAGCAAAAGCTAGATAGCCGTTTAGATTTAAGTGATTTTTGGTCTGACTGTGTATATTGTGGTTTGATGGCTCGTTTTTTGGCTAAACGAAATGGTGGTTTGCATAGTGATAGCCTGTTTTCTATCGGTTTCTTACGCAATATGGGGAGTTTAGTTATTTCTCAATTAATGCATGAGCTCGCTTTACATATTGGTGCAGAGCAGGCGCTAAAAGCACTGGATTTTGCTTCGGTCGGTGCTGAGTTGTTAAGGCTGTGGCAGCTTCCAAGTGCAATTTATCAGCCAGTTGAATATCAATTAATGCCTGAATGGGGTGGTATGCATCATGTCGATGCAAAAATGATTCATATTGCTGCTTTGTTATGTGAGGTTTCAGCTGATTCTAAGGTATCTAGCGAATTTTTGTGGCGAGCTATTCCGTTAGAGTACCGCGCTATTTTAAATATGGATAAAGAGACTTTATTTGCTGTGTTTAAGCAGGTGAGAAATGATAGACAAGAGGTTTTTGAGTTATTGGTGCAAGATAGTAGCTTCGTTGCTTTTTAAACTCATCAGCAGGGGCATATTGTGGCTAAGCCTATGCTATAATAATGGACTGCTACAAGATATGTTAAAAGTTACAAAATGTAAGACAGGTAGTAAGCCTGTTTTTGTGAATTTTTTTAAATATTTGTTGATGAATACCCTTTATCCGCATTTTTATGAGCACGGAAAGAATGTCAGAGTTTGCTAAAGAAATTACCGTAGTTAATATTGAAGATGAGATGGAGCAATCCTATCTCGATTATGCAATGAGCGTTATTGTTGGACGTGCGCTTCCTGACGTTAGAGATGGTTTGAAGCCAGTTCATCGTCGCGTTTTATATGCGATGAGTGTCTTGGGTAATGATTGGAATAAATCGTATAAAAAATCAGCACGTGTCGTTGGGGATGTTATCGGTAAATATCACCCGCATGGTGATACAGCTGTTTACGATACCATTGTCCGTATGGCACAACCCTTTTCATTACGTTATATGCTCGTTGATGGACAGGGTAACTTTGGTTCAGTCGATGGTGATTCCCCTGCTGCCATGCGTTATACCGAAGTTCGAATGGCTAAAATTGCCCATGAAATGTTGGCTGATTTAGATAAAGAAACGGTTAACTTTGCTTCTAACTACGATGATTCTGAGTCAGAGCCGACGGTTTTACCTGCACGTGTTCCTGCATTATTAGTCAATGGCTCTTCTGGTATTGCCGTGGGTATGGCAACGAATATCCCGCCGCATAACTTGGGTGAGGTTATTTCAGCTTGCTTAGCGATGATTGATACACCGGATATTGAAGTCAGAGAGCTAATGGAATACTTGCCTGGACCTGATTTCCCAACAGCAGGGATTATCAATGGTGTAGGTGGTATTTATGATGCCTACATGACAGGTAGAGGAAAGGTTTATATCCGCGGACGCAGCCATGTAGAAGACTACAACCAGGGTGCACGCCAAGCGCTTATTGTGACTGAATTACCTTATCAGGTGAATAAAGCGCGCTTATTAGAAAAAATTGCTGAATTAATTAAACTAGGGAAAATTGAAGGTATTTCTGGTTTACGCGATGAGTCTGATAAAGACGGTATGCGCATGGTTATCGAATTACGTCGTGGTGAAGTACCTGACGTTATTTTAAATAATTTATATAAGCAAACTCAATTACGTACCGTATTTGGTATCAATATGGTCGCTATTTTAGATGGCCGACCTCTGTGCATGAATTTAAAGCAAATTCTGCATGCATTTGTTAATCATCGTCGTGAAGTGGTTACTCGTCGTACCATTTATTTATTACGTAAAGCACGTGAGCGAGCACATGTATTGGAAGGTTTAGCAGTCGCTATGTCCAATATTGATGAGATGATCGCTTTAATTAAAGCGGCAGCTAACCCTGCAGAGGCAAAACAAGGTTTATTAGAAAAAACATGGGATGCCGGCTTAGTTGGTTCTCTTTTAGATCGAGCGGATGCTGATAGATCACGTCCTGATGGGCTGACTATAGAATTTGGTATTCATGGAACTGAATATCGCTTATCAGAAGCACAAGCATCGGCTATTTTAGATTTACGTTTACATCGCTTAACGGGTTTAGAGCAAGATAAGATCGTCAATGAGTATAAGCAATTACTTGACTTAATTGATAGCTACTTAGCTATTTTAAATAGTGCAGTTCGCTTAATGGAAGTAATACGCGAAGAATTGGAAGCGATTAAAGAAGAATATGCTGATGAACGTCGCACAGAGCTTATGGTGGACTCATTAAGTTTATCTGAAGCTGATTTTATTACCGAAGAAGATGTTGTGGTAACCATGTCGCATGAAGGCTATGTTAAATCGCAACGCCTGGAAGAATATCAAGCGCAGCGTCGTGGTGGACGTGGTAAATCAGCAACAGCGACGAAAGAAGAAGATTTTATTGAAAAATTAATTGTCGCGAATACACATGATACTGTTTTATGTTTTTCTTCTGCCGGTAAAGTTTATTGGCTCAAAGTGTACCAATTACCGATTGCTAGTCGCGCATCGCGTGGTAAACCGTTTATTAATTTACTGCCACTGGAGCAGGGTGAGCAAATTAACGCGATGCTTACCGTTCGTGAATACAGCGAATCGCAGTTCATTTTTATGGCAACCACGGCAGGTACGGTTAAGAAAACACCACTCAAAGAATTTGAGCGCCAACGTGCGAATGGTAAGATTGCGATTGATTTACGCGAAGGCGATGAATTGGTCGGTGTTGCTGTCACTGATGGTGAGCGTGATATTTTATTATTTAGCGATAGCGGTAAAGTCGTTTGTTTTAATGAATCCGATGTACGCTCTATGGGGCGTACTGCAACTGGTGTACGCGGTATGCGCTTAACTGAAGAGCAAAAGATTATTTCATTAATTATCTCTTCAGAAGGCTCGGTATTGAATGTTACCGAAAATGGTTACGGAAAAAGAACAAAATTGGCTGAATTCACGCGCCATAAACGCGGTGGTCAAGGGATGATCGCTATGCAAACTTCAGACAGAAATGGTGCTTTAGTTGGCGCTGTTTTAGTAGAAGATCACGATGAAATTATGTTGATTACCAGTGGCGGCGTTTTAGTGCGTACACGGGTTGACGAAATTTCAGTGATTGGTAGAAATACTCAAGGTGTCAAAGTCATTCGTTTGGATAGTGGCGAAAAAGTAGTCGGTGTCGATAAAATTGACGGTCTAGTCGATGATGAAGACTTAGTTGAAGCGACTGCCCTTGAAAATGAAGAAGCTGAAGTAGAAACTATCTCGAATAATGAGAGTGAATAATGCCATCGACTTATAATTTTAGTGCGGGACCTTCTGTTTTACCGGCGGAGGTTTTAAAGCAAGCACAAGCAGAAATGTTAAATTGGCAAAATTCTGGCATGTCAGTGATGGAAATGAGTCATCGTGGCGCTGAATTTATGTCGATAGCCGCAGCGCTGCATCAGGATTTACGTGATTTAATGTCTATTCCTGATAATTATAAGGTGCTATTTTTACAAGGCGGCGCAACCGCGCAGTTTTCATTTATCCCTGCGAATATTTTAGGAAACCATACCAAAGCCTGTTATATCAATACCGGCGCATGGTCAGAAAAGGCCATTAAAGGCGCTAAAACGTATTGTGACGTTATTGTTTCGGCGAGCTCTGAGTCTAATAATTACTCATCTATTCCGGCTCGATCTGAGTGGGTGATTGATGAGCAAGCCGCTTATTTGCATTACACGCCGAATGAGACTATTCATGGAATAGAGTTTTCTGACGTGCCTGAGACCAGTTTGCCTTTGGTTGCGGATATGTCATCGAATATACTATCTAAATCAGTTGATGTGAGTAAATTTGGTTTGATTTATGCCGGCGCACAAAAAAACATGGGGCCTGCAGGCGTTACGATTGTAATTGTTAGAGAAGATTTACTCGGTCGCGCCCAAACCGGCTTACCGGGTGTTTTTAACTACCAAAAACAAGCGGATCAAGGGTCTATGTTAAATACACCAGCGACTTATAACTGGTATTTAATAGGATTAGTCTTGCAGTGGTTAAAAGCACAAGGTGGCGTTGCTGCCATTGAAGTGATTAATCAACGCAAAGCAGCTGCTTTATATGCCGCTATTGATCAGTCAAGTTTGTACAGTAATCCTGTTGCAGTCGCTGATAGATCGCGTATGAACATACCTTTTATTTTAGCGGACAAAGAGCTGGATGCTGTATTTTTAAAAGAGGCAAAACAGCAAGGATTTTTAGCATTAAAAGGCCATCGTTCGTTTGGTGGTATGCGCGCTAGTATCTACAATGCCATGCCTGAATTAGGTGTGAATGCCTTGATTCAATTCATGGCTGAATTCGAACGTACCCATTAATTTACATTTTTAATACAATGACCGACGTAATTCCTTTAAATGAGTTAAGACAGCAGATTGATGAAATTGATCAGACAGTTCTGCAGTTAATTAATAAGCGTGCAAAGTTAGCTGAACAAGTTGCTAAAACAAAATTGGCGACTGGGGATGATGTTAGTTTTTATCGCCCTGATCGTGAAGCACTGGTTTTAAGACGCATACAAGAGATCAATCAAGGACCATTGAGTGATGATACGGCCGCTTATTTCTTTAGAGAAATAATGTCTGCTTGTTTAGCACTAGAAAAGCCCATGCAGGTTGCTTTTTTAGGGCCAGAAGGTACGTTTACGCAGCAAGCGGTTTATAAGCATTTTGGTCATGCTGCAAGAACAGAAGCGGTTAGTACCATAGAAGGTATTTTTAAAGCGGTAGAAACAGGGCATTGTGATTTTGGAGTCGTGCCTATTGAAAATTCTACCGAAGGTGTCGTAACGCATACTTTAGATAGTTTTAATCGTTCACCTTTAAAGATTTGCGGTGAAGTTGAAATTAGCATTCATCATAACTTAATGTCTAGTGTTGCAAAGCTATCTGAGATTAAGGAAATATTTTCGCATAAACAGTCTTTAGCGCAATGTCGCCAATGGTTAGAGCAGAATCTTCCAGGCATTCCATGCACCGAAGTGAATAGCAATGCAGAGGCGGCGCGTGTTGCTTCTACTACGCAAGATGCTGCTGCTATTGCAGGGGAAGTCGCAGCCGAAATTTATGCATTGACGATATTAGAAAAAAATATTGAAGATGAATTAAATAATACCACTCGCTTTGTCGTTATTGGTCAATTAGAAACGAACTCAACCAGTAAAGATAAAACTTCATTATTAATTTCTGTTAAAAATGATGCCGGTGCATTGCATGAGATTCTTCAGCCATTTGCAAAGCACGGTATTGATATGACACGTATTGAATCAAGGCCTTCGCGTGAAGGGCTTTGGGAGTATCGTTTTTTTATTGATATTGAAGGGCACTGCACTGATGAAAAACCAAAGCAGGCCTTGGCTGAGTTAGAGTCTAAAGTGACGCAACTTAAAGTTTTAGGGGCTTATCCTAAGGCTGTTTTATAACCATTCTTTTTATTGAGAATACTCGATAATTAGGAGTATGCACGAAATAACTTGAGCACAATGGGGCGCAGAACTTTAGTCTGCCTTTTAAAAATGTAGGCTGAAAACCTGCGCCCTAGGTGATAATGTGTAAATTATTTTATGCACGTTCCTTATTGAATTTCTCATTAGTCTTTCATTATTTTATTACAAATACTATGCAACATAGCATTGAGCAACTCGCTAATTTAGGCGTACAAAAATTAGTTCCTTATCAAGCAGGTAAACCGGTCTCCGAATTACAGCGAGAATTAGGTTTAACTGAAATCATTAAATTAGCATCCAATGAGAATCCCTTAGGCCCTAGTCAAAAAGTACGTGCGGCGATACAAAAAGAAACGGCTGAATTATCACGTTACCCCGATGGTAATGCGTTTAATTTAAAAGCGGCGTTATCTAAAAAGTATGCAGTTAATTCTGAGCAAATAACACTAGGAAATGGCTCTAATGAAATTTTAGAGCTATTAGCACGTGCATTTTTAAATACCGAATCTGAAGTTATTTTTTCACAGCACGCGTTTGCGGTTTACCCATTGGTCACTCAAGCTGTCGGAGCGGTTGCTAAAGTGATACCTGCGGTTGATTATGGGCATGACCTAAACAGCATGCTTGCGGCTATCACAGATAAAACGCGTTTGATTTTTATTGCTAATCCAAATAATCCTACTGGTACTTATTTAAATGAGCAAGATTTAGCTGCTTTTATAGAAAAACTACCGAGCCATGTTTTATGTGTATTAGATGAAGCCTATTATGAATATGTGGCTGAAGCAGATTACCCCGATTCGATAAAATGGTTAGAGCAATTTTCAAACCTAGTTATTACGCGTACATTTTCTAAAGCGTATGGCTTAGCAGGTTTACGCATAGGCTATAGTTTGTCGTCGGTGGAAATAACTGATATTTTAAATCGCGTACGCCAGCCTTTTAATAATAATGCGTTAGCATTGGTTGCGGCTGAAGCTGCCTTGGAAGATAACGAGTATTTAGCAGAAACGATACGTTTAAATAAAGCAGGCATGCAGCAGTTAAAGACCGCTTTTTCTGAGTTGGGTTTAGCTTGGATTAACTCGGTAGGTAATTTTATTTGTGTAGATTTAGGGTGTGATGCTACGGCTATTAATCTCGCTTTATTACATAAAGGCGTTATTGTTCGACCTGTGGCTAATTATGAAATGCCTAATCATTTACGTATCAGCATTGGAACAGAAGCAGAGAATGCGTTTTTTATTACGGCGCTAAAAGACGTTTTATCAGATGTTTAATAAAATCTGTATTATCGGCGTAGGGCTGATTGGTGGCTCTATAGCGCAAGCTGCTCGACAGCAAAAGCTGTGTAATACGATTTCTGCTTATGGCCGTGAGCAAGATGCCGATAATTTAAAGCGAGCGCAAGAATTGGGTGTGATTGATTGCTATAGTCTTGAGTTATCTGAGGCTGTTGTTGATGCTGATTGCATTATTATTGCAACGCCCGTTGGGGCTATGCCGATTATCTTCGCTCAATTAGCACCGCTTTGGTCAGCAAATACTTTGTATATGGATGCGGGGAGTACGAAGGGTAGTGTTATTAAGGCTTTGTCCGCTGTTTTTCCTCAAGTACCCAGTAATTTTGTGCCCGCACACCCGATTGCAGGTGCTGAAAATAGCGGGGTTGATGCATCTCGTGATGATTTATATCTCAATAAACGGCTTATTTTAACGCCGCTACCCGAAACAAATGAGCACTTCATTCAATTGGCGCAGCAATTTTGGCAGGCTATTGGCAGTGATGTAACGCAAATGGATGTTGAACAGCATGATGCTGTGCTTGCTGCAACCAGTCATCTGCCACATATTTTAGCTTTTTCCCTAGTGAATTTATTGGGGAAAAAGGATGAAACCGCGGATATTTTTAAATATGCCGCAGGTGGTTTTAAAGATTTTACGCGAATCGCATCCAGTGATCCGACTATGTGGTTAGATATCTGCATGGCAAATAAAGATCAGATAGTGCCTTTAATTGAACAGATGTGTGTTGAGTTAAATGCGGTAAAAGAAAAATTAGAGAGTAACCAAACGCAGCCTTTGTACGATACCTTTTCCTATGCTAATCAAGCAAGACAACGATTTTTAGATCAATACGAATAATATGACAAACTCAACTATATTTACGGTACAAGCAGGTGGCTCTTTACAGGGTGAAGCTCGCGTTCCTGGTGATAAATCAATTTCTCACCGCTCTATTATGTTAGGTTCACTTGCTCAGGGTGTGACGCATGTAACTGGCTTTTTAGAAGGGGATGATGCCTTAGCTACTTTACGTGCATTTCAAGCAATGGGCGTTGAGATTGAAGGGCCTATAAACGGTAAAGTGACGATTCATGGTGTGGGATTAAATGGATTGAAAGCACCTAAGGATGCCATGTATTTAGGTAATTCTGGTACTTCTATGCGCTTGTTAAGTGGGTTATTAGCGGGGCAGGCGTTTGATGCGACATTAACCGGGGATGAATCGTTATCTGGGCGACCTATGCGCCGAGTGACTGATCCATTGGCTAAAATGGGGGCGGTTATTGAGGCAACAGAAAAAGGCACTGCACCTTTAACCATTAGAGGACAGTCTGGAAATTTGCAAGCTATTCATTATGATATGCCGATAGCCAGTGCGCAGGTTAAGTCTTGTTTATTATTGGCGGGTTTGTATGCACAAGGCGAAACATCAGTGTCTGAGCCAGCGCCGACACGAGATCATACGGAGCGTATGTTGGCCGGTTTCTCATATCCCGTAAAACAAGCGGGCAACACAGCAAGTGTTCAGCGAGAGGGGGAGTTAACGGCAGCCGATATTGATGTACCTAGTGATATTTCATCCGCTGCATTTTTCCTTGTAGGTGCGTCAATCGCATCTAATTCAGATATCACTTTAAAGCATGTGGGTATTAATCCAACACGTACCGGCGTTATTGATGTGTTGAAGTTAATGGGTGCGAATATTGAATTAACTAACCAGCGCGATGTGGGTGGAGAGCCCGTTGCTGATATTCGTGTTCGTTCCGCAGAATTACAGGGTATAGCAATCCCTGAAGAATTAGTTGCGTTAGCTATTGACGAATTTCCGGTGTTATTTGTTGCGGCGGCTTGTGCCGCAGGTACCACTGTTTTAACTGGTGCTAAAGAATTACGTGTTAAAGAATGTGATCGTATTCAGGTCATGGCTGATGGTTTACAGATTTTAGGTGTAGATGCACAGCCCACAGAAGATGGCATGATTATACAGGGTGGGGCTATTGGCTCTGGTAATGTAATTTCACATGGCGATCATCGTATCTCTATGTCATTTGCAATCGCTGCCTTGCGTGCAACAGGCACTATCGTGATTGATGACTGTGCTAACGTAAATACCTCTTTTCCTGGGTTTGTTAATTTAGCCAGTAAATTAGGTCTTAATATTAGTAGTGAGGGTTAGTGATGAGTATTGCAGTATTAGCGATTGATGGGCCAAGTGGGGCAGGCAAAGGAACAGTAAGTCGTGCTGTTGCAAAGAGGCTGGGTTGGAATTATCTAGATAGCGGTTCAATTTATCGGTCACTTGCGATTTCGGTGTTAGATAAGCAAGCTGATTTAGATGATGAAGATAAAATGGCGGAAGTTGCCGGAACAATGAATTTATCTTTTGATTGTGGTGATGAATTGATCGTGCGCTTAGACGGGGTTGATATTACCCATAGATTGCCTACGGAAGAAACAGGAGCGACCGCTTCTAAAATTGCTGCATACCCAAAGGTTAGGGCGGTTTTATTGCAAAAACAAAAAGATTTTCGCCAGGCACCAGGGCTGGTTGCTGATGGGCGCGATATGGGCACAGTGGTATTTACAGATGCTGAAATCAAAGTTTTTTTAACAGCAAGTGCTGAAGAAAGGGCAAAAAGACGATTTAAGCAGTTGAAAGAAAAAGGAATTGATGCTAATATTGAGCAGATTACTAAAGAGATTCAGGAGAGGGATCGTCGCGATAGCGAACGAAAGGCTGCTCCATTGGTCGCTGCAGATGATGCGCTGTACTTGGATTCATCAACATTAAGTATTGATGAAGTCATTAATACAGTACTGGCATTAACTGAAAAGTAATAACTTTGAGGGTTGTATGATGACATACAACTTTATTTTAACTACAGACAAAATAGACTTAAGTGCTAGATGATTGACATAAATCATCTTATATAGCAGGTCTAGGGATATTAAAAAGATGAGCGTAAGCTTTGCTGAATTATTTGAAGAAAGTTTAGTCCAAACGGAAATGCGTGTTGGTTCTATGTTAACTGGAATCGTTGTTGATATCGATAACGATAAAGTTATTGTTAGCGCAGGGCTAAAATCAGAAGGTGTCATTCCTAAATGGCAGTTCCTGAATGAAGAAGGTGATCTAGAAGTTAGCATTGGCGACGAAGTTGAAGTTGCATTAGACTTAATTGAAGATGGACTAGGTGCTACTTTACTTTCTCGTGATAAAGCGAAGAAACATAAAGCTTGGGGTGAATTGGAAACAGCTTTCGAAGCAGAAGAAACAATCACTGGTCGTATCAACGGTAAAGTTCGTGGTGGTTTCACGGTTGCTGTTGGCGCATTACGTGCTTTCTTACCTGGATCATTGGTTGATGTTCGTCCAATTAGAGATACTACTTTCCTTGAAGGTCGTGATCTAGAATTCAAAGTTATTAAAATCGATCAAAAACGTAACAACGTTGTTTTATCTCGTCGTGCAGTTGTTGAAAAAGAATACAGTGCAGAAAGAGATGAACTACTTAAAACATTGGCTGATGGCATTGTTGTTAAAGGGATTGTTAAAAACTTAACTGACTACGGTGCATTCATTGACTTAGGTGGTATCGATGGTTTACTACATATCACTGATATGGCTTGGAGACGTGTACGTCATCCATCTGAGTGTGTAGAAATTGGTCAAGAAATCGAAGTTAAAGTTCTTAAATTCGATAAAGAAAAAACACGTGTTTCATTAGGTATGAAACAAATGGCTGAAGATCCATGGGCAGCTATCAGCGACCGTTACCTACCAGGTACTCGTGTAACTGGTAAAGTTAACAACTTAACTGACTACGGTTGTTTTGTTGAAGTTGAAGAAGGCGTTGAAGGTTTAGTTCACGTTTCTGAAATGGATTGGACAAACAAAAATGTTAACCCTGCAAAAGTGGTTGCATTAGGTGATGAAGTTGACGTTATGATTCTTGAAATTGATCAAGATCGTCGTCGTATTTCTTTAGGTATGAAGCAATGTAAAACTAATCCTTGGGATGAATTTGCAGCAACTCATAACAAAGGCGATAAAATTTCAGGAAAAATCAAATCAATCACTGATTTCGGTATCTTCATCGGATTGGATGGAAGTATTGATGGCTTGGTTCACATGTCTGATATTTCTTGGTCTGATACACCTGAAGATTCAATTCGTGGTTACCAAAAAGGTGATGAAGTTGAGACAGTTATCTTAGCTGTTGATGCAGAGCGCGAACGTATTTCTTTAGGTATTAAACAACTAGAGCAAGACCCTTTCCAAAACTACATTGCTGTTAATGAAAAAGGCAGTATCGTAAAAGGTACTGTTAAAGAAGTTGATGCTAAAGGTGCAGTTATCACTCTAAGTGATTCAATGGAAGGTTATTTACGCGCTTCTGAAATTCAACGTGATCGCGTAGCTGATGCAACAACTGTATTAAAAGTTGGCGATGAAATTGAAGCTAAATTCATTGGCGTAGATAAGAAAAACAAAACTATTTCTTTATCTATTAAAGCAAAAGATACTGATGCAGAATCAGCTGTAATGAAAGATTACTCTGAGCAAGCTGCTGGTACTTCAACTATGGGTGACTTATTCAAGCAATTGGATAAATAATCATAAGTTAGCTTGATTGAGGGGGTTTAATTTTTATAGTTAAGCCCCCTTTTTTTATGCTAATTTTTTAATTAGCATAAAATGTTTTAATTATTTAACGCTAGGTAGTAGAGTGACAAAATCCGAATTAATTGAACAGTTATCAAAAAAACAACCGCACTTGGCATTGCAAGATGTTGAATTAGCAGTTAAATGTATTCTAGAGCAAATGGCTCAATCGTTAGCAACAAACGAAAGAATTGAAGTGCGTGGTTTTGGTAGTTTTTCTTTGCATCATCGTAAACCAAGGATTGGTCGTAACCCTAAAACGGGTGAAGCAGTTTCTTTAACTGAAAAATATGTTCCGCACTTTAAGCCAGGTAAAGAATTGCGTGACCGTGTTGATAATTCTAAAGAACAATACAAAATTACCGATTAAATATAAGTAGTTAATATTTATATTGTATTTGATAGAGGGAGTTAATCGCTTCCTCTTTTAATTAAAAGCCATAAAAGTTAAGTGAACTTATGATACGAATAATAGTGATTATATTTTTTATAATTATTGCCTGTGTGGCGGTTGGCTTTTCGCTGTTAAATTTTCAAAATGTAGAGATTAATCTGTACATAATGAAAATAGAGTTACCTTTGGCGGTTGCTTTAACCATTGAGCTTTTTGCAGGTATCGGTATCGGCTATATTGCACAGTATGTTCAGACGCTTAAGTTGAAATCCGAAAATAAAATCCTCAGCAGACAGTTAGGTAAGAAATAACTAGTCTTCTTCTGTTATACCTAGCTCTTTAACTTTTCTTGTTAAAGTGTTTCTCCCATAGCCTAATAAAATAGCCGCTTCTTGGCGACGCCCTTGTGTGTGTTTTAAAGCTGTTTTTATTAAAAGACTTTCCGCTAATTCAATCACTTTTTTTGCTATATTGGCATCACCGCTGATTAGTCTATTTTTAATATCTTCTTCCAGTAAGTTTTCCCATTGATTAGTTTCTGTGTTATTTGATGCCTGGGTGTTAATTAATTCTTTTTCAGAAAATTCAGGGGGTAAGTCACTGCTGTGAATTTCTCTGCCAGCAGTCATAACCGTTAACCAACGGCAAATATTTTCTAATTGGCGAATGTTTCCAGGCCAGTTGAATTTACATAAATGCTGTTCGGCTTCATGGCTGATTATTTTTTCTTCAGTTTCTAATTCTTTTGCAGCCAAATTCAAGAAATATTTAAGCAGTGCAGGGATGTCTTGCCTGCGTTCATTGAGTGCTGGAATGTGTATGCGAATCACATTAAGGCGATGAAATAAATCCTCCCTAAAAATACCTTGCTCTACTAAGGATTCTAAGTTTTGATGAGTTGCAGCAATAATCCTGACATTAACTTTGGTCGCAACACGCGCACCTAAGGGATAAAATTCATGATCGGCTAAAACGCGCAATAGTCGAGTTTGTAGCTCGACAGGCATGTCACCAATTTCATCTAAAAAAAGTGTTCCGTTATTGGCTTGCTCAAAGCGGCCTGCTCTACGGGAGACTGCGCCCGTGAAAGCGCCTTTTTCATGGCCAAATAATTCTGATTCAAGCAAGTCTTTGGGTATGGCAGCCATATTCAGCGCAATAAACGCCTCATTTGCACGGGGGCTATGTTGATGTAAAGCTTTAGCAACTAACTCTTTACCTGTCCCTGATTGACCGTTAATTAATACTGTTATATTTGACTTAGCTAGGCGGCCTATAATTCTAAATACTTCCTGCATGGCTGGTGCTTCACCGATAATTTCAGGTGTATGCGTGTTGCTTTCAGGGGGGGCTGAAATATTGTTTTTCTGTTGGCTATGTAGGCATGCTCGCTCAACAATGTCAGTCATCTCATTTATATCAAAGGGCTTTGGTAGATACTCAAAGGCGCCGCTATGAAACGATGAAACAGCACTGTCTAAGTCAGAGTGTGCTGTCATGATAATGATGGGTAGCTGAGGGTGTGATTGTTGTAATCGCTCTAGTAATTCTATTCCGTTCATTCCCGGCATACGTATATCAGACAATACAACATCAGGTGTATCATGCTCAAGAGCATCAAGCATGGATTGTGCATTAGCAAAGCATTGTGCTGAAATACCAATTTTATTGAGTGCTTTTTCGGCTACCCAGCGTATAGATTTGTCATCATCTGCAATCCATACGCAAAATTTATTTTCCATTGTTAGTTCCTAAAGGTAAAAAAATAGAAAATGTGGTTATATTTTCATCGCTAGTGAACTCGATTAAGCCACCGTATTGATTAATAATAGACTGGGAGATGGGTAGACCCAGTCCGCTACCTTCATCTTTTCCTGTCACCATGGGGTAAAAAATATGATGTTTCAATTCAGGGGTGATTCCCGCGCCATTATCTATAATGTCGATCTTTGCGATTAATTTATGACGTTCATTAGCAATGGTCATTTGCTGGGAAATGCGTGTGCGAATGATAACTTCACCTTTTTCCTTGATAGCCTGTACTGCATTTCGTGTAATATTCAAAAAGGCTTGAATGAGCTGATCTTTATCTGCGTAAATTTCTGGGATGCTCGGGTCATAATCAACGCGAATTTTAATTGTATCGCTGACTTCTGCTTGGACTAGTTGTCTAACTCGTTCGAGTGGCTCATGTATATTGAGTAATGCATTATTAGGTAATTTATTGGATCCGAGCATTTTATTCATCAGCGCAGTAATGCGATCAGTTTCTTCAATAATGACCTGTGTGTATTCTTTTAGTGATTCATCTTCTAGTTCTAACTCTAATAGTTGTGCTGCACCACGCAAACCGCCTAGTGGATTTTTAATTTCATGAGCGACACCGCGCATAAGCATTTTTGAGGTATTTAATTGAGTTAATATTTGTTCTTCTTGAGAAATACGTAAATGTCGGTCTATTTCCTGTAGTTCAATCAATAAGTACGAAAGCTCATTCTTTTCTGTAATGGGAGTGACACTGCATATTAATGTGCTGCTTTTATTAGGTAGTTTTAATGTAAGTTCTCTATCTACAAAACTATCGCCTTGGCTGATTGCTTGCTTTAATTCATCAATAAGGTTGGATTGCTTGAAAAACAAATACTCGACCGGCTTACCTACTAGATGACGAGCGCTATCGTCAAATAAAATTTCACCTGCGGTATTTATTGTAAGTAAGCTTAGGTTTTTATCAAAAACTAACAAAGCTGAATTTAGGTGCTCAATAATTATCTGAGGACTAAGCATGATAGTGGGGAGAGGTAAATTAAAGCATATAAATAAACTAGCAAGCACTAAGCCAAAATTGAAACTTTTGAAAATTAATTAAGCTTGTTTGTAATCAATGATTAGACAATTTTAGTATAACGAACTATTTAAGGGTGTGCATTGATTTGGTGCGTTTTTTATTTTTTGCACCAATATGAGTACTTTTATTTTATTGCGTGCATAAAAAAAGGGTAGCTGTATAAATAGCTACCCTTTAATTCAGTCTTGCAGTAAAGCAGGACTATGGCTTATTTTTTATAAGCTGTAATACATATCGAATTCAACTGGGTGAGTACTCATACGTAAACGAGTTACTTCTTCCATTTTAAGTTCAATATAAGCATCGATAACATCATCAGTGAATACACCGCCGCGAGTTAAGAACTCACGGTCTTCATCTAATGCTGTTAGTGCTTGATCAAATGATACTGCAACTTGAGGAATGTTTTTCTCTTCTTCTGGTGGTAAGTCATATAGATCTTTATCCATTGCATCACCAGGGTGAATTTTGTTTTGGATTCCGTCTAAACCAGCTAACAACATAGAAGCGAAGCATAGGTAAGGGTTAGCGGTAGAATCACCAAAACGTAACTCAATACGACGACCTTTTGGGTTGTTAACAAAAGGAATACGAATAGATGCAGAACGATTACGTGCTGAGTAAGCAAGCATAACAGGTGCTTCATAGCCAGGAACTAGGCGTTTGTAGCTGTTTGTTGATGCGTTAGCAAAAGCGTTTAATGCTTTTGCGTGCTTGATGATACCACCGATGTAATATAAAGCAGTTTCAGATAAGCCACCGTATAAATCACCAGAGAATAGGTTGTTACCATCTTTAAATAAAGATTGGTGTACGTGCATACCACTACCGTTATCACCAACTAATGGCTTAGGCATGAAAGTCGCTGTTTTACCATATGCGTGAGCAATATTAGCAATGACATATTTTAGTTCTAATACTTCATCAGCTTTTTTAACGAGTGTGTTAAATTTTGTGCCGATTTCACATTGACCCGCTGTTGCAACTTCGTGATGGTGTACTTCTGTCACTTGTCCCATTTCTTCTAGAACTAGGCACATAGCCGCACGCATGTCATGTAAAGAATCTACAGGAGGAACTGGGAAGTAACCGCCTTTTACGCCAGGGCGGTGACCAATGTTACCATCTTCGTAGGCTTTTTCTGAGTTCCAGCCTGCTTCTTCAGAATCAATTTTGTAGCCACAGCTACCCATGTCTGCATTCCAGCGCACATCATCAAAAACGAAAAATTCATTTTCAGGGCCAAAAAAAGCAGAATCAGCAATCCCTGTTGATTGCATGTAAGCTTCTGCACGTTTAGCGATAGAACGTGGATCACGTTCGTAGCCTTGCATATCGTTAGGCTCAATGATGTCACAACGTAGGATTAATGTATTGTCGTCAAAGAATGGATCGATAACAGCCGTTGAAGGATCTGGCATTAAGATCATGTCTGATTCGTTGATTCCTTTCCAGCCCGCAACTGAAGAACCATCAAACATATTGCCTTCTTCGAAGGTGTCTTCATCTATAGAATGTGCTGGGAAAGTAACGTGCTGCTCTTTACCGCGTGTATCACAAAAACGAAAATCAACAAATTTAATGTCGTTTTCCTTCATCATTTTTAAAACGTTTTCTACTGACATGTTAAGTGTCTCCTAATGGTTGTTATTATTGGCTAAGCTACACGTCTTAGAGGCAGGAAAGCATAAGACTATGCATTATAGAGCAAAAAAATAAAAAATCGATATAGTAATAATTAAGCATATTATATGCCAAGATCTAAGTCACTGATTTATTGGGTGAGTGGAGTTTCGGTTAGTTTATTATCGAGATAATTGCACTAATATGGTGCAAACTTATTTGTGCCGATAGTTAAACAGGGTTATCGCTATCAATAAATACACATTCAATTTTATAGGTGTTTTGTATCTCTTGCATTAAGGCTAATACGCCAAAGATCTCAGTTGCATAATGCCCACCGGCAAACATATGAATGCCATTTTCTTGGCTTTCATGCCAATCATGTTCAGAAATTTCTCCCGTAATATAGGCGTCCAACCCCGCTTGTTGTGCAAGCACCCAGTCTTTATTTGCACCGCCGGTAATAATACCGACAGACTCAATGAGCTGGGATTCATCTGGGCAAGCGATAATAATGTCATGATTAAGAATAGATTGCAGTTTAATACTGAGATCTTTTGCTGATAGTGGTTTGGCTAACACGCCCTTAACCCCAGTTGGTGAGCCTTTATAGTCTCCGAAAGGGCTTTGTTGTTGGCAGCCAATTAATTGACCTAAAACGGCTGCATTCCCCATCTCTGGATGTGCATCTAATGGCAAATGATAAGCAAATAAATTGATATTATTTTGTATTAGCGGGTGAACGCGTCGTGCAAAGCTCCCTGTTAGAGGTTTAGCTCCTTGGAAATACCAAAATAATCCATGATGAACAATTAAGCTATCAGCGTTTAGTTCAACTGCTTGAGCGATAGAGTCGCGTGTAGCGGAAACAGCAAATGCAATTTTTTTAATGCTGCTAGTGCCTTCGATTTGTAAGCCATTAGGGCAGTAGTCTTTATATGATTGCGGCTGAAGCAATGTATTCAAATGATCGTTTAATTCTGATCTAAGCATCGAAATGTGCCTCAAATTTTTGCCAAATGGATTTAAAGGTCGTTGTTAAGCTGAGATCGTTATTTTTTACACGTAAGGAAATAGCTTCTTTAGTAAACCATGCGCCTTTATCAATTTCGCCTGCTTCTAATATAAAAGGTCCGTTATGTGTGCAGCGATAAACTTGTACAAACTCCATGCCAGTTTCAGCTAAAGCGGGTAATTTGAATAAAAACTTTAAGCTAGCACTTACTTCTACACCGAGTTCTTCGTGAGTCTCTCTTTGAGCGCAGATATCATAATTTTCACCTGCATCAACATGTCCGGCCGCAGAGGTATCCCATAAGCCCGCATTAACATCTTTATTTAATGAGCGCTTTTGTAAAAATAGCTGCTGTTGATCATTAAAGAGTAAAATATGCACTGCTCTATGGCGTAAACCTAATTGATGTACTTCTTTTCGTTCTCTATTTTCTATAAATTGATCATTTTGATCGACCACGGCAATTAGTTCTATGCTCATAATTTTTTTCGACGTACAAACGTTTCTTTAAGTGAATAGGTATTTTAGTTCAATCTTGAATTCTGGGTGAAAGTAATATGGCACGACGTAGTGAACATAGTAGAGATGAAATTAAGCAGATGATATTTGATGCAGCTGAAAATATTATCCAAGAACGCGGATATTCAGCGCTAAAGATCAGACAAATTACAGCCGATATAGGGTATACCGTTGCCAGTGTTTATATGGTGTTTTCGAGTATGGATGATCTTAATACACAAATTAAAGCGCGTACCCTGCGAAAATTAATAGAAACTATGGCTAAGCAAGAAAACTTGCAAGATAAGGCTAAAGCTTATTGTGATTTTGCCTTACAAGAGCAAGGATTGTGGAAGATGTTATTCCAGCACCAGTCAGTCAAACCATTGGATTCAGAAGTAGACTATGTTGCAGTACGACAAGCGTTGGAATTATGTTTAGCCAAGTCGTTACAAAAACTTAAATTAGAGGCAACTGAAGGCGAATCTAATGAAGCCTCAACGAGCTTGATCAATGCAATACAAGGGGCTTGTTTATCCTTGTTATGGTCTGATGCCGAAAGAATTGAAGCGCAGATTGATTTATTACTTAGATGTTTCCTTGATGGCTGGCGGAAGCTTTAAAGAGATGAGTAGTGTGCTAGCTAAAATAAATACACCTAAACTTAACATAATAATCGAAGGGCTAATTTCTAAGCTGCTCGTGTAGGTATAACAGCCAACGCCGATTAGCATCGCTACGTTTTGAAAAAAGTTTTGTAAAGCGACAGCATTGCCACTACCGATACTGTTATGACCAATTTCTTGAAGTGCGGCATTGATGGGAACGATAAACATGCCACCCGCACAACCGGCAGCAAGTAACATGGCTCTCGCTTCCCATAGTGACTCAGTAAAACTTAATAAGATGATAAATACACTCATTAATGCAGCAGGGATACGTGCGCGACGAATATTTTCTAATGAAATTAAGTGGGGTACTAAAGCTGAACCAATAATAATGCCTAAGGCTAAAAATAGTGTTAACTCAGCAATTTCACTGGCATTTTTACTGAATAAAATGAGTGGTGCCCAGGCAATTAAGATAACACGCAAGGTTGCCGCTGCTAACCAAAATAAAGAAGCACCTAGTATTGCGAATCGCGCACGTGGACTCGCTAAAAATTTACATAAATGCTGGTAAAAATTTCCTATCGTTGCGGCTTGATAAGCTTTCTTATGCGTATTTTTAGGTAATAGAAAGCTTATCAATGCAGAAATGATAAATAAAACAATCACACCGTTGAGTGCTATAAGTACCGAATAATCAGCGACTTGCGCACCAATCACCATGCCTAATAATATGGCTAAAATAGTAGATCCTTCGATCAAGCTATTGGCTTTGACTAATTGTTGATGGCTAACCAATTCTGGTAAAATTCCGTATTTAGCAGGGCTATATAGAGCTGCACCAGCCCCCACAAGCGCATAAGACAGTAGTGGTTCGATATTGAGCAGTAGTAAGATGGCTCCAGTCGCTTTAATTAAATTAGCAAAAAATAAAATTTTAGATTTGGCAAAATGATCCGCAAATGCACCAACCCAAGGTGCGAAAATAATAAAGGCGATTAAAAACATACTTTGTAAAGCAGGAACGTACCAAGCCGCTAAATCATTTGATTGCATGACAATGGCAATCACCGTAAATAAAATAGCATTATCAGCAAAGGCAGATAAAAATTGGGCGAATAGTAGTAAGGATAGTTTTTTATTCATGGGGCTATTTTATTTGCGGTGCTAAAGAAAAGTATAAAAAGTATAACGTGGATCAGAGCATGAGTGAGCAAGAAAATTTTACAATTAGGCGTAGTCGTCGAGCTAAGCGCGCGCGTATTGTGGTTACCGCTGAAAAAGTTGAGTTAGTTGCACCTGTTATGATGCCTGAAAAATTACTCAGACAATTTGTGGCAAATAAGCAGCAGTGGATCAGCGAAACTCAAAAAAAGATTAGAAAAAAAACCAGTGCAAGCAAGCTATTATTTCCTAAATTATATGCACAAGGGAGTCGCTTGCTGTATTTAGATAAATATTATGCATTAACACTTAAATTTACAGCACATAAGCAAATTGAATTTAAATTTAATCAAGCGTTGCTTGCTAATATTCCTAAAGACTTTCAACAATATGATGCAAAATCACTCAGTGATTTGTTGCATGCTGCTTATATAGACTGGTTAAAGCAACAAGCGTTACAAAAAGTTATGGCTGCTGTGGATATATATAGCCCCTTATATCAATTACACGCTAAGTCTATTCGCGTTAGAGCGCAAAAAAGCCGCTGGGGAAGTTGTGGGGTTCATAATGATATCTATATGAACTGGTTATTGATTTTAGCGCCTATAGAAGTATTGGATTACGTGGTGATCCATGAAATTTGCCATATTGCACAGCGTAATCATTCTGCTAAATTTTGGGATTTAGTAGCGCTGCATTGCCCAAGCTACAAAAAGCACCGATTATGGTTAAAACAACATGGTACTAACCTTATACTGAGCTTATAACTGAGTAATTTAGCCAGTATTGTGTCTACTGCTTTTGACTGTGCGTTAAATCGGATACAATACGGGCAATTTTAATTTTACAAGAAATGATATGTCTAAACTGAAATGTGCTGTTATCGGAACGGGTTACTTAGGTAAATTCCACGCTGAAAAATACGCTTCTCTTCCTAACTGTGAGTTAGTTGCAGTGGTTGATATTAATGAACAAGCAGCAAAAGATGTTGCGGGTAAGCATGGTGCAGAAGCACTAACGGACTATCAATCATTATTGGGCAATGTTGATGCTGTCAGTATTGTTGTTCCTACAACATTGCACCACCAAGTGTCTAAAGATTTTTTAATGGCAGGCGCACATGTGTTGGTTGAAAAACCGATTACAGTGACAGTCGAAGAAGCCGATGAGCTGGTTGCTATTGCTAAAGAAAAAGATCTTATTCTACAAGTGGGGCATTTAGAGCGATTTAACCCAGCAGTTATGGGTTTAGGTGAGATGGAAGATAAACCTGTGTTTATTGAATCACATCGTCTATCACCGTTTAACCCACGTGCAAATGATGTTAGTGTGGTATTGGATTTAATGATTCATGATATCGATATTATTTTAGCGATTGTTGATTCTGAAGTAGACCGTATGGAAGCGAGTGGTACTTCAGTTCTTACTAAAGGAACTGATATTGCTAATGCACGACTGACGTTTAAAAATGGCTGTGTTGCAAATGTAACAGCAAGCCGAATTAGCATGAAAATGGAACGTAAAATGCGTATGTTCCGACCTAACTCTTATATTTCTGTTGATTTTCAAGACCGTATTTTAACCAAGCATTTTACAGGCGACAAAGAGATGTTTCCTGGTGTGCCATCGATAGAAACGGATAAGTCTATTTTTGAAAATGGCGATGCATTATTAGAAGAAATTAAGCAATTTGTTGATTGCATCGAAACCGGTAAAGCACCGCTAGTAACGGGTGAGGCGGGTCGTCGTGCTTTAGCAACTGCGATTGAAATTACTAAATTACTTCACTAGAAAATACGCTAACTCACTTATTTTAAACAATTAAAGGCATTTAATACTATGATCCCAATGGTCAACCTAAAAGCACAATACGCAGAAATTAAAGATGAAATTGAAGCGGGTTTAGCAACAACAATTGAAAATTGTTCTTTTATCTTAGGACCAAATGTCCAAGCTTTTGAAAAAGAAGCGGCTGACTATTTGGGCGTTAAACATGCTGTGGGTGTTGCTTCTGGAACTGATGCACTACACTTAGCATTATTAGCGGAAGGTATTGGCGAGGGTGATGAGGTTATCACTAGTGCTTTTACTTTTATTGCAACTGCTGAAGCTATCAAATACGTGGGTGCAACTCCTGTTTTTGTTGATGTTGACCCAAGAACATTTAATATCACTGCGGAAACCATTGAAGCAGCGATTACTGATAAAACAACCGCAGTTATGCCGGTGCATTTATTCGGTCTACCAGTTGATATGCCGATGATTCAAGCAGTTTGTGCAAAACATAATCTAAAAATTATCGAAGATTGTGCGCAATCATTTGGCGCATCGATTGATGGTAAACAAACAGGTAGTATGGGAAATGCTAGTGGATATAGTTTTTTTCCAAGCAAAAACCTAGGTGCTTTTGGTGATGGTGGTTTAGTTGTCACTAACTCGGACGAAACAGCTGATAAATTAAAACAATTACGCAATCACGGTTCTAACGTACGTTATTATCATGATGTTATTGGCTTTAATAGCCGTTTAGATGATATGCAGGCCGTGGTTTTGCGTGCAAAACTAAAACGTATTGATCGCTACAATGATAGCCGTCGTCATGCCGCACATTTATACTCTGAATTAATGGCTGACTTACCGGTAGAAACGCCATACGAAGATGGTGTAGGTGTTCATGTTTATCATCAATACACGTTACTCTCTGATCGTCGTGATGATATTTTAAAGGCATTACAAGATAAAGGTGTGGGTTGTGCGGTTTATTACCCTGTACCACTACATCAGCAAAATGTATTTAAAGAAGATTGCGCAGGGCAGGTTTTGCCTGCAACTGAAGCAATTGCTGCACGCTGTATTTCATTACCGATCTGTTCTGAGCTAAGTGATGAAACAGTGAAAGAAATTGTGGCAATTATTCGTAGTGTCTTTGAAGATTAATTCGTTCATTTTATAGAGTGGGCAGTGCATTGTTATTCATGCAATATAGCCCACTCTCATTATTTCCCTTTGTAAAAAAATTAAGTATTTATGGATCAAACTCCTATTTATGCACTAGATTTTGATGGTGTTATTTGTGATAGCGCAATTGAAACAGCCATAACTGGCTGGAAAGTAGCTTCGCAATTATGGTCAGATATGGCCGGTACGGTGCCAACTGAGCAACATATCGATCAATTTCGTCAGCTTCGTCCTATGTTAGAGACGGGCTATGAATCGATTTTATTTATGCGCTTATTGCAACAGGGTGAGTCAGTAGAAAGCATTAAAATTAATATCGCTAGTTTTTTAAAGGAGTTATCCGGTGATACTGATGCTTTAAAAAAAATATTTGGCCAAACGCGTGATCAATGGATAGATAACGCACGTGCTGAATGGCTGGAAATGAATCCTCTCTTTGCTGGTGTTGCTGATAAACTACAGCAGCTCAACGGTTCACCTTGGTATATTGTTACAACAAAACAAGAGCGTTTTGTTGAAGAAATTTTAAAGGTTAATCAGGTGCATTTAGAGCCTGAAAATATTTTTGGCCTTGATGCAAAAATGAGTAAACAAGCGGTTTTATTAGCCTTACAAGAAAAACATGGTGATACGCCATTATGTTTTGTTGAAGATAGAGTGCAAACTTTAGTTGATGTACTCGATACCCCTAAATTAAAGACACTTAAGCTACAGCTAGCTGATTGGGGCTATAATACGCAACAAGATAAAGAACTCGCAAAAACTAAAGGTATTCCTTTGGTTTCATTGGCAGATTTTTTACACGATTAAGGACGCTTTATGACTGACGCTTATACAGATGAACAAGTAGCAGAACGATTAGCCGCTGAATTACCGCATTGGGTTTATGAAAATGGTTGGATTCGCCGTAAAGTGAAAACCAGTGGTTGGAAAGCAAGCCTAATGGTGGTGAATACTGTTGGTCATTTAGCAGAAGCCGCATGGCATCACCCTGATATGAGTGTTTCCTATGCCTTTGTTATTATTAAATTAGTAACGCATAGTGCTAAAGGGATTACCGATAAAGACTTTGCTTTAGCGAAAAAAATTGAAGAAGTGGTTATGTGGAATGCAGCAGAAACATCAAACGGTGTTTTTGAGGGTACGCCTAATGATGATCCACGCTTTAAATACATTAAATACGAAAAATAAGAGGAATAGCAAGTGACGGAAATAATGGAAGTACCTAGTCCTTTTTGCGGCATTGGTGCGGATGATTTATCTATCAGTGTTGAAGGCATCTCTGTCAAAGTTACCAAAAATGGCTGCTCAGTCAATACACCTGCATTTGAGCAAGCGATTACGGATACCAGTGCAAGAGTGAATGGCGCAGAAGTGAGTCTAGATGTTGCTGTTGCTAAAGCGGCTGAATTATTACGTGCTAGCAACCAGCCTGTTATCGGTGGTTGTGCGACCGATGTTAATGGCATGCGTGGCATCATGGCTGTTGCAGATAAAGCCGGCGCTGTGGTTGATAATATGAACTTTACTGGCGCACGACGTAATTTTCTAGCGCTACAAGATACTGGGTGGATGAATACCACATTAGCGGAAATTAAAAACCGTTGTGATTATTTATTGGTCGTCGGCGTTGATTTAGAAGGTTTTGCGCCTCGATTCTTCGAACGATATATGTGGAATGAAGAATCCATGTTTTTAGACGATACTAGCCAGCGTCAAGTAGTCTATTTAGGTAAAGCGCCTTCAGCGGATGCCTCAACTTCACCTGCTGGTGTCAAAGCTAAAGTTTTAGAATGCGCTGATGCTGATTTACCTGAAGTCATGGAAGTATTACGCGCCTTAGTTAAAGATAAAAAAATTGTTGCTGAGTCTGTTGCTGGTATTGCAATCAGTGAACTACAAGCGATTGCAGAGCAATTAAAAGCCGCTAAATACAGCGTGGTTACATGGGCGGCAGGTGCATTGAATTTTGATCAAGCCGAACTTACTGTGCAGATGCTGTCTGAAATGGTTAAAGATATTAATACGCTAGGAACACGTAGCTCAGGTTTTCCTTTAGGCGGAAAAGAGGGTGATCAGACTGCAAACCAAGTGTGCGGCTGGACCTCTGCTTATCCTGCGAGAGCAAAATTCTCGGCAGGCTGCCCTGAATACGATCCATTTTTGTTTGATAGCAATGCCATGTTAGCCAATGGTGAAGCAGATGCACTCTGTTGGGTGCAGTCTTTTAATGCACAATCTGTCCCACCAAAAGCGGATGTGCCAACAGTTGTTGTCGCCCGTTCTGGAATGGTTTTTGATAAAGAACCTGATGTCTTTATTCCTGTAGGAACACCAGGGATCGATCATACAGGTCATGCTTATCGCCTCGATAATGTAGTGGCTATTCGTCTTAAAAAATTACGTGATTCAGGGCTGCCAAGTACGGCGGATGTGTTGAATGCGATTGAACAAGCATTGTAGGAAAAATTCATGTTACTAAAATTAACGGGCGGCACGGTTTATGACCCTGCCAGTGGTGTAGATGGTCAAGTTAAAACACTTTTTGTACTCGATGGAAAATTTATCAATCAGCCACCAGCTGATATGCCAGTCGATAAAGAGTATGACTTAAAAGGCAAAGTGGTCATGTCGGGTGCGATTGATATGCACACGCATATTGGTGGGGGTAAAGGGAATATTGCACGTATGCTGATTCCTGAAGACCATCGCAAGGATCCTGTGTATCGCTCAGATATTACCCGCTCTGGTTGTGGTCATGCGATGCCTAGCTCGTTTACCACAGGCTATCGTTACGCTGAAATGGGTTACACCGCAGGTTTTGAACCAGCGATTTTGCCGATTAATGCACGTCAGGCACATATGGAAATGGCTGATATTCCCATCTTAGATAAAGGTGGGTATGTCATGCTAGGTAGTGATGATTATTTACTACGTATGCTAACTGCTAAAAAAGATCAAAAAGCCATTAATGATTATGTTGCATGGACGATGAATGCAGCGAAAGCGATTGGTGTGAAAGTTGTTAACCCAGGTGGGATTAATGCTTTCAAATTTAACCAGCGCCAGCTAGATTTAGATGAAAAAAACTCACATTACCAAGTAACACCGCGTGAAATTTTACAAGTTTTAGCCACAGCGGTTAAAGAAATTGGTGTAAAACATCCACTCCATGTACATGGCTGTAACCTAGGTGTACCAGGTAATGTTGATACTACCTTAGATACTATTCAAGGTATTGGCGGACTGCCTATGCATTTAACGCATATTCAGTTTCATAGTTATGGTACGGAAGGGGATTTCAAATTTTCTTCAGGTGGTGCGGCGATTGCTGAGTCCATCAATAAAAATAAAAATATTACTGCAGATGTTGGGCAGATTTTATTTGGCCAAACCATTACCGCATCTGGCGATAGTATGACGCAACATGCTAATCATGGTATTGCTAGCCCAAATAAATGGGTGACCATGGATATTGAGTGTGATGCCGGCTGTGGTGTTGTTCCATTTAAATACCGTGACCAGAACTTTGTTAATGCATTGCAGTGGGCCATTGGACTTGAAATCTTCTTATTAGTTGATGATCCATGGCGTGTATTTTTAACTACGGATCATCCAAATGGTGCACCATTTACGACTTATCCGCATTTAATCCGTTTATTAATGGATAAGAGTTTCCGTAACGATATGTTGGCAACGATTCACCCTGAAGCGCAAAAAATGACAACATTAGGTTCCATTGACCGTGAATATAGCCTGCAAGAAATTGCAATCTTAACGCGTGCCGGTGCAGCTAAATTAGTCGGCTTGGATGATCGTGGTAGTTTAGGTGAAGGTGCTTGGGCTGATATTACGGTGTACACCGATAATGCTGACCGTGAAAAAATGTTCGAAAAACCTGATTATGTATTCAAAGACGGTGAATTAGTAGTTGTGGATGGTAAAGTTGTCCATACTAAATGGGGCACAACACATATCGTAACGCCTGAATGGGATAATTCAGTAGAGAAAGACTTACAAAAATATTTTGATCGTTTTATGACCATGAAAGTGGGTAACTTTAAAATCAGCAATGATGAAATTACCGAAGATGGACGAGGCAGTTTAACTGCACATACATTAAATCGAGTTTCATAATGTCTACATTATTATTTAAAGTGAGTTCTGAATTATGATTATTAATGGTGTAAGCATTGATGAAACCTTCGCTGAAGCGTTTCCAATGAAAGCAACCCGTGCGATTATTACCGCGCAAAATGAAAAATGGGCAATGATTTCTGCACAAGCAATGACTGGTTTTGCGACCTCAGTCATTGCTTGTGGTTGTGAAGCAGGAATTGAACGCGTTTTAGATCCATCAGAAACGCCTGATGGTCGTCCTGGTGTCTCTGTACTGATTTTTGCCATGGGTGGAAAGGGTTTAGCTAAGCAATTAGAAACGCGAGCTGGGCAATGTGTACTTACCTCACCAACATCGGCATTATTTGCAGGGATTGATGACGGATTACAGATTCCCTTAGGTAAAAATCTACGTTATTTTGGTGATGGTTTTCAAACCTCTAAAAAAATTGCTGGCAAACGCTACTGGCGTATTCCCGTGATGGATGGCGAATTCTTAACGGAAGCAACCACCGGACGTGTTGATGCCGTTGGTGGTGGTAACTTTTTGGTTTTAGCCGAGTCACAGCCGCAAGCTTTAGCTGCCTGTGAAGCTGCGATTGTAGAAATGAAGAAAATGCCTAATGTGATTATGCCTTTTCCTGGCGGTGTAGTGCGGTCGGGATCTAAAGTAGGCTCTAAATACCCTGCATTAGGCGCATCATCCAATGATGCATTTTGCCCCACGCTTAAAGGGGTTACTAAAACTGACCTTTCGCCGGATATTGAATCGGTCATGGAAATCGTTATCGATGGATTGACTAAAGAAGATATTGATAATGCGATGCGCGTAGGCATACAAGCGGTTTGTGATTTAGGCGCAGAAAATGGCATTAAGCGTATTAGTGCAGGGAACTACGGTGGTAAATTAGGACCGTTCCATTTTCATTTGCAGGAGATTATGGCATGAGTGCATTAACTTTTACGGTTAAACAGGAAACTGCACAACGTGTAGATATGTCACCTTTAGTGTGTCACTTGTTAAAAGACTTAAGTGTCGCTGATATTGCGGCGATTGAATTACAAAACGGTAAACGTAAAATTCGTGTTGATGAATTATTTACATTATCGGGTGATGATACTCAAAATATCATCATCAAAAATAGTTATGATAAATTAGATTTCATCGCTAAAGAATTAACTGATGGTGTCATGACGGTTGAAGGTGAAGCCGGTGCTTATTTTGGCATAAGCATGAAATCAGGCGAACTAACCGCTAAGGGTAATGCCGGGTTATATGCGGGCTGTGAAATGAAAAATGGCTTATTAACCATTAATGGCAATGCAGGGGACTTTTTAGGTGCCGCTTTACCAGGTAATAAACAAGGCATGAAGGGTGGAACAATTCTTGTAAAAGGGAATGTTGGCCAACGTGCGGGTGACCATATGCGTCGCGGTAATCTGCTGATTGAAGGCAATGCTGGCGATTATTGTGGCTCACGTATGATTGCAGGCACGATTGCAGTTATGGGCACAACAGGGCGCTATTTAGGTTATGCGATGCAACGTGGTACTTTATTATTGTGGCAACAACCGCAATTGTCCGCGACATTTAATGACTGTGGTTCGCATACCTTAGCTTTTTTACCGATCTTATTTAAATCATTTAAAACTTTAAACTCTAAATTTGCCGATGAGTCTGTTGCATTCAATCGCGTACAACGCTTTGGCGGTGATATGGCTGAAAAAGGTCGCGCCGAGGTTTTAGTTAAGATTTAGTCTGAATACACGTATAAATCCTTTGTGATTTATACGTTTTCTCTTGTTTTATTAGGTTCTACACATTGACAATTGCCATTAACGATTTAGTACAAACACGTATTCCTACAAAATACGGTGATTTTGTATTGCATTATTTTAGTAACACGCAAGATGATAAAGAGCACGTTGCTTTTGTTTTTGGCGATGTAGCTAATAAAGAAGCTGTTCCTGTACGTTTACATTCTGAATGTTTTACCGGCGATGTGTTTGGTTCACGGCGCTGTGATTGCGGTGAGCAATTAGATACCGCACTAAAAATGATCAGTGAGCACGGCTTTGGCGTTTTATTGTATTTACGTCAAGAAGGGCGTGGAATTGGTTTATTAAAAAAAATGCAGGCCTACAATTTACAGGATGACGGTATGGATACCGTGGATGCCAATATTCATTTAGGCCATTTAGCTGATGAGCGTGAATATACGATTGCCTCATTAATGCTTGAGAACTTGCAACTCAAGTCTATACAGCTAATCACTAATAACCCCGATAAAATTCAACAACTCGAAAACTTAGGGGTTAAAGTCACTCAGCGTATTGCGATAGAAATTGATTCTAATGCAGATAATCGCAGTTATTTACAAACTAAAGTCGACAAAATGGATCATTTATTACTGAAAACTAAAGACTCGAAGTCTTAGTTTAGGATTTCAATAAGGATGTGTAATCCTTTGTTAGTTTTATTATTTTAGGATATATCACTGTTTGACAATAGCCTTGCTCTGAATGCTCATTGAAATAGTTCTTATGATAATCCCCGGCAGAATAAAAGACTGCATCACTAGATAATTCAGTAACGATTGGGGAACCCCATTTTTTTGATTGGTTGAGCTGTTGAATAAAATTTTCACACTCTAATTTTTGGGTATCGCTAGTATAAAAAATAATCGACCGATATTGCGTACCGCGATCAGCCCCTTGTCGGTTTAAGGTGGTAGGATTATGAATGCTGAAGAAAACATCTAATAAAGTTTTAAACGCGATGATTTCATCATCATAGTTGATTTCTAATACTTCAGCATGGCCTGTCGTTCCCGTACACACTTGTTCGTAACTCGGGCTTTCAATTTCACCGCCAGCAAATCCTGAATTAACTTCGATAACACCATTAAGTCTTTGAAAAACGGCTTCAAAGCACCAAAAGCAACCGCAGCCCATCATTGTTTTTTTAATCGCCATCTTGTTATCCTATAATTTTTAAAACAAGCCAGAAAAGAGCTGCACTTTAACCCAGTCACCTTCGTTTACAGCGCTTTGTTGGTGCTCTAATACTATAAAAGCATTAGCATTACTCATTGAACTTAAAATTCCAGAGCCTTGTTTCCCCGTTGTTTTTACCTGCCATTCACCTGAGTTAGATAGACTGACAATGCCTCGCTGAATTTCAGTACGCCCCGCACGTTTACGGATGCTTTCTAAACTGCGTGCATTAAAGCTGGGAGCAATCGGTTTGTCCGTAATGGCTAATTTTTTTTCTAAAGCAGGTAGTACTAATTGATAAAAGGTGACTAAAACAGCAACTGGATTGCCCGGTAAGCCAAAAAAATCACAGTTTTTTATTTTACCAAAGGCAATTGGCCTGCCAGGTTTCATGGCTACTTTCCAAAAGTTTATGTCACCGTTTGTGTTTAATACCGCTTTTGTAAAATCAGCCTCGCCAACCGAGACCCCGCCAGAGGAAATAATAACATCCGCGTAATCAGCCGCGGAATTAAAGCAATCTAATAACTCTTTTTCATCATCAGCAATAATGCCTAAATTAATCAGCTCTATATCAGGTCTATCGAGTGCAGCTAATAAGCTATAACGGTTACTATCATAAATACCGCCGGTTTTAAGCGGTTGTGAGATTTCAGTTACTTCACTACCTGTAGAGGCAATGGCGATACGTAATTTACGTTTGACGGCTATTTCGGTCATACCGAGTGATGCTAACAAACCTATATCGGCAGGACACAACCATTTACCTGCCTGTAAAACCGTTGAGCCTGTCGCGATATCTTCACCGGCCAGACGTACGTTTTGTCCTACATTATGCCTAGCATCGATGAGAATAGAGTTATCCTTCAATTCGCAATGCTCTTGCATGATGACGGTATCAAGTCCTTGTGGCATAGCTGCACCGGTCATAATACGAATGCAGAATTTTTCTGGGCAATCAGCGGTATAAATTTCACCCGCTAAAACACTGGCGTGTATAGTAAGATTAACAACTTGATCTTTACTGGCTAAATCACGCGAGTGTAACGCATAGCCATCAACCGCAGAATTATTATGTGCGGGGACATTCATAGGGCTTATGATATCCTCTGCAAGGCAACGTCCTTTGGCCTTTTCAATGGCAATCTTTTGAGTCTCTTGTAAGCTTTGCACACTATTAATTATGGCCGCTTGCGCTTGCTTAAAAGGCACTAGACCCGATTCATTAATATCGTTACAACTGCTTTGTGTATTAATCATTTGCGAATAGAGGGGCCATTCATAGGTAATCCATTGGATAGATAGCTTAAAAAGAATTCAAGCTCACGTAATTCAGTGCTTTGTGCCTTATGAACCTTTGCCCTAATTAAACGATTGCATACTTTAAAACGCGTATGTAGGGAGCCTAATTTACCTGTTTTTAGGCGATAGGCTGGCCAATGTGTCGTATGGCCGAGCGCAGGACTTAATATTTCAGAGCGTATAAATTTACCTGCATTATCAATATGACAACTCGCACAGGAAAAATTAAGTTGCCCTCGGCGTTGATAAAAATAAGCTTTACCTCGCTCATAAGCAGATAGGGCTGATTCTGGTAGGCGGGTATTTATGAGCAGGCCTCGAGAAGTATCTGCCATATAAGCCATTAAATAGGTGATTTCATCACTTTCATAGGCTAGGGCGGGAAGCTTGTTTTTTAGACGGCAATCATTGATAGCACTGGCTAAAGTAATAATGCTTTGTTTCGTCTCGTCCCAATAAGGGTAAAGTTGTGCGATAGCAATGCCTTTATTCGGAAAGCAATCGGCATATTGAGCTTTATTAGAAAAAGGGCGGTTGAATAATGTTTTCCCTATTTCTAAACTGAATTCATAAGGAGGAAATTCATTAATAGCTAACCAAGCGGCTTTAGAGTCTGCATCAAATGCATAAACACCATCAGCATACTCAGAAAATGCAATTGAGGGGAATTGTTGCTGGTAAAAATCACGCAGTGCTTGGCTATCACCCTCTGGCGTAGAGTGAACAGTGAATGAAGAGAGTGCAAGCAAGGAAAGAATTAAAAACTTCATTGAATAATATGGTCTTTGCTATCACTAAAACCTAAATTATCTTTCCAGCTAATAGTGATTTTATCGCCTGGATTTGCCTGTTTAATTTTAAAAGAAAAATAAGGATTCTTAGATATACCAAAGCCCATATGACATTCACTCATGACTTTATCATTATGTTTAAAGCTTAGGGTCTGAATAAAATGTGCAGGAATTAACGCCTTAGTGTCCTGATTTTTATTTCTACCTGTTTCCATTGTGTGCGCAATTAAGGTACGTACTAAAGTATAGTCGGGGAAATGCTTGCTGCGTATTTTTATGGTTGATCGATTAGCCACCACACCCTCCTAAAGTAACAATCACACGTTTGCGGGTTTGGTAATAATTGTCGTCTGCCTTGACAACCACGATTACATCGCAAGTTTCTTTCATTTTGAAGCGTGCGCCTATATAAGTTTCAAGGCTAGGATCTAAAGTGAATTTAGCAATCAGCGGAACCGGGTTTTTTTCCGATAAAATATAAACCGTATCAATATTTTCAATTGAACTGGTAATAGTAATCGGCACAACATTACCATTTTCGGCTCTTCTAGGCAGCTTTAAGTTGATTTTTCCCGTTTTTTGTAGCGTTTTATTAGGAAAAAGTTCACTTAAAGATTTGTCTATAGGGCGATAACCAAAGTCGTATGCTATCCATTTTCCTAAACTTATTTTAGAAAAAGCGAGGCTGCTCATCGTTAGGCTGGTGAGCAGCAATTTTTTTATAAATTGACGACGATTATTTAGCATCGATTAATTAGTTTCGTTGAGTAAATGCGTTGTATTTAACTGTTTTGATTCACTGACTTCGGTGTCTAAATTATGTAATAGCCCATTTTCAATATCATAGATAACACCATGTACGGTTAAATCTTTTTTATTTTTCCAAGCACGCTGTACGATTGATGTATGACATACATTAGCAACTTGTTCGATAACATTTTTTTCACACAACAAATTTAGCTTACTTTTATCATCAGCTTGAGCATCAATTTCCGTTTGATGCCAACGATAAACATCTTTGATATGTCTTAGCCAGTTGTCAATTAAACCAAATTCCATGCCTTCAAATGCGGCCTGAATGCCACCGCAGCCATAATGTCCGCAGATAATAATATGATGAACATTCAGCACTTCTACCGCATATTGAATAACAGATAAGCAATTAAGGTCAGTATGCACGACAACATTCGCAATGTTACGATGCACAAAAACTTCACCGGGCGCTAGATCAATCACTTGATTAGCGGATACTCGACTATCAGCACAACCAATCCAAAGGTACTTGGGAGATTGTAGTTTTGCGAGCTGGCTAAAGAAATCGGGATCAATATCCGTCATTTTCTTTGACCACGCTTTATTTCGAGTAAATAAATGATCTATGTTTTCGCGCATATTGCCTGCTTAATGTTTTAAAATTGCTTGAATATTATTCAGATAAATCATCTAAATATTTTTCTACATCTAAAGCCGCCATACAACCTGCACCCGCAGAGGTAATGGCTTGTTTATACATAGAATCCATCACATCTCCAGCAGCAAAAACGCCTGGGATATTAGTTGCTGTCGCATTCCCAGAAATACCACTGTTTACTTGCAAATAGCCGTGGTCATCCATGGTTAATTGACCTTTAAAAAGCTCAGTATTAGGGCGGTGACCAATAGCGATAAAAACTCCATGCACATCGATTTCTTTAGTGCTGCCATCTTGAGTGTTTTTGATACGTAAGCCAGTTACGCCCATATCATCGCCTAAGACTTCATCAAGTGTATTGTTCCACTCAATTTCAACGTTGCCATTTTTAGATTTTTCGATCAGTTTATCCGCGAGTATTTTTTCAGAACGGAATTTATCGCGGCGATGAATAACAGTCACTTTAGAGGCGATATTAGATAGGTATAAGGCTTCTTCTACAGCCGTATTACCACCACCAATCACGGCAACTGGTTTATTCCTATAAAAGAAACCATCACAGGTAGCACAAGCAGAAACACCTTTGCCTTGAAAAGCATCTTCAGAATCTAAGCCTAAGTACATAGCCGAAGCGCCTGTTGCAATAATAAGCGCATCACAGGTATAGCTACCCGCATCACCGGTTAATTTAAACGGTTTTTCAGATAAGTCGGCAGTATGAATATGATCAAAAATAATTTCAGTATCAAATCGTTCTGCATGTTTACGCATACGATCCATTAATTCAGGGCCTTGCACGCCATCACAATCACCAGGCCAGTTGTCCACATCCGTGGTCGTGGTTAATTGTCCACCTTGCTGTAAGCCTGTTACCATCACAGGGCTTAAGTTAGCACGCGCAGCATATACTGCAGCGGTGTAACCAGCAGGGCCAGATCCTAAAATTAATAAACGGCAATGTTTTGCATCACTCATAGAAGTCATCCTTAATCGGTAGTAGGTGTATATAGATAATAAGTTATTATGCTAGGGATTATAGTCATCGTAAAGTAGCTGGGTTAATTATTATCAGGAATTAAAACAGTATTTTTTCTGAGTGAATTATCCTGTTTGGGATAATCTAAGGTGTAATGCAGTCCACGACTTTCCTTACGTTCTAATGCACTCTTAATAATTAAATCAGCAACGATCACTAGGTTTCGTAATTCTAATAAATCACTGCTGATTCGGTAATTTTGATAGTACTCTGCAATTTCTTCTTGTAAAAGATGAAGGCGCTGTGAGGCTCTTTGCAGGCGCTGAGTGGTACGCACGATCCCCACATAATCCCACATGAAGCGACGCAGCTCATCCCAGTTGTGAGCAATCATTACTTCTTCATTAGAGTCTTTTACTTGTGATTCATCCCAGATGGGTAAGGGTAAAACATTGCTTTGTGTTGCTTTGCTTAAAATATCTTCGCTCGCGCGCTCTGCAAATACCAGGCACTCTAATAATGAGTTACTCGCCATCCGATTAGCACCGTGTAAACCAGTACAAGCCACTTCGCCTAGTGCATACAAACCTTGTATATCAGTACGTGCATAGTCATCACTAACCACGCCACCGCAAGTATAGTGGGCGGCCGGTACGACAGGAATAGGTTCTTGGGTAATATCTATATTAAACTCTAAACATTTTTTATAAATAGAAGGAAAGTGCAATTTTATGAATTCGGGTGGTTTGTGGCTGATATCTAAATAAACACAATCAAGACCATGTTTTTTTATTTCATGGTCAATTGCTCGCGCAACGATATCTCGCGGGGCAAGCTCTGCACGCGGATCATATTGCTGCATAAACTCTGTGCCATCAGCTAAAATTAATTTACCGCCTTCACCACGCACCGCCTCACTAATTAAAAAGGAACTACCGTCGGGGTGATATAAGCAAGTCGGGTGGAATTGCATAAACTCCATATTTGCCACTTTACAGCCGGCTCGCCAAGCCAGTGCAATGCCATCACCTGTAGAGATTTGGGGGTTGGTGGTATATAGGTAAACCTTGTTAGCACCGCCCGTTGCCAATGCGACGATTGGCGCTGCAATGGTTTTAACCTGATTGTTTTGGCTATCTAAAACATAAGCGCCACACACAGATTTATTATCAATAATTAAATCAACCGCATTATGGTGCTCTAGCAAGGTAATATTAGGGTGTTGCTTGGCTTTATTTATCAGTGATATAGACAGTGCTTTTCCGGTTGCATCCGCATTATGCACAATACGCCGTTCAGAGTGGCCGCCTTCTTGGTTTAAATGTAACTCAGTACTGCCATTTTTGGTTTTACGCTGAGTGAATTCCATGCCTTGTGCATGTAAAAAATCGATGCTTTTTTTACCATACTCAACGGTTAAACGTACTATATCAGGATCACATAATCCAGCACCAGAGATAAGCGTATCTTGTATATGTGATTCTATAGAGGCGGCCTGCGCATCGAGTACAGCGGAAATACCCCCTTGCGCATAAAATGTGCTGCCTTCTGTTAAGGCAAATTTTGATAAGACAACGACACGGCGATCATCTGCAAGTTTAAGCGCTAAAGAAAGCCCAGCACCGCCGCTGCCTATAATGAGTACATCGTAATTAAGCTGTTCAGGCATTCATTAATTCCGGTAAAAAACAGAGAGAGAATAGTTCGCTACTAATACAAACGTAGAAATGCCTATCTATGTAATAAAAATGCAAAGAGATTATTTTAAAAATTAGTGAGTAAGGTTATCTATCCATTATACTTTGCTAACATCAAAGTTTCAGTCTAAAACACGTTTCCCCATCATTTAATAGAGAGTCTTCGTGAAATTCAAGCTAGCCTTCCCATACTATTTATTATTAATCAGCTATTTATTCATACCGCATAATTTATCAGCCAATGATTTACTTGCTGGTGCACTTGGTAAAGTTTTATCACGTGATGACTTACAAAATAAAGTAGAAAAAATCCAAGCGACTCAAGGAATAGATGATGTCAGTAAACAAAAGCAAATTGAGTGGCTGCAATTAGCGGATGAAAATATTGCGAATGTAAAATGGTATGAGTATTTGGCGGGCACTTATCAATCTCTATTAGAAACAGCCCCTAAGCAGTTAAAACAAAAAACAACAACAGATATAGAAAATAGGTATGAATTAACTGCAAATGCAGTGGAGAAAACAATTGAACTGCAAGTAGTTAATTTAAGAGCTGATCTACGAACGACTAGCGATAAAATTTCTAAGCTAGAAAGTGAGATTAGTAAAAACAAATTACGCCCTGCAGCGATACGGACTGAAAGTTTAAATGCAAAAAAAGGCATAGAAGAGTCGAAAGCAACACTTAATTCACAAGCAAGTTATACCGAAACTAAACAGGAAGCGGAAGCGCATCAGGCTTATCTAGCTACTTTGATTAATGCCTATATTGCAGAGTTAAAAAAAATAGATTTAGAAGCGGTTAGTAACTCAGTACAAATTCAATTAAATCAACACGCATTAGAAGGCTTATATGTAGAGCAAGAGCAGATTAAGATACTGATAAGCAATAGAACCGATCGTTTAAAGCAAATCAGGCTACTTAATGATGAAAAACTAGCACAAGAGCTATTAAAAGCTAAAGCGGAAAGCCGTAAAAAACACCCCATAATACAAGAAATTGTGAGTAAAAATGTACAGTTTGGTACTGATTTACAAGTTATTAAGCGTACTATTAGTAAATACAAACAAGAAATTAATCTTTTAGAAAGCTATAAACAAGAATTAGATAAAAACCTTAAAGAAGCCGATAAAAAGATTAAATTAGCGAGTTTAAGCCCTGCATTAGGGCGTGTTTTACGTGAACAACGTACGCAATTAGCCAGTAAAAAATTACACTATTCACAGGATATTGATCTTGCAACAACAGCGAATGGCATTAGTTTAGCCCAGTATGAAATTGAATTAAAACAAAAAAAATTACGTTACTTAAATGAATTAGCCAGTGAAATTATTACTAGCTTACAAAATTCGAGTTCTGTTGAGATACCTCAAGCCGAACTTATTCAGCTTAAGACAGATGTTAATCGGCTGTTACTTGAGCAGAAGAAACTTTTATCAGAACTGAGTCGTGTTTATTTCAAAGGCTTAGGTATATTAGGTGATTATGATTTTTTACGTAGTGATGTGTTGCAAAATATTAGTAGTTTTGAGCACTATTTGGATGAACGCTTATTTTGGGTGCCCAGTTCTTTAGTTATTAATTTACAGTTTCCAGTCAGTTTATTTCATTCTGCCAAATGGTTTTTTTCTGCCTCGCATTGGTTGCCAGTAGCAAGGGCTGTTGTTGACTCATTGCAGAATAATCTACTGAAATCTAGTTTTGTGCTGCTCTTTTTGATGGCACTGGTTTACATTGATAAAAAATTTCAAAATAGTGTTAGTGTTATTCAAGGGCGTGTAGAGAAAGTCTATTCGGATAAATTACATTATACCTTTCAGATTATTCTAACTAACATCATCAAAATTTTGCCCATTCCGTTGTTGTTAATTTTTATTGCCTTTTTGTTAAAGAATGTAGATGGTCAAGAAAATTTTATTCGAGCTGTAGGAATAGGCTTGCAGCACTTGGCTATTTCTTACTTTATCTTACAATTTTTTCTCAAAATTTTAGAAGAAAAGGGGGTGGCACAATTACATTTTTCTTGGTCTATTTCCGCAACACGATACCTATATAATCAAATTACTTGGTTACAGTTTATTGTACTGCCCTGTTTTTTTATTATTTATATGACGGCAAGCCTAAATAATACCGAGCATAGTGATAGCCTAGGGCGCTTATGTTTAATTATTTTTATGTTGGCATTAGCTAGTTGCTTTATTCGAGCAGCAAAATCTAAAGAAAGTGGTGTATTAGATTACATACAGCAAAACAATCAATCTGGATGGATAAGGTTACGTTATTTATGGCTGGCTGCCATCATTAGTATTCCTTTAGTCATCGTAGGTTTTGCACTCACAGGGTATTATTTAAGTGCTTTGGAATTACAGCAAAAAGTCATTATTACCTTACGTGTTATTTTTGTAGCGATTATTGCTTACAACATAGTGATACGTTGGTTAAGTTTAACGAATCGCAAAATGGTACTTAACAATGCGCGAAAAAAACATGAAGCACATGAACAAAGTAAACAAGAAGCGGTCATTACCGAAGAAGAGATATTGGATATACCCAAAATAAATCAACAAACACTCAAAATTGTGACGGTTTCTATCTTAGTCGCAGTGGTAGTAAGTACTTGGTTTGTTTGGGCTAATATTTTTCCTGCGTTTTCATTTTTAGATAATATCGTGTTATGGCAGCATACGGTGAGTGTTGATAACCAAACCGTTATTGAGGCCGTCACGCTAACAGACCTTTGTTTTTCAATGTTATATCTGTTTATTATCGTAACAGCAGTGATTAATTTCCCAGGTTTTATGGAAGTTATGTTATTTCAACGTGCAAATATTGAGGCGGGAAGTCGTTATGCCATTAATCAACTCGCTAAATATTTGATGATAACCATAGGCTTTATTGCGATAGCTAATAAATTAGGTGGCAGTTGGGCGCAAGTTCAATGGTTAGTTGCGGCCTTAACAGTGGGCCTAGGCTTTGGCTTACAAGAAATTTTTGCCAATATGGTGTCGGGCATTATTCTATTGTTTGAACGTCCAGTACGTGTAGGCGATACCGTCACGGTTGATAATATTACTGGCACCGTTACACGTATACAAATGCGTGCGACAACGATTTTAGATTGGGATAAAAAAGAACTGATTGTACCTAATAAGACCTTTATTACTAATCAGCTAATTAACTGGTCATTAACCAGCTCCGTGACACGCTTGGTCATCCCCTTAGGGATTTCCTATGATGCCGATGTAAAAATTGCGTATCAAGTGATTAAACAAGCGGTAATTGAATCACCTTATATTCTAGCTGAACCTGAACCGAGTGTGATTTTTACCGGTTTTGGTGATAGCTCGTTAGATTTTTCAATTAGAGTGTATGTGAGTGAATTGGATAATCGTTTACCCGCTAAGCATGATGTGCATATGCGATTATTAACCGCATTGCGTGAGGCTGGAATTGAGATCCCATTTCCTCAGAGAGATTTGCATATACGCTCAGTGAGCGAGGGTGAATTGAATGTTACACAAGCAGGAGTCAAAGCTTAATGCAATGACTCCTAAGTCGTATTGTGTTATTTAGTAGCTAAGAATACCTTTTAGCTATAAAGGTATTTTATTGTTGCTTTGCATCTTGCAAATAGTGCAATAAATTATTTACATCTTGTTGGCTCAAAGATAAGTTAGGCATTAACACTCCGTTGTATTGATTTAATAAACTCAATGCAATAGGGTCTTTATCCGCAATCATTTTATCAGGTGCGCGTAACCAATTAACTAACCACGTTAACTCGCGGCGTTGAGTTATACCTAAAAGGTCTGGCCCTAATGCCTGAGCTTGCTGCTTCCCATCAATTGTATGGCAGGAGGCACAACGCGTACGGAATAAGCTTTCTCCTGTAGAGAGTGGTCGTAATTCAGGTGCTGTGGCATAGCGTTGCTTAGGCTGTGCTGATTTCCAGCCAGATAGCCAATTGCTTAGTTGATCTGCCAACACATAAGGATTTTCAAAAGGTGAGCGTTTCATCCATCGCCCCGTACGCTGATTACCAATAATCATACTGACATTATGATTTTTTTTATTATCGCCCTCAGCAACGCCTTCAATATACAGACCCAATTTACGGCGCAAATGAATAATATCTTGTTCATTACCGGTTAAGAAAGTCCATTTAGCTCCAAAACGTTGACGGTATTCATTTAACACCTCTGGGCTATCAAGTTCGGGATTGATACTAATGGAGTAAAAATGAATGTCTGTACCTAGTTTGTCCCCTAAGATTTTTTGTACACGAATTAATTGTGCTGTTTCAAGTGGACAGGCTTCTGCACAATGTGTGTACATAAAATTAATAGCGACAATTTTATCTTTAATTAAATCATCAAAAAAACGTACTTTTTTACCTTCATGCGTAATGAGTTCGGTATTAGGGAAATAATTAGCGCCCCAAGGGCTGGCATAAGTCACAGTAGAGCATACGTATAAAATACTAACGTAAAGCACTACTCCTATTTTTTTAAACATATATCTTTCCTTAAAAACAACACGAGCCACATAAAGTGGCTCGTGTCTTAACGTTTACAACAATGGCTATTACTTAGATAATTTACGCGCTTGATGCGGTACAAAATCTATTGTGATAGGTGTTGGGCAATTCACGATATGCGGTGAATTTAGATTGGTAAAATTATAATCATTGTCACCTACTTTTATGGCAGGAAACTCATGAATCATTAATTTACCATCTTCACGCAACTCTTTAAGACGATCTAGCCCTTTAACTACTTCTGTTGGCTGTTCCAACCAATGTGCAAAGCCTATATGCCACATTGGGCTATAATTCAGCTCTGGCATAAAGTAAGAAGGTAAACCAATTTGCCCCCCTAACGGTCCACCACCTGCTAGTCCAAAAAGGTCACCTGTTGGAGGGTAGCTGTCATTTAATGGGGTTGGTGGTAAAAATTGCACTAACGGTACAGCAGCAGAAGCAAGAAATTTATGTTTAGGAACATAAATAATTCCCATTGCATTTGCAGGGCCCGCAGGATAAGAATCTACAACGAGGTAATACGGTAGATAATCACCGTTATTAGTCCATGATTTATGCAGTTTCATACGCACATAAGGGTTTGCATCTGTGGTATTGATTTCCAATACATGCCCTGTATCACCCCCCCAAACACGTCCGTTATACATACACGTTGTATTGGCTGGCTCATCAGGTAACACACAGTTTTCATCTAGGCGTAATTTTTCCCATGAACGATCTCCCCATTGGATAAAAAATGCGTTAATTAATACATTTTTTCCCTCTATTTCAACGCGGCGCAAAGGAGAGTACGTATTGGTATCACTTTGTGCAGGCATCTCAGGATCGTTTAATGCTGTAAAATCAGCATGAAAACGCACAAGCGGGTTAGGTAAATCACCAAAAAAGGTAAAGGTATCGGTTTCTGCATTATAAGTGGCAGCCGAAGTTGCCGCTTCAGGTGTTCCAACTAAACCACCCGCCCAAGCAACACCATATTTTTCTGCTAATTTCTCATCGGACAAATCATGTAGCACAAAAAACACTTCACGCTCATTACCTGCTGCATCAATATTGATACCGCGGCGTAAAGGAATTTTAGCCATGGCACGTTCATCGTCTGCAGGAGCAGCAGGATTCAGTGCGTCGCCAATGTCTGCATCTAATAAATTAACTTGCTCAACTTCAACACCTTTTACCCAGACTTTTAGCACTTCTTTTTCTAGCTCAGGACCATATTGACCCGTAGCATCACCTGTTCGGAACGTAGGTAATGCATGGGTATCAACATAACTAACACCGTCCCAAGATGGAATAGGGGTAGGCATCACCAGTGTTTGACCAGGGTTTTCAATATCCCAGCGCATTAACATGGCATGATCTTCATGTTGCGTATTATGGCAATGCTCCATAAACGTACCTGAAAACTCTCTAAAACGTAACGCAACTTCAACGATAGAACCACTGTCTGCTTGCGGTCCTAAACGATAAACATCTTTACGCGCCCATTTTTCCCACTCAGGTGGCTCTTTACCATCGCGGCGTAAAATAATCCCCTCTTCAAAGTGAATATGAATAGGGTGACTCCATGTTCCACTGTTTAATAAACGCCAAACTTCTAAACCATCTGAATTTTTCTTTGGTGCAGCAGATAAGCGGCGTGGATCCATATTATAGCCCTTGCCTCCATCTGTTTTAATCACCCAAGGATTTTCATCAGTCACTTCGCGCTCAAATTCAAACGTACGGTGAGTAGCGGTATCTAATTCTGCTTGCGTTGGTCTACGCAAAGGAATCATGGTCTTTTTGCCTGCAACATAATCAGCAGGGTTCATACTTTGATCAACGCCGGTATATTTAGCAACACGAAATTCCATAAAGCGACCAACAACAGGGTCAGCACTCCAACGATCAGCAGAGCCATCGTTATTGTCATCTATGGTGTTAGCAACATAATTACCATTCATAATGGTTTCTAGCGGAATTACTTCATCCGCTGCTTCACCATTTCTATGTTGCAACATATTCACTAAATACAGCTTATCGCCTTCATTAAATTGGCTGAAATCGATAACAATATCGTAGCGTTCTGCAATACCTATCGTCGGTAATTCTCCATTTTCAAAATAGACTGAATGCTCCATGATATTACCGTCATTGGCGACCATATGAAATGGCACCGCTGCACCTGATTCATTCACCAGCGCTAATTTGAAGTAGCGTGATACTGAACCATTTAAAATACGGAAACGATATTTTCTTGCACGTACATCAAGATACGGTTTATACAGCCAGTTAACCGTCATCACATCGCCAATAAAACCGCGTTGATTAAATGGGTTAAACCATAGCTGTCCTTTTTGATCCCATGCTTTTTCGGCTAATAATAGATTAACGTCATAATCTCTATTACCCCAGTCTAAATCACTCCCTGAAGGTAAACGTAAATTTACGCCATCCTCAAGTGCTTCATTACCACGATCCAATGCACTGTAATAGTTCATCATGGCGGCATTACCTTTATAGACATTTTGCGCCGTGAAATCGAGCATGTGATCATGGAACCAATGTGTACTCATGGTTTCACGCCAATCACCCGCTATTTTGGTGATTCCACCTTTACCATCTGGTGAGCCTGCACGTCTATCGGAAGCATCGGTATTAACCGTATCATGTCCCGCTAATGTAATCGGCCAGCGGTAATCGTAAAACTGCCCAGGAAAGAAAAAAGCATTGGTATAACCATCACTTTCTGCTGGGTTATGCCCATTATGTTCATGGGTAGAAATAGTATGTAATCCAAAGCCGCGATTTGCAGAGACATCCACAGGCAAGGCATTGTGATGACGCATAAGGACAGGCTCGCCATAACGCGCTTTTAACAATTTAGGAGGGAAGGTGCCATCAAATGTCCAAACGGCTTCAGGTTCTTGTACTGGAAAATTAGGATGAAGCTTAACGGCTACCCCTTTTGTTGTTCCATTAAACCCTGCTAGACCTGTTGTATTATGATATAGGCCGCCAACTGCAAATTCCCCTTTATTATATAAATGCGTTTGCTTGCTATCACGTAAGCCTCGGTTGGTTCGCGCGCCTGTTTGTGCTGTTTTAAAATAATTAACCGGACTGAATTCATCCCAGCGCTGATGCGCCCATCCTTCTCCTGACGGTCTACCTTCAATGGGTGGTTTATTTAAATCTCGACCTAAAAAGCTTTCAATTAAGCCTTCCCATGGATTGGTATTAACGGTATTCGCCCAGCGCGTAGGCGCAGGATGAATATCTTGCATTAAAAAACTATCTAATGCTTCAGAGTTAGGCATGCTTAGCGCATCAACAGGAACAGGTAATGATAACGCGGTTTCTGGATTTACATTTGCGACCGCTAATGGTGAAGGGCCAAATTCTTCAAAACGTAGTAATTGTTGTGAAAAAGCATCTGCGCCAAATAATGGGCTGGGCGCGCCATTAGTAGGGATGTCAAAGCGTTTATTATCTTGCTGTGCATCTTGCGCAATTGAATTATTAGCCGTAGTTACATGACCGCTACCTTCAAATGCGCCTTCTGCTGCTGGTGTTAATCCTTCTGCAAGCTCGGCTAATTTGACGGCGCGTAAACCTGATAAATCGGCTGCGTCTTCGGGAGTGGGTGCACCTTCATCACAGGCACTTAAACTTAGCAAAGAAACAGTAACAGCCAGTCGTATACTGGATGCACTTATCTTTCTAAATCTTGAAAAATATAGCGTTGGCAAAATGGTTATCCCTTTTATGTAAGTTATATTAAAAAAACCTATTAAAAAGAATGGCGGCTGACTATTTTTCTGAAAAGCTAAAAAATCACTACTTAGATATCACCCCTTATAATAGGAGGGTTGATTCTAAAATAAGAGCTAAGCTGTAGGGGTATTCGTGGAAAATTTTGAGAATTCACTCACAATAATAGAGTCACTTTGCTGGGGTCAGGGGACGAAACGGTAGAAAGAGATAGGAGCTTGTCCTCTGTAGGCCATAATAGTCGCGGCATTCAAGAAGTTAGGGTAGTTGCCAGTTAGCAATATTATGTGACGTAGGAATAGAAATTCCACTTGCTTATTAACCCCAGGTACAGAAAATTATAGAGGAAGAAATTGCGTATGCGACAGAAGGTCTGAAACCTCTTTTTTATTTAATGGTCTAGAGAATAAATAGCCTTGCATGTTGTTACAGCCAAAAGAATCCAGCTGTAGTAGTTGCTCGTGGTTTTCTATGCCCATTGCTGTGACTGATTTATTTAAGGTCTTGGCCAAACCAATGATCGCGTTTATAACGGGGTTATCGTTATAGCCAGGTTTTAAGTGACGGATAAATTCAGAGCTGATTTTAAATTCATCAATAGGAAGTTGTTGTAAATAGTTTAAAGAGGTATACCCTGAACCAAAATTGTCCACGGCAATTCTAATATTATTTTCATGCAGGCTGCTCAGAATTTCTGTCATTTCATCTACATTCTGCATCAGGTCATTTTCAGTGATTTCTAGTGTTAAAAAATCTGCTGATAAATTATGCTCCTCTAGAATGTGATATATAAACTGAGTAAATCCATTCTGACGTAAACGGTAGCCGGAAATATTAATTGATATATTAAGTTTATCTATCCCCGCTTTTTGCCAAGTTGCATAATCTTGGCAAATCACAGAAAAAGCCCACTCTTCTATGTCCTGAATTAATCCAGACTCTTCTGCAAGCGGGATAAATACATTGGGGGAAATGAATTCATCGTTGCTATCTTTCCAGCGCAGTAATGCTTCTAAACCTACAATGCGGCTGTCCATATTGACTTGCGGTTGGTAATGTACTTCCAGTTCTCCATTCGCAATGGAAGATTTGAGGTTAGTTTTTAATAACACTCTAGTATCCATTTTTTGGCTGTTATCAGTCTGCATTTTTTTGGTAAAAAAGTGGTAATTATTACGTCCACTTTGCTTGGAAGTGTACATAGCAATATCAGCAAATTGCTTCAACTGTATTTTTTTTGCACTGTGCTCAGGATAAAGGCTAATGCCAATACTGCTGGAAATAGATAATTCATGTTCGTTACATTTAAAGGGTAGGGCAAAGGCAGTTAGCATTTTTTGTGCAACAGTTTCTGCATCAGCAGCTGACTCGATAGTATTTATTATTAAAGTGAATTCATCACCGCCAATACGGCACAAGGTATCTTCAGCTCTAATCGCTATTTGCATTCGCTGAGTGACTGCAATTAATAGCGCGTCACCGGTGTCATGTCCTAGAGTGTCATTAATAGCCTTGAAATGGTCTAGATCAAAATACATGAGCGCAAATAATGACTTATTGCGTTGAGCCTGTGCTATGACAACTTGCAGCCTATCTTCAAATAATAGTCTATTGGCTAGACCGGTAAGCGGATCATGGGAGGCTTCATGTTGTAGGCGGTTATTAAGTTGTAGTAATTCTGCGGTACGGTCTGCAACGGTCCTTTCTAAAATGAGGTCTTTGTGCTCAATCTCACTCAGCATGTCATTGAAGTTACGAGCCAGTTCGCCAATCTCATCCTGAGATAAGACTTCGGCTCGGAGTTTATAATTATTTAGGCGAGATATTTTTTGTGTGGTTTTAGTTAAACTGATAATTGGGCTTATCGTATGACGTAGCGCTGCGTTTATCAGTAGCAAAGTAAGCATCATGGAACAAATCGAAACTAAAGAAGTGATCAAAATATAGTTGATATTATTTTGATGTAATTGGGACAGGCTGGCAGTTATATGCACAGAACCTATTCTATCGTCATGGTAAAAAATATCTTGCTGAATACTGAACTCTTTTTTTAGCCAAGGCAACGCACGGTATAAAGTTAAGTGATTTGATGGCGCGTCCGTACTCTTTAAGTAAGTGGCGAAAAGCTGTTTAGTCTTGGTTTCTATATTTGCTGAGTTAATGCTGTTATCCGCTTGTAGAGCGGTTAATACTTCCGTTGCGGTGGCTGGGTCATCAAAAAGTAGCGCAGAAAGGCTGTTGTTTGCGATTATTTGCGATTGAATTAATAGCCGGTTAGATAATTCTTTAGATTCACTTTGTGAATTTTGAAAAACGAGCATGGCGCTAACCATAAATAAAGCGATAGCTAAACCACTAAAGCTGATCAGAATGATTTTATTTTTGATTGATAATGAATTTTTTAAGAGCCGTTTGATCATTGTTTTTGCTCCGCTGTTGTTACTATGGTTAATAAGCGTATCAACTTGGAGCTAGGCTTTAGGCGAGCAAGTGCAAAGGCTTCTAAATTGGCTTTCATGCGTACTTTAGATTTGTCGATATAGAATTCAATCATGCCGCCTTGTCGTGCAAAATCGAGTTCACTACTAATCGTGAGTATGGGGTGTTGAATAATACTCACCTCAGCTTTCTCTTTCTCACTATAGAGAATCTGGCAGTCTAATAACGCAGTGTCTTTATTTAATGCAATGATGTGTAGCGGTAGCTTATTAATAGTGTCAATTTGCAATAATTGTAGTTGTTCAAAAATCGGGCTATTTTCTGCAATGCATAGCTTAAAACTTGTTTTTTCAGTGGTCTCTGGCCACTCAATAAACTCAGCGATGCGAACTATATATAATGCTTTAAGTTTATTCTCCATTGATTTATCTGAGGCATAACTAGGCGCACACGTAAAAAAAACGATGTTAAAAAAAGTCAGTAAGTAAATACGAATTTTTTTACGTATATAAGAATTCATTAGCTATAAAACCTAATCAAAAGCTGTAAGTCAGTTTTAGGTTAAATTCCCGAGTATTACCCGGTAATGCAGGGTGCGAGCCATTGTAATACTGTGCATACTGAAATTGTGCGTTGAATAGGTCGTAAATTCCTAGGCCAACTTCCAAGCCTTCTAGCATGGCATCTTGATAGCGAAAATAAGTATTATAAATAGCCGTAGGCTTATGATGAATTAAGTCAGCGCCACTATAGGCATATCTCTCGCTAGAAAAAATTAACGTATGATTAAATGAAAATGAATCGGTTATTTGCAGGTGATGATTGATTGAGAATTTATGCGCAGGAAACCCCAAGTTTATATTAGGGTGTATGATATTTCCATCAGGGTCATGCGCTTGATTAGTGCCCAAGGGGTCATAAGCGGTGCGGTAAAAGGAATAGTTAAATTTAAACCGCCCTAATTGGCGATGCTGATAGTTCAGGCCTGTTTCGGCGCCCCAGGTAGCAATACCATCAAGGTTGGTATAATAGTCATCAAAGTTTTCATCAAACGTATAAAAAAAGTAATTATTAATTCGAGTGTAAAACATATTGGCTGAGACACTTAAGTTGCTCATAAAATCATAGCCTATCTCTAGCTCATAAGTATGCGTTTTTTCAGGAACAATCTGCTCAACATAATTCCCTATCGTATTATTTTGGTTATATTCTTCATTAAGCTGATAGTTGCCGCCTGTTGGGGCATGGAAAGCTTGACTATATAATGCTTTATAGTGAAATTTCCCTAATTGTTTAGTCAGTGCAATGCGTGGTGACCAGTTGGTATCATATTCGCTGTACACATCAAAGCGTAAGCCACCGAGTATGTTGACCCAAGGGGTTTTATAAACAGCCTCAGTATACAAGGTGTAATTTCCAAATAAAGGCAGTTCTCCAGTGTAATTTGACACATCGTGCTGATAATTTTCAAACTGATAACTATTTCCAATGACTAAATAATGTCCTTCATCATGAGAGTAGGTCGCTTTAAGGTCAAACTTATAATGATCGACTGAAACTTTTTCTTTAAGAACATCATCTTCGCCATTAATATACTGGCGTGACCGTTCCCACGGTGTTTGTCGAGAAAAATCAAAGCCTGTATCTAACTTAAAATGTTCATTAAAGTCGTATTGATAGAAAAGCTTGGTGGCATAAGTAGAGAAGCTATTGCGTGAATACCGTTCGGGAGGTGTAATTTTGTCAGCAAAAGAATCACGGCTGTTGACATTATATTCATCAAGCAAAACTTGAAAATTAAGCTTCTTATAACTCATTTTAAAGCTACCTAATAGTGATTCCAATTGGTTATTATCTGCCATGTCAAAGGAATCGCCATGAGCATCAGTATAAATACGGTCACTACGATGTGCATAATTGTATTTTCCGTAAAAACTAACGTCAAAATCCCCCCATTCTTTACCGGCTGTTAAGACAGCATTCTTACGGGCTTCTCCACGAGAAAAATGGCCATAACTACCACTGGCGGTGACACCATCTAGTTGTTTGCCTTTTTTAGTAATAATATTAATAACGCCTAATTCGGCAAAGTTGCCATGCAAAATAGAACCGGGTCCACGGATAATTTCAATTCTATCAATTTGTTCGACTGGAAAATGACTGCCGTAGACTGTGGTGCCAAAACGCTGCTCCGTTATGATAATGCCATCAATGGAAACTGATAGCTTTCCGTTATCAGAATCTATACCGCGTATACCAAGCCCCACTGTGTTTGACAGGTTGACGCCAAAATTCATGCCAGGCACTAATTCTAGCGCATCCATTAAATCGCGCGCGCCCATATTTAATAGTTCTTCACCACTGATTGTACTGACCACGCTTGCTGCCGTTTTAGTACACTCAGCTTGTTGTGATGCACTTAGAAAAACAGGGATTTCCATTAAATCCATTAGATCCAAATCTTCAATGTTTTGGCTAGGGTCAGAAACTTCAGAGCAGGCAAGCGGGCTTATTGCATAGCTAGTTGATACTTGTAATGTCATTAAGAGAAATAACAGGTATTTAAGCATTCTCAGACTCGCTTTCTTTGACTTGATGGCTTGACTATAGTGTTGCATGGTAAATTTTCAGGAAAAAGTTATCGAGCGTTTCAAATAAAATTTAACCGGGGGGCAGGGTTATTTATGGAAACTTATTTATAGAGGAGTAACTTAACTTATTTGCTATGTAGTTAATCATAAAAAAGGAGTCAAAGCTTCGCAATGACTCCTTTTATATTTAACGAACTGATGTTACGCAGTTTTACTTAAATTATCATTAAGTTAAGCATATCGAATGAGGCACAGCCTCTTTAGTCTGCTTTATATAATGCCGTGTGAAAATAGTTTTTCACCGATGCTAAAAACAAAGTAACCGTACCCATCGTAGCCCGTATGGAGGTACGGAATACGGGATAAACAGTGCATCAAATCCCCGTATTGCGCAAGCTTCATACGGGCTACTTGGTGTTATATAATCAGGGTTGAAAAATAGGAACTCTGCGTAACATCAGTTATCTAAGCACGAGACATAAATTTACCGGTTGCGGTATTAATTTTAATGACCTCGCCCGTTTCTAAATACTCAGGTACTTGTACATCTAAGCCCGTTGGCAGAATAGCTGATTTCGTTCTTGCTGTCGCAGAAGAGCCTTTAATACCCGGTGCAGTTTCAGTAATTTCCAAATCAACTGATCCCGGTAATTCAATACCTAACACAGCATCATCCAGTAGCATGGCAGTAATGCCTTCTAAACCTTCGGTTAAGTAGTCGGTTTGCCCCTCAAGATCTTCATCATTTAATGAGTATTGGGTGTAATCTTCAGTATTCATAAACACATAACTGTCGCCATCATGATATGAATATTGGACTCTTACGCGAATACAGTCAGCGGTCTTGAAGAAATCATCGCCTTTAAGCGACTCATCTAATTTTTGACCGGTTTTTAAATTATTAAAACGAATCTTGTATAAAGTCGATGCACCGCGTGAAGAAGGGCTTCGACAATCTACTAGTTTAACAACGTAAGGCATATCGTTAATTTCTACTATATCACCACGTTTTAGATCACTTGCTTTAGGCATAAATTTTCCTTAAATAATTACGATAACAGCGAACTTAAATCGCTAATTTTGCTTTAATGAAATCAACAATGCCATCTAAAGCAATATCTTGATTTTCACTATCGGTACGTGCGCGATATTCAGCCGTATTGCTGTCTAAGCCACGATCACCTAAAACAATACGATGTGGAATACCAATCAGTTCCATATCTGAAAACATAAAACCGGCACGTACTTTTCGGTCATCAAACAACACATCAATACCGGCTGCTTTTAAATCAGTATATAACTGTTCTGCTGCGACACGTAAACGCTCAGATTTATGCATATTCATAGGGCATAAAGCCACTTGAAAGGGCGCTAAACTAGCTGGCCATACAATTCCATTATCATCATGATTTTGTTCAACAGCCGCTGCAACCGCACGTGAAATACCAATACCATAGCAACCCATAATCAAGGTCGCACTTTTACCACCTTCATTAATGACTGAAGCCTTCATGGCTTGACTATATTGCGTGCCGAGTTGAAAAATATGCCCGACTTCAATACCGCGTACAATTTTTAACGTGCCTTTGCCATCAGGACTAAGATCACCCTCAACAACTGAACGTAAATCAGCAATTTCAGTCGGTAAAGTTAAATCTCTTTCCCAGTTAGTACCGGTGTAATGTTTACCGTCTTGGTTCGCACCACAGACAAAGTCAGATAGATTAGTGACGCTACGATCAGCAATCACACGAATACTTAAATCTTTAGGGCCAATTGAGCCTGTGTTACAGCCACACGCCGCTAAGATGTCTTCATCGCTCGCAAATTCTAAGGGTGTAACAATACCATCTAATTTTTCCGCTTTAATTTCATTTAGCTCATGATCACCACGTAATAATAGGGCAACCAAGCTATCTTCTTCACCACGAACAATCAATGTTTTAACGCAGGCAGAACTTGCAACGTTTAAAGCGTTTGATAAATCTTCAATACTGTGTAAATTGGGTGTGTCGATCAAGGTAAAATCATGTAAAGGCGCAGGGCGTGCTTCGCTAGGCATAACCGCTTCCGCTTTTTCGACATTCGCCGCGTAATCGCTATCGGTAGAAATCGCTAAGGCATCTTCACCTGAATCCGCTAATACATGAAATTCATGCGATACCGCACCACCAATTGAACCTGAATCCGCCATAACGGCACGATAATTAAGTCCTAAACCAGAAAAGATATTGTTATACGCTTGGTACATAACATCATAAGTTTCTTGTAAGGATTCTGCGCTTAAATGAAAAGAATAGGCATCTTTCATAATAAATTCACGCGAACGCATAATACCAAAGCGCGGGCGAATTTCATCACGAAATTTGGTTTGAATTTGGTAATAGGTAATCGGTAATTGCTTATAACTTTTTAGCTCGTTACGGGCTAAATCAGTAATAATCTCTTCATGCGTAGGGCCTAAGCAAAAGTCACGACCATGACGGTCATTCAATCGTGCTAATTCAGGGCCATATTTTTCCCAACGCCCAGTTTCTTGCCATAACTCAGCCGGTTGTAAGGCAGGCATTAACACTTCTAATGCACCTACTTTTTCCATCTCGGCGCGGGTCATCTGTTCTACTTTACGTAATACACGTAAACCTAGGGGTAACCACGTATAAAGCCCCGATGCTAACTTACGAATTAAGCCGGCACGGATCATTAATTTATGGCTAGCAATCTCAGCATCAGCTGGTGTTTCTTTAACGGTATTTAAAGGAAATTGAGAGGTACGCATGGTTATTTAAATAAAAGAGGGAAAAGGGAAGTATTCTAGCAGTTTACAGCAGTTGATAGAAGCGCAGAGCGAATGAAGCCAGCGTAATACGGGTAGGTTAAATAATCATGCCTGTATTTCACTACGTTTCATAAGTAAGTAGCTAAAATTAATTTAACATTCTGTAGGATGGGTAGAATGAAGTACCTTCTTTTTAGGTACGCAATGAAACCCATCAATACGGAATAAAAGTGATGGGTTTCGCAAAAAGATACTCTACCCATCCTACGCGGTATTAATGGCTAAAAATTTCAGCTAGGAAATTTTGCATACTCAACCAAGCACGCTGCTCGGCAGTCGCATCATAAATCAAGCCTAATTCAGGGTCATTTGCTAACGGGTTAGTGAAAGCATGTTGTGTATTACCATAACTGTGCAATTGCCAATCCACGTTCAACGCGGTCATTTCATCGGCAAACTCATTTAATACAGCCGGTGGGGTCATCGGATCATCATAACCGTGCAAGGCTAAGACATTTGCCGATACGCTTTTGTCAGCCACAAAATCAGGTTTGTTTAATAAACCATGAAAGCTGACCGCACCTTTAATATTAGCGCCAGAACGGGCCAAATCTAAAGCACACAGCCCACCAAAACAAAAACCAATCGCGGCGATTTTCTTATCGTCTACCCAAGGCAATAAGGTCACTGCATATAAAGCCGCATTAATACGCTTTTGCAACATAGCGCGGTCATCCATAAAAGGCTGCATTAATGCCATTTTTTCTTCATTAGTCGATCCGGTTTTTCCTTCGCCGTACATATCGACAGCAAAAGCAAAATAACCCATTGCTGCTAACTGTTCTGCTTTTTGCTTAACAAAGTCATCACGCCCACCCCAGGCATGACAAATTAAAACAGCAGGGAGCCTACCTGAAAAACGATCATCGTAAGCAAAAAAACCTTCTAATAAAGTATCATCATCGACGTAATTAATGGTATTTGAAACTAAAGCCATTATTGATTACCAAAGTTATAAACAACAATACGATTAACTAAAGGCTTTAACGCTTCATGCAACATTTTTTTATGTTTTTTACTTTTCATATAATTTTTTAGCGCTTTTTTATTCTCGAATGTCACCGTTACCGCAACATCAAAGGTATCATCCACCTTAGGACGTTCGCTAGGGATAACTGCGCTCACATGGCGCGATAATACACCCGGTAGTGATTCTAATTGGCGGCTAGCTTGAATGAATTTATCACGCATTTGTTGATTACCTGGCTCTTTTAACCAAGCCACCACAACATGGCTAACACGCTTGTCTTCAGCCGCATGGCTGTTAAACGACGTAATTAATAAACTAAGAATAAAAAAACTTTTTAATAATGTTTTCATTGTATTTTTCCTGCAGATTGTAGAGAGTTAAAAAAACCAGTTGAAGCTTCTTCGATTAAATCCAACACCGTTTCAAAGCCATATTTCCCACCATAATACGGATCCGGCACTTCATTGGTTTTTAAGTGCGGTGCATAGTCTAAAAACAAGCCCACTTTATGCTGATGCGCATCAGGGCAAGACTGCTTTAAAATAGATAAGTTCTCCTTATCCATCGCTAACAGATAATCAAAATCTTCAAAATCAGCCATAATCACTTTACGCGCACGTTGAGCGCTAAGGTCAATGCCGCGATCTTTCGCCGCTTTTTGCGAGCGTAAATCCGGCGCTTCATCTATATGGTAAGCATGAGTACCCGCTGAATCAATCGAAAAAGAATGTTGTAGCTGCTTATTATTAATTAAATCTCTAAAAACGCCTTCCGCACTAGGCGAGCGGCAGATGTTTCCCATGCAAATAAATAGTACTTTTATTGGTTTGTTTTGGCTCATAAAAATTGGGTATCATAAAGTGAAATATATCTTTTCTATGCTATATGACTGATGAAGCTTAAACAAGAAAAATGATGTTTCTTGGTTATTCCTTATCAATCATGCACAATAACTTAAATACTAGGGTAGTGTGATGATTCACTGGGGTTCAGTGATATCGGTTTCTACGCAATTATTACCACATAGCGTTATTACGAATATGGAAAAAATGACTAAATTAAAAAAAAATCCTATCGCTGTTCCATATGCCAATTCAGCCTTATTGGAAATAGCGGTACTGAATAAAGGGACGGCATTTAGCCAACAAGAGCGACAGGATTTTGATTTAGATGGCTTCTTGCCAGCAACGGTTGAAACCATTGACCAGCAAGAGGCACGCTCTTATGTTCAATATTCTCGTCTCAGAAGTGATATTAATAAGCATGTGTTTTTACGTAATATCCAAGATACCAATGAAACGCTGTATTACAACTTACTAAGTAAACATTTAGAAGAAATGTTGCCGATTATTTATACGCCTACGGTAGGTTTAGCATGCCAGCGGTTTTCACATATTTATCGACGTAATCGCGGTTTATTTGTTGCTTACCCTGAGCGTGAAAACATAGCCAAAATGTTACAAAATATTCATAAAGATAAGGTGAAAGTGATTGTTGTAACAGACAGTGAACGTATTTTAGGTTTGGGCGATCAGGGCATTGGTGGAATGGGAATTCCGATTGGTAAATTATCTATTTATTCAAGTTGTGGAGGCATTAGTCCCGCGTACACATTGCCCGTGACTTTGGATGTGGGAACAAATAATCAAGACTTATTAGATGATCCTATGTATATGGGCTGGCGACATGAGCGTATCGCAGGAGATGTGTATTTTGATTTTGTAGATGAATTTATTACGCAAGCGGTAGCACGTTGGCCTGACGTATTGATTCAGTTTGAGGATTTTGCACAGGCGCATGCCACACCGTTGTTAAAAAAATATGCGGATAAAATCTGTTGTTTTAATGATGATATTCAAGGAACTGCGGCGGTAACGGCGGGGACTTTATTGGCAGCCTGTTATGCGCAAAATAAATCAATCAAAGATCATAATATAGTTTTTATTGGTGGTGGTTCTGCAGGTTGCGGCATTGCGACCCAATTGATTGCACATATGCAAAAAGAAGGGCTGAGCGAGCAAGACGCACTCAATAAAATTTACTTATACACTCACAAAGGCTTATTGTGCTCAGATATGGATCATTTATTAGATTTTCAACGTAAATTTGCGTGTGAGCCTGATAAGGTTGTTAACTGGAAAGATGAAGATGGCAATATACCGCTATTAGATGTAGTGCGTGAGAGTAAAGCGACGATTTTAATTGGTGTATCTGGGCAGGCCGGATTGATGACTGAAGCGGTAGTGAAAGCAATGCAGGAAAATTGTGATCAACCAATTATTTTCCCGCTATCCAACCCAACGTCACATGTGGAAGCCATTCCTGAGGATATTATTCGCTGGACTGAAGGGCAAGCAATCGTTGCTACAGGTAGCCCGTTTGATCCGGTTGAATTTGATGGAATAACGTATCCCATCATGCAATGTAATAATAGCTATATATTCCCAGGCATTGGCTTAGGCGTTATTGCCAGTGATGCAAAATTTGTAACTGAAACGATGTTTATTGCCGCAAGTGAAGCACTGGCGGAGCATTCTCCTTTAGTTAGAGGTACTGGGCGCGCATTATTACCGGCTATCAGTAAAATTAGGGATGTCAGTATGGAAATTGCATTTTCTGTTGGGCTACAAGCCATGCGTGATGGCGTGGCGGAACATATCAGCGAGCAATTGTTACAGGAAAAAATTAAAGACAATTTTTGGGAACCTCAGTACCGAGAATATACCCGAGTAGAGAAGCATTAAAAATACTTTTTTTCATTAACATCGTCATTCCCGAAGTCTACCCAGTCAAGCGTGGGTACAAGCTTTATAGGGAATCTACTGTGCATGTTGGATCCCCGCTAAAATCATGCGGGGATGACGGTAGCCACTTACAAAGTGAAAACTACTTTAGGTTTTATAAAAGTACCTAATATTTATGTTATTTCAATGAGTTTACGTTACCAAATTAATCTACGCATCTTATTATAGGCCTTATGTACCTTAATACTGGCTAGTACGGCTACCATTTGGCAGGCTAGAAATGCTGTAAATAATGAGTTTGAGTTTTTAATTAATTTAGCGCTGCAATGGGTTGAGCTTAGCTTAGCTTATAAAACTATTGCTAATTACAGCACGCAAATAAAGAAAAAATTGGCTGTAAATAGCGTTGCAGAACTAGCCCATATTGCGGTATTGTACGGCATGGTTAATCATTGAATTCTAATATAGAGAGCGTTTGTTATGAAAATAAAATCCATTTTTACCTTGTTATTATTTTGTTTACTGTCTAATTTAGCACAGGCTAAAAAAAATGATATTCGTTGGAATGAAGTTTTAAAACCGCAGTACTTTGCTGGAAAAACAATTTTAGATGGCAAGGATATTATTCAATTAAGTTCACCGGTACGCGCAGAAGACCCTGCCTTAGTCCCGGTTAAAGTGACGGCTAATTTAGAGCAGACAAAAGATAAATATATCAAACGCTTATTGTTATTAATTGATAATAATCCTGTGCCTTTTGTCGGTGAGTTTGAATTTACACCTGATAGCGGAAAAGCTGATATTGCCATGCGTGTACGCGTCAATAGTTATAGCTATATACGTGCGATTGCAGAAATGAATAATGGCGATTTATACATGGTAAAGAACTATGTTAAAGCCAGCGGTGGCTGTTCTGCCCCTGTAGGCGCGGATTACGATGCAGCTATGTTAAGACTCGGTAAGATGAAGTTCAGGTTAGATTCAGACCTGCAAGAAGGTAAGCCAACGATGGCGCAGTTGTTAATTAGCCATCCAAATTTAACCGGTATGCAAATGGATCAGGTGACGCGATTTAAGCGTAAATCACATTTTATTAAACAGATTAAGGTTAGCTTTGATGGTAAAGCGATATTAACCGCAAAAACAGATATTGCGATTAGTTCTGATCCCAATTTTCGTTTTTATTTTGTGCCTAAGAAAAAAGGCGAGTTAAAAGCTGAATTTACTGATACCTCATGTGAAAGTCCGGTTAATCGTGATGTATGTCAATCAGGTGAAACTTATACGAAAACATACTTAGTAACACCATAAAAAAACTCCTTAATAATTAAATACGGTATCAATATGAATTTTTATAAAGTTATAGTGACATTATTTATTATTGTAAATATGTCATCAGCCAATGCAGCGCGACTAAAAAATGCAGAAAATCGATTTGCTCGCGTAGAGGTAGCAGGAAAGGATTTAATTTCAAAAATTGAAAATATTAAATCTTATTTAGGAGAAATAAATAAGCCAGGCTCTTTTTTAAAAAAATCATTTTGGGGAAGGGAGCTGGCGTGGTATTCAGATGCACTCGAATTAACAACTAATGATTTAGAGATAGAAAAAAAGGCTAAAAATGCAAAACTTAGGCACTTAAGGCGAACAATTAGACAGTCTGTTTTAAAGGATCAGGGTACACAAAATACTAGTTATAAAAATTATCAGAACTGGAGCGTCCCATTAACCTTTAATTTTAGTGAGTTATATAAAGATTCTCATCGATTATCACCAGCACTCTATAAGCATGATGCCGAAAGGGAACTTATTCAATATTTTAAAGGTAGAGGCATAAAGCAAGAAAACTTAAGCGAGGCTGTTAGTTATTACTCTATACATCTAGAAAAAATAGTAAATTTACTTGATGATCTTATTTTAAGGGATATAGACGACTTATACAGTAATGTTTTTTATAAAAAATATATCAATGAAGAAGGTAACCCTATAGCAACTGAATCTATGATGAAAGCCCTTACACGTGGGCGGAGTAAGCATTATGAAGACTTTATTTTGAGAGGCGTAAGAGGAAATGCATCTATTCGAGTTGATTTATCATCTCCAATCACAGAATTCAGCATTGTAGCCAAATCTGACACTGAACTATATAGCATGAAAGCTGACTTTATATCTACTTTAGATGAATATGCCGTTAAAGGACTTTGTGTAAAAGAAAAAGTTAATGCCGGTTATCTTGTATATAGAGATGCAACAGCGACAGGAAAATATAAAGGAGAACTTATTTATAATGTTGAGAAAAATGAAGGATTTTGGGTTCCCCATATTTATTTTTCTAAAAATGATTTAGAAAGTATTGTTACTGAATATACCAGTGCGGAAAGAGAATTTATAAATTTTAGTATTGAATATTTAAATGCTGTAGCAGAAGAAACGGTTCGAAATTTTTCTGCCAGGATAACTCAAGGTAGTGCAACAGATGAATTTTAGCTCATTATTAAAATATCTATTTTTAGTCTGTTTTTCTTTTAGTGCTCATGCAGAAAATGAATTTCATTTTTTAGGAGGTGAGTATAAAATTGAATTATTAGTTAAAGACCCGGATGAAAGGTACCCTGTCACTATTAATTTGTCTGTTGATGATAATTTAAAAATAGTATCTGGTAAGTTTAACTACCCCTTATATAAGTGTTCTGGAGAAATAAAATCACAGGTATCTAATGAGTCTGAATTAATACTTGATGAGGTCATTAATTCAGGTATTGATATTTGTGAGAACTCTGCTTATGTTTTTTCTTTTACAAAACAGCATTTATATGAAAAAGATGGGCGTGGAATTAAAAGTATAAAAAATATATATGAGGGTAAATCTATAGATACTGTGATTCAATCTATTTCAGTAGTATCAACAAAAATGTCTAATTTTAAATATAAACATAAAGTTTATAAACTAGATGATATTTTACGTGTTGAAAGTATAGACTTATTAGAAGAATACTATGCTATTGAAAATAGGGAGCTCTATAAGAGAAAAGTAAAAAACAAAATGATTGCACTAATGAGCGCAAATATAGGGTGGACTGAGGCGATCAGTTTTATTAAACGATACCCCCATTCAGTGACCTTGAAAGATAAGGCTGTTAAAAATAACATTATAAGTATTTTGAAGAAAAAAAATAAGATGAAAGCATATTATTCATTTCTAAAATACTTACCTGCTTCTATTGAATTATATAAGATGGGTGAAGATGTTTTTTTAGATTTTTTAAAAAAAGATAAACTAAATAATTTTGATATTTTGTTGCATTTAGCGATTGAAAATAAAAAAATAAAACCCTTTAATAGTTTCTATTATTGGGGGAAGAGTAAAAGAATAAAAAAGTTAGAGACTAATGTACCTCATAATATTAAGAACGGACATATGGTTTTTTGGAGTAAAAATGGTAGAGAGTTAGCTGATATTAGGTATGTTAATGGAGATCCCATATTTGGATACATAAGTGGGGAAAGAATCATTAGCTCAAAATGGCGTAAAATAAGGACTGATCAATTATTCAATATCATAAGGAATAAAAGAATTTCGATCAATAACAATAATGATTGCAGTTATTCAAAAAATCAAGCTGGTAAATGTTACTCTACAGCCTATATTGACAGTGAACAAAAATTTAAAATAGGTGGGGAGTATTTAACAATCCAAATTTCAACTAACAATGAGAGTATTTATATTGCTCGTAGTACCTTAAATCCATCATCGCTTTATACAGGACTTATTGACATACCATCATCTGGTGTCGACCTTTATGTGAGCAATGATAATACAATTCTTCGATTTTTTACTTTTCGGAATGCTAAAAAACTGCGACCGGATATAAATATTGAATCTGACCCTTCTTATAAATTTTTAAAAGAAGCTAAATTAAAAAATTATAAGATCATAAAACAGTCAGGTATTAGAGAATATACAAAAGAAGAAGGCTACAATATAATCGATGAGATTGGTAAAGCAGTCATGGGAGCTGCCATTAAAGGGACTGTAAATGCCATGAAGAGTGCTAATAGTATGGGGAAGGATAAAAGTATATGTTTTGCTACTACGAAAGGGCAGCCCAGTTTTTGTTACAACCCTTCTGTTGGCGAAGGAACAGCTAGATATACGTGCCTAGCTTCTGCAGAAAATAGTGAGCACCACTGTTTTAATGATAATGTACCTACTGGGCAAGATAGAGATCTCTGCTTAGCAGCTGTAAAAAGGAGTGACCATTATTGTTATAGTGATAACATTCCTGCTGGTTCGGTCAGAGATTTATGCCTAGCGGCCGCACAGAGAAAGGATCATTATTGCTACAGTGACAATATAGCTGAAGGCCGTGAAAGGGACATTTGCTTAGCTGCAGCAACAAGCAATGACTATTATTGTGCCTCTTTGTAACATTGCTATCACCGAAGAACTAAGTTAAAAGCGGATGTTATTTTTATACGCTATACATCGTATGCTTTTTATATCCAGCCGTTTAGTCAATATTGTAGTTAATTAGGCTTGTAGTAGAAAATGGGGCGTATTCATGCTTTTTATGATGATAATGGCAGAGGCTAGACTAGTTTTTTACAAATTTTTGTTAAGGATTTCCGTAGGATGGCTAGAGTATCTTTTTGCGAAACTCATTATTTCACTCACCAAAACCAACTATCATCTTCAAGCTCTTTTTTACAGCCAGCGAGTTGCTTACCAAAGGTACTCGCACGGCGATTTACTTTTTGTGAGATTTTAATCAGCCACGGTTTCTTTAAGTAGGATTTCTTTTTAAAACCGCCGTGTCCTTCATGATAAGCAAGGTATTGGCTCGCTGTATCCCATTTAGAAATGTCAAGTTTTTTCGCACTAACACTACAATACCAGCCGATAAAATCACTGGCATCTTCAAAATCATCTCTATCTGCGCCCCAAACACCAGTGTCTTTAATATACCAGTCCCAAGTTCCATCTTGCGCTTGAGGGTAGCCATAAGCTGAGCTGCGCCTAAACCAAGGAATAAAACCTAATACATAAGGGCGGGGAGGTTGTGCGTCGGCAACAAAGCGAGATTCTTGGTGCATAATCGCCATTTGGATTTGAATCGGCACACCCCATTTTTCTTGTGTGTCTTTGGTGGCATCGTACCAATCATCTTTCTCGCGAAAAATCTCACAAATATTTTCTGTATTTCTGGGTTGAGATGCAGTACAAGCGGTTAATAACAGTAAATTAACAACAAAAAAGAGTCTAAATAAAGGGCGCATCATTAATAGGCATTACTATTGCGATTACTCCAATAGCTTGTCGCTAGTTCATGTGCCTCTGCTTGAGTGTCGGCTTTAGCTAATAGTTTTAGGGCAACAGCGGTTGTCCCTATAACACTGGCAATAGCAAACTCATCCTCTAATTCACCACGCCAAAGCTGTAATAGTTGTTCAGGCTCTAAAGTGTCGGGTTTCATATGGCGTCTGGGAAATAAAGCCGGCCACATTTCATCGATGAGCTCGCCTTCATGAACACTTTGTACTAAACATTCCATATCGGGGTTACGCTCAGTTTCGCCGCCTTCACCTTTGAGTACAGCCATATGTTTTTGCTTTAAAAGCAAAGCAGCTTCTTGGTGTACAGGGCGATAAGAGGGGTGGAAAATACCTTGAATACTATAGTCTGCATTAAATGGGTTAATGAGTCGCACTAAGGTATGCACTGGAGATCGCAGGCCCATCAGTTTACGCAAATGAATCATTTTATTCATAGCTGGGCAAATTTCAGAAAGCGATAAATAAGCAAAGTTACGCGTTTGTAACTGCTGTTCTGCTTCTGAAAATGAATGGTTTGTTGGCAGTGAAAACAAGGGCAACACATCTTCCACAAAGATACGGCCTTCTGTATGCGAAGCAGAGCCATGCATAAGCACTTTAGTGCCATTTTCAGCCAATAATAAGCTGCTGAGAATAAACCAAGGTAAATGGCGACGTTTTCCTGCGTAGCTAGACCAATCTAGGTCGGCTAAACAATTAGTTTTTGGCAGTGAGTCGCGTACGGCTTGTACAAACCCCGCTAATTCTTCCGAGGTCTCTTCTTTAACACGCATAAGCATTAAGAAAGCACCGAGTTGCAAATCTTCAACTTCATTGTTAAGAATCATTTGCATCGCTGAATAGGCTTCAGCTTGTGTTAAGGGGCGTGACCCTTTTTTACCTTTACCCAGAATACGGATAATTTCTGCAAAAGGGTGTTCTTGAGTGTTATTAGTCATAGGTTTAACTTTTTACAGGGTGTTTATCGAGCTTTCGTTGTAAAGTACGGCGGTGCATATTGAGTGCACGGGCAGCAGCTGAAATATTGCCCTCATGTTCCATCAACACTTTCTGTAAATGTTCCCATTCCAAGCGTTTTACCGATAAAGGATTTTCATTAATACTAACGGAGGAGTCGCCTTGGTTTTTATGTAGGGCGGCTAATATTTCATCGGGATTAGCTGGCTTGGTTAAATAATGAATCGCTCCCAGCTTAATTGCTTCGACTGCCGTAGCAATACTGGCAAAGCCTGTGAGCATAATGATCTGGGTATTACTATCTAAAGAAATTAGCTTTTGTACTAACTCTAAGCCCGATTCATGACCAATACGTAAATCAATCACTGCATATTCGGGTTCAATTTGTTCTGCTAAATTAACGCCAGACTGCACATCATGCGCTACCGTCACAGTGAAATTACGCTTTTCGAGGGCTGATTTTAAAACTGAACAGTAGGTTTCATCATCATCAACGAGTAATAGGGAAGGGACTTCTTGGTTAGGCATGATCTGTTTCCGTAGATTGTCGATTAACAGGAAGGATAATGTTGATGCATGCGCCACCGCCGGTAGGGGCGTTATCAATTTCTACACTTCCACCTAGGCGGTAAATTGTTGAGCAACTTAAAAAAAGCCCAACCCCCAAGCCACCACTATTTTTAATGGGTTCATGGCCTAATTTAGACAGTAATTCGTCCGGTATACCAGGGCCGTAGTCGCGAATTTGAATACCGATAAACTCAGGATCATTACACGGAGTTACACTAAAATCGAAGCCTTTTTTTTGTGGTGTGACCTGTGCGGCATTATTAAGAATATTAATTAGCGCATGGGTGAGCGTTTTTTCGGCCAAAATAAGCGCACTTAAAGGGGCTAAAGGGTTAATAAGGAAATTAATTTTTACGCCAGGTTGCTGGCTGCGCCATTGATTGATTACATCATCTAAATAACTAGTAAATACTGTTAGATGCCCTGAGTCTGCTCTAATTTCACCCGCAGAAGAAGACATAACCGATAGCGCTTGTTTGCAACGAAGAATTTGATCTTCCATGATTTGCATTTTTTCACGTAATTCTTTTTTGGAAGTAGCGCCTTTTTCATCCTTTAATTCATGCGCAATAATAGCCATGGTGCCTAAGGGCGTCCCCATATCATGTGCAGCACTTGCGGCAAGTGAGGCTAATGAAATAATACTTTCGTCTTGTAGTGATTTTTCACGTGCGACTGCAATGGTGCGTTCGCCGTCTTTAATAGTATTAGATAATTCCACGGCAAAAAAAGCCACCAGCCCAGCACTACAGACAAAACCAAACCACATACCAAAGATATGAAAATTTAAAAATTCATTATCTTCAACGCTGTGATGCATATTGGGATCCATACCTGCCATGCTGCCCGAAAGCATTAAATGCGGTTCAACGGCAATTAATGTGGCATGGTAAGGAATCAAAGCCGTGTACAAGGTGGTTGTTAAGATAACCATGTACCACGTGTAGGCATGCGGCAAAATAATCGCCGTTAAAATCACGGGTAATAAAAATATCCAGGTAAAAGGGTTGGTAGCGCCACCGGTTAAATAAAGCAGTGCTGCAATGGCTAAAACATCCACTACTAATTGCGAAAAAATTTCCATTTCCGTCACAGGAATGTCAGTTTTTAAGCGCATCCATGTATAGAGATTAACCGTGGCTATCGCTAAAATGGTCAGCCATAAAGGGCTTTCATGTAGCTGAATTTTTAGAATATCAATAGAAATCAATAGGAAAAGAGATTCTCCTCCAATCATTAAATTTCTAAGGATAAATAGCCATTGTAAATTTTCTTTGGCTGAAATCTCGGTTTTAGGGACGAAATTAATTAACATCTTATGACCAAAAAATTGCCGAACTAATGAGTGCAGCACTGAATAATAAAATGCTCATGGTTCTTTTGTGATTATGTTGCATTTGTTGTTGTAAGTGCAACATTTGTCGTTGTTGTTCTTGAGCACGTAATTTCGTATGTGCTGCATCATCCAGTGCTTGAAAAATTAAATGTGGTATTTCAGGGAATTTTTCGGTAATTTCAGGGAATTTCTTAATCGCCTGTTTAATTTTACTTTTAGGGCTTAAGCGCTCTTTAAACCAATTTTCTAAATACGGCTTTGCTGTAGACCATAAGTCTAACTCTGGGTACAACTGACGGCCTAAACCTTCAATATTTAATAAGGTTTTTTGCAATAAGACTAACTGCGGTTGTACTTCCATATTAAAGCGGCGTGCTGTTTGAAATAAACGCAGCAATAATAAGCCAAATGAAATATCTTTGAGTGGCTTATCAAAAATCGGTTCGCAAACACTACGAATAGCCGATTCAAATTCTTCTACACTGGTATTAGCGGGTACCCAGCCTGAGTCGATATGTGCTTTAGCAACACGATGATAATCACGGTTAAAAAATCCGAGCAGGTTTTCTGCTAAGTAGCGTTGGTCGGATGCGGTTAATGAACCCATAATGCCAAAATCGACAGCGATATATTTATCAGGTAAATCGACAAAGACATTACCAGGATGCATATCAGCATGAAAAAAGTTATCTCTAAATACTTGGGTGAAAAATATTTCTACACCGCGTTCTGCCAATGTTTTAAAGTCAGCATTATTCTCGCGTAATGTATCGATTTCACCGACAGGAATACCATAGATACGTTCCATCACCAGTATTTTTTTGCGTGTATATTCCCAATGAATCTCAGGGACATATAACGCATCTGAATCTTTAAAATTGCCGCGTAACTTACTGCAGTTACCCGCTTCCATCACTAAATCAAGTTCGTTTAATAGCGTCTTTTCAAATTCAGCAACGATTTCTGTCGCGTGCAAGCGTTTTGCATCGTCCCAAAATTTTTCTGCAAAATTAGCGAGCTCATACAGTAAGCCTATATCAGAGTGTATCCATTTTTCTACATCGGGGCGTAATACTTTGACGATAACGTGTTCGCCTGTTTTTAATACTGCCGCGTGTACTTGTGCAATAGAAGCTGAAGCTAAAGGAGCGCTAGAAAATTCAGCAAAGGTATCTTCAATTGAAGCACCTAGCTGTTGTTCAATGACTTCGCGAGCAAGCTGATCAGAAAAGGGCGGCACTTTATCTTGTAATTTAACCAGTTCATCAGCAATATCATCGGGCAATATATCTTTACGTGTCGATAATGCTTGTCCAAACTTGATGTAAATAGGGCCTAAATCTTCTAATGTGCGACGAATTCTAACGCCCCGCGCTTCGAGTTTATTTTGACGCCAATAGCTCGGTGAGAGGACTGCAAAGAAGCGAAAAGCTCTAAATAAATGCGTTTTTAGAATTAGATCATCTAAGCCGTGTGTTACAAATACCCAGTTGATGTGTAAGAGTCTTAAAATAAGTTTAGGGTGTTTCACATAAGTTCCTTAATTTGTTTTATGTGTAGCTTGTAATGCCTGATTTAATCGCTGAATTTTTGCTTCAGTACGGTCCATATCTTCGGTCAGTTTATCGACTTGTTGCGTGAAGATATTAACTTCGGGTTCAGGCGGCAAATCCTTACTTTCATCTTGTAAAAATTCAGACACATTAAGTTTAATGCTGTTGATACTTTCTTGATGCCAGTTATGCGCATGTTTGAAAAAATTGCCAATTTTATGCGCGACAACATCGCCGGTAAGATGTGAAACTTGTTCTTCTAAATCAATATCCAGCTTGGCGAACAGTTGCTGAAACTGTTGCCCTACGGCTAAATCGCCCGTAATGCTCACATCACCCGAGAAAAAAGACCGCGCAGGTGTGTTACTTAAGCCCATTAAGCCCAGAGCAGAAAGCGAGCCTGTTAATGTGGTGTCTACAGAATCATGAGTGACATCCATAAACTGGATGATTTTTTCGCTAGGACACAGGTAAATAGTTTCATTAAAAGGGGTGATATTAATAGCGATCACTTTCCCCGCCAGTGGTGTTAAAAAAAGACTGATATCTTCATCTAAACTAAGGTATTTATTTAATGCCGTTTCTAAGGCATTCATCACTAGAGGTTTTATAGTCATATATTGAGACGTAAAATAATTAAAAGTATTCTGCTATTAAAAATAGGCGGCTTAATAAACCGCCTGGTCGTCTTAGAATTTGTATCCGCGATGTACTGCAACAATGCCTTGAGACATATTGAAGTATTCACAACGCTCTAAGCCGGCTTCTTCCATCATTTCTTTTAATTTATCTTGTACAGGGTGCATACGAATAGATTCTGCTAGGTAGCGGTAACTCTCTTCATCTTTAGCCACAAATTTGCCTATTTTAGGTAGCAATTTAAATGAATAAAAATCGTAAACTTTTTCTGTTACTTTATCTGTTGGATGTGAAAATTCTAAAACAATCACACGGCCGCCAGGTTTTAAAACACGCATCATAGAGCGTAAAGCTGCATCTTTATTAGTTACATTACGTAAACCAAAGGCAATGCACACGCAATCAAAGGTATTATCTTCAAAAGGAAGGCACTCAGCATTGACTTGTGCAAAACTGATGTTTTTTGTAAGACCACGGTCAATTAAACGATCACGACCGGTACGCAACATTTCTGAGTTGATATCAGCAAGAACGATTTTGCCTTTTTTACCAACGCGTTTAGAGAATAGGGTAGTTAAGTCGCCTGTACCACCCGCTAAATCTAAAACATGATCGCCTTCACGTACGTTACTGAGTTGTACGGCAACACGCTTCCAAATACGGTGTATACCAAATGACATAAAGTCATTCATGATGTCATATTGGCTAGCAACAGAATCAAAGACGCCTCGAACTAGGTTAACTTTTTCTTTTTCTTCGACTTGCGTAAAGCCAAAGTGAGTAGTGTTATCAGTTGTCATAATTTTTCTTCTACTTAGTGTGTCGGTTCAGTACGGGGTTGTCCCGCATCGATTAATTGATTGAGGTAACTGGTCCAAAGGCTTTGGTATTCATTACCTAATTTATAAAGCAAGTCCCACGTGTATATACCGCTATTATGGCCATCGCTAAAAGTAGGTGCAATCCCATAATTACCCACGGAGCGAATGGAATCAATGGAGACTAATTCTTTACCTATTTGCAAAACTTCTTGGCCTGGCCCATGTCCCACAGCTTCGGCTGAGGGAGTGTAAACGCGTAGGTATTCCGCTGGTAATTGAAATACTTGACCATTATCAAAGCTGACTTCTAATAAGCGCGATATTTTATGTAATTTGATTTCGGTTAATAGCGAATCAATTGGGCTGGCTTTAATGCGCATACTCATAAAATATAACGGCTTAGGTCTTCATCTTGTACAAATTCAGACAAGTATTGATTGACGAATTCAGTGTCAATGCTAATGTTTTTTTCGACTAAATCCGGTGCATCATAGGAAATGCCTTCTAATAATCGCTCTAAAACAGTATGTAAACGACGTGCACCGATATTTTCGGTTTTTTCATTCACTTCCCACGCTAATTCAGCAATACGTTGAATACCTGCTTCAGTAAAGCTTAACTCTAACCCTTCTGTGGCTAATAAAGCTTGATATTGCTCAGTTAAAGAGACGTCGGGCTCGGTTAAAATACGCACGAAATCATTGACGCTTAAGGCATCTAGCTCAACACGGATAGGAAAGCGGCCTTGTAGTTCTGGAATTAAATCAGAGGGTTTAGTTAAGTGAAATGCACCTGAGGCAATAAATAAGATATGGTCTGTTTTTACCATGCCATGTTTAGTGCTGACTGTGCTGCCTTCAACTAAAGGTAATAAATCACGTTGCACACCTTCACGTGATACATCGCCGCCACTCTCAGAACGTTTACAAACTTTATCTATTTCATCTAAGAAAACGATACCATGCTGCTCTACAGCCTGTAATGCAGTGAGTTTAATCTCGTCAGGATTAACCAATTTAGCCGCGTGCTCTTCAGAAAGCGCTTTTAATGCGTCTTTAATGGCTAATTTACGTGTTTTAGTTTTATCATTATCAAGGTTTTGGAACATACCTTGTAATTGATTGGTCATTTCTTCCATGCCAGGAGGTGCCATGATCTCAACACCGACTTTCGGTGCTTTCACTTCTATTTCAACTTCTTTGTCGTCAAAATCACCTTCACGTAATTTCTTACGCATTTTCTGGCGTGTCGATGACTCACTTTCAGATAACATACCGCTTTCAGCGCGAGGTAAAAGAATATCTAAAATATCTTCTTCTGCTGCATCTAAAGCACGATTTTTGACTTCTTCCATCGCTGTTTCGCGTGTCATTTTGAATGCAGTATCCATTAAATCACGAATAATGGATTCAACATCACGTCCCACATAGCCGACTTCAGTGAATTTAGTCGCTTCTATTTTAATAAACGGAGCGTTGGCTAAACGCGCTAAACGTCGTGCAATTTCGGTTTTACCCACGCCTGTTGGCCCGATCATTAAAATATTTTTAGGCGTAATTTCATCGCGCATAGAAATATCAACTTGTGAGCGTCTCCAGCGATTACGTAATGCTATCGCAACTGAGCGTTTTGCGGTTGCTTGACCGATGATATGCTTATCTAATTCGTGCGCAATTTCTTTAGGTGTCATTTGGCTCATTGATTACGCCTTATCTTTTGGTTCTGCATCAAGTTCTTCGATGCGTAAATTATGATTAGTATAAATACAGATATCAGCTGCAATATGTAAAGATTTTTCAACAATCTCACGCGCAGATAATTCTGAATTTTCTAATAGGGCAAGCGCTGCAGACTGTGCAAAAGGGCCGCCTGATCCAATAGCAATTAAATCGTGTTCTGGCTCGATAACATCACCATTACCCGAAATAATTAAGGAAGTTTTACTATCAGCAATAGAAAGTAGCGCTTCTAATTTACGTAACGCACGTTCTGTACGCCAGTCTTTAGCCATTTCAACCGCAGCACGCGTTAAATTACCATGATGCTTTTCAAGTTTACCTTCAAAGTGCTCAAAAAGAGTGAAGGCATCGGCAGTTGCACCCGCAAATCCTGCAATAACTTGACCATTGTATAAACGACGAACTTTACGCGCATTTCCTTTCATCACAGTATTACCTAAAGTGACTTGGCCATCACCACCAATAACGACTTTATCGCCACGACGTACTGAAAGAATTGTTGTTCCTCTAAAATCCACTAGACACCCTTATTTGTTGAAAATTTTTTAAAATAAATCCGTCAATTTTACATGCTTAGGCCTAGGCTTGATAGCAAAGAATACTTAATTATTGATCTATAAATAACCAATAAAATAAAAATGAACTTGTGAGAGCGTTCTTAGCAGTATATAAAGAGTCTAATTTTATTAAATCTTGTGGTGAAACTGTGAAATACATAGTTAAAAAATTAAGCGATGATTTTTTATTTGATGAACTTGAGCAAGTACGCAAAAATTTTGTTAATGCGCTGACCTATACTATGGAGAGCGCAGAAGTCTTTTTTAAAAAAGACTCAGCTGATCCACTGGATATTTACATCAAATATGACTTTCAGCAAAAGCAAAGTTCAGATGTGATTCATGGCTTTAATTTTCGTGATGAAATTGCGCGGAATTTTAAGCTTGATGTGAATAAACAGCATTCATCTGAGCAATTACTGGTTATTAGTGAGCATTTACGGCGATTAGCGAATGAAATTGATAAGTGCTATGTAGTTGAAGCTACGCCAAGTGCACTAGAAACTAAAGATAAAAAAGAGACAGACTATGCAAAATCAGTCAATCGTTCTTATAAGCAAATATTAAAAGATGCAAAAGAAGAAGATGAGCGAATTAGACAAGCACAATTAAAAAGACAGTCAAAGGAATTTATCGATGCAGAATTTCAGCTTAATAGTGATATTAACCGAGCAAAATAGGGCATCCATCATACGCAGTAGATTCCCGATAAAAGACTTCGGGAATGACGTGTTGAATGGTGCCTAAAAATAATTATAGATAATTAAGTAAGTTCAGTGTTTTATAAGCAGCAAAGCCCGCTAAAATAATAAAAATGACACCGCTTATTTTATGTAATAACGACAGCGGAATCTTTTGTAATAAAGTTCTACCTGCCAGTACACCTAAAATGGCACTACTACTTAAGGCTAAGGTAGAGCCTATCCAAATTGCAGCAGGAATAGCGGTACTACTGAGGGCAACCACGGCAAGCTGAGTTTTGTCACCAAATTCAGCAAGCGTAATTAATAAAAAAGTGGTAAAAAATAAATTATGCGTACTTTTAGGCTTTATTTCATCATCATCGTCTTCATCCGTAAAAAATAAAGACTGTAAACCAAACACAGCAAATAGTGCACTGACTAGCCCAGCCACTAAATAATCTGGCAGCCAGGTGGCAATAGCGACACCAAAAATAACCGCTAGAATATTGAGTAAAGAAAAGGCGGCAATCGCTCCAAAAATGACGGGTGTAGCGCGATGTCTTGCGGCTAATGTCATGCAAACTAATTGGCTTTTATCGCCAATTTCTGCTGCAAATATTAATGCATAGCTGGTAAATATTGGATTTAGCCAATCTAGATAAGTGTTTGAAATAGTGAAGAAATCCAATTGTGTTCCTGAGTAAGACTAAACGTTGAACTGCTCTATGCCGATAATCTCTATCGCATTGGCATCTAAATCGCGTACAAATAAAGCTTTACGTCCTGATTTACTCATGGAATAAAAGACATTATTATCTTCTAGGGACTGTTTAACAGCATCAAAATTATCAACCGTTAATGCCACATGGCGATCTCGGCCACCATGTTCAGGTCGCCCAGAAGTAGCGTCCATATTAGGTAATAAAATAATATGTAGCTGTTGGTTTTCACCCAGTTGAAACCAAGCACCCGGAAAGCCTAAATCGGGGCGTTCCATTTGAGTTAAACCGATGATGTCTGCATAGAACTTAATAGAGGCATCTAAGTCAGTAATCATTAAGCTGGAGTGATGAAGTAAAAAATTTAATTTAGGCATAATTCTATATATCGAATGTTTAAGCAAAAAATCGCTTTAAATAATGGCCAGTATAAGACGCTTCAACTAGACTGACTTCTTTTGGTGTTCCTTCTGCAACAACCATACCGCCACCATTCCCACCTTCGGGGCCGATATCAACAACCCAATCCGCTGTTTTAATAACGTCCAAATTGTGCTCAATAACAATAATGGTATTCCCGTGATCACGTAGCGTATGTAATACGGTTAATAGTTGTTGAATGTCATGAAAATGCAAACCGGTGGTGGGCTCATCTAAAATGTATAACGTTTTTCCGGTATCCCGTTTAGACAGCTCTTTAGCAAGTTTGATACGTTGTGCTTCACCGCCCGATAAGGTGGTTGCATTTTGGCCAACGGTAATATAACTAAGACCAACATCTAATAAGGTTTGTAATTTACGCGCTAAAGTCGGTACTGGCTTAAAAAATACATAGGCTTCTTCAACCGTCATTTCTAAAATTTGGTTAATCGATTTGCCTTTGTAACGAATTTCTAGCGTTTCACGGTTGTAACGTTTGCCCGCACATACATCACAGTGTACAAACACATCAGGCAAAAAGTGCATTTCGACTTTAACAACACCATCACCTTTACAAGACTCACAACGACCGCCTTTTACATTAAAGCTAAAACGCCCTGGTGTATAGCCGCGTGAACGCGACTCTGGTGTTGCAGCAAATAATTCCCTTATTGGTGTAAATAAACCGGTATAAGTTGCCGGGTTTGAACGTGGCGTTCTACCTATAGCACCCTGATCAATATCAACGATTTTATCAAAGTGTTCCATGCCTTCAACCGCATCACAGGCTGCGGGCAGGGTAGTAGCACGATTAATTTCCCGAGCAACAAAACGGTATAGCGTATCGTTAATTAAGGTTGATTTTCCTGAGCCAGAAACGCCTGTTACACAGGTTAATAATCCAACTGGGAAAGAAGCAGTAACTTGCTGTAAGTTATTACCTTGTGCATTACAGACAGTAAGTAATTTTTTAGGGTTACGTGGCGTTGTTTGTTTAGGGATACTAATTTCACGCACACCCGATAAGTACTGGCCTGTAATTGATTCAGCAGAATTAATGATATCCTCAGGGGGGCCTTGCGCAATAATTTGTCCGCCGTGTACGCCTGCACCGGGACCAATATCAACCACATATTGTGCCGCACGAATAGCATCTTCATCATGTTCGACGACGATAACGGTATTGCCTAAATCACGCAAACGAAATAGGGTGTTAAGTAAGCGATCATTATCACGTTGATGTAAACCAATGGAAGGCTCATCTAGCACATACATCACACCGACTAAACCTGCACCGATTTGGCTAGCTAAACGAATTCTTTGTGCTTCACCACCTGAAAGAGTATCGGCACTGCGATCTAAGGTTAAATAATCTAATCCGACATTCACTAAAAATTCGAGTCGCTGTTGGATCTCGGTATTAATTTTTTCAGCAATCTTGCCACGTTGTCCTTCTAAATTTAATTCTTTAAAAAATGCTAAGGCTTCGTGAATAGGCAAGTGCGTTAATTCATTGATCGGCTTCTCATCGATAAACACATGACGAGCAGCAGTATTTAAGCGAGCCCCTGAACAACTATCACACATTTTATTACTTTGGTATTTTGCAAGCTCATCACGCACGACTTGAGAATCTGTTTCCAAATATCGGCGTTCCATATTGGCGATAATACCTTCAAAACTATGGCGTTTTTTACGTTTTTTACCACTGCCAGTAATGAAACTAAAATCAATCGCTTTGCGCCCACTACCATATAGAATAATGTGTTGAATATCGTCGCTTAACTCTTCAAAAGGTGTTTCAGGATCGAATTCATAATGCTCTGCAATCGAGCAAATAAGTTGGTAATAATATGCATTACGCCTATCCCAGCCACGTACCGCCCCCGAAGCTAAACTTATCGATTTATTATGCACAACAAGCGCAGGGTCGAAATGTTGTTTACGTCCTAAACCATCACATGCACTACAAGCCCCTTTAGGATTATTAAAGGAAAAAATGCGTGGCTCAAGTTCGGTAATACTATAACCGCAGTCTGAACAAGCATATTTTTCTGAAAAAACCAGGTGCTTACTTTCGTCATCCATGCAGATAGCCGATGCAATACCATCAGTTAGCCTTAGAGCCGTTTCAAATGATTCCGCTAAACGCAGTTTAATATCATCACGGATTTTAAAACGATCAACAATAACTTCTATGGTATGTTTCTTTTTGCCGTCGATTTCAGGTAACTCATCGAATTCATAAGTCGTACCATCAATGCGCACACGTATAAATCCTTGTGCCTGAAGATCTTCTAATAATTGAATATGCTCGCCTTTACGATCATTAATGATCGGCGCTAAAAGCATCCAGCGTTCATCTTGTGGTTGCTCTAAAACATGATCAACCATTTGACTAACAGTTTGCGCCTCTAGGGATAAATTATGTTCGGGGCAACGTGGAATACCCGCGCGCGCATAAAGTAAGCGCAAATAATCATAAATTTCAGTAATGGTACCGACTGTTGAGCGTGGATTATGTGAGGTTGATTTTTGTTCTATAGAAATAGCAGGGGATAAACCTTCTATATGGTCAACATCGGGTTTTTCCATTATCGATAAAAACTGCCGAGCGTAAGCAGAAAGCGATTCTACATAGCGCCGCTGACCTTCAGCGTAGATAGTATCAAAGGCCAATGAGGATTTACCTGAACCTGATAATCCAGTAATAACAATTAAAGCATCACGTGGTAAATCAAGGTCGATATCTTTAAGATTGTGCGTTCTTGCACCACGAATGCTAATTGTATCCATAGGGTATTTACGTTATTTTTGGTATTTTTTATAAAGATCTTTTAAATAATTTAAAAAATCATCTTTTAATTCATTATGTAATAAAGCAATTTCAACGTTAGCGATTAAAAACCCTAGCTTATCACCACAATCATAACGGGTGCCTTCAAATTCGTAAGCCAGTACATTTTCATTGGCTAATAAGCTGGAAATTGCATCGGTTAATTGAATTTCACCGCCCGCACCTTTACCGGTCGTTTCAAGCTTATCAAAAATGCCTGGCGTTAAAATATAGCGCCCAACAACCGCTAAATTACTCGGTGCTTTTTCTGGTGTTGGTTTTTCAACTATCGATTCAACATGGCTGATTTTATCACTGAGTTGCGTGGTTTTTACAATACCATATTTTTCTGTTTGACTTGGATCGACACGCTCTACACCTAATACAGATTGGTTATTTGCTTCAAACACTTTAGTCATTTGTGCCATACAGCCGCGAGTGCCATCTTCAATTAAATCATCGGCTAAAATGACCGCGAAAGGTTCATTACCCACGATAGGTTTAGCACATAAAACCGCGTGGCCTAAACCTAAAGCTTCAGATTGGCGGAGAAATACACACGTCACATGTGCAGGCAAAATACCTTGTACCATTTCCAAAACTGCTTTTTTACCTTTTGCTTCGAGTTCTTTTTCAAGCTCATAAGCTTTATCGAAGTGATCAGGAATTGCGCGTTTGTTACGGCCGGTAACAAAGATCATTGTATCCATGCCAGCAGCAATGGCTTCTTCTACGGCATATTGAATCAGTGGTTTATCAACCACTGGCAACATTTCTTTAGGGCTTGCTTTAGTTGCAGGTAAAAAACGGGTACCCATGCCCGCAACGGGGAAAACAGCTTTAGTGATTTTTTGTGCCATGATTTCTACTCTAAAAGATAAGGAAACGGATAAGAAAAATCACCCCAATAACGCTTATTGGGGTTAACTATTTATTGAATACTATTTTTTTCTTTTAAAGCCAAGTGAATTTCATCGAGTGAAAGCTTATTAGTATCAAAAGCAAAGTCACACGGAGTATCCGCTGTCGTAATACAGATTAAACCCGCTTGTTTTACTACTGCAAGTGCCGCTACTATATGCTCACTCTCAGTAATAACAGCCAGTGCATGGCCATTATCGAATAATTTACGTTCGAGTTGGTAAGCCACTGTTTCCGCGTTAGCACCTGATAGTTGAACAGATACTGCTTTTTGGCCATAACGGGCGGTACGGTCAGCAGTGCTAACTGGAGTTAACTCTGCATCAGAAGCAATACCGGTGATCATACCTGCACCAACAGTCACATTAGTTAGGCGATCAATAATGATGAACGAGCCCGTACCTTTACTTTTTGAATAAGCATCAAAAACAACCGGTGCATTAACAGTAAAAGAACATAAGCCAATTTCATTCAGCTCTAAGCTAGTTGCCTCATGGTGCTCTAAGGTATTGACGTCAATACGGTGCTGGATATTAACAACCGAACCAGTGACACTGCGTGTTGCTAATTTAATCGTGTATTGTTTCCCAGCATTTAACCCAGCTTCGGTCATCCATACAATCTTCGCATCAAATTTATCGGAAACCAGTGGTAGATCGTCACTTTTTACAATCATATCGCCACGACTAATATCAATTTCGTCAGTTGTGGTTAGTGTGACTGCCATCGGTGGAAATGCTTCCTCTAATTCACCATCAAAGGTAACGATAGAATTAATGGTGCTGGTTTTTCCAGAAGGCAGGGCTGTTATTGCATCGCCTTTACGAAAAATACCTGATGCAACGGTACCACAAAAACCACGGAAATCGAGGTTAGGGCGGTTAACATACTGCACAGGGAAGCGGCCGTCTGAAAAATTATGATCCCCGGAAATTTCGACTGTTTCTAGGGTCTCCATCATGGTTTTTCCTGTATACCATGACATTTTTTCACTTCTATTAACCACGTTGTCGCCATCTAAAGCCGACATTGGAATCGCATGAACATCGTTTAAGCCGTCTAAATCTTTAATGAAGTCTAAGTAATCAGCTTTAATTTGCTCATAAGTCGTTTCGCTATACTCCATCAAATCCATTTTATTGATAGCGATAATGACGTGCTTAATGCCTAATAATGAGGCAATAAAACTATGACGTTTAGTTTGAGTTTGAACGCCGTAACGTGCATCAATAAGAATAACCGCTAAATCACAGGTAGATGCACCGGTTGCCATGTTCCGTGTATATTGCTCGTGTCCTGGTGTGTCAGCAATAATGAATTTGCGTGACTTAGTTGAGAAGTAGCGATAAGCGACATCAATGGTAATGCCTTGCTCACGCTCTGCTTGTAAACCATCAACTAATAAGGCTAAATCAACTTTTCCTGCACCTGTAGTACCTGATTTAACGCTATCTGCTTGCACAGCGGCTAGTTGATCTTCATAAATCATTTTTGAATCGTATAAAAGACGGCCAATAAGCGTACTTTTACCATCATCGACATTACCACAAGTTAAAAAACGTAATAATTGCTTGCGCTCATGCTGTGCTAAATAAGCATCAATATCGCTACTAATAAGATCTGATTGGTGAGACATAATATTTCCTGAAATAAATTAAGTTAAAAAAGCTGCGTGTAATTAGAAATAACCTTCGCGCTTTTTCTTCTCCATTGATCCGGCTTCATCCTGATCGATTAATCGACCTTGACGCTCAGACGTTGTGGTTAAAAGCATTTCTTGAATAATTTCAGGCAAGGTTGTTGCTGTAGATTCAACAGCCCCTGTTAATGGGTAGCAACCTAAAGTACGAAAACGTACCATTTTCATTTCTACTTTTTCATCTTCGCCAATTGGCATACGGTCATCATCAACCATAATTAACATGCCATCTTTATTAACGACAGGGCGTTCTTTTGCAAGATATAGAGGCACAATCGGAATGTTTTCTAAATGAATATATTGCCATATATCAAGTTCAGTCCAGTTTGAAATAGGGAATACACGAATGCTTTCACCTTGATCAATTTTACCGTTATAAGTATTCCATAGTTCAGGGCGTTGATTTTTAGGATCCCATCCATGATTTTTATCACGGAATGAATACACACGCTCTTTAGCACGTGATTTTTCTTCATCACGACGCGCACCACCAAAAGCCGCATCAAACTTATATTTATTTAAAGCTTGTTTTAAGCCTTGAGTTTTCATCACATCAGTATGTTTTTTACTTCCGTGTGTAAACGGGCCAACACCTTGGTCGATTCCCTCTTGATTTGAATGAACGATTAAATCCCAACCTAGTTTTTTAACTTGATCATCGCGGAATTTAATCATTTCTTTAAATTTCCATTTGGTATCAACGTGCATCAAAGGGAAGGGAGGCTTACCCGGGTAAAAAGCTTTGCGCGTTAAATGCAACATAACCGCAGAGTCTTTACCAACAGAGTACAGCATTACTGGACGTTCAAATTCTGCTGCAACTTCGCGAATAATATGGATACTTTCAGCTTCTAACTCTTTAAGATGGGTTAATTTATGATCAGTCATTGAATAATAAAGGTCTGGTTAAGGTTAATAAAAACACGAATATTTTAAAGTCGGGCTCTCATATCGCAACTATTATGCTATTTTAAGGACTTTACAAACTTAAAGCTAGAATCAATAGTATTTAATTAAATGGTAATACAATCATAATGCGTCAATTAATAGGTTTAGAACGTTTTCTTATCAATCACACCGGGTTTATTAAGCCTGAGCAAGTTGCTCAGTATATGCAAACACAGTTTAAAGAGAGTCACTTATTGGTTTATGCAGAACCCTTAGGTGAACAAAAAACACTATTAGCCGATCTAACGATTATAAATGATCAAATGGATTACGATTTATACCAACAACGCTTGGAATTAGTGTTTATAGGAACGGTAAGCGATGAAAAAATCCCACTTACCTATACGATACATGGTCAAGACTTGAGTTATTTAGGTCGGTGCTCAGTTATCCCAAAGGTATGTGGTGTTGATTTATATTTCGCGAACTATGTGCAGTCAAAAGGACAGGAAATTAGGCAAAAAATAATCATTCCTATAAAAGATCTAGTGAAACAACTTAAAAAAATTAAAACGTAATCCTAGATCATAAAGCTAGGGGGGGGTATTCTGTCACCACTGTATAATAGCCTCAGTTCGTCCTTGTATCTATATACGTCCCTAGCTAGCTTACCGCTCACTCCGAGTTGGCAAGTTTTCCTGCGACTTGCTGCAGACTGAAAATCATCACTTCGCTACCGCTGCGTTATCCTGATTTTCAGCGAATGATTCATGTTTACAATTAATCAACTGGACAACACATACAATCCATTAAATAGTTGCTTGCATAATCCTAAAGAATTGATTTAATCGCATCTATAGCTATGCTTTATTTACCAATTAATCTGGTGATTTTCCTCAGTCTCTCTATGTCGCCTATCATCATCAACATGGAGATATTGACTGGTTGTGTTTAATGATTCGTGGCCTAAATTATCTCGAATCAGTCTTAAGTCTATTTGTTGATCGGCCATATGAGAGCCCGCAGTATGTCGTAACCAATGAGCCGACGCTTGTTCAACGACATTTGCACGTGCAACATACTCATCTCCTCGCAGGCGCAGCCAAGCAGCCGTACTAGTAAAAACCTTTTTTATAACAATATGTAAAGCTGAGCGAGTTAGTGGTTTTAGCGATTTCCCTATTGGCAGTATCAGAGGTATTTCTTCATTTGGCAAAGGGTAGGGTGATAAACTCAAGCTTCTGCGGTATTGAGCAAGCTCTGACATCATTTCCTCTGTAGCGGGTATCAGTCGAACCTTGTCACCTTTACCTATAATTTCTAACCACCATAATTCTTGACCTTTGTTATCTCGTCGACAAAAAAAATCTCCCATTGTATTTTGAGTAATTTCTGAAACCCGAATACCGCTTAAATAAAGTAGAGAGAATAACCAACGAATACGAAAATAATGTGCTTGTTCACGTTTACTCTCCTTTGGCATGATTTCAATATAATTTTTAACATCTTGCCAAAGAGTAGGGTCTAAATAACGTGTGACGCGAGGTTTTTCCTTTTTTGCGCGCTGCCTAGACAGTGATAGTGGATTTCCTGCCAAATATCCAGCATTTACTAGCCAAGCAAACATGACATTTAGGATGATCATTGTTTGGTGCTGGCTAGATGTGGAAAGGGGTCCATAAAACGGTCTCCAGCGCTCATCCTGTCTAGGATGTTTTCTTCCTCCATCTGAAACCCACTTCTCTCTAGGTTTAGGGTCTTGTATGAAGCGTTTATATATCAATAAATCTTCATGTGTTAATGAAGATAGCGGTTTATTGAGTTGAAAAACTGACCATAGATAGAGGCGGTCAGCTTCTTTACGATAATTAGTAAAAGTCGTCTTTTTATCAGCGAAACAGGCTAACCACGCCTGAATAGCCTGAAGATCATTGGATGCTTCTATCTGTGCAGGCGTGTTAATGGCACGGTTCTTTCCTTCGCTACCATCTAAATGAGCACTTATATAAGTAGGAAAAGGGGATAAATCATTCATAGCTAAATTTATTTTTTATAAAAAATTACAAAACCAATTATTTGACATTAGAGTAATAATGTCAAAATTAATTATCTTATACTTTGATTTACTACGTATTACGTAGTAATATTTAATATTAATTCGCGTTGAGTAGCTTTGAGTATGAACGAGTCGGTAAATTTAGAAGGCCAAATACAGGAAGAAGTCGATGCGTTGCGGGAGCAATTTAGTAATACTCGTGATCTTTATCGTGAAGTCTGTGCTTTATTATTCTTCCGCTACGGAATTACACCAACAACAAACAAGCTTTATCAATTTGTGCGCAAAGGTAGCATGTCAGTTCCAACGGAAGCTTTGAGTAATTTCTGGAAGGAATTACGAGAAAAAGGTAAAACACGTATCGAGCAGCCAGATTTACCAGAAGATATTGGTAATATGGCAGGGGAGATGATGGCTAAAATATGGTCAAAATCTCAAATTTCCGCACATGAATCTTTAACTACTTTACGAAGCGAAGTGGAGAATGAAGCTACAAAATTACGCTTAGAAGTCGATTCAATAGTGATTGAGAGGGATGATGCAATTTCAAAACTACAAACTACAGAGGGTAAGTTACACAACGAGTCTCTTAAATTAAAAGCATCAGAGCAGCTACAGGCTACTTCGGAAAGTCAAAGATGTTTATTGGAGCAGCGGCTAGACAACAGCAATAGAAACATTGAGCAATTACAAATATCAATTAAAGAAACTAATGATCAAAATCAGGTTAAATTATCAGTGGCTATGCGAGATATTAAGCGAGAACAGCTACGCGTAACAGATCTAGAGGCAGAGTTGATTGCTGCCAGAGCGGCATATGCAAATCTTCAAGAGAAAAATGAAGTCGAATCCAATTTACTGAAAACTCAATTCAGTGATTTACGCGAAAGAGCGGGTGAATTAAATGGGCAACTTCAATTAACTAAATCTAGCAACACTCAGCTTAACGCCTTACTAGAGGATAAAGAGGAAAAGCTAAAGGAAATAATTGCTAAGCTTACAAGCTCAGAAACAACGGTAGAGAATTGGTCAAAACGCATTCATAAAAAGAAAGTTAAGCGACTGATATCTCTAAAAAGAAGTTGATATTATGAATACTGCGTTCAGTGGCTGAAAAACAAATAATCGTAGCAGATTATCGCGAACTAAGTGAGGGTGTTTTATAGGGTGAGTAGATTGATATAAGCAGGGAGGAGGGTAGTTCTATAATATTGAGTCGTCAATACTCTCACTTGAGGTTGAACATCGACGACGATTCGCTTACCGAGGCTTAAATGCCTGCCATGCTTTAAGTTCCCCTTCAAGAATAGACGCTCTTTCTATTAAAGCTTTATTCTCCTTACTCTCCGCTTTACGCAAACCTTGTTCTTCATCTAGGCGTTTGGTAAGTATATCCAGTCCGAATTGCTGTTTAGCGACCTGTAAATCTAAGGATTTATTTTCACTTACTAAACTAGCTGTTTCTACTAGTTGTTTTTTAGTTTCTTTATGGTGATTAGAGAGGCCCTGATGTTCATTTTTAATAACCTCTAACTCAGTTGTTATTTTATTCAGTAATGTATTTTTATTTTCTAAGTCAGCCGTTAGCTTTTCTATGTCATCACGCAACCCAGCAACGCTCAAAGCATAACTCTTTTCTTGCTCCTCTAATCGCTTAGCTTGTTCCTCGCTAAAAATTTCGGCCTCATGAATCCGTTCAGCAGAAATGCGCGCAGCCTGCTCTAAAGCTTCTCGCTGACCCTCTAAGTCTTTACTAGCGACTATTTCAGCTTCATTCCATATCTTAATCGCCATTAATTTGGCTGACCTGGCAATATTTTCAGGCAATTCAGACAATTTAGGCGGGATAGCTTCATTCTTATGGTCTGTAGCAAAGCTATTGAGATGTTTGGTTATGGTAGTTAGCGATCCGCGACCTAGAGTTCTAAGTAAAGATAAGGACGAGACACTTTCTCCGGAATCTAATAAATCCTGAATAGCTTGATGAACTTCCTGCTCAGTAAGTCTAGCTGATTTTGTAATGCTAATAATATTATCCATGAATGCACTTGTAGTTGGGTAAGGTTGCCTATGTGCTTATTTTAACAAGGGCGTCAACTTAAGGCAATTATGATATTACGATAATATGTAATTATGATATTATCGTAATATCATAAAAGTAAGATCCAAAACCAAAAAGGAGGTTACAAAGAAAAGGTATCTTAAAATAATCATTAATTTAACATAATATACATTATGCGAAGTCATGTGGGAACTTAGATTGGTCTGGATTATTTACATAACTAATCATTAATTGCCTGGATTAGCTCATCAATAACCGCTACTAAGTGATAATATCTCAGCGTCGTATTCAAGAAGCTAATAAGTATAGTCCACACCAAAGTACGGATGTCATAAGTACCCGAACTAAAGTCAATATCACACCTGAGTTTAAATGAAAGATCGAGAGCGAAAAGTAATTTACAAAATCACTTACCCTAACGGAAAAATCTATATAGGTAAGGATTTAACTGACAGCATAAATTATTTCGGAAGTGCCGAGAGTGCATATATAGCAAAAGATTTCACGAAAGAAGATAGAAATAACTTTTGTATACGAAAAGAAATATTGATGGAATCAGCAGAAAGTAATGAAATCAATGAAAATGAATCAAAATTCATTCTATTATTCGAATCAAACAACCCTGCTATTGGCTATAATCAATGGCCTAAATTTAAAAACACATAAGCGTATTTAGGAGTGCGGGAGCGTGAAAATGTAATTTATAAATTCATAATAGATTTATTCAATTAACAACCTTGCACAATAGATATTATGCAAAAAACCCATGTAAGCTATTATTTTACATGCTCTTTTATATACGTAATGCTCAACCACCTTATGCGAAGTTAAGTAATTAAGGATTTTCAAACTAAATATGTTCGTAAGTACAATAGTAAAAAATACGTATTTAGCGTACTGTTTTATCCATAGCCATACTTGGTGTAAACCAAGGACGGAAAACCACAGGTCTTTAATTATGATGCTTAAAGATAGCTGAGTTGCGCTTTTTTAAATAAAAAGGAGTTATGTAATGAAAGTTTTTATTGCTTTAATATTATTGACTTTTACAAGCGCCAGTTTTGCGACTGCGATTGACTTGTCATCGTGGACAGACGACACCTATGATCTATCTGGAGGACAATCAGCTGGAAACTGGGTATTATCAAATAATGATGAAACAGTCACCCAAACAGTCAACGCTGATCCATCAGTCTATCTTAACAACCTCAATCAAACCTCCTATTCAATAGATGGAACTTGGGAAGTAAAGACCGCTAGTGATGATGATTTTATGGGGTTCGTTTTTGGTTACCAGGATGATAGCCATTATTATGTCATGGACTGGAAGCAATCCACGCAAAACGCTGGTACAGCATATGGTACAGCTACTGAGGGATTCCGGATTTTAGAAATTAACGCTGATTCTCGTACTGATTTAGTGTTAAAGGATTATTGGGAGTCCAGTACAAGCAATTCAGAAGTGTTAGCCTCAAAGTCTAGTTCAACTTATGGCTGGTCGGATAATACGAGCTATACATTTCACCTCGACTTTAATACAACTACCACCGCCGGAGACATTCACATCAGTGTTAAGGATGGCCCTACTACTTTATGGGATGTATTGATTAACGACCTAACATATACTTCAGGTCAATTCGGTTTTTACAATTTCTCACAATCAACTGTCGAATATTCTGGGTTTGAGCAAACAGGCGGTGTTATTGTTAATCCAGTGCCAATTCCTGCTGCAGTCTGGTTATTTGGTTCTGGTTTAATGGGGCTAATTGGAATAAATAGAAAAAAAGTAAAAAGGGCTACAATTCCAGCCTAATAAAGAAATAACTTCGCATAACAGAGACTATGCAAAAAAGCCCATGTAGATGAAAGTTCACATGGGCTTTTTTATACATAATGCCCAACTACATTATGTGAAGTTATGTTGCGGAAACTATTAAGTTTTAATACTGTTTTTTCGCCGTCCTTTCCCTCTTATATCTAGTGCGCTTCAGAGCCACTGCCTTTTAAAAAATCAATGCTTTCAATCTGACCACTAAACCTGTTTTAATTGAATCAATTCAGCAGCAATACTGATCGCAATTTCCATAGGGGTCGAACTATTAATCGACAAACCCAAAGGCGCATGCATTAACTTCCAGCGCTCAGAATCAATAAACTCTCTCAGATTATCCTGCAACAGCTTAACCTTGCGTTTACTTCCCAAAAGCCCTAAATAAGCCCATTGCTTATTAGCAAGTTTTGACAAAACCTGCTGATCTGTTAAATGACTATGAGTCATAATAAAAATATACACTTGCTTGCCATCAGGAACTAACTGGTCAACGTCAGAATACGGTGCGACAATTTTTTTTTGGGAAAAATGATTATCATCCATCGTTTTCACCGCTTGCCGCTGGTCAAGTACAGTAATATTAAATCCCAGTAAGGCTAAAACCTGCGATAAAGCCAAGCTCACATGTCCACCACCAATGATATACGCAGCCTTCTGTACACCGATCAATTCCCGATATAACCACCCTGTCTCTGAGCTATCGCTAAAAAATGATTCTGGAGAACCCTCTTCAGGATCGCCAAGTATTAATTCTTGTGGCGTAAAGGTTAATTGCCTGATTTTCTGATCCTTAAAAGCTTGATCAACCTGTTCTAATACGCACAAATCTGCTAAGGTCAGACGATAAAATAAAACGGTTTGCGTACCACCACAAACCTGTCCGGAACCATTATGTTGCAGATAAAATAGCCGAGTACAGCTCTCTGGCTCATGTAATAAAACGAGTGCTTGCTCCGATAAATTATGCTCAACCAATCCGCCACCAATCGTACCAAAACTGGCACCATCAGCAGTAATAGCCATTTTAGCGCCCGCTTTTCCCGGGGAGCTGCCTCGACTATCAACCACCAGTAATAAGGCTAAAACCTGTTTTGTTTTTAGGGCTTTTAAGCACCCTGCCCAGAAATCCATCTGCCTATCCAAATAACACCTCGCTTAATGCAAAATAAACGGCCATAAAAGCCGAAAACACCGAACTAGCAACATAGCGCCAATCTAAAGGAATTTTATTCTGAATCATATAGTTAACCAGTAAAGCCACAGGCAAAACATAAATAAAAGAATGTGCCGCAATAAATAAAATGCCTATATCAATTGCTTGCCATTTCCCGGTAAAAAATTCAATAAAGATCAAATGTCGAGTAATCCATAAAGGATTAAAAAAGAGTGTAGAACACAGCATGCGTTTCAGTGAGTTTACTATGCTCACTCCCTGTATGCGCCGATCTAAATAATGAAAATAAGTAGGAATTTCCCAAGCATATAAAGTGCCCCCCAAAAGCAGCATGCCCAGCAAACGTTGATAAAGAAACTCACCGGTTAAAAGGGTTGCAAAGGTATCACCTGTAGCATAAATAGCACCCCCCATCCAAGCGTTTTTCCAAGTAATGCGAGCCATTAGCCTTGCTTATACAAAGCTAACAACACCTTCTCTGGTGTCATCGGGGCGGAAAAGTTCGCTGTATATTTTGGATTAAACGCCTGTATTGCTTTGACTAAGGCAAAATAAGCGCCAATTCCATACATAAAAGGCGGCTCACCCACAGCTTTTGAATTAAATATAGCGTTTGGATTATTAGCCCCTGTTAAAAAATTTACCTCGATCTCAGGCGCATCATAAATATCGGGAATTTTATACGTAGTCAAATTGTCACTTTGTAAATTCCCGTTCTGATCATACGCAATCTCTTCCGTGGTCATCCAGCCCAAACCTTGAACTAAGGCCCCTTCGATTTGCCCCCGATCTATTTCTGGTGCAAGGCTTTGACCGACATCATGAACAATTTTAACGCTGTCGACTTGATATCGTCCGCGCAGGCAATCAAGCGTGACTTCAACTGCAGTACAACCATACACATGATAAGCAAACGGCTCGCCTTTTTCTGTTTTAGGGTCAAAGCTTAAATTCGGTGTCGCATAATGCGCTTGAGCAGAAAGCCCACAGCGTGCCATATAAGCTTGTGCAATCAAAGATTCCCAGCTTAAATAGCTAATTTTTCCATCCATATAGACGCGTTCATTCGCTACACTAATGAACTTGCTATCTACTTTTAACTGTTGCGCAGCCTGCTGTTTGAGTCGCTGTAAAATCTGCTCGCAGGCAACTTTTATCGCCTGGCCATTCAAATCCGCTCCGGTGCTTGCTGCAGTCGGTGACATATTGGCAATGCGCGTAGTATTGGTACTTTCCAGTTTGATGCGTTGCTTATCAATCCCTAAAACTCTAGCGGCGATATTGGCTAATTTAGCCTTAACGCCCTGCCCCATTTCTACGGCGCCACAGCTGATACTGACACTACCATCGCTATAAACATGCACTAAAGCATCGGCTTGATTAAGAAAAAAAGCAGTAAACGCAATACCAAAACAAACTGGCATCAGGGCTAATGCCTTTTTTTCTAAAACATGATGCGCATTAAAATAGGCAATATCTTGTTGCTGTTGCTCTAATGCAAAATCTCGGTGTACTTGCTCCCAGCTAGTAATAGCATAAGCATTATTAGCGGGCATAGCATAAGGAAAAACATCCCCTATTTGCAATAAATTCTGCCGCTGAATATAAGTGGGATCGACTCCCATTGCTTGAGCCGCTTTAAAAATAGCACACTCTAAAATAAACATCGCTTGCGGTGCACCAAACCCACGAAAAGCGGTGTTGGGTGGCAAATGAGTACGACAACTTATCGCCGTTGCTCGAACATGAGCAATAAAATAACTATTCGTCGCATGAAATAAAGAGCGCTCCAAAATGGATAATGATAAATCTGCAAACGCACCTGCATTTTGAAAATAAGTCACCTCATAAGCCAGAATCTTACCGGCAGCATTTAAACCAATTTTAAAATCTGCGCTATAAGGATGTCGTTTTCCGGTAAAACGCATATCTTCAGCACGCGTGAGAGCGATTTTAACCGGACATTGCGTTTTATTAGCGGCTAAAGCGACCATGACCGCCCAAGGCGTTGCTTGTTCTTCTTTACCACCAAAAGCACCGCCAAGACGTAACACATCGACTTCGATTTTATGCATGGCGCAATTTAAAACACGTGCAGCAATTCGCTGCACCATTCCGGGAGATTGAGTCGCTGAAATAATTTTTAATTGACCATTTTCCAATGGCGTTGCAATCGCTGTTTGTGTTTCCAGGTAAACATGTTCTTGCGCACCGGTTTCAGCACTGCCTTCAACGATCACATCACAGCTCTGCCAAATGTTATCAATATCGCCGATAGAAAAACTACGCGGTGGCGCAATATGTAAGCCTAAACGGTCTGCTTCTCGGGCATCAAAAACAGCCGGTAAAGCCTGATACTCAATAACGCATAATTTAGCGGCTTGACGTGCTAATTTGGCTGTTTTAGCAATAATTAGTGCAAGAGGCTGACCTTGGTAACAGACCTCATTGCTTGCTAATAGAACTTCATCAGCGGCAACATTCCCCACTTGATTAATGCCTGGAATATCTTTAGCCGTGAGAATTTCAACAACCCCTTGTAAAGCCAGTGCCGCACTAAAATCCAACGCCTTGATTGCACCGTGAGCTAGCGTAGCAACTAAAGGAAAGACATGTAAAGTATCAGAAGTTAAAGGAATATCATTAACAAACTGTGCTTTTCCTTGCGCATGTAAAAGACTATCAGAACTCATTGAAATCCCCCCAACTCACATACTCAGGTAAGAGCTTGAGCCAGTGCGCTATTAAAAGTTGTTGCACTAATAAGCGCTTATATTCCTCACTGCCACGACTATCAGAAAGCGGAGAAATTTCTTTTTGTGCCAGTGCTAAAGCGTGTTTAAGCAAACTGTTTGAGATCTTTTTATTTTGTAAAAAAGCACAGCTTTGCTGTAAATACAGAGGAATAGCCGCCACACCGCCAACCGCTATATGTATATGCTGAAATCTATCATCCTGTACACTCATCGACATAGCCGAATTAACGCTAGCAATATCTAAATGCTTACGTTTACTGACTTTTTCAAAGCTAAGCCTGATCGGCGTTTCCGCGTATTGAAAATCAATAGCGCTGATTAACTCACCTTGGTGTAAATCTACTTGTTTATAGTCGAGGAAAAAATGGCGTAATGAAACACGGCGTTCATCTTTCCATGAGCTAATCGTTAACTGGGCATCCAAGGCAAGAAAGAACACGCTTAAATCACCAATCGGTGACGCATTGACCAAATTTCCGCCGAGCGTCGCTTGCTGGCGTATAGACGATGAACAAATTAATTTAAAATCATCGGCTATTTGTGGAAATAAAGCCTGTAATTTGTCTGACTGCCTTATGGTTTCAATACGTGTAGACGCTGATAGAGTACATTGCCACTGATTGATGCTAATGCTTTCAGCTTGATCAATAAAAGCCAAAGGCTGATCTATTAACTGTTCTGCTTGCTGCACAAATAAATCGGTTCCCCCTGCAACATTGACAGCCTGTTGTTTAAGTAAATGAATAGACTCAGGCAATGCTGCTAAACGCATCGCTATATCAGCAAAATAGTCGGGTAAAATCCTCCAGCGAATTAAATCACTAATCCGTGCCTGTGGCTGAGAATGACTTAAATCGAACTGCTGACACAACTGATGCAATACGCGTTTGATACCAGCATATCCAGTACAACGGCATAAATTACCCCCTAAAGCATCCACAGCGAGTGCAACGGAAGATTCAGCTGCGTTCATTAAAAAAGCGGTAATCGCAACCACTATACCTGGCGTGCAAAAACCGCATTGAATAGCACCTTGGTCAACTAAGGCTTGTTGTACCGGATTCAATATTTCGCCATTAAGCCCTTCTATACTAACGATATGTCGACCCTGAATTAAGCCCAAAGGTAACAGGCAACTATTAACTGCTTGATAGTGCATCACGCCATTAATACATTGCCCTGATAACACTAAGCAAGCACCACAATCACCCTCACGACAGGCTTGTTTAGTCCCTGTTAATTGTTGCTCAGTGCGCAAAAAATCAAGCAACACTTGTCCGTCGTTTGTATTACCAATATATTCACTTCGATTGAGCAAAAAAGACGACATAGACTTATACCTCTAATGACGTAAATTGAAAGCTTCGGCCATCAAATAGACCTTGGTCGCTCAGTTTCAATTCTGGAATAACCAATAAGGCCATAAAGGATAAGGTCATAAAGGGAGCGCGCAATTTTGAACCTAACTGCTTAGCTTGTTGATCTAATTGAGCATAATGTGTAGCCACGACATCAGCCCCTTGATCGCTCATTAAACCGGCAATCGGCAGTGGTAAAATATCTAATTTATCTTGATTGCACACGGCAATCCCACCTTGTTGATCAATAATGGCATTAACAGCCATACATAAGGAATCTATATCCGCCGCCACCGCAATAATATTATGCGAATCATGTGCCACTGTTGAGGCTAAAGCGCCTTGTTGTAAACCAAAGCCATGAATTAACGCAACAGCAGGAGGTACTTTTTGATAACGATTAATCACGCTTAAAAATAGAATATCGCGTTCCCTATCGGGCACGATATAACCTTGTTCAACTTTAGCCGTTGTTTGCCATTCCGGCGTTAGTAACTCTCCGTCAAGCGCTTTAATCACTCGAACTTGCCCACTAGTTGCGGGTATTAAAAAATCATCCGCAGTCACTTTACGCGCTTGAAATTGATTACAAGGTTTAGTCACCACTGACGTAATTAAACTCTTACCTTGCTCGGCAACTAACTCCCCATTAATCCAGGTTTTAAGCGGTGTTAGACTCATTAAATCCTTTAGCATAACGGCGTCCATAGGATCACCTGCTTTTAACTGCCCTACAGCCAAACCATAATGCACAACAGGATTAATACAGGCACAACACAATACATTAAACACATCATGCCCCAATGCCAAAGCACGCGCAGCCAGCTGATTAATATGCCCGACTAACAAATCATCGGGGTGTTTATCATCACTACAAAACATCACCTGTTTAGGATGACGACTAATCAAACTATGCAAAGCTTCAAAATTGCGTGCTGCTGAACCTTCGCGTATCAGAATTTTCATGCCAGCCGCTAGTTTTTGTTCTGCCTCTTCAAGCGTACTGCATTCGTGATCAGTACTGATGCCGGCTTGCGCATATTGCTTAACTTGCTCACCCATTAATCCCGGGGCATGACCATCTATAGGACAATTATAATTCTGCGCTAAATTAAGCTTAGCGCAAACTTCGGCATCTTTATTTAATACACCAGGGTAATTCATCATTTCTGATAAATAGCTAACTTTAGCAGATTTAAACAAACTTTCTAATGCGTCCACATCAAGTGTCGCACCCGCTGTTTCAAAAGGCGTAGCAGGCACACAAGCAGGTGCTCCAAAGAAAATTTTAAACGGTGTTAAAGTAGCATTGTCCAGCATAAACTGAACTCCTTCTAAACCCATGACATTAGCAATTTCATGCGGATCAGAAACACTGGAAACCGTGCCATGCCTTGTTGCTAAACGAGAAAATTCAACGGGTGTGAGCATTGAACTTTCTATATGCACATGAGCATCAATAAACCCTGGGGTAAGATAGGAATACTCAGCACTCTCTTCACCCAAGCGAATTATTTTACTAATAACACCCTCTTGCCAAACAATTTCAGCTAGAAAAATATGCTGCTGCAAGATATCAACATAATTGATTTTTAAATGACCATTAAATTCGCGCATAGCTAGTTACCTTCTTTGTGGTACTTTCGTATTAGCCGTCACTCCCAGTACCTTCAAATTTTTATAGTACACCTTTTCATTTCTTTTCACATGATATCTAGGTTTATCTAATAGCGGGTTGACGTTCAATGCTACGAAAACACACAATAGTACCTAATATAGGTGGCTTAACTAACCCTCCTCCTTTTTATCATTAATTAACTTATAGACTGCCATCAAATAGAAACCTCGCATAACATAGCCTCGTCAAATGATGAATACTTGCAATCCCCGTATAAGTATTATATTTTTAGTGGTAATCAAATCACATAAGCTTCGTTATACCTCAGGATTTATGCATGACAACAACTAAGCTACAAACAAACCTCACACGTCGCTATGCTTTTGCTTTGAGCTTAATAGCGGTACTATCCACCGGTGCATTTGCTGCATTATATTCCGCCTTGCAAGACTCAAATCATACCGCGTTCATTGTTAATATCTCTGGTAAACAGCGTATGCTCAGTCAGCATATTGCACTCGATGTGCATAGAGTTTACAAAACTGCGTTTAATAAAGACTCACTAGCTAATAATTCAGCAAAACAGCTTTTGCTAAAAAATACGCAAGAGATGTTAAAAGCAAATCAAGCATTATCGTCAGGAAACTTACGAAATGAGCAACATGTAGAGATATCTACCGATATTTATGAAATGTACTTTGGTGAAAAGGACATTTCATCACGCGTAAAAAACTATACGATTAATGCTGTGCGCATTCTAGACGCTTCTAATTTGCAGCAAGCTAAAAAAATTGTTGATCTCATAGACACTCAATCAGAGTCTTTATTAATGGATTTAAATGCAGTAGTCAAACAATATGAAATTGAAGGCGATCAAAACCTGTTAAATATTCAAATAATGGAAATTGTCATATGGATTACAACGATTTTTATTTTACTACTTGAAGTTATTTTTATTTTTCAACCTATGATTCAACATATTCTGCATTTGGCTGAAGCGGAAGAAAGATCAATTGAAAATCTACAGAATCAGGTAAATATTAGAACCTTATCTTTACAGCAGGCTAATCAAAAGCTGGAAACACTGGCTTCTCATGACCCATTAACAGGACTCAAAAATAGATTGAATTTTGAGCAGGATTTAGAATATATTGTCGAACAGCATGTTAAAAACCACTGCCCTTATGCCATTTTAATGTTCGATATAGATTTTTTTAAACAAGTTAACGATGCCCATGGGCATGATGTGGGCGATTTAGTGATAGTAGATACAGCAAACCTATTAAAACAATCTATTCGACAGGAAGATAAGGTCTACCGTATAGGGGGAGAAGAATTCATTATTGTATTAAATCGAGTGACTCATAAAGCTGCTACGGGAAAAGCGGAAGATATACGCCAATCAGTTGAGGATCATATATTTCATGCTGACGGGGTAACACTTAAAAAAACCATTAGCGGCGGACTTTATCATTCATCAGTGAGAGAAAGTGAAAGTTTAAAGGAAATTTTAAAATTAGTGGATGATGCACTGTATTCATCTAAGCAAAACGGCAGAAATCAAATATCTCATGTTGTTAGTGCACTAGACTTAGAAACACCTAAGCGCGTTTAATTTGTAGCATCAATGTTAATTACATATATTCTTTGTTTAAAATCCCATAGAATACAGCGTTCATTAATTTTTTACTGTAAAGAGGCCCTGGATGGGAAAAGTTCAACTCATTACGCTAGTTTTTTCAATTTTATTACTCATAGGTTTATTTATGTTCTCAAGAAACAATTCTGAAGTTGCAGAAGCAAATATTGCTGAAGGCGTTGAATTTTTAGCTACCAATGCAACGAAAGATGGCGTTATTACTACCGATAGCGGCTTACAATATACTATTTTGACTGATGCTGAAGGCGCAAAACCTAGCAAAACATCAAATGTTACTGTGCATTACAAAGGTACAACGCTTGCTGGTACAGAATTTGATAGTTCATATAGCCGCAACGCCCCTGCTACTTTCCCTCTTAACCGTGTTATTGCCGGTTGGACTGAAGGTGTACAATTAATGTCTGAAGGCGCTAAATATCGTTTTTATATTCCTTCTGATTTAGCTTATGGTGCACAAGGTGCCGGTGCCGATATTGGCCCACATGCAACACTGATTTTTGATGTTGAATTACTAAGCATTAAATAACACCATTCTTGTATATTTCTGATATTAAAGTATTAATATCAGAAATAGTATACCCATCACACTTGATGATGCCGTTTTTTTTCAACCGTCATCCCCGCATCTTCAAGTAGTTTGGATATATAACTGCCCTTCTTTCTCTTCTTAGCTCTCTACCCTTATGACTGATTTTCAATTTTTTGCCACCGCACCTAAAGCAATGGAAGATATCCTTGCGACTGAATTAAAACAATTGGGGGCAAGAAATGTAAAAACAGCATTGGCCGGCGTTGCTTTTGAAGGCTCAATTGAAACAGCCTACACCATTTGTTTATGGTCTCGTATTGCCAATCGTGTATTACTCAGCCTAGCTAATTTCACTGTCAACAGTCAAGAAGACCTTTATGATGGAATTTATAAAATAAATTGGTTTGATCACATGAAGCCTGATGATAGCTTTGCGGTTTCATTTAATGCGAAAGGCTCTGAAGTTATCAATAATACGCATTTTGGCGCATTAAAAGTAAAAGATGCAATTGTCGATCAAATGCGCAAGAAATTTAATAAGCGCCCTGATATTAACCTGACTCAGCCAGATGCGCGTATTAATGTTTATTTAAATCGAGATCAAGCAACCTTAAGCTTAGATTTGTCGGGTGAAAGTTTACATCGCCGTGGCTATCGCGATGTTACGCTCCCTGCTCCTATGAAAGAAAATCTAGCTGCCGCGATCCTTTATCGTAGCGGATGGCCTGAAATGGCAAAGCAAGGCGGCAGTTTAATCGATCCTATGTGTGGTTCAGCGACTATTTTATTAGAAGCCGCTATGATCGCTGCTGATTATGCACCTGGCTTATTACATGAGTCATTCGGCTTTTTTAAATGGAAAAAGCATGATGAAGTTGTTTGGCAAAAATTATTAACGGATGCGCAACAGCGCAAAGAAGTTGGCTTAGAAAACATGCCGACTATTGTTGGTTTTGATGAAAGTCGTCGTGCTGTTAATACTGCCTTACAGCATATTGAAAATGCACAGCTCGCTGACTATGTTCATGTTGAACGTAGAGATATTAATGATGCTAGCCCTGCTACTAGCTGGGAAAAAGGAATTGTTGTTTGTAACCCACCTTATGGAGAACGTTTGGGGGATAAGGCCGAGGCAGCAGAGCTTTATCGCCAATTTGGTGAGGTATTAAAAACACAGTTTACAGGCTGGAAAGCCGCAATGATTATCAGCGATCCTGAACTAGGTTTTCGTTTAGGACTTCGCTCGGAAAAACCAATTACATTTTTTAATGGTGCCATAGAGTGTAAGCTGTTGCGCATCGCTATCGAAGAAAAAAACTTTTTTATACCTAAAGCTAAGACACAACAAGATCGCCTTGAGCAAGTGATTAATAAGCAAACTGAAGATGATCCTCATTCGGAGATGTTTGCCAATCGCTTAAAGAAAAACATTAAAAAAATGGCCAAATGGCTGAAGCGTGAAGATATACATTGTTACCGTATTTACGATGCCGACCTACCTGAATATGCGGTAGCCGTTGATGTCTATAAAGGCCGTGAAACATGGATTAATGTTCAAGAATATCAAGCCCCCCGCTCTATTTCACCCGAAAAGGCGAACGCACGCTTATGTGCGGCTTTGGATGAAATCGCAGACGTTTTTGAGTTAGATGAAGAAAATATTTTTCTTAAAGTGCGTAGTAAACAAAAAGGCACAGACCAATATGAAAAGATTTCTGATACGGAATCCTTTGAAATTATTGAAGAACAAGGCGCTAAGCTCTACGTAAATTTTAAGGATTACTTAGATACTGGTTTGTTTTTAGATCACCGCCCTATGCGTTTAAAAATTCAGCAGATGGCAAAAAACAAACATTTTCTTAATTTGTTTTCTTATACTGGCAGCGTTTCTGTGCATGCCGCAATCGGTGGTGCTGCTTCAACAACCAGTGTTGATATGTCTAAAACTTATTTAGATTGGGCACAACAAAATATGGCCTTAAATACACAGCACAGTGATAATTATTTTATCCATGCTGATTGTATGAAGTGGTTAGATAATGCAGTCAACCAACCGTCATTAGAAAAAACATACGATCTTATTTTTCTAGATCCGCCCACCTTTTCTAATTCTAAGCGCATGGAAGAAAACTTAAGTATTCAACAGGATCATGCAGATTTAATTTTAAATGCGGCAGAACTTTTAAGTGAAAACGGCGTGTTATATTTTTCAACTAATTATCGCCAATTTAAACTCGATACCGACATTTTATCGGACCTAAATATAATAAATATTAGTGCAAAAACTATTCCCGATGATTTTTCTAGGAACCCACGTATTCATTATTGCTGGGAAATCACTAAATAGACCTTCGTTATGCCTTATGTTTATTTAGCCATCGCTATTGTGGCTGAAGTGATTGCAACGACGGCCTTAAAAGCATCCAATGAATTCACTAAGCTTTACCCAAGCTTAGTGGTGGTCTGTGGTTATGGTCTTGCTTTTTATTTTATGACACTTACATTGAAAACTATCCCGCTGGGTATTAGCTATGCCATTTGGTCTGGTGTAGGTATTGTTTTAATTGCGATTTCAGGCGCTATTTTTTATAAGCAAATCCCCGATTTAGCCGCGTTACTGGGAATGAGCTTGATCATTGCTGGCGTGATAATTATCCATGTTTTTTCAAAAACATTAGATCACTAAATGCGCATTCATCTTTATTTTCAATAATCTCTTAATTTTGGCTCAAGAAAATGACCCGCATGCCGCTGACTAATAATAGATTTCATTACTTTTGGAGATAGTTGTGCTAAATGCCCGATTTTTAAATAAACTATTACTACTAATTCTCTTAACTAGCCCTCTTTTTTCCTGTTCAAAACAGAGGATTACTAAGGTTAAGGTCCCCCCTATTAAGGTATTATCAGCGATGGGATATGGAACGGCTGATATGTATAAAAATTACTCACCAGAACAGCGCCGTTTAATGAGTATGCGTGCCTCTAAAATGGATGCATTGAGAAATCTTGCTGAGCAAATTTATGGCGTCCGAATTCATGGGCACACAACAGTATCGGATATGGTTGTTAGAAACGACAGCTACCGTTCTTATATTGATGCCTTTCTCAAAGGTGCGCGTGTTAAAAGTATTACCGCTTTAAATAATAATACCTATGAATCGGTTGTAGAGATCACCTTAACACCTAAATTTTATAGCTGTTTTTCTGGTGAAGCTCGCGCTTATAGCCAATGTTTTGGTAATCGATATGTAGAAAATGCAACGCCAGCCGTTACTTTAGCTCGTGCAGAAAATTTTACGTGTAGCTCATCAGAATGTTATAAAGCACCTGATATTGCCGGTTTTTACAACAAATCAAACTAAAGAGTAAATCGCCATGAACAGACTATTAACTAAAGTGCTCCTTAGCGCCATATTATTATCTTTAACTGCTTGTGAAACGGGTATTTTTGTTCGTCCCCCCCATTATCATGACCACCATCAGCACCCAGTAAGTTGGGGTTATACAACAGGCGATCCTATGCTTGATGCTGGATATTACGGCACTTTTTACCCTCAGGCAGCTCATTATGAGGGTGAAGGCGCTATAAGCCATTAAATCGATGAGCCTTAAGCCCTATTTAATACTTCTCTCTTGTTTTCTTTGCGCATGTGCTAGTGCGCCAGAAAAAACTTTTTTTGAGAAAACGATTACAGTTGAAGGCCAAGCTGTTATAAAAAATGGGGCTAAATTGCTAGCCCGTACAATGGCCATTCGCGATGCCATTCGGGAAGCCTCACTCACAAATAACAGTCAAATTAATAGCCATACGCGTGTAGATAAAAATACTATTGCTTTAGATAGCTTTTCATTACGTACCGCTGCATTAGTAAACCAGACTAAAGTGGTTGATGAGTGGATAGAAAAAGATATCTATCATGTCCGTGCGATTATAACGTTAACAGATAATCCCCACTGCCAGTCTATTTACCGTAAAAAAATCGTGGCGACTGCCTTCCCTTTTAGCCATCCTAGCCACACCAGCTTGTCAGAAAGTAATGATCTCAGTCCCGGCATTCCACGTGAAATCAGTAATATATTAGCGGAGTCAGGCGAATATACAACGCGTAATAAAACCCATACAGTTTTGTTTCAAGAAGCTGATTTAGCACCTGAATTACAAGAAAATCACCCTTACCATGCGTCTGAAATTATTAATTTAGCAAGAAATAATCAAGCACAATTTGTGTTATCCGGTGTTATTCGTGATTTGGACTCAGCTGACCGGCATTATACGCGCGGTAATGGCTTTGGCGCATGGTTAGGCTCTTTTTCAAGCTATTATAATAATTCACGTGCCATCACCATTGATATTTACATACATGATGGCTATACCGGCGCACTGTTATTTCAACATCGCTATAAAGACACGGTTGATAGTACTTTTTCTAGTATATGGGTTCCTGATAATGTCATGGTCGGTAGTGTTGACTTTAAAAACTCAGCAACAGGTAATGTGATTACTAGAATCATTAATCAGTCTGTCGGCGATATTCAAGAGTCTATCGGTTGCTTTCCTTTTTATACGCGAATTTTAAAAATTGAAGGCAATAAAATATTTATTGATGCGGGAGCTCAAGAGCGTATCAACCCAGGCGACCAGCTTATTGTTTATCGCAACGCAGGCACTATTCATGCATTAAATAGCGACCAAGAAATCGTGGGCCTCTATAAAAATGCGGTCGGCATGATGACAATTACGGAAGTCACCCCTTTATTTTCTGTGGGCGAACTAGAAGCGCCGCCCTATATGTTAGGTGTTGAAGTCGGTGATTGGGTTAAATCTTGGTAAGTTTGTTGATTAGGTTAGGCTATTTCTGTCTCTTGCTCAGCTTTAAAAATATACTGCGTTTTTAAACAATGATCTAACCACTTTTCTAAAAAATAATTTAAGCGCCATTTATAATCCATAACATCTTTTACTCGGCCCATATCGGCTATCGCTGTCGCAACTTCTACCCGTTTATAATCACGTAAAACTTCGGCAGTACAAACGTCAAAATATAAACGTATTTTGACCGCAGGCTCCAAAATCATCCCAAACTCACTATTAAAGAAATGACTCAACTCAATTGTTTTTGTATAAGGTGATTGCTCTAACACTTTGACATGTAGCACAGGCTTTTCATCAGAATAGCCCTGCGCTGAATCATCAATGATTTTAATATCAGGTATTAAGTACAGTATTTTTTTATAATTTTTTTCACAAACGGTTTGCAAACAAAATGATTTATTTAAAGGGCTTACTTTTGCCATACAATAAAAGGTGGTTAGCCTTTAAGACTCCTTGATTCCTTTGATTTCAGCAGCAACTTCAAATTCGCCCGGTGTTATTTCTTTAGTACGAATAACTTCAACATAAGCAACCATCGGTGGCGTTATGCTACGATCAGGGATAATAGAGACTTCTAATGCTATTCCTGAGTCAATAAATTGCTTTGATGTAAATAAAATGCCAGAACCACTAATATTAATCGACTTTCCCATAAAGGTATTATTTGAATCCGGGAATTTATAGCTGACATCACAAGCAGTTTCCATACGAATAAAATCTCGTGCTTCACCTGTATCTAACATATTTTTCTCCTTTTTAATCGTCTATATTTATTGATAATAATGGTTACCGCATTTCTTAAGCCATAAGAATAACGTAAAATATGCGCTTAATAAAATTAATTTATATCTTAAGCTAATAAAAATGACTCAGACCACAGTTTTAACTGGAATAACCACAACAGGTACACCGCATTTAGGTAATTATGTAGGTGCTATTCGCCCTGCAATTGAAGCAAGTAAACAGACTAACGTGAGTCCGTTTTATTTTTTAGCTGATTACCATGCTCTCATTAAATGTAATGATCCGGAAAAGGTACATCAATCTAGCTTGGAAATTGCGGCAACGTGGTTGGCTTTAGGATTAGATACCGATAATGCGACGTTTTATCGTCAATCAGACGTACCTGAAATCATGGAATTGAGCTGGATGCTAACCTGTGTAACAGCAAAAGGTTTGATGAATCGCTCTCATGCCTATAAAGCCATGGTTGCAGAAAATGAAGCGGCGGCTAATAGTGATGCCGATAAAGGGATTACTATGGGCTTATTCAGCTACCCTATTTTAATGGCGGCTGACATGCTTATTTTCAACGCCAATAAAGTACCCGTCGGCAAAGATCAAATTCAACATATCGAAATGGCACGTGATATTGCTTCACGCTTTAATCATATTTATGGCGAACATTTCACCTTACCTGAAGCGATTATTGATGATAAAGCCTCTATCTTATCTGGCTTAGATGGCCGAAAAATGAGTAAAAGTTATAACAATACCATTCCGTTATTTGAGCCAGAGAAGAAGCTAAAAAAACTGATTAATAAGATCAAAACCAATTCTTTAGAACCGGGGGAAGCGAAAGATCCTGAAGGATGTACTTTATTCAGCACTTATGAAGCCTTCGCTACTGCCGAAGAAGTCGCAGACATTCGCCAGCAATATGCCGATGGAATTGCTTGGGGTGAAATGAAAAAAGTGTTATTTGAAAAAATCAATGCCGAAATCAGTCCAGCAAGAGAACGTTACGAAACTTTATTAAAAGACCCTGCGTTTATTGAACAAAAATTACAGGAAGGCGCAACTAAAGCACGTGCGATTACAGCGCCATTCTTAGTTGAATTGCGCAAAGCAGTGGGAATTCATAAATTCAGCTAAAATCAGCCATTTTGTAAGCGTAAATGTGAACTTAAGCTGATGCAGTGAGTTTAATTTACGCTTATGATTAAAAGTCGCTATAAACCGTTCGGCAAACATTGTTTTTATCGCAACGTTTTCTCTTGATAATAACGGCCGGTTTTTGCTCAACGATACCGGTTTCCACTTGAGTTGCTATCACTGTGTGCTGGCCATTACTCACTAAGGTTAGGTGTGGACCATTAAGCGTCATATTAAAATACTTTAAAGTGCTCATACCGATTAACACTTCATGTAAATAGGGATTAATCTGCGCATTCAATTTTTTAATTTGTACACCTTGAATCATGAATGTGTCAATTTCAGTTTGATAAGCAAATACTTTTCCACCCGCCGTATTGGTTTCAACTTTTTTACCAATGGGTAAACGCGCCATTGCCGCCATTTTTTCAGGAATAACTGTCCTGGTTGCCCCAGTATCAATTAAAAACGGCATAGCGATATTGTTAATCAGCACCTCACCTCTAAAGTGGCCTTGGCCATCGGCAGTCAAAGTAATAATGCTGCGTGACGAGTTGCTAGGTTTTTTGATTTCAGGTGCTTTGACGTGGACACTGGGAATAATTTCTTTTGCTTGTGTGGCTTGTTGCTGTTTAGCCAGCTCAGCTAATTGCATTTGTGCTGACACATAAAATTCCAATGCAAAATAACACAAGACTAATAACAAGCCAGCCAAGGTTATAAGTTTTAGAACAGTTTTTGTTTGCATGGTTAGATATCCATTCTAAGGTGGTTTAACTATTGACTGATGTTACGCAATACCATTAATCGTAAGTTGGCTCTTTTCCGGTCTTTATATAATGCAGTGTGAAAAATAGTTTTTCACTGATGCTAAAAACAAAGTAGCGATAGCCATTGTAGCCCGTATGGAGGTACGTAATACGGGATAAGCAGCGCATCGAATCCCCGTATTATACCAATCCCAATAAATACGCACTGCAATATAGTCACCGTCATTCCCGAAGTCTTTAATCGGGAATCCATGCACACGCTAGATTCCTGCTAAGAGCACGCAGGAATGACGGTTTTTTTGTTATATGCATTTAAGTATAAACATATTGGGATTGATTTGGAGAGATGGTATCTACTTGATGTTACCTATATGTAATCGTAAGTCATTTATAATGAGGATTGGGAAATAGGTTCTCTGCGTAACATCAGTTATTGACTAATGAAGTCACCAAAAGCACGACTGCCCTCACCGCTCATGATGGTTTTGATCAGCGTTAAGCTTTTTGCATCGACGACAGATACGGTTCCATCAAACCAATTAGCCACATAAACATGCCGATCATCTAAGCTGGTACTAATACCTTCAGGTTTATCGCCTACTTCAATTTGCTTAATTTCTTTTAAGCTTTGCGTATCTACGACTGAAATTGAGCTATCATCTTGATTAGTCACAAATAAACGACTTTCATTTAAGGCTAAAGCGATCGCATACGGTCTTCCACCCACTTTAATGCGTTTAATTTGTTTAAGGTTTTTGGTATTTAAAACAGAAATATCATCACTTTCTACGTTTGCCGTATAAAGTTTATCGCCCTGCTTATTTAATTTAATACCAAACGGATGCTCGCCCACTTTCGTGGTGTTACGCACCCGTAGGGTCGTTAAATCAATTTGCGAAATAGTATTATCTAAACGATTCGCAACATACAGCCAGCGATTATCAGGGCTAACGGCGACTCCAGAAGGCGAACGCCCTACGGTTAATTTTTTTTCTAATTTAAAATCAGCACTCGAAAAAATAGAAACAGTATTTTCATACCAGTCCGCTACAAAAATACGTTTTCCATCAGGACTGGCAGTAATACCAACCGAAGCACCGCCTACTTTTACGTCCTTAATCGCTTCTAGTTTTTCAGTATCAATAACTGTAAAACCAGCGCCACGAGGCGTACTAACATAAACCTGTTTTTGCTGATTATTAACAGCAATCCCCACAGGTTTGCCTTTAACGATTATTGATTTAATGACTTTATCCGTTTTTAAATCAATAACCGCTACGCTGTTATCAATTTGGTTACTTATAAACGCATAAGACTGAGCAAACGAATAACTGCTATTAAGTAATAATAGAGTAGATAGAGCAGTGCGAATAATGTTTTTTGTTAGCATATAAAGTTAAATTCGTAAATAAAAATTAGGCGGACATTTTGTCCTAGTGAAACTATCATAAGTATTTGTTATTTATTGTATTCATTTTTAACGATACAAAAACCCACCTTAAATACCCACTGAATTAACAAATTATAGCCTTACACGGTAGATAAAATAACGTCCATATATTAGCATTTTTACTACGTATAATAAAAAACTCATTTAAGAGCCACTATATTTATCACCGCATAGAACGCCAAGAAGTTCAAAACATATTTTTCTAAGCTGCCTGTGCGGCAGTGAACTTTCGTTATTCTTTCTAAGCTGCCCGTACGGCAGTGAACAATAAAAACACAGACATCGACGTCACGCTTGCTTTCTAAGCTGCCTGTACGGCAGTGAACGACGTATGATGCGCTGCCTTCTTCAAAAGAATTTTCTAAGCTGCCTGTACGGCAGTGAACGATAAAGAACTGCACGAGCTAATAGAAAAACATTTCTAAGCTGCCTGTACGGCAGTGAACCAATAGTCGATTTATTCTTTAGCCACTTAGCATTTCTAAGCTGCCTGTACGGCAGTGAACACGAATTTGAAGGCAGGTGATGTTGATATTTATTTCTAAGCTGCCTGTACGGCAGTGAACATTGCATCAGCGACACGTCTAATTGCTTGCATTTTCTAAGCTGCCTGTACGGCAGTGAACTAGTACAGGGAGTTCAGTTAAGTGCTGAAGAATTTCTAAGCTGCCTGTACGGCAGTGAACGTGATGTGCTAGAAGCTTTAGACGCCTTATCATTTCTAAGCTGCCTGTACGGCAGTGAACAAGAAGTGCAGATTAATATTGATGGCTATATCTTTTCTAAGCTGCCTGTACGGCAGTGAACTCTGATACTTTATTTGCACTCACATAAAATGATTTCTAAGCTGCCTGTACGGCAGTGAACTAAACAAATCTTTTTTAGTAATGACTTTTGCCTTTCTAAGCTGCCTGTACGGCAGTGAACATTGATTTATTACCCCATTGATTTATTAAAGATTTCTAAGCTGCCTGTACGGCAGTGAACGGAATTAGCAAAAAAACTTAATACTCCACATATTTCTAAGCTGCCTGTACGGCAGTGAACAGCCGATTGAAGGCGAGGTGCTGCCACCCGAATTTCTAAGCTGCCTGTACGGCAGTGAACTTTTTAATCGGCGGCTCACAGCAAATGAAATTTTTCTAAGCTGCCTGTACGGCAGTGAACATCAAAGACATCTCAGAAGAAATGTCGGTAGACTTTCTAAGCTGCCTGTACGGCAGTGAACTCATTCCAAAATCAGTGCGCTTCACCATGGCGTTTCTAAGCTGCCTGTACGGCAGTGAACCTAACGAGCAGCAAATCAGACGGTAGCGCAGCTTTCTAAGCTGCCTGTACGGCAGTGAACGGTGAAGTGGCAACCACCGGCGTTTTTGAGCTTTTCTAAGCTGCCTGTACGGCAGTGAACTGAATATCATGATCACCCCAAGTAGGCTGAACTTTCTAAGCTGCCTGTACGGCAGTGAACTTGGTGGATTTATATTTAAGCCTCGGACTACTTTTCTAAGCTGCCTGTACGGCAGTGAACGAACTCTGCACGCCAGTCGCCTCCTCCTATTCTTTTCTAAGCTGCCTGTACGGCAGTGAACCGCTACATCTTCACGTTCTACTGCGATATAAATTTCTAAGCTGCCTGTACGGCAGTGAACTCAAAGAGTCTGTTTATTGAGCGCCGGCCAATTTTCTAAGCTGCCTGTACGGCAGTGAACGCCAATGCAATCATCAACTGAATCCGCATAAGTTTCTAAGCTGCCTGTACGGCAGTGAACTCAAGCTTGGCTAATTTAAGCTCATATTCCTTTTTCTAAGCTGCCTGTACGGCAGTGAACTAGCGCGAGTAGTATGAATAATGTTTTCATGTTTTCTAAGCTGCCTGTACGGCAGTGAACATTTAGCTGATAAAAACCATGAAGCACCGTGGTTTCTAAGCTGCCTGTACGGCAGTGAACTCAGTACACACAATGGGATTACCTGCGGTACTTTTCTAAGCTGCCTGTACGGCAGTGAACCATCGGGCGAAACGATCCGCGTTGAGCTAGTTTTTCTAAGCTGCCTGTACGGCAGTGAACTCTTTGGCGTAGTTAAATCAGTACACACGATATTTCTAAGCTGCCTGTACGGCAGTGAACGCAGTATAAATCACACAAAAAACAGTTACAATAAAAACTTAGAGATAAAACTGCTGTTTTACCATCCATTTTTAGACTTATTGTAACTGATTGATTTTTATATATTGTTAAAGAGCATAAAAAATTAAGGTCAAAATTAAAACCAAGGAACTGTTGCGACTTTATTTAAGTCACGATGGCTTAAACCATAACAGTTAAACTCACCTACACTCGCTTTATCGCTCAGTTGATGCTCAATAAATATCTTAAAAATCCTTCTATCAGCACTCACTTTATTAGTGGATAAGCTCTCAATCGCAATAAAAGGCAATGTGCATTCTTTTTTATACGACTGAAAATGCGCCATAGCTTGTTCTATTGATTCATTTTTATATTTCGCTCGTCTTGCTGCTTCTCTTAATAAATTACTTTTAAACTGCTTACGCTTAAAACAAGCAGACTGATTAACTGATAACGGCACCTCTTTAATAGAAGTGCAGTGCGTATAATCCGTCAAACGATTTAACCAGTGCCCCATATTAAGTTGTTCAAGCTGCTGTTGGGTTTCGGAAAATAAACGTAATTTATCGCCTAACGGGAAAAATTTATCGCCATATTTTGGAAACGATACAGCAATAGCTGATTGATTTTCTGCTATTTTATTTTCAACTAGAGCTAAATGAACTTGCTGATAAACTTTTTGCCAAAGAAAGCCAATCTTGGCTTCTGCATCGGGTAATAAAGTAATGTCTAGGTAATATTTCATTACTCTTTACCGCTTTCACCAAAAACACCACCACGCACTAGCACTGCCATCACGTAATGCTCATCTTCTACCGTTGCTAACTTTTCACCACAGGAAAATTTATCAAATAAAGTAAAAAAGTCAGCTTTCGCTTTAGGCGTACGATAGGATTTTCCTAAATTAGTGACCGCTCCATACGGTTCTATGGCAATCGGTGTATTGACTTCATCATATTCTGGATACCATGTATCAATGGTTCTTAAGGCATTACCAATTTTTTGTGAGTGCATGCCTGCAATCTCATTTATCTGGTAAAGAATTTTACTTTTCTTGGTTTTACTATTGCCTTTGTCCAGTACCAGCTCTTCACTTGGATAAACATCCTGAGCCCTGCCTACCTGTGCATAAGCCGTTATTTCTAGGAATAAAAAAGACGTATTTCCTGATAATGCCGTTGCGATTTTTTGCGCTAACATCTCAATTTCTGCGGAATTCCCATCAAAACTACGCGTACTCAGTGCGTTAGCATCAAAAATCAGCGTTTCTGTTTCTGAGAGTTTAACCTGTACTTCAATATTTTCCGTACCTACACGATTGCGCCATAAGAAACGGCCATTGGCGATATTGTTCGCATAACGCCGTGCAAGCTCTGTAAAACCGTGTTCACTAATATAACTTTGAGCCGCTTGAGTGTAACTTTGGTTGAATTCCACATGGTTACAGGCAGAAGGCGTTTCTACGCCACTCAATACCTTCAAAGTGAAACTGAGTTTTAAGGTGTCTTGCTTATCCGATAAAGCGCAACTATCAACGGTTTGTAAATTGGCTTTTTCAACTTCCGCATCTAATTTTAGTGGGTCAGTTTGTAAGGCTTTTTTTAAACGATTTGAAATCGTACCGCGCACTGATTTTTCTTGTAGTTTTAATGGCGTTGCTGATTCATTACGATTTTCCCATATGGCGCCATAAAAATAGCCATCAGAAGGGACTAATTTTTTTTCAAACGCTAATACAGATGCAATATTATTTTTAGCCATGATATTTTCCTAATGTTGGTTTTGTTGACAAAGATAAAGGTTATTTTCTAGATCGGCATGATAAGACCAAAGCACCTCATCTAAACTTTTAAACTGATAAGGCATTTTAAATTCACCTAAGGTCAGTACACTTTCTGCAAATCGGTGTGGTGTATCAGCATCTCGCTGGTGCTTTGCATGCCCTAACTCACTAATACCTTGAAATCCTGTTGCTATGGGTACAATCCAGCCTGTTGTTTTTCGGTGGGCTTCCCATTTAACTTCATCGAGTTTATTTTCATGAGAGATGATAGCGCTACGGTGTTTTACCGTTAAATAATCTAATAAAGCGTTGATCGCATTGGGTTCCTGTTGCTCTTCCATTGCTTCACGCATTAAGTCTCGGCGCTCTATTAATAAATAGGAGGGCATTAATTTTCGGGTTAATTTTCTTAGGTCTTCTTCAGTTTCATCATGATGCAACTCGGGTTGCCCAAAGGCTAATATATCGCCACCGGCTAATTTTAGGCGGTGTAGTTGCTCGCCTACTGAGCGGGTAAGATCATCGGCATCGCCTCCCCAACCTAAACCCTCATATTCAATCACTAAAGAAACCGTTAAATGACAGCGTGCTTCTTCAATAAAAGAGGGGCGACTACCCGTTTTAGTTAGGGGGTTGCCGGTACCAATAATTGAAGCAATATAATCACCTTGCCCTTTATGCGTTTGTAAATCGATATGATGACAAGCAACTGCGACACGCGTAAATTTCAAATCGGGGTAATCATTGGCATTAAGTTTTCTTTGTAAGGCATGTACACCGCCCAGCCATGCAGTCATCGCGGGAAAACCAATGGTATAAGGACTGGATAAGGCATTAGCATTATGAATTTTAATGTGTGGAATCAAGATTAAACTACTCATAATAAGCCCTCTTTTTGTTCGGTAATTAAGGCTTTAATTGATAACATTTCCGTATTAAGAGCACCCTGACCTATGGATTTCTCATAGGCAAAAATAATCCAACGAGCAAACTCATTTATCACCTCATTAAGCCATGCGTCATCGGCTTCTCTTTGCGCTTTATAAGCTGAATCCAACCAAGTTTTTTGATACTGTTTAAGTGATGTTTTTTCTGACCACCCTGCGTCTAATTGCCGTAGTGTCCATGATTTTTCTATTACTTGAGCAATGAGAAAACGAATAATATTATCAATACCTGAGCGAATATGAATATTATTAATATCCAGTTGCACCAGCTTATCTAAAGATTTAAAGCTCTCTTCGTAGTTTTTGTAATAAAGCGTGTTGCGGAAAAAATCAGATTTAGGAAGGCGTATATTTCGCTGATTTAAAACAGGCGGCATTGAGGGAAGTAAATAAGAAACCCCACCATTTTGGCTGTTGATAATACTAATATTCTGAGGTTTAGTTCCACCATAACCGATAGCTGTTAAACCGTAAATTTCATCAAACCCCTGTTCATCATATTCATTTTTCTTTTTTAAAATCCGTGATTGTTTAGCTTGCTCTGAAAAACGAATATCATTAATAGCTTGTTTCAGTTGATACATTAACCCCGAAGGCGTGAGCAATGATAATAAATGGTAGTCATTGCCAACAGGGAAGTAAACTTGTTTCACGCGTTCGCTAGTGATGTCTACGGTATCTTGTTTTTTTATAGCTAATAATCCCGCTTTAATCTCTTCATAACTAGCGGAAGCTAAGGTAAATTGAGATTCTAAAGGTTCTGATTCCTGCTCTAGTTGCTCTAAAACCGTTTGTCCCTTACTTAAAGTTAATGAAAGAAATTTATACACATCGAGTGCCGCCGCATTACCAAAAACATCAAACTGCTTAGCTACATTTCCTGTGCGTAAAAAGCCATCTTTTTTCGCTTCATTTTCTGCAATAATACTGCTGGTTTTTGCATTAGGATGGCTAAATTTTCCAACATGCGTCACTAAAGAAAGTTGTGAGGCCCGCTTTGCTGCATTAGGCAGCCAGTTATCTAATAAAAATAATTCATCAGCGTCTTGCTTTAAGTGATTAATCTCATCCTCAGACATAGTAGGTTTAATTTTCCCTTTAATCCTTGCCTCTTTACGTTCGTCTAAGAATTCCTGTATTGCAAGGTCTAACATGTAAAACTCCTTCAACATAAATAAGATAACTAGAGTCTAGACTAAGCTACGAAAATATACAACCTGTATAATTATAATTTTAATAATTTACGTGGTGCTTTCTTTTATCTATCTAAAAGCAGTAAAATAAACACTCTACTGAATAGGTAGCTTAGAAATGTATCATTATTAATTTTATGTTCACTGCCGCACAGGCAGCTTATTTTTACTTAGGAGCCATTTATGCTGACTTTAAACCTAGACCCGCAACTTGAAAAAGAATTAACACTTGCCTCCTCTGAATCAGGAGTCACTATTTCAGAATTAATTACTCAGCTTATCCAAAAGAAACAGGATGAACAGGATATTAACGATGCAGAGCAAGCCTTAAAGGAGAATGGCGGTATTACATTGCAGGCATTGAAAAAAAAATATGCTTTATAAGGTCCAATTTAAACCTTCAGCGGAAAAACATTTTGCAAAATTAGCGAAAGCAGAGCAGATTAAAATTTTCAATGCCATTGAATTATTAGCAGAAAACCCAAGACCTCATGGCGTAAAAAAACTTAAGTCTAATTCTGATTTATACCGTATTAGAGTGGGTGCTTATCGCGTTATTTATAGCATTGAAAATAAATTACTATTAATCACTGTTGTCAAAATTGGGCATCGCCGTGATATTTATAAATTTTAAAATTCTTATTGATATTTAACGATTCCTAAATCATCACAATAGCTCATCCCTTCATCAGATTTTAAATGAGACTCTCGACAACTTATTTCCCCATAACGTGAAGCCGCAAGCGCAATAGCTATGCCCTGTTTTTCTGCTACCGATTCCAGTAAGACCCCATAATCACGCGGTAACCATAAACGACTTTGGTGTAATGCTGTTAATTCAATGGTCTGTATTTTATAAAGACTTTCTATATCCCCCGTTATCTTGCCTTTTTCATCTTTTTCTTTAAAAATCCAGCACTCTTTATCAGGCATTAAATACAACAAGCGCTGTTTTTGACCTGACCTAAAAGGCGTTAAATCTTGCGGTAAAGCGGTTAGCCACCAGCATTCTGTTAGCCAGCCTTGTAATGCGCCTGCTTTTTTATGTTCATAAGCGGTTAATAATTCAGCAATACAACGGTGCTCTAAATCCGCAAAGGGGTTATTGAGTTCAGGGTTATGTTCAATGCGCGGAATAGCATTAATAGCATTTTGAATGCTATCCGATAATAAATCGTTTACATCATGACTTTCAAAAAGGTGCTTTCTATCTTCATAGCCCGGTCGTGTATAAACAGGCGTGTCATTATCACTTAATAAAGCTTTTAAGTTATATTGCATAATGGCAATATTAGGCGCTTCAGGTAAGTGTGGGCGATGACGCAATACCCGCCCTGCTAATTGAATAATTGAGCGAAAAGAAGATGGCTCTATCACTGCCCAATCAAAATCATGATCGCGCCCTACTTCTTCCACCGGCGTAGCAACAACAATAAAAATAAGCTGTTTTGCTTCACTATGTTGTAAATGTTTTTGAACGATAGCATGGCCAAGTCCACCTGTTTTTTTATTACGTTTTAAGACCTGATCTAAATGTGCCTCTTGCGCACTACGTAATAATAGAATTTGTTGGCTATGGTAGGCCATAACTCTAATATCAATACCCTCACCCCAGTCTGCTTGAGCTAAGTATTGCGTTAATGCCACACAAGGGGCAATATTTGCCATACGCACCACACCAAAAGAAACGTGTTTTTGTGTCTTTTCATCGATGGAAAAATGTTGTTGATGCTTTTCAATGATTGCCTGTTGCAGGCAGGTGAAATACTGCTCTCTGATATTGCCTGCTGATTTATCTATATCACAGGAAATAATCGTCGCCTTACGCTGAGCAGGCTGCTGTTCTAAGGCTTTAATACGTTTTTTTATAAATTGCGTATGTGCGATTTCATAAGCCGTCCTTTCATTATTAGTTATGGTGTTAACTTGCGTATTAAATTCATCTACCCATGCACAGCCAATTAACGGCTTTAGTTTACGTGCTTGTGCAAAGAGCAACCAGCCTTGCTGGTAAGCGTTAAAATACCCCTTAGCTAAATCTGGAGGAATCGTTGCCGATGAAATCATCACTTTACGCCCTAACATACCTGCCAAGTGTATTAAGCGACCTATGGCAATTAAATCATGCCCCGTAAAATCATCAATTTCATCAATCACTAAGTCAGACGACATGAGACGCAAACAAGGCAAAATATAACGCCCACCTCGCTTGGTTTCTGTGGCTGCCATTATATGATCAATCGTACAGGCCAAAACCGGGGCGTATAAAAACTGTTTACTGCGCTCCGTTGTTAATAAAGTACTTAATTTATCTTCAGGAATAGGACTGTCATAATCAATGACATTGTCATCTAATAAAAATTCTTGTGATTCAGAGCCTGAGTCGCTATCACTTAATTGTGCCTGTGCATCGACTTGCTTCTGTGCGTGTAATTCCATCACTGCACGCGATCCAATCAGCACCGCTAATTCATCATTACTCAGTCCAATACGCTCCCGGTATTCATCACCCGTTTGTAGCGTTAAGGTGCGCAAACCTAAGGCCAATATATAACGCAAGCTCGCGCCATCTTTTGATAGAGCTTGCATCATTTTGGCATTAGCAAAGGTTTTACCACAGCCGGTACTTGCCATATTAACTGTGAAAAATCCGTACTGAGACGTTTCTTGCTCTATTTCTTTATGCCAAACTCTAATTTTAGTCGCTGCTTTATCTTGCCACTGATATTTTTTATCGGCGGTTTTTTTCTTGAGTGCTTTTATGTCAAAAGCAGGTTTTAATTCTTTTTCAAATGCAGGTAATAATTGCGCAACGACTAGTGCGGCATCCATCACGCCGCATAAATGTTGATCTAATTTTTGCTTAGGCGTCCCCTGCTTAATTAGTTGCTGTCCAATCGTTACATCTTCAAAATAGGTGTTGGCAATCGGTAAGTAAGCGGTTTCCCATTTTTCCACTATAGGCTGAGATGAGTAGTTATGATCGCCTAGCATTAAAGCCGTGCGTGCATAATGAATAATCAAACGCCAACTGCCATTTTCTATTAAAACGGGCACTTTATCGGCTTGTGCATTGAGTTTAACTGCCCACTTTTTGGAATTTTTAAGCCATGAATCTGACTGGCAAGGTAAACCTAATTGAAAATTTAAACAGGAATCGACTCTTTCTTGTTGTCCTTCTTGCCATAAATTCTCGTAACCAAACTGACTATTAATAACACCTAATAAATCTTGAAATCTAGGTGGTGCCTCTCTACCTTGTAAATCCACTTTTTGGTTATCTTTTGGCAAAGGTAATCGGTGATGCGACACAATAAGCCAACAAATTAAACTGGCTATAGGAGGCAAGCCTTTTAACGGATTTTTAGCGGGCTTAATCAGTTGCTTTAATAATTCCGCTTCATCAAATTCACCTTGTGCTAATCGCACTAGCCATTGCTCATCAGTTTGTTGATTGACAAACGCACTCAGCAATAAAACCGATACCCATTCATGGCGTATCGGATCACCTTTATATTTGTTTTTAGAGTTTGGTTTTAATTTATCTTGAAAGCAATCAGAGGCTTTGCCCCAATCATGAAATAAAGCCGCTAATGCGGTTAGCCCTTTTATTAGCGGCAAATAATCCCAGTCATTTTCCCACTGCCTATTCAGTATGTTTTTTTTAGTCCAATTTACGGGTACAAAACCTTCAGCATTAAATTTATCTCGATTACCCACCAACCAAACTAAATCACTACGACTCCGCGACCGTATCCAATGACACGATACCGCCGTATTTTTAGTAGCGGTTTTGCGTAATAACTTCTTAACCGCTTGCAAGCCTTCATCAGTAATCACCGTTTGCCATGTGTTAGTACCAATACGATTGGCAAAAGCATCTAAAACACGCCGTGTTCTATTCAGGGCTTTGTGTTCGCATTGTGAGACAAAAGTCACCATCATAAATCTTTACCTTCGGCACTGGCTTGCTTAACCGCT
>CBDUDV010000002.1:0-124621 GCA_965366065.1 uncultured bacterium | reverse complement strand
TTCTTCAAGGTGTCGAGTGTCATGTTCGCTTGCTGTCGATACTTTAATTTTGCGAATCAACTTGTACCGGTTATCTATATTGGCAGAAACTTTATAGCCATAGTAGGATTTTCCATGTTTTTTAGTCCATGTGGCATCGCTATCTTTTTGGCGGCGTTTAGAGGGTTTCCACTCAACAGGAATAGCTTTCGATTTAATTAAGGCTTTTTCTTTTTTATCAAGCTGTTGTTTTGGTACTGGTACAAGACTAGCATCTACCATTTGTCCGCCTCGTGCGATATAGCCGTGCTGGTCTAGTTGTAATTGCACAGCATCAAACAATGTCTCACTTGCATTCGCTGTGACTAAGCGCTCACGAAATGTCCAGAATGTTGTTCGGTCAGGAATCTGGCTGCTCTCACGCAGCCCTGCAAATCGTTGAAAGCTTAAACGGTCTAATAATTGAAATTCAAGTTGCTCATCACTCAAATTATAAAGCTGCTGTATTACCAGAATTCTTACCATAAGCTCCGTAGGAAATGGTGGGCGTCCCCCCCGAAGTCTACTGGGTCGTGGGGCTGCAATATCAATTTTTTCCGCTAACGCTTGGAAGTTAACGTGCTCTTCTAATTTTTGGAGAATATCACCTAATTTATCCAACTTAGTTTCGCGTTCTTCAGCTGCAAACAAACTTGTTTTTATCATTTTAGAGGGACTCAATTAGGGGAGTAGGCGCGCCACCACGTGGCTCGCCTAAAGATTTTGGGACTCCTGTCGCAAAAATCGATTCGCCACGCGGCGAATCAATAATGCCCCAGTCCGCCCTGCGTCCGGATCAACTACGCACACAAGCTGCTTCGTTAACCCTACCTCAAATGGCTCTACGGCTCTTCGGGATAAAATTTTTGGCTCCTGAGCGAACTTACAGTTCACTTCAGATTGCCAAATTTCCCTTCGCCTACTGCGGACTAAAAATCATCCCTGATTTTCAGCGTTAGAAGTGCTTTATTTTATCATTTTTCGGATGAGGTTTTTCGAGGTTCCCCTTTGACTAACCATACCCTTCTAGAGATAGATATAAATAACGCTGTAAATCAAAGCATTCAGTTTACATTTTCAAATAAACAAAGTGAGACTGTCGCCTTTTGGGAGCAGACCAATAAATACTTTAATTGGTATAACGAAATGGGATATAATGGAAATGGCCCAGATGTTTCAGTAGATAAAATACTTTCAATAAAAAAAGTAATAATCTCATCTCCATCATGCACTCCTCAGACTATTAACCTTGAATTTACTAAAGAATATAGTCCTCAAGATTATACAAAATACCTTCATCATGGCTCGAAAGCACATATGCAGTATACTTTTAAAAAAAGAGTATCGTTGGAATGTGATAATAATGCATAACAATCCCATCCCCTTTTTACCTCCAAGTGGGTGCGGACATTATTGAGGGGTCTGGAGCTTATACGCACCATTACCAAGGAAAACTGCCAGTCACCGCGCCGTTAGGCATCAGCAAAGCTGGGTAATAGCATATAGTTTACTCGATCGCTAAATTGATACGATTTGTTCCCTCCATTAACTTGTGGTGCGGCATGTTATCTGCGCTGTTTCGGGTATAATATTGATTTTTTAACTCCTTTGAGCTGACATTGAGTATGAGTAACGAGATAAATTACGAGAACAACCCTCTACACGGTCTTGGTTTAGAGAGCTTGTTGATTGAAATAGTAGATCAGTATGGTTTTGAAATACTCTTTGCCTATTTAAATATCAACTGTTTTAAAACTAACCCTTGCATCGATTCCAGCGTAAAGTTTCTAAAGAAAACGGATTGGGCGCGTGAAAAAGTTGAAGCCTTCTATTTGTATGACTTCAAAAACTTACCTAGAGCCTCTTCTGCACAGTTTTTATTACCGCCGAGAGACCGGATCATTCCGCAAGGGCAAACGCCAGGCAATCCTAAGGAGTTGAGTTTGGAAGATGCTGAGCGGTTGCGCGGAAAGCGTGAAATTAAGTCGGCTGCACATGATCAGAGGGCTAGGCAGGGAACGGAAAAACGTGCCGATCCATGGGCGAACTGGAAAAGTAAAAATAAGCGTTAATGGAACGAATAGATCTCTATCAAAGGCAATTAACTCGAACATTTTTCCGCAGTGTTTGAGTTTTGCTTTTAAAGCCTTTGCAATCACCTTCATATACCAACACAACTTACTGACTTAGTAGCTTCTGATTTAAAACGTAAATCATGCATATGTCTAGCTTGTATAGATACATACAATAAAACCCCTACATTATTTAAAGCAAATATTTCTGTAGAGTAATTCTAAAATAGAGCATTTTTGATGGCTCATTTAAAATAAATCAATGGAATTCTTGATAATGATGCAAATGAACCATTGATTGCTGAAAAGTCCTGAAGATATCTAGCCCTATAAAGCTCTACTCTCTACTCCATTACAGACACTTTGCAGATATTAATATGGCGTATATAGTTAGCTTAATGGCACTAACATTACTTTATCCATTCTGTTTATGGTATCGTGGTTTTAAGGTCAAACATTCAGGCTCAATCTTTTTAAGCTACTTATAAATACGAATCTGGCACATCTAAGCTTTTGTATTGTTCTTCATTTTAGATTTTAAAAAAATAATTTATGAAAAAATCATCCCAAATTTTTAGCTACAGCCTTTTCATCTCTTTATCTATTTTTTCTCTTAGCACTGTACAAGCAAGTGATACGGCAGATAAATCACAAGCAACCACTACAAAAGCTACCCCAGCGACAACCAGTGAAGCTGAATTAGATCAACTCATGGCCCCTATTGCCCTGTATCCTGATTCTTTATTAGCACAAATACTGATGGCTACTACTTACCCTAGCGATGTAACGGAAGCCATTAAGTGGTCTAAAGACAACCCTAAACAAGAAGGTGATGCTGCCGTTAAAATGGTGCAGGAAAAAAAATGGGACCCTAGCGTTATGTCCTTAGTGGCTTTCCCGCAAGTTTTAGACATGATGAGCAAACAGCCTGATTGGGTAAAAAAAACAGGCGATGCTTTTTTAGCTGATTCAGAAAAAGTCATGGATAGCGTACAAAAATTACGCAAAAAAGCCCAAGATGAAGGTAACCTTAAAAGCAGTGCCGAACAAAAAATAGTAGTTGAAGAAAAAGCCGCTGAAACCATTATCATCATTGAACCAACCAATCCGAAAGTGGTGTATGTACCTGTTTATAATACAACCGTAGTGTACGGCACCTGGTGGTGGCCTCATTACACGCCTTGGTATTATTATCCCCCGACTTATGTCTATCGCCCCATGATGCCCGTTGTCGGTTTTGCCGTTGGCGTAGGTATTACTTATGCACTGTGGGGAAACTGCCGTTGGGGCCATGGCCGAGGCAGCGTTAATATTAATGTAAACAGGTACAATAATATCAATGTCAACCGCAACAAATTAAATATTAACAACAAAAATAATAACTGGAATCACGACCGTAATAACCGTGGCAATAATTTGTCTCGTGACAACAATAAGCGTGCAGGTGCTGAGCAACGTAAAGACTTTCGTGGTCGCGATACTCAGCGAGATAAGGCTCGCAACACCTTAAATAAGCGCGCCGTTAACCCTGCTGAAGGCCGCAAACAACTTAAAGGTGCTGAGGGAAATAAAGTACGCTCATCAGTTGGCCAAACAAATAAAAATTTCGCAAATAAGCGACAATCAAACGCTGCATCAGGCTCTCGCAGCAATAATGCTTTTAAAGGTTCTAAAAACAGCTCCAATTCGCGCAACAATGCCTTTAAAGGCGCTAGAAATAGTTCCAGCTCTCGAAGAAGTACTAATCGAGGCAATTACAGCAATCGCTCATCACATTCTAGCCATCGTAGCGGTGGATTTTCTGGTGGTGGACGTAGTGGCGGCGGTGGTCGCGGTCGTCGCTAAAAGGATTAGAAACTATGAAATTTATTTTAAAAAACACACCGATACTCACCATGACTCATTTATTCAAAATTTTACTTTTAGGGCTAATATTATCGCCACTTTCTTGTGCGTCAATAGAAAAAGACACTGCAGTTTCATTAGCAATAGACCCAACACTTAAACAAACTGCATTTAGCACACCAGAAGAAGCTGCTGATGCCTTTGTGCTAGCGGTTGAAAATAAAAATACAGCTAATTTAAACGCCATTTTAGGCGAAAACTATAAAACTGTATTACCGGTTGATAATCTCAGTAACGAGGATATTGTGCATTTTCTCAGCGCTTGGAAATCACAGCATAAATTAATTGCACAAGGCCAAGATAAAAAAATGATTCAGGTGGGAAAAAATAATTGGACGTTTCCCATCCCTATCGTATCTGGCTCAACAGGATGGTATTTTGATATAGCAGAAGGACTAGAACGCATGCGCATTCGTCGCATCGGTAGAAATGAGCTAAATGTGATGCAAGCCGTGTTGGCTTATTATGATGCGCAAATGGAGTACTTTGAAACTGACCATAACGCTGATGGAATTTTAGAGTATGCCCAAAAATTTATTAGCTCAGCTGAAAAACACGATGGTTTATATTGGAAAGCTCAAGCCGATGAGAACTTAAGTCCTCTAGGCCCTCTTTTTGCAGACCGGGAAATTCAACAAGGGTATCACGGTTATTTTTATAAAATACTGAACGCTCAAGGCGATGATGCACATGGTGGCATCACTCCTTATTTAGTTGATGGAAAAATGACTAAAGGCTTTGCTCTCATTGCGTGGCCAGAAGAATACGCTGAAACGGGAATAATGACTTTCATCGTCAACCATTCCGGTATTATCTATGAACAAAACTTGGGTGAAAAAACTAAGCTAGAAGTTGAAAAAATCACTACCTATAACCCTAGTGCTAGCTGGGTTCCCAGCAAAGAAACGCATTAGAGCTAGGCTTGCTTTATATCCAGCGCCTTACTTGCGCGCAGTAATCATCATAAGCCTTACCAAATAACGTCTGCAGAGATCTCTCTTCAGGCGTTATTTGAAATCGCGTGATGTATTGCTGAAATAACGCAATAATTAGCAAACCAAATAAACAGCCCAACCAAATCGTCCAAGCCAATAACAAGCAAATTAAACCCAAATACATCGGGTTACGCGTTACTCGATAAATACCCGAAGTCACTAAAGCGGAAGACTTATCTGGCGTATAAGGATTAACTGTTGTTTTGGCACGTAGAAAAAAGGCCATCGCAGATAAATCAATCGACAAACCCAATATAATAAAAAACCCCGTCAGCCCTTCCCTATAATCCAGCAACATAGTACTAACAGGCAAAACCTGAGCTATTATGTGGATTAATCCCGCACAAATAAGCATGGCTAGCGGTGGTAATATTTTAAGTTCAAGTGCATTTTTCATAGATTTCCTCAGCGATAGATCAAGCAGATCGACTAATTATTTTAGCCCACGGTAATAAAATTAACACGCCTATAATAGCAAGTAACAAAGGCACAATAGCCGCCAAAGGTTCAGCAGAAAAATTTTGGCTTGCCACTAAGATTGCAACGGGTGGATTACGCAACCCGGTACCAACAAGCAATGAAATTCTCGCATCCCTACTTCTTCCGCCCATAAAGCCACCTATCAAGGCAGCACCAAGAAAAAATACACTAATAAGTATTAACACATCGGAATTACTAACAATCACATCCGCATATAAATAAAAAATAGAGACACTAAGGCCTAAAACCGAAAGCCCCGTCATTTTTCGTGTAAAAACCTGTAGGCGCAGCGCAACTTCAGAAAAATAAGCATTAAAGCAAAGCGCTATAAGCAAAGGCAGCAACATGATGCTCACTAAAGACTTGGCTATTTCTATTGAGCTAAGCATCGTCCCTGGTAATACAAAAGGAATAACAAGTGGCATCAATATAACCGTCATAATCAAAAGCAATGCCATCAATCCCACCGAACCACCGACATCACCTTTAGCAACTCCGACGATTAAAGGCACAAACGGAGCGCCCGCACCTAAAGACAAAAGAATAATGCCAATACGCACACCTTCCGGCATAGGAAGCCACTGCACTAGGTAAAATGCAAACAGCGGTACAAATAAGAAATTAGCCATTAACGCTAAAATTAACGGTTTGATTTTTTTATACGGTGCAATAATCTGCCTTACTGTTAAACCTAGTCCTAGCGTTAACATACTCCCAACCACGAAGCCCAACATTGAGCCTGCAAAGGCAATTTTTATTATTTCATCCATAGTTACCCTATCCGACACTTTAATTATACAAGCGCAATAAACTAGACAATAATTCCTTCTACAGGCTATTATTCAATTTCACTCACTTTCAAGGAAAGCTCATGCCCGGTACTATTGCAGCTATCATTATCGTTATTTTATTTATCCGTTCCGCATTAGAAGCAAATGTAAATCCTGTTCCTAAAGCGTTGATCGGTTTTTTATCTTTTTTTGTCCCTGCCCTGCTATGGACCTATTTCATTACCCCAGGACTTAAAGATACATTAGCGCACGACCCCAGCAACACCACGCTAAGGCTAACGGCCAATTATGCCTATGTGCTTGTCGCATCAATCGTATCGCTTTGGGCTTGGACTCAAGTTTTTAAACGTGACGATTAAGCTATTTAAGGTAATAGCATCCGCGTTAAGTCACTCGATTCTGCTGCATCAATTTGCTGCGCAGACTCGGACACACAGTTGCCTATAATCTTCTGCACTTGCTGATGCTGAATTTGTCGCTGCTGTTCATAATTTCCTATGCTGGCAAGCACGTCTAAATTCAGTTTTTGCAGGGATTTATCTACCCCTTTTTGCAAGCCTTTCACTGCCGCTTTCTCTAATGATGGCTGTAATTTCTTTTGTAAAAAATAGGGGAATAGCCACACAATGGCAATCAACATAACACTATTAATTGCAAAATTAGTCCCTAAATATTGCGGCGTATCCATCAAACTGCTTTTGTAGAAATGCATAAATGCCTGATACCCTACCCAGCCCATTGCACTAATCGGTAATATAATTTCAGCAATCCCCGCTATTTTTAATACTGATCGTTGCACTACATTCCCAGGCTTTATTAAAGACTTTCTTACCTCTAGCAAGGTCAAATCTTGAATACTTTGCTTTACATTACTACGCAACTCATCCAAACGTAAACGCAAGGGGTTAACAGGTAAGTCAATCGCATCAGCTTGTAAAACCAAGCCATCGAGCGCATCTAAAAATCGTGTTTGCGCCCAAGTATCCCAGAGCTCATGATTTGTCGATTGCTTCGCTAAATCAGAACTATTCAAGGCATAACTTTGTGCCAGTTGTTGTATCGGTAACACCATCGCTTCTTTAAGTAAGCGCTCAAAACTGTGCCATTCAGTCTGCCAAAAATCATTCAATTGATTTTGTTGGGAATTTTCAGCACCGATTTGTTGCTTAACTTGGCTAAGTGCAGCAATAAGTGCCTGTTTACGCACTTTCTCACTGCGCACGGCAAGCTGCTTAACCGTTTTCTCCGTTGCCAATGATTGCATCATTTCTTGTAAGGCAATAAATTCATCATTTGCCCCTTCATCATTATCAGCAAGACAACAACTTTGATAAACTAAGGGTTGATCAAACCCTGCCTTATTTAATTGCAAAATAAAATCTTGATATTGCTCAGTTTGTGCGCGATCTGATTGATTTAAAACAAACACCCACGCATGCTTACCGCCTTCTGCTAATAATAATTGCCACGCTTTATTATCGCGATAACGCTCTGGACTCACCACATAAATCAGTACATCGATATGCGGCAACCAATCTAAAACTATGTCTTGATTACTTGCTTCGGTGCTATCAAAATCAGGCATATCCATCCAAATAATATGCTTATTTTGATCTTCAGAATGCTCAGCAATAATTATTTTTTCTAAGGGAAACCCTTCCGGCAGCTGACTAATATTAATCTCTTTATGATGAAATAAAGTGACTTCCTTTGAGGTAGGCCTCACCACGCCTGTTTTAGCGATATCTTTAGCCGCTAAACGGTTCAATAAGGTACTTTTACCGACACCCGTGCCACCCAAAAATGCCACAACCAACGGCCGCGCTTCATTATTAGTAAAAATTGTTTGAGTTTGCTGGATTTCATCACTCAACAAAACCTGTACCTCTGTTTTTGCTAGCCAACGCTCATTTACGGTTTGTTGCGCCCATTGCTGAGCCTGTTGTACTAAATCAGAATAATCGTAAGCCATTCGGTTTGTCTTTAAGTTGCGCTTCTGCTGCTAAAAGCTGCTGAGCAGAAATATTAAAATAATGTGTTTTTGCCATTTTTTCAGGTAACTCAATCAACGCTTGCTGAATAACATCTAACAATAATTGCTGTTTTACCACATTCAATTGACGTTGTTTTAATTCCATCTCAGCTTTATGCAAATACCCACCGACAGCACTTTCTGCTAAATAAGCAGTCAATGACAACATGGCAGGCGCAATGAGTAAATCATGTAAGCCAATTCCACCCGCTTGTAAAACCAAAACCAACATGGCAGCATCCGCTGTTACCCGCGTTGCACGCAGGCTATTTAAAATCGCTGGGTGCTCTTCTAGTTTTTTATATAAGCTTTGCGCCGTTTCATCAATATCCTCTTTAAAGCCAATATGATAATCCAGCGTTTTACTTTCAAAGTCCTGCAAAATAAACGGCTTCTCTGTTCTAAGCTGAGTATTGATCGACTTCCACCAAGATTCTTTACCTAATGCAGGGTCTATTTGATTAAGAATTTTATCGCCTAATTGTAATAAGACATGCTCTGCTATCTGCTGTAATACTACTGTTTCTTGTGTGGTAGGATAAGCCCCTTGTTGTTTTGAACTGCTCCCCATTGAAAAAACTTTTCTCATCGGCCAAGTCAATATGCGCCGACTTTTGCCTAAAATTTTAGCAATCCCAGGAACCTCTAACAAAACAAGTAAGCGGGCTAATGCATTCTGAAATGTATCGTAATGATGCGGGTGGTCTAAATAATCACGCTTATAATTTTCTACCCCTCCCTCAAGCACGGCATCAATAATCGCTAACCACCGTGCCTCCGCTTCTTGCTCGGCTTTAATAGGCGCAAGCCAGTTTGCCCAATGTGCTTGTATAAATTGCTTAGCCAACTGCTCATTATGCTGTCGTTGAATTTTTTTAACTTTAGTTGCCAGTAAGGCGTTTAACTCTCTTTCATGTTCATTCTGTAGCCCACCTTTAGTAAATAAAAAAGCAACTAAACTCGGTGTTTTATCGGTTCTTAATTGCTGCCAGCGTTCTTTAAAAGAATCAATAATTAAGCTTTCTGATCCTGCCACTAATTTATTCAACACAACCACAACCGGCTGATTAAGCGGTGCTATTAATGCCAAAACATCCCAAACCGATTGGTCAGCATATTTTTCTTTACTGACAACTAAAACTAGAATATCAGCAAGTGCAATGGTTTTAAGCACTCCCGTCTTATACGATGCGGCATCTATGGAATCAAAATCGGGCGTATCCCATACCACACAAGCGGGCAAATTATTCTGCGGGCAAGCACTTAATGAATAACAATCATAATTATGTGGCTCTAAAGAAGATTGCGCCACTTCCACTAAATCAGAAAAATAGTCTTTTACAGCCAGCAGATTATCAGCTTTTTGTGCCACTGAAAAACCTTGAGGGTGCACAGTAAACCCGGCTAATGGGCTTACGCCTGCCGACTCTTGATTAAGTAATAAATTAACAACCGAGCTTTTACCTGATTGAGTTGGGCCGATGACCGCTATATTAGTCGGTAAAGAACTAATTTTTGTTTTTTGTAGAAACGCTTCGATAAACGTAAGCTGTTCTATGCATTTCTCAGCATTATCACCTGTTTGAATGGTTTGATAGCGACGCTTTAAAGTTGTAATAAATTCCAGCATTAATATTTGCTTATGTAATATAATAACTTAGTAATTTACTAAGGTTTGGTATAAAAACAACCCGATTTCCATATAAAAACCTTGGTCTTTCACCTTGAACAAATCATTATAATAAAAATAAATCAATTACCGCGAGGAATCTTTAATATGCGCCTACTTTCAATCCTATTTATTTCAATAGCTCTGTTAATTTCCACTGGCTGTACCGGTGGTGATCAAGTGAGTGGTCGAAGCTTTAAGTCTTCATTAAAATCAGCAAACCGAATCAAAAGTCGCTTACCAACAGAACTACGTATTCCTTTCGAGCTCTCTTACTGGGCGATTCGTGATTATTACAGAGATAACAAGGAATTTTTAGATATCGTCGGGGGTAAAAATCCAGAAGAGCTAATTGCAGAAGGCAAAAAAGTCTTTTTACAGCGTAAAGCAGATGGCTTTGAGGAATATCAGAAATATTCAACTTGGGGAGAAATGATTAGTAAATATCAACAAGATCGCAAAGACCAAACTATAAAAAGAAAACGTGACCCTAGAGACGCAACTAACAATAGTGTTATTTACAAACTCTAATTCACCTTATCCCTATAAGCGATAAAGATTTAGCTTTACATGCCCAAACCCACTAAAGGCAGACATGTTGCCGTCGCCTTAAAATACGACGGCAGCAGTGCGCCTAAAGTGACCGCAAGCGGCAAAGGCTTAACAGCAGAAAGAATCTTAGAAATTGCTGAAGAACATAATATTCCACTACAAAGCAACCCAGAACTCGCCGAAATTTTAGCGCAAGTTCCCTTGGGCGATGAAATCCCACAAGAACTATATGCCGCTGTTGCTGAAGTGATTGCCTTTGCCTATTATTTAAGTGGAAAATCCAATGACACCAAAAAACCATCATGACATTTAAAGAAAGCTTAACTACACTCCCGCAATATATTTTACCGCACCACCCTTTATCTCGATTGATGCGGAAATTTACTTTTAGTAAAAACAAAGCATGGAAAAATTTATTTATCCGTAAAATTGTTGCGCATTATGGCGTCAATATGGATGAAGCAATCAATCCAGATATGACATCTTACAGCTGCTTTAATGACTTTTTCACACGTGAATTAAAAGCCAGTGCACGAACTATTAGCAGCGAACAGGGTTCAATCGCTTGTCCTGCCGATGGCGCAGTAAGCCAAGCAGGTAATATTACTGACGGAGATATTATTCAAGCCAAAGGCATGAGCTATACAGCCGTTGATTTATTAGGTGGCGATGAGGAACGCGCGGCTACTTTTAAGAACGGTAAATTTACCACCATCTATTTATCCCCTAAAGATTACCACCGTTTACACATGCCTTTAGATGGCACGTTAAGAGAAATGATCCATGTACCCGGTCGTTTATTTAGTGTTAACGGCGCAACCGCTAATTCAGTTCCACGCTTGTTTGCTAGGAATGAACGTGTCGTTGCTATTTTTGATACTGAAGCAGGTCCAATGGCACTCGTATTAGTCGGTGCTATTTTTGTTGCCAGTATAGAAACGGTTTGGCATGGTGAAGTCACTCCTCCTAGCGCAAAAGAAGTACGCAAATGGACTTACACAGGGGATGATGCACCGCAACTGAAAAAAGGTGAAGAACTCGGCCGTTTTAATATGGGATCAACGATTATTGCTTTATTTGGTGAAGATGCCGTGAATTGGGAAGACACGTTCAGCGCCGGTACAAAAGTACAACTCGGTGAAAAAATAGGTCAAAGCATTAAATAAGCTAGATTGCTTATTTATATAGTTCCCACGCTCTGCATCACTGCCATTAAGTTAAGGAAAATCCATTGAAAATCAAGGATAATAACCATATTTTATGGTAGTGATGTCTAGAAAAAGCAAGGCAATAAATGAAAGCAGGAAGCAGATTACAAGTACATCGCTAATAGAAAACCACCGAAGTTCAGATAAATGCTTTACTCGAAAACGTAGTTTGTCATTTTCAATATTGATGGCATTAATCATAAGGAAAAGTGTGAAATCATTGCAAAATGTAGTCAATGAAGCCATGAGCTGGTTAGATTTACCCCCTGTAACAGCCAGTGCTTATTCACAAGCACTCTACAAGCTTAAGCACAGTGCTTTCATTGAATTAAACCGAACGGCATAGTTGAAAAACTAACGGCTCTGTTTTTAACCAATCCGACCGTTGATCGAAAACACCGCAACCCACCTCGTAAAAAATCATCAGCGAGGCGATTGCTGAACTTTCATAAACGGCAGAAAAAGCATTGTTTTTAAAAAGAAAAATGCTTAACTTAATGGCAGTGATGCTCCTGCGTGGGAACTATACTCTAACTACTTTGCAGAAACCCACACAGAACCAAGATTAAGTACTCGCTTAACTTTATCCGCATAATCCTGAGCAGCCACTTTACTATAAAATCCTACCGCTCGAATACGAAACCATTTTTCACCCTTCACTTCGGTAGTCACAACCTCTGTAGGAATACCCTGCTGCTTAAAGCTCTCTACTTTTTTATCCGTATACCAGCGCTGTTTAAACGAAACTAAATTAACAACCCACTCGCGTGGTTTTCTAGCTTTAGACTTAGCTTTACTCACCACCTTACGTGCTGACCTTGCTTTTTTAACACTTTCCAACTCAGTTTCTAGCACCACAACTTTATCTGAAAGCTGGGTTATATCTGTTTTCATAGTCGTGTTTAAACTAGTCGCTTGACTTTTATCATTAGAAATATCGGCAATCAATAAATCTATCTCTTTAGCACTTGCATCTAGCGTGTTTTGCAACTCTTTTATTCGCGCTTGTACGGTTTTAATCTTTTCATCATTTGGATTAATTGCGCGCGCCTCCATTTCATCTTCTATATCTAACAAAGAATTCCGCGCTTCCTCAACGGTCCCCTCTAATTGAAGATTAAAAAACAACACCGTACTACCTATTCCGATAGCTAATACAGCAATCACCAATGCACAAATACTTAATATTTTTAATTTTTTATGCGTATTTTCAGACTCTTGCTTAGTCTTTTTCTCGTCATTGACAATTTTTTCTATCGCATCCGAGAAATTAAAATGCTTTCTTAGTTCGGTAATTTCATTAGCTAACAAGGTAATGCGTTCATCCTGTGCTTTCTCAGCACCTAAGTTGATTGCACTCGTTGCTTGTTTTGCAGATTGCTTCTTAGCTGCAACTGGCTCTGCTGCTGCGACCTCTTTTTTCTCAGGCCCTGGCTCATCAACGGTAACGACCTCTGCTTCATCAATCTCGTCATCATCATCTGAAATATCAAACGTGGCAGGCGTCTCTTCGCTGACTTCCTCATCTGCTGCAAATTCATCTATCGGCTGCTCTTCAATACTTTTATCTAATGCTTTATCAACAATATCATCCGCATCTTCGCCAAATTCATCAACAGGGTCCTCAGCAAACTCATCGACAGGGTCCTCTGCAAATTCATCAACGGGGTCCTCTGCAAACTCATCAATAACTTCATCAGTTTGTACGTGTTCATTTTCCTTTAATAACGCATCGACTAAATCATCAACATTCTCGGCTTCACCCTCTAAGGTAGCGTCATCTTCCGCAGTCAATAAATCATCTATTGCTTCTTGGCTTTCAGCATCACCACCTAACTGATCAGCGGTTTCTTGCAGCATTTTATCCAAATCATCTTCAAAATTACTGTCCATTGCTTCATCTTGATTTGCTTCAGCCATATTCAGCTATTCCTTTTTCATCTTTATGAGCCATAATTATTCTAATTTTACCATTAACCTCTAACAATATTACAACTGAAATTTCAAGCTTCTTATTTACAAAATAGTGATTTACTACCGGCTTCTTTATGCTAACCTTAAGGTCAAAGCCTCTTATCATAACGTACACAAACACAAGGAATTCGCATGAGTACTACTAGCATTGGTCAGCCAATTAATAATTTTTCTGCTCCTGCTACAGGCGATAAAACCATCCAACTCTCAGATTATCAGGGTAAATATGTTGTGCTTTATTTTTACCCCAGAGATAACACGCCCGGCTGCACTACGGAAGGTAAAGATTTCCGCGATAACATCGAAGCATTTAAAGATCTAAACACAGTGATACTAGGGGTTTCTCGTGATAGTGTCCGCGTACACGAAGGCTTTAAAAGCAAGCAAGCATTTCCTTTTGATTTACTCAGCGACAAAGAGGAAGCTTTATGCACTCAATTTGATGTTATCAAAATGAAAATGATGTATGGCAAAGAAGCGCGCGGTATTGAACGTAGCACTTTTTTAATTAACCCAGAAGGCATCTTGATTCATGAGTGGCGTAAAGTAAAAGTCAAAACACATATTGAAGAGGTGCTTCAAGTTTTAAAGGATTTAGGAGTATAAAATGAACATTAACGACACAAAAAAACTTTTCGTCTTGGATACCAATGTTTTAATGCATGATCCTGCTGCTTTATTTCATTTCCAAGAGCATAATATCTTTATTCCCATGGTCGTTCTCGAAGAGTTAGACCACGCAAAAAAAGGTTTATCTGAGCTTTCACGTAATGTACGACAAGTCAGCCGTTTTATTGATGATTTACTGCATGGCACCAATCAACAAGATATCAATAAAGGACTTCCTCTTTCTCAATTACAAAGTTCAGGTCAGAAAGAAGGAGCCTTAGACGGTCGCTTATTTTTTCAAACTCAGCATTTAGATGCGGCATTACCTGCATCAATGCCCGGTAACCTTGCTGATAATTCGATACTTAGCATTGTTCTTGCTTTAACTAAAAAATACCCTGATACCTCCGTTATTCTTGTCTCTAAAGACATTAATATGCGTATCAAAGCAGCTGCTTTAGAGCTCACTGCTGAAGATTACCATACCGACCAAACCCTGGATGACATAGATCTACTTTATCGAGGTGCGGAAGCGCTACCAGCTAACTTTTGGGATACGCATGGCAATAAAATGGAGTCTTGGCAAGATAGTGGTACTACGTTTTACAAGTTATCCGGCCCTCTAGTAGCTGACTGGCACCCAAATCAATATCTCTACATTGAAGATAATTCTGATTTTGAAGCCATTGTCCGCACCATTGATGATGGCATTGCCACTCTCGAACTTGCTAAAAATTACCGTACCGGTCATCTAAGTGCATGGGGTATTCATGCAAAAAATCGTGAACAAAACTTTGCATTTAATGTACTTATGGACCCTGAGATAGATTTTGTTACCTTACTCGGCACCGCAGGTACAGGTAAAACCTTATTAGCACTTGCTGCTGGGTTAGAACAAACCTTAGAAAACAAAGCCTATACCGAAGTCATTATGACGCGAGAAACAGTAGCTGTCGGTGAAGATATTGGATTTTTACCCGGTACTGAAGAAGAGAAAATGGCACCGTGGATGGGTGCGCTGGTGGATAATTTAGAATTATTATCCCATCAAAATGATGATGCCTCTACAGATCATAGTGCTGACAACGCATGGGAAAAAGACACCACCAATAAAATTATCAGAGATCGAGTTAAAATCCGCTCATTGAATTTTATGCGTGGCCGAACCTTTTTGAATCGCTATCTTATAATTGATGAAGCACAAAATTTAACCCCTAAACAAATTAAAACTTTAATTACGCGTGCAGGTCCAGGCACTAAGATAATTTGTATCGGTAATTTATCGCAAATTGACACCCCTTATTTAACCGCAACAAGTTCTGGATTAACCTATGTTGTAGATAAATTTAAATCTTGGAATCACGGCGCTCATATCACTTTAAAAAGAGGTGAACGTTCGCGTTTAGCCGATCATGCATCGGAAGTGCTTTAATTTACAAACACTTTAAACCATCACGCTATTTAATTAGCAAAACTTATATCTGCTAAAGAATGCCCACTCCCATTCTTTAGCATTTGACATGTTCAAGCAAGCGCAGTAAATTAGTCGGTTGAGTCAAAAACTAAACACTTTAATTTTAAAATCTGAGTCATCAATGGAAGAATTTCACCGTATTAGTCGCCTACCCCCTTATGTATTTAATATCGTCAATGAGTTAAAAGCAGAAGCCAGGGCTAGAGGCGAAGATATTATCGATTTTGGTATGGGCAACCCTGACCAACCAACGCCTAAACATATCGTCGATAAAATGGTTGAAGCCACTCAGCGTGAGGATACACACCGATATTCTGTCTCACGTGGCATACCTAGACTTAGACAAGCGATTTGTAACTGGTACAAAAAACGTTACGACATAGACTTAGATCCTGAAACACAAGCGATTGTGACCATTGGTTCAAAAGAAGGTTTAGCGCATTTAGCACTAGCGACCTTAGGCCCTGGTGATACTGTCATGGTTCCCAATCCAGCCTATCCTATTCACCCTTACGGTGTGGTGATTGCTGGCGCAGATTTAAGACACGTAAAAATGGTGCCGGGTGTCGATTTTGTTGAAGAGTTGCACAAAGCAATCGCAGAATCATGGCCTAAGCCTAAAATGCTTATTCTCAATTTCCCAGGCAACCCGACGTCTGAATGTGTCGATTTAGGATTCTTTGAACGCATCATTGCCGTAGCAAAAGAACATAAAATCTGGGTAGTTCACGATATTGCCTACGCAGATATTGTCTTTGATGGCTATAAAGCCCCTTCTATTTTAGAAGTTGAAGGTGCAGATGAAGTTGCTGTTGAGTTCTTCTCCCTGTCTAAAAGTTATAATATGCCGGGCTGGCGTGTTGGCTTTATGTGCGGCAATAAAGAACTTGTCGCCGCACTAGCACGTATTAAATCATATCTTGATTATGGTATGTTCACGCCCATTCAAATTGCGGCTATTACTGCATTAGAAGGTCCGCAAGACTGTGTTGCTGAAATTTGCGAGATGTATAGAGAGCGCAGAGACGTGCTTTGTGATGGATTAAATTCAATTGGCTGGAGCGTAGAAAAACCTAAAGCAACCATGTTTGTTTGGGCACCAATACCTGATTTCTATAAAGAAATGGGCTCGATTGAATTTGCTAAAAAATTAATCACTGACGCAGGTGTTGCGATTTCTCCCGGCATTGGCTTTGGCCAGTTTGGTGATGATCATGTGCGCTTTAGTTTAATTGAAAATGAACACCGCACCCGTCAAGCGATACGCGGACTTCGTGCCATGTTTAAAAAAGACGGTTTAATTTAAGATTTCAATAATCTGAAATCAACATAAAATTTTATTATTCAAATATCTCAGGAGTTTGGTTTGAAGCCAGTAAAAGTAGGCATTTTAGGATTAGGTACTGTCGGTGGTGGCACAGTTAACGTTTTAAAACGTAACGCAGAAGAAATATCACGCCGAATTGGCCGCGATATTATCATCACCCGCGCTTCAGCTAGAGACTTAACTCGTGAACGAATTTGCGATACCCAAGGAATTGATTTAAGTACTGATTCTATGGATATCATCAATGATCCCGAGATTGAAATAATTTTAGAATTGATGGGTGGCACTGGCTTAGCGAAAGAACTGGTCTTAAAAGCGATTGCGAATGGTAAGCATATTGTTACTGCCAATAAAGCGCTTATTGCTTTACATGGCAATGAAATATTTGCTGCTGCAAAAGAAGCAAATGTAATGGTGAGTTATGAAGCGGCAGTCGCTGGTGGAATTCCGATTATAAAATCTATTCGTGAAGGCTTAAGCGGTAACCAAATTAATTGGCTCGCAGGCATCATCAATGGCACAGGCAACTTCATTCTTACTGAAATGCGCGATAAAGGGCGTGATTTCGCCGATGTATTAGCCGAAGCACAAGCTTTAGGTTATGCCGAAGCGGATCCTACTTTTGATGTAGAAGGGATTGATGCAGGACATAAACTAATGATCCTTGCCTCCATTGCTTTTGGCATCCCTTTACAGTTTGAAAATGTTTTTACTGAAGGGATTACAAAAATAACCCGTGAAGATGTGGAATATGCTGGCGAACTAGGCTACCGCATTAAACACTTAGGTATTGCACGAAAAACAGATAAAGGCATTGAGCTTAGAGTTCACCCTACACTGATCCCAGAGCGTCGTTTAATCGCTAATGTAGATGGCGTAATGAATGCTGTTTTAGTGCAGGCTGACGCGGTTGGCCCTACGCTATATTATGGTGCTGGCGCAGGTGCAGAAGCGACTGCTTCCGCTGTTGTTGCTGATATCGTTGATGTCGTGCGCGCGCTACCTTTAAATTCAAGTGATCGCATGCCTTCTTTAGGCTTTCAGGATGCGTCTATTATTGATAGTCCAATTCTGCCTCAAGAAGACATTCAAACGGCCTACTACTTACGCTTAACAGTGGAAGATAAACCGGGCGCTTTAGCTGACATCACCAATATATTGGCAACACAAAATATCAGCATAGAAGCTATCATCCAAAAAGAACCGCATCATGGGGAAACAAATCTTCCTGTGATTATGCTAACCCAACGTACGATAGAAAAAGAAATGAATACTGCCATTTCTGCTATCGAAAAACTCTCATCAGTTACTGGACAAGTAACACGTATCCGTCTTGAAACATTAGGTTAAATATTATGGCTACCAACAAACGCTACACCGGTTTAATTGAAAACTACAGGGATCGTCTACCTGTCAGTGATTCCACTCGCATTATCAGCTTAGGCGAAGGTAATACTCCACTGATTGAGTTACTAAACATTCCAAGACTGATCGGTAAAGATGTCAAAATCTATGTCAAATATGAAGGCTTAAACCCGACAGGATCATTTAAAGATCGCGGTATGAGCATGGCAGTTACAAAAGCCGTTGAAGACGGTAGCCAAGCGATTATTTGTGCATCTACGGGTAATACCTCTGCTGCCGCAGCTGCTTACGCAGTACGCGCAGGAATCAGAGCCTTTGTATTAATTCCTGAAGGCAAAATTGCACAAGGAAAACTCGCACAAACATTAATGTACGGCGCTGAAATCATCCAAATTAAAGGTAATTTCGATGAAGGTATGAGCTTAGTTAAACAAGTTGCTGATCATGCGCCTGTTACTATCGTTAACTCAATCAACCCATTTAGAATTGAAGGCCAAAAAACAGCGGCTTTCGAAATTGTTGATGAATTAGGCAGAGCACCCGACTACCACTGTTTACCTGTTGGTAATGCAGGGAACATCACGGCTTACTGGAAAGGCTATAGCGAATACGCGACGGAAACCAATGGTATTCCAGCCGTGAGTAATAACCGCCCTGTTATGTGTGGTTACCAAGCAGCTGGCGCAGCGCCTTTCACTGCTGGAAAAATGATTGATAATCCTGAAACAGTGGCGACTGCTATTCGCATTGGGCACCCACAATCATGGGATTTAGCATGGAATGTTCACAAAGAGTCAGGCGGTTGGTTTGATAGCTTTTCTGATGATAAAATTCTAGCAGCACAAAAAATGCTGTCTGCATATGAAGGTATCTTTTGTGAGCCCGCTTCTGCAACTTCACTAGCAGGCGCTATAAGCGACATTGCGACAGGAAAAATTCCAGAAGGTAGCACTATCGTTTGTACTTTAACCGGCAACGGATTAAAAGACCCTGATACGGCTATTCAACAGTGCACTGATTCACACCCAGTCTCTATTGACGCATCATTAGACGCGGTTAAAAAAGCGATTTTAGATAATATGTAAGCACATTTTATAAAGACAAAAAAGGGGGATAACAAAGCATGTTATCCCCCTTTTTTATGCCAAAATTAATTCACTCAGCTCAAGTGACTTTAAATAAGCGCTTAAAATTCTCATTCGCTTGCTTTTCTACCACATCAACAGACACACCACGCAAATCAGCGACATATTGTGCCACTTGCTGTACGTACATCGGATAGTTAGGCCTTCCGCGATGTGGTACCGGCGCTAAATAAGGCGAATCGGTTTCTATTAGGTAACGATCGCTAGGCACTTTCTTGGCAACATCATGGACTGACTGTGCATTTTTGAAAGTGACTATCCCCGAAAACGAGATATAAAAATTTAAGTCCATCGCTTTTTGTGCAAATTCCCAGTCTTCAGTAAAACAATGAATCACACCCCCCACTTCTTCTGCACCCTGCTCTTGCAAGATTCTTATAGTATCTTCTTTTGCTTCTCGGGTATGAATAATCAGCGGTTTTTGCGTTTTTTTAGCGGCTTGTATATGGTTAGCAAAGCGTTCATGTTGCCACGCTAAATCTCCTTCACTGCGAAAATAATCTAAGCCTGTTTCACCTATGGCAATAACACGCGGGTTATCCGCTAAGGCAATAAGTTCATCCGCTGATGGGTCCTGCCCTTCATCCACATTCGGATGTACCCCCACTGATAAAGAAATATTCTCATACGGTTCTACTAAATCACACATCGCCGGATAAGCTTCTAAATCAATACTGATGCATAACATCTGCTCGATATTTTGCTCTGTCGCGGCTTGCATAAAATTCGCAAAATTATTGTCGTAAGGACCTAAATCCAATTTATCTAAATGGCAGTGTGAATCTATTAACATAACAATCAATGAACTATAAAAAGAAAAGATTCACTATTTTATCATTAACCTTATATAAAACTACTCTTTCAATATTGCACCAAAATAGAATAAATTCCTTCTTCACCCTGCCAACTCCGCACCACAAAGGGTCAACGACTCAGTTTTCCATATACTCACGCCATTTCATGAGTACTTAATCAAACACTTATGTTATGGCATCATTAGTGCTTAAAATTAAATAACGTTCTGCGTTACTTCAATATTGTTTTTATGCAAAAGCAAGACTCAGCGTTTATTCACAATGTGAATAAACGTTTTTTTTAAGTACACTCTGACTATAAAAAACTATGCTATTCGGCCGTAACAAAAAAAATCCTATTACTATTGCAGATAAAAAAATTGAAAAGTGGACTTATTCCACCTGCGGTTATTGCTCTACGGGGTGTTCAATTGAAATTGGTACAAATAAAGAAGGCACTCCAGTTTCCTCTCGCGGTGTTGGTGGAGCAGATGTCAACCAAGGTAAACTTTGCTTAAAAGGAATTTTTGAACACGAACTCTTTGAATCTGCCGGACGCGGTACAACACCCTTAATAAGAGACGATATTCATAACCCTTGGGATGAGTCCGGATGGGATAATGCAACATCAAAAATGGCCTCCGAAATAAAGCGCATCCAAGAAAAATACGGACGTGACGCTTTTGCCATTGTATCCACAGGACAAATATTAACCGAAGGTTTTTATACTTTAGGTAAGCTTGCTCGTGGTGTTATTGGTACCAATAATTATGATGGTAATACCACATTATGCATGGCTTCTGCTGTCTCTGGTTATAAACGCTCATTTGGTTCAGACGGCCCTCCCGGTTGTTATGAGGATTTTGAGCACACTGATTGCTTAATTGCTTGGGGCTCTAACCTTCCTGAACAACACCCCATTATTTATTGGCGCATGAAAGAAGCACAGGAAAAGCGTAATTTTCCACTTATCGTCATTGACCCTCGTGTCACTATGCTCGCACAAAATGCTGATATGCACCTTACTATTACTCCGGGAACGGATGTGGTATTACAAAATAGTTTGATGCACGTAATATTAGCCGAAGGCTTAGAGGATCAAAACTATATTAAAGCCAATACCACGGGTTTTGAGGAATTAAAAAAAGAAGTTGAAAAATATGACCCATTTACGGCTTCTAAAATATGCGGTATAGATGAAGACACCATCCGCCACGTAGCAAGACTTTATGCTAATGCTGGTGCAGCAATGAACATATGGACTATGGGGATTAATCAGAGCACTCATGGATCTGATGGCGTAGTCGGTTTAAATAACTTAAGCTTATTAACTGGAAATATTGGTAAAAAAGGCGGTACAAGCCTATCTATTACTGGCCAATGTAACGCCATGGGAACACGCGAATGGTCTTCTTGTTCTGGTTTACCTGGTTATCGTCAATTAGAAAACCCAGAACATAGAGAAGAAATTGGTAAATATTGGAATGTTGACCCTGAATTTTTCCCTAAACAACGCGGATTGGCTCAAACTGATATTTTTCCAGCGATTGAAACGGGCGCGATTAAAGGCTTATGGTTAATTGGTACCAATCCAATGACATCCATGCCTAATACTGCACGTATTCGCAAAACATTAGAAAAACTAGAGTGCCTCATTGTTCAGGATTCTTATGAAGATGTTGAAACCACTGAGTATGCTCATATTTTTCTGCCCGCCGCTATTTGGGCAGAAAAAGAAGGTTGTTTTACCAATACTGAACGGCGCGTCAATATCGTGCGCAAAGTAAAAGAACCCTATGCGAATACTAAAACTGATTTACAAATATTCAATGAAGTCGCTAAGCATTTTGATCAATCAAAAAAAATGACCTTTCCTTATGCGCCAGCAGAGGTATTTAATGAGATGCGTCACTTATCCAAAGGACGTTTAGTTGATATATCTGGCATGACTCATGATTTAATTGAGAAAAATCGCGGTATTCAGTGGCCCTACACAGAAGAACAAGCGAACAATGGCGAACAACCTCCGCAAGGCGGAAAACGCTTATACACTGAAAATGCAACATTTTGTCACCCAGGTAATAAAGCGAAACTCATTCCTTTACCTTTTGTAAATAACAATGAAGTTCCTGATGAACAATACCCTTTTTGGTTAAATTCAGGACGTTTAGTTGAGCATTTTCATACCCGTACTCGCACAGGAAAAATCGGTAACAATAATAAATTTAGTCCAACCCCATTTATGGAGATGAACCCTGATATCGCTGCAGAAATGGGTGTCACGCATCAATCCTATGTCAGAGTTGTTTCTCGTCGTAGCGATGCTGTCGTCATGGTCATGCTAACCCAACGCGTCCCCAGAGATATGGTATTTATACCCTTTCATTTTTTTGATTGCGTTAATCGCTTAACTTTAGGCTTATTAGACCCGCATTCACGTCAACCTGCTTTTAAGCAATCGGCAGTGCGTATTGAACCTATAAATCAAGAAGAAGGGGCAAAAATTAACAAGGCCTCACGTAACTTTTAAGAAATATTCAAAATAAGATAGTTTGCAGAGAGCTTAAAGCCTTTCCTTAAGTTCTCTCTCCCAACCCAATTGCAATACAAATATTATGATTAAAGTAAGAAGTGACGAACCTGAATACGCCTATCTTTGGGATAAAGAAACTCAAGATAAAAATCGCTACGGCCAGAATATTGAACTAACAGAAGAAGGCGATGAACGCCGTAACCAAAGCCTTAATATTAATGGTGATGACGGCATTGGTGACAATCCTAACCGTAACAAACAACACGGCTTCTTTTTAAATGCAGATAACTGTATTGGCTGCCATGCCTGTGAATCGGCTTGCAGCGAAAAAAATGATAATCCTGCGCATATTGCTTTTCGCTCTGTCGGTTTTGTAGAAGGAGGTAGTTACCCTGATTATCAACGCCTTAATATCTCTATGGCCTGTAATCATTGCGATGACCCTGTCTGTTTAAAAGGCTGCCCTACACGCGCCTACACTAAATTCACAGAATATGGTGCTGTACTACAAGACCCTGATATTTGTTTCGGCTGCGGCTACTGCACTTGGGTATGCCCTTATAACGCACCGCAATTAGACCCTGTAAAAGGCGAAGTCAGCAAATGTAATATGTGTGTTGATCGCTTAGAAGTCGGTTTAAAACCATCTTGTGTCAGCGCCTGTTTAGGTAACGCGCTTGATTTTGGTGTCATTGAGAATGTACCAGAAAATCGTGATCAAGCCATTACTGAAATCCCTGGTTTTCCAACCACGGACATTACACACCCTAATATTCGTTTCCAACAAAAAAAGCAGACACATCTGGAAATGACGCGTACTGATTCTATGCCGTTAAAATATGTTAAAGATGAATCTGAAGGCAAATATAAAGCAACCGTTGATGAAAAATTAGGCCATAAAAAACATTGGAATTTCCGTTCATTGCTAACCAGCCATGAAAGTGCCCATGTTATTTTCACCTTATTTACTCAAGCAACCGTAGGCGCTTTTGTCATGCTAATTTTAGGTGAAAGACTTGGGCTAGAAGGCTTTAATTTACTGCAGAGTTATACCATTCATATGAGCTTAGTGGCGGTCATTTTTACGCTCAGTACCATAGGTTTATTTAAGTTAAATATGCATTTAGGAAAACCGCATCGTTTTTATCGTGGCTTTAACAACTTACGACTTTCCCCAGTTAGCCGTGAAATTGCGGGGGTCTCGATGTTCTATACTGGTCTATTAGCTTATGCTTTTTTTGCCGTATTTGATAACTCATTTATGAGCATTATCGCTGATGCATTTGCATATTTAGCGATTATTAGTGGCCCCATTGGCTTATATTTCATGTATAAGCTATACCGTATTCCCGCCCGTCCTTTTTGGGATCATTTACAAACGGGAACGGCCTTTATAGGCTCTACACTTAGTTTAGGTGCCCTGATTATTGCGACTGTATGCTTAGTTTTATTACCTTTTTCTCTTTTGAGTGAACTCATTCCAACACTAGCCATCATCATGTCTACTGGGTTGGCCATCGAAGCACTCGGTCATGCAATTCATGCGCGCGATATGAAAACTATCAATAATGAAGGCACTGCATCACACTACCGCCAAACGACACAGTATGGAAAATCTTACCAACTTCGCAACGCACTTTTAGTGCTAAGCTTAGTGTTAGCTGTAAGCATTAGCTTTACTGGCTTATCGGGAATTATTGGTTTGATTACGGCGATTATTTTAGCAAGCTCATTAATCATCGCCTCTTCTTTTAGCCGATCTTTATTCTTTGTTTTAGTGATTCCAACTACAATGCCGGGCGCATTTTTCTGGAAAAACGACGGCTTTGTTGATCACGCTCGTGAAACAGGCTTAGCTGATGCACCACAACATGGTGTAGTTTATGAAAGACACCATGCTTTTAAAGTCGATGAATTAATCAAAACGATTAAAGAGAATTCTTTAGACGATATGCTTGCACATATTAAATGGATTTTTGGGAAATAGTTCTACTAAAAAGCCCGGGCGTAAGCTGAAACTTACGCCCACAGTCATTTAACGTATTAATTTAAAAACATCATTTAAATACACTGCTTCCGATGATTTAATCTCGGGAGCATAATTTTCTAACTCTACAAAGTCAGTACACGCTTCTGTGTAAATTTCATTTGCGACTTTTTTAATCAACACTAAATTTGATGCTAATTTTTTTTCTAGCGCTTCATTAGTCAACTCATCTAATAAATCTTTATTGAGTTGCTGCAAATAAATAATTTCACTGTAATTGATAAAAATATCAGTTTTTGCCGTACTTGATACATCAACTTCTGCCCAGTGCCGAAGAAATTGCTGCATTTGTAAATTGATATGGTAAATCTTTTGCAAACTAGCCGAAGCTGTTTGCATAAATTCGACATCACAAAATTTGTTTCTAAAAAATAATAAGGCAACACCACTCCAGTACAAAGTGTAATCCCAAATTATTTTTAGGCTCATTACTTTCGCATTGCCCATAATAGGATATTGATCCTCATAAACAGGCGAAAAAGCTAAAAACAATGTGCGAAATAATTTTTCATGCTGCTGTGTTCGCTCTACTATCTGCTCTCCCGTTTGCTGCTTAACGATGAGATCCGTAATAAAACTATTATTTAAAGCGATAAAATCACTACCTGGCGAATAAAAAGGATCTAAAAACACCCCCGCATCGCCTGTGATCGCCCAGCCATCGGACGAATACATTTGCTTACAATTATGTGAATAATGTTTTAAGGTTAAAAAATCCTGAAAATTTTCAATATGCTGTTCGATGATAGCCGCACACTGTGGTTCATGCTTTTTCAACCATTCCTGCGCATGTTCAAAAGTATTAATTTCTTTATACGAATGAATTTTAGCATCAGCAACAATACCAATACTGGTTGCACCTGATGCTAATGGAATTAACCAAACCCAATAACCATGTCCCATTAAGTGATTAGTACTCAGCCTACGCGGTGCTTTAACGCGATTCTGCCATTCAGTATTATCTGACCAATCATCAATACTGATTTCATGATTAATACGAAACCATGACGAATTAACATCATGATACGCCGGCTTTGCTAATTTTAACTGTCGTTTTAATAGGCTCATGCGCCCACTAGCATCAACTAGCCAAGTGCCTTTAACTTCTTGTATGTGTCCATTTTTTTCAATGCTGATCTGATTTTCTAGCTTAACCAAGGTCATGCTTTTAACTTTAGCATTATCTAAAAACTCTACGCCCAAATCGACACACAATTCAGCTAACGAATTTTCAAATCGTCCGCGATCAATTTGATAGCTTTTTGCGGCTGGAAAGTGATGAGGACCTAATTCAATGCGTTTTTCTATCGCTTGATTATCCTTATCACTATAAAAAAAGCGTAAACCCAATTTTGGTAACTCATTATCTAGCTGTGTTTTTAAACCCAAGACATGCTCAAAATAATGACTCGCAATTTCAACTGACGATTCCCCCACTTTATGAGCTGCTTCAGGCACAGGGTGTATCATTTTTTCAACAATGAGTATGCGTAACTGACTTAACTGCCTTTTTAACTGTATGGCTAAGGTAAGCCCTGAAAGCCCGCCGCCCATGATAAGCACATCATACTCATTATCCATTTAATCCGTCCTTACGACTCTTGCCACATAATTATAAAAATGATTAAGAACATGCCGCCCATAAATCATCGCGTTTTTTTAAACCCAAAATACTCTGTGCTGTTTGCACCCCTGAATAAGTCACACCATAGACACCACCACCCGGTGCCGTCCAATGCCCGGCATAATACAAACCTTGAACTGGTGATTTATTAGCTAAGCGCATTGCACCTGTCTGTTCAGGCGTTACATCCCAGCCATAAGCCGCGCCTTGATGGTTTAAAGTGTAGCGTTCCATGGTTGCGGGGGAACCGGCTTCAACAAAAACTAAATGCTCTTTCAAACCAGAAATTTTAGAGTCAGCAAAATCAATCATCTTTTCCACAAATGCAGGCTTTTCCTTTTTCCAGTCATCCACCTGTGAAAAATTAGCTAGGGTAGTTAACATTAATAAATGCTCTCCCTCTGGCGCTAAAGTGTCATCAACAAGCGTCGGTGCTGTAATACTTAACCAAGATAAATTACCACCGACAGAGTTATTATAATTTTTCAGGTGATCGCCATCATTATAATAAAAAGCCTCATGCTGTACGCCCGCGTGTGTAATATCTAGATCAGTTGCAATGTAGACAACAAAGATTGAGGATGATGCTTGCATTCGCGCTAAGCGGGAAATATAGCGCTTAGGAAAATACTGAGCTCCGACTAATTCATGAATCGTTAATCGTATATCTGCGTTAGAAACAACCGTTTGTGCCGCAATAAACTCGCCAGAGGCTAAATAAACACCTTGAACCTGATTATCAAGCACTTGAATTTTTGTCACCTGACTTTTAAAACGAATCTCACCTGCTGATTTTTTTAAACCGAGTACTAATGCATCAGCTAAGGCCTGAAAACCGCCTTTACAATAATAAGCGCCATCCACTAAATAACCGATAAACATACTCACCCAATACACAAATGATACTTTTTCAGGCGGTAAACCTAAATAAGGCCAAAGTGCGGCCAGCACACTTTTTAATTGCGGATCAGTAATATAATCATCCCAAACTTCAGCTAAAGTCAGACGCCTATATTTAAAAAGTAAATCCAGTTCAATGGATGCGTTTTCTATACCCATCACGGCCATTACTTCATCCGCCTTGGCAACTTGCTCAGTAAGCTGAAGACTCAATTCAAGAAAATCACGCAAACCCGTTTCTTGCTCAGGAAACTCACTGCTAACGTGTTTAATAAATTGCTCTATCGAGAGCGGTAAGCTAATCGTTAGCTCAGGAAGGGAAACGTGCGCAAAGGGAGAAACCTCAATAAATTCAACTTGTTCATAGACATCAAGAGCTTGCAAGGTTTTAGCAATCAATTGACCACCAGCATAACCCTGATTAGAACAACCACTGGTTAAATGTACGCCTGCATCAAAATGATATTTTTTGCGTTTAAAACCATGTGCATAACCACCTGCACGATCATGCCTTTCTAACACTAAAACTCTGCGCCCAGATTTTGCAAGTAGCCCTGCCGCTGTCAATCCACCTATGCCACTTCCGATAACAATCGTATCAATACTTGCTTTATTCATTTATGCTGAAATCTTTATGTAGTCGAGGATTTAGTACTCAAAGTACAGAGCTTATTAAAAATATCTAAGATCTATACTTTTACATTGATACTACTTACTAATTCTAAATGAGCCCATAGAAAAACCTAAATTAACCCCTCGTCCTTTACCTTTCATACTTAACTTTACCGCTTTAAATGGTAAGGTTCGACCCTCTACTTCCTTCCCTGCGCCCGCATGGCCATCCATTGCAAAATACCCACCATAAATATCACTTATGTTTTTAACGCCAGAAAAACGTCCCGCTCCCTCTTTAATATTGAATGAGCCAAATGTAAATCCGCCACCTTTCATACTTAAATTTACGTTAGCACTCTGACCATTCGAGCAACTAACAGTACCGGCACCCTTTACTGTTTTAAAAAAAGCAGACCACCCCTTTAAATTGTATGTAATTTTGCAATCTGTCGCTTGTGCCTGGTAAGAAAAAGACATCAATATAGCAAGGCTTAATAAATATTTTTTCATCTGTAGTTCTCTTAAAATTATAAAAAATTGAGTATTATACTTTACACAATTTTAAACGATAAGAGTAAGCAAATTAGATAAAATTCTTGTATAACTACATCACTCTCTACTTAAATAGCTATTTTTTCGCAACGGCTTCTATTGTGGCGCAAAAATGATCAGTGATCGCCCCTAGTGGTGAAGTTACTCCACCAGAAGTCGAATAGGTCATGGAAACATCAACACCATTCTTCTTGCTTTCTATGCCAATATTTAAAGGCGCTGTTTTACCCTTTCCAAAACTAACTGTTTGAGATGCACTGATAATACCTAAATCTTTATCTGTATTATTAATTGAAAATCCTTTATTAATCGTATATCGAGCCGCCCGCTGCATTGCAGTATTTTTAGAAACTCCTTTTATATAGGCGTGAGAATTATAGGTTCGACCTGCTAAAAAACTACCATTGTAGGTAAAATTTTGCGCACACTGTCGTGCATCATCTGTTTTTAATGATTGAGGGCCTGAAGCCGCACACCCAGATAAAAATACTAACCCTAAAATTAATATACTATTTTTTTTCATTATTTTGTCCATAAAACTTAATAAAACCTAAATTATAATTAAGTATATTCCGATAATAAATATCAATAATAGAGATACACTTAATCATTAATATACCGATATTGGAACGGGTAGCTTATAAAAAACCTGTAAAGGATGCAAATCATTTATAGATTGAGGCAATCTTTATGAAATCGATCAAAATCCAAGGTTTAAAGCTATATCCTAATTAAACATCAGATCAGCCTTTAACGCACGTCAATACTGGTATAGAATAAAAGCTGATTTTTTAGAACACGACTAGATATATTTGCATCTAGCCTTCTAAAAATACTGGAACCCTACAATCATTTATTGCACACTATTCCATTACTCTCACAGACCCAAAAAGTACTTATGAAACAAAAAATCCGTGACTTTATCTTTGATGAACTTATCTTTGTCGCTGAACCTGAAAAATTTTCTGATGACGATGATTTATTAGAGGCGGGGCTTGATAGTATGGGCATTATGCGTTTAATTATGTTTATTGAAGAACAGTTTGGGGTGACACTACCTGATTCTGAAATCGATCCTGATAATGTTAATACATTTAATGCGCTAGAAGCTTGGGTTTTACAGCATAAATCATGAAAAAGTTAGATTCAACAATATTACAAGCACTCAACCCTTCCGATTATTTCACCTTAGCAATGGACGATGAAATTCGTCGTGAAAACATGCCCGGAAGCCTATGTGGCTTTGCTTTAGAGCTTGATAAAGAGCCGGATATAGAAACCTTACAAGCGCGTATTATTGAATTTGGTGAACGCTTTCCTGTCGCCTATGCAAGTCTACAGCAACAAGGAAAACGCTTTTTTTGGTGTCAGCGGGAACAAAATACGCCTCTTTTTTCTCAACACAGAGAAAGTGGTGATAAATCAGCTGACTTTCATAAAAACACCGTTCTCGATTTAATTAACCAAAAACAAGCACGGGAAGACATTTCCCCTATTAGCTTTCACTTAATAAGTAGCGCTAATAAACATACCTTTTTATTACGTTGGGTACACCCTTTTTGTGATGCTCGAGGGATTGATTTAATTTTAAAATTTCTCTGTACAAATGAAGCAGATCAACGCCTAAAATTTAATTTCCCTGAGCTTGATTCACTGGTTAATTTGCAGTTGGAAAAATATAAATGGTGGCAAAAAATTGCCCTATTTTTTAAAGCAAAACGTTATATAACTAAGCTAGACCAATTACCTAGTATCATCCATGCAGATACAACAAAAACGCCTAAACAACTTAATTTCACAAACGTCACACTGACTAACGAGCAAACAACACGCATTAACTCAAACGTGCGTAAACATGTGGGTATGACAGGCACAAGTTTATATTATATTGGTTGCTTTATGCGTGCATTACATCGTATGGATCCCACGCAAAAAGGCGAAGCTTACTGCGCACCTTATGCTTTTAGTCTGCGTAAAAACAAAGCCCTTAGCCCTGTATTAGCTAACCATGTCGGTGCGCTATTTGCACAAGTACCTAAAGCGTTATTAAATGATAGAAGCGCTTTGTTTCAACATTTAAAAAATGAAAATATGCAGGTCATTCGCAAAAAGCTGGACTATGCATTCCTTCCCGTCATGTGGGCTGCTAGTTGGTTATCTTTAGAAAAGCACGGTAAAGAACTGCGTAAATCATATGCATCTGGAACTGAACGAAGCTCTTTTTGGTTCTCAGACATTGGGAAAACTGACATTTCTGAAATGGTTTTTTTCGACAGTAAAATCAATAGCATTTTTCATTTATGCCAAATAACAAGCCCACCTGCTTTAGCTTTTTTAAGCTGTCAATTTAATAACCGATTGACCTTTAGTTACAACTTTATTGAGCCTTTATTTCATGCACAGTGGATAGATCAATTACATGAAATAATGCTAGAAGAATTATTAATGGAATAATTAGTAACTTCTCATTATCCGCCGGCACAGAATAATACAAAACACGTCATTCCTGCATGCTTCTAGCAGGAATCTATATTTTCAACAATAGATCCCCGATAAAAGACTTCGGGGATGACGTTTTCCCCTACAATAATGAGAAGTTACAATAATTACCCGTAAACTATGAATATTGTCGCCCCTTTTTTTACGCAATGCACTCAGACACCTCAACAAATCGCTTTTGCTGAAGAACAGCGCAGCATTACTTACTCAGATTTTAAAAAACAAGTAGAAACGGTTGCGGGGTTTTTACAACAACAAACCACCGCGCAACGCTGTATCGTGGTTGCACTCGATAGAGGTATCGATTCAGCAATTTGTATTTATGCCATATTAAGTGCCGGTGGAATATATTTACCCTTAGATATAAAAAACCCAGCACCGCGTTTAAATTTCATTATCCAAGATGCGCAACCACAATACGTGATTGGACTGGGAGCAGCACCTGCTTGGTTAGAGAGAAATGAAAAATGGCTAGACTTAAATCAGCTTCTTGAGCACAAGCAACCTAGCTATACCGCTGTTAATACATCACCTAATGATCTCGCTGCAATTCTTTACACCTCTGGCTCCACAGGGAACCCAAAAGGCGTTGCACTTAGCCATCAAGCGCTACATAATTTTTCTAGTTGGGCAAAAGATACGTTTAAGCTGCATGCAGCTGATCGCATAGCCAGCCTAGCGCCTTTCCATTTTGATTTATCAATCTTTGATTTATTTAGCAGTCTTTCCGCAGGCGCAAGTGTTTATTTTATACCCGCTAAATTAACCTTCGCACCCAGTCGACTAACAGCCTGGTTAAGTGAAAATAAAATTAACTTTTGGTACACCGTTCCTTCCTTATTAAGTTTTATCACTTTAAAAGGTGCACTGGAATCAACCCAACTTGATCACTTAAAATGTATTTTATTTGCAGGTGAGGTCTTTCCTTCAAAACCGCTCATTAAATTAGTTAATTTACTGCCTAATACGACTTTTTATAATCTCTACGGCCCTACCGAAACCAACGTATGCTGTTTCTGGAAAGTTGATAAAAACCGTTTATCATTAGAACAAAATATTCCTATTGGGGTTCCTGCGTGCAGCTCCACATTAAAACTTGATGAGAATACTGGTGAGTTATTAGTTCAAAGCTTGAATAATTTTTCTGGCTATTGGCAACAGGGGAAATTAGAATCGCTGACACAAACTCATTATGCTACGGGGGATAAAGCTGCCATTAATTCCTTGGGCGAATATGAATATTATGGCCGCTTAGATCGTATGCTTAAATGCTCCGGATACCGTGTTGAACCCGCCGAAATTGAACACACCATCAACCAACTGGAACACATTGAACACAGCGCAGTGGTTGGCATTAAAGATAGCACTAGCGGACAACGCCCTGCTGCCGTTGTGGTACTCAAGAATAACGCAGAGTTAGGCCCTAGCATCAAACCATTACGTCAATTATTGCCGCCTTATATGCAACCCTGCAAATTTATCGTGGTTGAATCCTTGCCTGTTTTATCGAATGGAAAAACAGATTACCTCGCCATAGAAAAACTTTTCAAATCATGATGACATATACCGACCTTCCTTCTATAGGTGATATAGAAAACTCAAAACAACGCCTAAAATTCTGCGCACAACACGATTTATTGAAACATGCGGTGAGTCATGAATTAGGTGGTCAAGGTAATGGCTTTCAAGAATTAGTCACTGCACATTTAGAACTAGGCAAGCAGTGCCAAGATACCGGTTTAATCTTGTCTTTAAACGCGCATATCTGGGGCTCTATTTTCCCTTTAATTTTATATGGCACAGACGCACAAAAAGAAAGCTGGCTACCTAGCTTATTATCAGGCCAGCTTATTGCGGGACATGCAATTACAGAACCGCAAGCAGGCTCGGATATTGCCCTGCTAAACACGCAAGCTATTGCGACTGATACCGGTTTTATATTAAACGGACATAAACGCTTTATTACCAACACTCCCATTGCTGATGTCTTGCTCATTTACGCAAAACTTGATGATAAGCTCTGTGGGTTTTTAGTCAAAAAAGACGATATTGGTGCAAATTTTAGCGATGCACCCAATGTAACTGGCTGTACCACCGCGACTATGGGCGATATTATTTTAACGGACTGCCATATACCGCTTAATCGTCAACTCGGTAAAACGGGGGCAGGTAATATGATGATCCAAAATGCCTTAGAACTGGAGCGTGCTTTTATTTTCGCAGGTATTATTGGCATTATGCAATGGCAATTAGAACAAGTCATTAGCTATAGCCGTACACGCTTAGTGAATGGTGAACACTTAGGAAAAAATCAAGCAATCAGTCATAAAATCGCTGATATGAAATGTAGAGTTGATAGCTGTTTATTGTGGGTGAATGAGTGTGCACGACTAAAAGATACCGGAAAGCGCATTAGCCTAGCGAGCGCACAAACTAAATTATTAGCCAGCGAGGCCTTTTTGCAATCCAGCCTTGATGCTGCTCATATATTAGGTTCTAGCGGCTTAATTGAAGAAAACAAAATGAGCACCTTAATTCAAGATGCGATGGCAAGTCGCTTATTTTCTGGCTCATCTGAAATACAGAAAAACATCATTGCAGCCCTAATAGGTACAGGCTCAGGCTATAAACAAAGAAACAATTCACTTAAAACAACTTAATAACCTTTATGCTATTTATACGTGCTTTATTCGCTTTTTTAATGGTTCCCGTTATTGTCACGGGGCTTATTCCTTTTCTATTATTTAGCTATGATCCTTATCGTATCTCAGGCAGTTTATGGGGGCTTATCAGCCTCGCGATTGGACTGGTTATTTTACTATGGTGTGTACGTGATTTTTATAGCCAAGGAAAAGGGACACTCGCACCATGGGACCCACCAAAACACTTAGTCACCGTTGGTTTATACCGCTATGTTAGAAACCCGATGTACGTTGGGATTTTCTTTATTTTGCTCGGTTGGATAATTACCTCTGGCTCACCTATTATCACTGCCTTCGCTTGCTTATTGTTTACAGGGTTTTATTTTAGAGTAAAAACCCATGAAGAACCTTGGGCAGAAGATTTATTCGGCTCTGAGTGGCTAAACTATAAAAACAATGTCCCTCGCTGGATACCTCAATTAAAAGCTTATAGGCCTAAGCAATAGCCTATAAGTTAAGTTCACTAATAAGCCGCATTTCTTTTCCGATATGTTGCTCTGTAAAACTATCCCAAACACCTGCTTCACGCGCTAACTGTTTAAAGTTTTCAGAGCGATTGGTCATTTCTGAAGCAACCAGCATTAATTCCAGCTCTAAAAAAGGTAATGATTTCATTAATGATTTAACTAACTCTCGGTTAACGCCATTAACACCAAAGTCACCGAGTGATAAGGCCCTAGAAAAACCATAAAACTGCTGCATGCGGTTTTCACATAAAGCGGCATATCTCGCACTCTTTTGCTTATTCTTTAATGCACCTAAAATGGCAATACTGGCTACCGAAGCATTATAAAAAGCATTCTGAATTCCATGTGAAAAAACAGGATCAACAAAACCTGCTGCATCACCGATGCAATAATAATTCTCTCGGCAGGTTTGGTTAACATAATAAGAATAATCAGGGCGAAACTGCAATGAATTCTCTATAAATTGAGCGCCCTTTAACAAATCTTTTAAATGTGGCAGTCGAGCACAAGTGTTCTTAAAATACGCCTCTCGTTGCACCTTACCCATACCTTTCAAGGTATCCGTATGCACAATAAGCCCTACGCTCGTTTTACCGCGTAAAACAATATGCCAAAGCCAACCATCCTCATAAGACATCACTAAGGTAACAGGGGCAATATTATTAATTTCAGAGCACTCATGGCTCTGCCTATCAACCCCTACATAGCGAGAGTTATCAAAATAACCCCATAAGGATAAAAAGTTTAATTCTGAACTGATAATTTGACGCGTATTGAGTTGATGCGCGAGTAAAGAACTATGCCCACTCGCATCAACAACAAATTGACACTCAATTTTTCCTTCACTGTTTGTATCGCCTCGCTTATCTAGATAGGTGACGCGTGGCTTATCATGAGAAAAATCAATATCCTTGACTGTCACCGAGGTAAAAATATCGGCACCCGTTTCTTCCGAGTGCTCAAGTAAAATATTATCAAATACATCTCTTTCTACATGCAAACCAGAGCGTGTATAACCAAACTCAGAAAATAATATTTGATGAATTTTTTCATCCCATACCGTAATTCCGCCTGCTTTTTTTATAAACCCTTGCTCTACTATTTTCTCTGAAACGCCGAGTTGATCAGTAAATTTCCAAAAATGAGGAATTAAACTTTCTCCTACTTGGTTACGCGGAAATATCACTCTTTCTAGTACCACGACATCAATACCATTTTTGGCTAAATGCGTCGCAACACTACTTCCTGCTGGGCCTCCGCCGATAACAAGTACAGTACATTGCTTAGGAATATTATTGTTAGACATAGTTTAATTTAAGTAGAAAATTGAAATACAGAATTAGGTAACTTCTCATTATAGTAGGGTCGTCATCCCCGAGGTCTTTTATCGGGGATCTATTGTTGCAAATATAGATTCCTGCTAGAAGCATGCAGGAATGACGTGTTTTGTATTATTCTGTGCCGGCGAATAATGAGAAGTTACAGAATAAATCTCTATCCTATTGATAATTCAATAAGTTTAAAGAAAACCATCATAATTCGTGTCGCCTATAAGGGATGGCCTTAAGTACGCGTATAAACCTAGGTTATAGATCAGTAACTACAACTGTAAGTCATCGATAAACCCTAAGCTCTTATCATTAATTTGCGCAGAAAATCGATCCCATACCCCCGCTTCTTTGGCTATTTTTTTAAAGTTTTCGGAGCGGTTTGTCATTTCTGATGCGACTAAAATTAACTCTAACTCTAACGGCGGCAACGATTTCATTAATGATTTCACTAAATCACGATTAACCCCATTACAGCCAAAATCGCCTAACGATAAAGCACGCGAAAAACCATAAAATTGCTGCATACGGCTTTCACATAAAGCGGCATAACGCGCACTCTTTTGTTTGTTTTTTAGCGATTCAATCACCGCTAAGCTAGTGACCGCTGCATTATAAAAAGCATTTTGTACGCCATGTGAAAAAATAGGATCAACAAACCCCGCCGCATCGCCAATGCAATAATAATTCTCTGCACAGGTTTGCGTCGCATAATAGGAATAATCAGGGCGGTAATTTAAAGAGCCTTCGATAAACGTAGCGTCTTTTAATAAGCTTTGAACATAGGGCACTTGCGAGCAGGTTTTCTTATAATAAACCTCACGCTCGGCTTTATTCATACCCGCTAAACGCTCAGGTTTAATAATTAAGCCTACGCTGGTTTTCTCACGCAAAATAATATGCCAAAGCCAGCCATCTTTATGCGATGTAATAAACGTAACCGGACGAATATTATGTACTTCCGAGTGGTGATGACTTTTTGCATCACAGCCCACATAACGTGAATTTTTAAAGTATCCCCAAAGTGATAAATAATTCAAATCCGAACTAATGGTTTGCCGCGTGCCAAATTGATTCGCTAAAACCGAACTATGTCCACTGGCATCAATTACAATTTTACAACGAATGCTGCCTTCTTGATTCGCATCGGCTCGTGTGTCGATATAACTCACTACCGGTTCAGCGACTGAAAAATCAACTTTTTTTACAGCCACTTGATTAAAGATTTGCGCGCCTTGTTCGCTGGAGTGATTCAATAATAGCTCATCAAAAATATCGCGTTCTATCTGTAATCCAGGGCGTGTATAACCATATTTAGAAAAGTCGGTTTGATGCATTCTGCCATCCCAGGCCGTGATAGCACCCGATTTGGCGACAAAGCCTTCTTGCACTATTTTATCCGACACACCCAACTGGTCAGCAAACTTCCAAAAATGCGGAATTAAACTTTCACCCACTTGGTTACGTGGAAATAACACTCTTTCCAATACCACGACATCAATACCATTTTTGGCTAAATGCGTCGCGACACTGCTTCCTGCTGGGCCACCGCCGATAACGAGTACAGTACATTGTTTGGGAATATTATTTTGAATCATAGCTTAATTTAAGTCGAGTGTAGAAATGTAGATTTCATATCTATAGTTTTTCAGTTTGACACTATTCACCAATACTTCATGTGGCCTGTATGGAGGAACGGAATACAGGGTGGTCGGTGTATAAAATGTCCCGTATTACGCAAGCTTAATACAGGCTACTTACTCCCCTTAGTCTAAATATCCCCATTGTTTAAATTGTTCCTGTAAGCTAATATCATCTTTAAACGTTTGAAAGTAAACATATTCAGGGGCTAAATCAGCGCCATTTTCCCATACAATAGTCTCTAACTCTTTATCTAGTATCAACCTAGAAAACTTAGCTTTACTTTGTAATGATTTAAATATTCCTCGCTTTAAAACACCCGATAAATCGGCAATGCCTTCCCTTCCATTATTGAACGATACTTTAACTTTATAATCTTCTAGATATGTTGCGCTGGTAATATGCAGAAACATAATATTTACTCCAATGGCTCGATAGAATTTGGTGATTCATCATATTGAGGGTGGAATACAGGCTAATCAGCGTATACCCCCCCGTATTCCGCAAGCTTCATACGGGCTACTGGCTTTTATAGTCGATACTTTAGTTATACATTTTTATCTGCCAAACGCCCTGTGACATATTTATGTAAAACACTAGACATTAATGTTTGATAAGGAAGACCTTCTATTAATGCTCTTTCTTGCAAAAGCTCTAAATCCATCCCTGATATACGAATATTGATACGTTTATCTTTTTTAAACGTTTCTTTCGCAATTGCCTGATATCTAGCGACATCTTTAGAATTCAACACTGATTCCCACTCATCATTTTCATAAGAGTCCAAAATATCTAATTCTTCTGTATTCAGTTTATTGGCCATGGCTTACTCCTAAATATTTTTTACTTGCTTTGCGACTTGGAATAATTGTTTTTAAAAAAATTTCAGCTTCAGTTTCTACAAAAGGCACTAAGTACGCGTAACTCCCTATATCTAAAATAAAAATTTTTTGATTTGGATATTTCAAAGTATTTGGGTGCTTGATTACGTCGAGAATTTTATTTTGTTCAATTTGACGAATAACCCGTTCAAACGAGATTCCACGTTCCTCGATGAGCTGATTGTTTTTCTCAATATTCCAAGCAAATTTTTTCATATCCACAATCTAACACATTGTATGCCTTTTGTAATCACCCAAAATATCTACCTTTTTAAGAACTCCACTTCTATAGTCGTCTTTAATTTTATCAGTTAAAAAGCACTTAAAAATAAGTCATGTAGCCTGTATGGAGGAACGAAATACAGGACAGCTGGCGTATAAAATATCCCGTATTCCGCAAGCTTCATACGGGCTACTTATTACATATTAGTAACTTACGTATTATTATATTTAAGTTAATGGGCTTCGCTAAAATACTCAGCCCATCCGTAAAACTCGTATTACATATTACATATTACCTAATCGTGCATTATCAACTGGATTTTTTAACCATGATGCAATATCTTTACCTAATGTTTTAGTACAGCGCCCTAATAAAGCACAGGTTCCTTTATAGCCCCCCATAAATCCACCTGTTGTTGAACGACGCCCTTTAAATGAAGCGACTTTTTTACCCTTTTTCATTAAGTAGCCTTCAACACCGATATACTGCCCTACGCCTTGACCTGTCCATAGGTTCTTTTTAGAGTTTGTTATTTCAACAATTTGAATAAATAAATGATCGCCCGTTTTAGTATTAGCGGATTCAGTTGTTATGCTTGCATATTGAGCATTAGCATAGCTTTTAACAAATGCAGGTAACTTAGTTAATAATTTACACTCATTTTTAACTGCATCTCTTAGTTGCAAATGCTCTTCAAACGTAACCGGACTAATTGATAAACTCCCTACGCCTGTTGTAGGAATAATCGCTTCAGGTGCATTACTCACTTGCTTTGCATTTTGTGCGCAAGCACTAAGAAATAATACAAAAACAAGTGTCATTAATTTTAAACTTTTCATTTTATTCTCCAAATTAAGTTATTTTTTACTTCTACCACGCAACAATCCCTGTTGGAAACCATTATCTTCTTGCCATAAATCGCCCGCTAATAAGTCAGCAATTTCTTGTTTAATGTTTAACTGTCTATCAGACTCAAAAAATAAGTTTTCTACTAAATTAGAACCATAAAAACGTTCGATGAGTCGATGCATAGTTTTAAAGCCGATTTGATAAAACTCATCACTACTTACATGCAATTCTGGATCTTCTTCTGTGCCAGCCAATAAGCCTGTATGTAATTGGTCAGCAACAAACTCTGCAGTTTTCAAGGCAAAGAAAAAACCAGAAGAAAAAACGGGGTCTAAAAAGCCAGAAGCATCACCACAACAAGCAAAGCGTTGACCATGACGTTGAGTGTTTTGATAGCTAAAATCGGCCTCAATGCTCACCTCAGAAAGCACCTCAGCTTCTTGTAATAAACTAGCCATATAAGGGGATGCATTTATATATTGCGCAAATAATTCGGCTTGTTTTAAGTTATTCGGACTTTCTTTTTGTACCACTAAACCGACACTTAATCGCTCACCGGTTAATGGAATACACCAAATCCAGCCAATTGCAGATAAGAAAATTTTTACATTTCCATGTTCATACAGCGCTCGCGCTTCTGCTGAATCGGCCAATTTATAATGTTGATATAAAGCAAATTTACCTAAGTCAGCTATTTTATTAATGCTAGCTAGCTTTTTACCCATTATGGCATTGCGCCCTGTTGCATCAATAAAATAACGCCCTTGATAACTGGCCTTATCGGTTTCAATGTTTACCTCTGCCTCAGAGCAAGCAACTTGTGTCACATTTTCTTGCTGACGTGCTTCTACCCCTTGGCTAACCGCATTATCAAATAAGCGTTCATCAAAAATCGAACGCTCTACTTGAAAAGTGCGGTATTTTCCTGCTAAAGGAAAGTAGGTTTGCCGACCCGACACCTCATCAATAAATTCTGCGCCGCCTTTTTTTTGATTACCTGTTGCCCAATCTATACCTAAGCGTTTCATAACCGGCTCAGACATAGGCAACATTGATTCACCAATATGAAAGCGGGGGTGCTTATCACGTTCGATTAATAAAACCCGATGCCCGTATTGCGCTAATAAAGTAGCCGCTGTCGTTCCCGCAGGCCCTGCACCCGCGATAATGACATCATAATGTGTATTTTCCATGGTAAATCTCTGCTCTTGCTATCGTTTATTCTGGTGACTTAATCGTTGTAACATCAGCATGCCAAATAGGTTGCTGAATATTTAATGCGACCGACTTGGATTGCTCTGCTTGTAATGCTTGCAATAAAGGAATAGCCACTGCTGCCGGAGCAGATTGTGCTAAATCAACCCAAGCTTCATTTGATAGACTAGTATCACCTTGAATATTATTAGGTACGCTTATGCTTGCGATCGCTTGTTCTGCTGAACTACTTAAAATAAAAGCACAGGCTAATGCTATTTTCCCAATGGGTGCAGCTAAATATTGCGGCCACAATTCATCATAGCAAACTAATAACCTATCCCCGCTTTCTTGTTGTAGCTGTGAATACGCTTCAATTAAGCCCATCGCAAAGGTATCATCTGCTGCGGCAATCGCTGTAGTCGCTGCTTGGCATTTGCTTAAAATACTCCAATAGCCTGCCGTGGTATTGTGCACAGAATTATGAAATTGAGTCGGTGAAAGTAATTCATTATCATCCGGTAATAAACGACATAAGGCATCAGTTATTTGTATTTCTCCTCCTAAAGAGGCAAAAATAGAGGACACTTCTTGCCGTTCTACTGAGGCTTTTTCACAGGCTAGGCTTGCTGCCGTAATCGCCATCCGTGTTGTTAAACTGGTACGCCTGCGCATACCGGCAGGAATCAAGGTTTTATCGATATCAACACTGGGTATTTGAAATTCAGCTAACGCTGCTTCCTCGGGTGTGCAAACAGCATAAGATTTTATATAGAGTTGTTTCATCATAAGGCTACAATTACGCTCGCATTATTTCCACCAAAACCAAAAGAATTACTCATGGCAATTTTCATACCTTGCTTTGTTATTGGCGATTTAATTACCTGACAGTGACAATCTTCACCGACTTCTTGTAAGCCGTAAGTACCAGGAATAAATTGTTGCTGCAAGGCTTGCAACACAATAATAGTCTCTAAAGCACCTGCCGCCCCCAAGGTATGCCCTGTAATCCCTTTTGTTCCACTACACGGCACAGAATCAGAAAACACGCTATACACCGCTTTACTTTCCACTGCATCATTTATTTTTGTAGCGGTTGCATGTAGGTTCAAATAATCAATATCGCTGGCTTGTAATCCCGCTAAGTCGAGTGCATTTTGCATGGATAAAGCCGCGCCACGTCCTTCTGGGTGCGGTGTACTCATATGATGCGCATCCGAAGACTCACCGACCGATAACACTTTCATCGCAGCACTATTATCTGCATGACATTTTTCCAGCACTAATAAGCCTGCAGCCTCACCAATACTAATGCCTTTTCTATTTTTATCCATCGGGGTACATGGCACATCAGCAACCAACTCTAAACTGCGAAAACCACGCAAGGTTAAGCGACATAAGGTATCAACACCGCCTACTAATACCGCATCACATAAATCATTCGCTAATAAGCGCTGCCCTGCAGCAATCGCTTTAGCGCCAGACGAACACGCAGTAGAAATAGCAAAACAAATCCCCGTTAAACCGAGTTCTTGTTGAATAAATCGCGCTGTTGCTTGGTAAGCATGTTGTTTAACAAAATCAAAGCCATCAGGCATGACCTCTGTTTTTAATAGCTCGGCATAAGCGGCTTCTGTTTCATATAAGCCTGATGTACTGGTGCCTATAATCACTGCAATACGATGTGCGCCATATTTTTCTTTGGCTATTTCTAGCGCAGTTCTGACGCCGCCCTCTGAATCATTTAAAGCCGTTAAGGCAACACGTGAATTGCGGCTATCATAATCTGCTAATTCAGATCTAATGCTTTGTAAGTCTTGTTTTATTTCACCGACATAAGCATCAAAAGGAATACTAAACAATCCCAATGGCGCTAAAGGTGATTGATGTTCCGTTAATGCTTTATTTAGCGCTTTATTACCTAATCCACATGCACTTAAACTGGAATAGGCGGTAATCGCTACCGGCGGTATGATTGCGTGATTATTTTCCATAATTTCTCATTGTTTAATAGGCGACGTCAGTGAGTTAGTTTTGATAAATATAGGACATAATAAAAAGCCTAAGGCGATGCCACAGCTAACCACCTTTGCCAGCACCTGTAACATTGAAGTTTCTGCAAATAATAAACAGCCAAAAACCAAAGCACTGGTTAGCATGGAAGCTGCCATCGCTTGATAGGTTAAAACCAGGTGGCCACTTCTATTTTCTTGATAAAAAATACCATAATCAACACAAATTGCCACGGCTAATAAAAATCCAACTAAGTGCAGAAAACTAATGGCTTCACCGGTCCACGCCCATAAGGCTAAAATTAATAGTGCGGCCAATACTGCTGGTGCTAAGGTTTGCAAGGTGACCAGTAAACTTTTGTAACGCAACCAAAGCAACAAGGTAATGAATGCGAGTCCAGCCATTAACGTTATTTCTGCACGTTGCTGATAATCAACCGCCATGCGATTTAGCATATCTCTCTGACTAAAGTACTGTGCTCGCGGCTGATTGGCTAAAGCCTGTTGAACCGCCTCTACATTATGCGCGCTTAACCAAATAATCAATAAATTTTGCTGCTCGGTTAATATTAATTGATTAGACAGGATTTTAGCAATTGGTGTTGCTAATACTTGCTTAGTCGTCAGTAATTTTTCCTGCGTATAATCCAACTCGCCTAATTTCTTTAAAGAAAGTCCTTCAGCTTGTAATGCTTGTCGCCAAAATTCACGTTGTTGCACAGTTAATGCGGCTAATAGTTGTTTTTGATTTTCTCTTTGCTGACGCTCGGATAAAACCCACGGATAAAGACCAAAATAATTTTCTAACTCGCCGGTTATTTTTAATTGATCTAACTGCGTATACACCTGCTCAGCGCGTTGTAATAATTGCTCGACATTATCCGCACTGACTAAAACAAAACGACCCGGTTCCATACTGACAATGCGTTGACGGATTTCTTTATCTTGTATTTTTAAATAATCTAATTCAGGCGTTAGCTGCTGTAAATCGCTCATCCACTGAAGTCGGTCAATTTGAATGATGCTGCCAACAGACAAGACTAAAACAAGGCTTAATAAGCCAGTTCTATGTTTCTGGCAAAACACAGGCCAAAAACTAATAAATTTAAACGGAGTGACTGCCTTTGCTTTGCCCTTCATCAGTCTTGGAAATAAAAATCGGGTCAATAATAAAGAAACAATAATTCCCGTTCCACTATAAACTGCCACCTGCTGAAACCCCGGATAACCCGAGAATCCTAATGCAACATAGCCAATTAACGTCGTTAATCCGCCCATTAATAGGCTGGGGAAAATCTTCTTTATCACCGCTAAACGCTCATTTTCATCCATGCCCTGTGCATGCACTAAGGCATGAATAGGGTAATCAATACATATCCCAATCAGTGTAGAGCCAATCGCTAAGGTCATTCCATGCACTGAACCAAAGATTAAGTTTGTAACAATAACAGCACTAGCCATCACCGTCATTAGTAAAGAAAAGACCCAAAACATGGCTCGAAATGAATGAAATAGATAAACAAATAATAGCGCTAAAGCAATCGTGGATAAGATACTGATCAATTTAATATCTGCTTCAATCATTGATTGTGTTGCAGCAGCAAATAATGGCACCCCTGTCATCGCTAATAGATAGCTAGCGCCATGCTGTTCCACCTGAACATTAAACGTACTTTTTATAGCCGCTTGAATCTGAATTTGTTCAGCAACCGCCATCCCTGACATTTCGCTTTCTAAGATAAAATTTGCATAGCGAGTTTGTTGACTATTATTTTTTTGATATTGCTTCGCCATATTTTTAAAACCAGACAACGAAAGTAACAATGGGTCTTTTTCTAGTATTTTTTTAATACCTTGTCCTTGAGGTGATAATAAAGCAGTCTTTAAATTAGCTGCACGCTGCTTTAAAGACTGCTCTGAAAAAATAGCTTTTAAATCCTGCTCAGGCTGTCGACTATATAACTGCGCACCATGCTGTGCATACACTTTAGATAAGGAAGAAAACACATCTCTCGTCTCATTAGTCAGCCAAACATCACTAACGCCTGATAGTGACTTTAATTCCTGCTTCCAAGCCTGAATAAATGCGTTGGACACCTGTTTTCCCTCTCCGGCATCAATCGATAAAATATAACGTCTTGATAAAGTACCTGATTGTATTTCACTCGCTAATAAAATCTCTTCAGCATTATCTCCCGCAATGACAAAAGCGGAAATATTAGTTTGTAACTGCGTGGTAAAAATGGCTATTGCAATTAATATCGGTAAACCAATTAAAAAAAATAAAGAGGCTGATAAAGAGCGCATGTTAAAAGTGTTTTAGAGAGTGTAATAAAGAATCCAGTTGTTCATGAACTCGCTTACCTTGTTGTGGCTGCTGTAATGAATACAGACTTCGATCGCCATCAGGTAAAATAACTTCGACTGAATTAGCTGCTTGGTTATTTTTCCCTTGAAATATAACCACCAATGGCGCTTCAGAGTTTTCAGTATCATCATGGATCAACTCTATTGCTTGTAAAGTCAACTTCCAGGATATTTCGTTACTGCTTAATTTTAATTCAAAGTTTTGACGTAAGTATTCTAAATCACCCGTCATTAAACCTTTAAATGCCGCTAGACTTGCCATCATGGGGTTGCTTTCATCTAACTGTAATTGATGAAATGTTTGCGTTGATGGTTTTAAATAACTTAATTGCTCGCCTACTGCAGCCATTATTTCAATGTCTGGTTCTAACTGCTGTTTAACTAAGGTTGCTGGTGTTGTCGCATATAAAAATCCGCTTCCTTGCCATTGGTCATCAAAAAAAACTTGCTCACGACTTTCTTGATAAGCAATCTGAACGCTCTCCGTAGATTTCATGTTTGCTAATATTGAAACGATGGATTCTTGCCCTAAACAAGATAAAGGAAAGTTTAATAACAATAAAAAAAAACTGTGCTTTAACATTGTATGCCTCACCCTTGTACATCCACCCAAATATTTTTTCCATTTCTTATCATACTGCGCACAGATTCTTTTACCCCTGGAATTTGTTGACGTAGCGTTGGTGCAAATTTAAGAAAATAAAAATGCCGCATAATGTATTCGGTTGTCATTAATAACCCTGTTAACAAAAACATAACCACGCCGGTATAAAAAGCCCACCATGACACAGGAAAAAACAATGCTAAAACGATACAAGCAATGGTATTAATAGCGAAAAAAGTGGTCCAAATTATTGTAAACTTTCTGCAATAATTACTTATCACAGGTGGAATATCGGGAAACTCTAGGCTTGCAAATCGTTCGATTAATGTTGGTCCACGGCCTTTTAGCAAAGTTTTTCCAAAAAATAGCATTAAACTAATCTGTATGAAAATAGGAATTAATTTAACCATTAAATCCTGATAAAACACCGCCCCTAACACGAGCAAAAAAACTCTATCTAAATTCCAAAAACAAAGCTTAGCGGTTTTTGCCTTTAATGCCTGAAATAAAAATAAACTCGCAATAAAAATAAGCGCAAACCAAGTAACGCCTTCTTGTACCCCTCTATAAACTAAATAAGGATACAATAAAAACATCGAACTAGTTATCAGCTTACGCAATACAAGCTTAATCTTCACACTATTTGCTTCTATTCGCAGCGACAAATTCAGTTAATGAGTCTAGCGAAGCAAAAATTTCTTGGTTACGCTCGTCTTCTGAGGTGATTTTTACACCATATTTACGGTCTAATAACACCGCTATTTCTAAGGCATCAATAGAATCTAAGCCTAATCCTTCACCAAATAATGGTTCTTCTGGAATAATTTCGTCTGCGCTCACATCTTCTAAATGTAAACCTTCGATAATAAGAGTTTTTAGTTCCGCAATTAATTCTTGAGACATCGTAATCCTTGTAAGTAATAACTTAATAACAAAGCGAATTATTTTACCTGATTCTACGCTAGTTAACCGTTTTTTATCGCAGCAAACCCTTGGCTAAGCGCAGTAAAAATCCTACCAATAAACGCAAGTGCATGCCTATTAATAAAATATTGTCGCGCCCATATTTAAACTGACTTACGCCGCCTTCTTCTTTAGCGATATAACGTACCGGCGTCGCAATATTAAGTATAGCAATTCCTTGCCACGCCATACGTACGGCAATTTCAGGTTCGAAATCAAACCGTCTTGCCCATGTCGTGGTATGCATTACCGCAATTAAATCATTGATAGGGTAAATGCGCATACCAAATAAGGAATCATGAATACCCGCGTTTAAGGTTTCCATATTCGCCCACCAATTAGAAATTTTTCTACCTTTGACTCGTATCATAGGGGCTGATGCATCAAAAATCGGCTCGCCTAAAATCATCGCCTCAGGCTTATCGATAGATTGTTGCATAAAACGCTGAATATAGTTTGCGGGATGCTGATGATCTGCATCCATTGTTAAAACATGGGTAAAACCCTGTTTTTCCGCTGCTTTAATTCCCGTTAAAATAGCTGCGCCTTTGCCTTGATTATTCGCTATTTTTAGCACGACTAGGGTATCAGGGTAGGCCTCCTGTAATGGAATTAATAAGTCCTCACTTCCGTCAGTACTCCCGTCAATAATCACCCAAACTGGTAACCATTGTTGCAAAGCTTCTGTAACGGTTATCTTTAGCAATTGCCCCGTATTGTAGCTGGGGATCATGACTAAATGGCTATTTGAAACTGTATTTAGACTGTTCATACTCAGTATTTTTCATTCGTCTTAAGGGGTGAGGTTTAGATAATTCTTGAAGATAAATTTCTTCTAGGCGCTGTGTAAATTCAGTCGCTGTTTCAGCCACTTGCATAGTAACCGCATCGCCTACCGTGATATTAATTTTTATAGGAAATACCGGCTTTTTATAGAGTGGCCAGCCTTTTTCATAAAACCGCGTATTACTGCGCATAAAAATAGGGACAACCGCGGCACCTGTTTGCTTTGCCAGTACAGCTACCCCGCCTTTTAAAGGGTTTAGCCATTGTGCATCAGTTTTAGTTCGCGTCCCTTCAGGAAACATTAATAAGGTTTCCTTATTTTTAAGCTGCTTTACCGATAACTTTAGCATTTGGCTAATCGAGTTAATGGGAATATAGCCTGCCAACTGCGCCCCGCCGCCTAAAAAAGGATTTTTTATAATACTCGCCTTCATAATACATAGGGCTTCTGGAACTTTTGCAATAATAAAAACCACATCCCATAAAGCGGTATGATTAGGCGCTAAAATAACGCCGTCTTTATAGCCTGACAGACGTTTTAAGTCTTGGTCTTCTAAAATCAATAATCCCGATATTTTTAATAAAAAAATAAAAAACTGAAAATCTTTTTGTAATAAATACCGACCACACGCCAGTCCTTGCTTGTGCGGTAAGACAACAGACAAAAGCGTCGAAACTAATGAAATACTAATCGAGGCAACAGCCCAATAACACAAACCCAGAAAAAGTAGTACCCATTCCAAAACATACCTAATCAATGCAGTGACCTCTTAAACTAACGAACATAGAGTTTATTCTTACGCATCCATACCATCGCACTTAAGAATAAGGTAAAAACAAGCACACTAAAAATCATTAGTTCTTTATCAAAATTTAACAGCCATAAAGAACTAATTAATTCGAGCGAAATTAAAACAATTAAAACATAACGAATCTGATAAAAATGTAGTTTACTGCAAAAATAAGCCCCCATCGGCGCACCTATGACAACCACAGGAACAGCAGCCAGCCAATAACTAATAACTTGCGTACTAACGCCTTCAAAAACAAATAATTGCATAACAATACCCGCAATAGAGTGAACAGCCATCAAGATAACTGACGTGGGTGTTGCTATCGTCTCACTAATACGAAATAACAAAACTAACACTGAAAAACACAGCATATCTATTCCGCTGCCCACTAAACCGGATATGACTCCACCCACAAACCCTAAACTAACTAGTATCACCCTTTCTATGCCATTCAGCTCAGGCATAGACAAATGATACCCTTTAGAGCTCTTATCCAAACTAGCTAAAGTAATGGCTAAGCTAACAGCCAATAGCGTAAACAACATTCTAATAATACTCGCGGGAATGGCTGGAGCTAATAATAACCCGATGTACAAGCCCAGCACACCGCCAAAACTTACCCATACAATAACGCGCCATAATACTTGAATACGCATCATATAAATAGTAAGAGAGGCAGCTAACATGCCGACACTTTGAATTGCTAATGAAAAAACTTTAGCATCATAGGGTGTAATCGACAGTACTTTGGTAAACACGGGGAAAGCAATTGCCCCCCCCCCTTCACTTGTTGCACCGGCAATAAAGGATCCAAAAATCATCGTCAATGTTACTTGCCAGTTACTACTAACAATAGCCCAAGTATCGGGCTGAGTTGCCAATAACCAAGTCGCCCACACAAGTGCAATAAATAAAAAACTGACTATTACCTGCGGTTGTTTTTTCATGAATATCTATAAGCCAATTTTGTTGGCTACATTTTAACAGACTCCCACACTCTGCTATAAGGATAATTGCCACTTGAATCTCATTCTAACTAGCCGGTAAAATAAGCGGTTTATTATTTATATTACCGCCCCCTATCCTTGACTGCGCCTAACCTAGAATATATATCACTTAATAATGCACTAAAGCAAACGCTACCGCTAAATTTTTGTATTAATTTGGATACAACGATTACACGCGCCGAATTATTAGCAGATACTGTGACTTTAAGTGAGAAATTACCGAAAAATAAGCGCTATGCAATCAACCTATGCCAAGACCGCTACCTTTTCATAGTGAGCTTCCTTGCGGTTTGCATTCGCCAACAAATCTCTCTATTACCTCAGAATCAAGCCGCTAATACCATTCAAGTTCTGAGTGAGTCTTATTCAGAGAGCTATATACTCAGTGACGATGCTGAGCTGGCTGACTTTTTAATTAGCCCCCCTTTACTGAACAATAAAAGCCAACAACCCTTTCCTGATATTGCCCTAGATCAGCCAATTTCTATTTCATTTACCTCAGGCAGCACAGGGAAACCCAAAGCCATTTCAAAAACATGGCGTGAATTTCAAACCTCCGCTCAGCTAGCTTTGCAACAACTTAATTTAGAAAATCAAGCCATAAGCTTAGTTTCTACCGCGCCAATGCAGCATATGTTTGGCTTAGAGACTTGCTTATTTTGGGTGCTATTCTCAAAGCTTAGCTTGCATAATAGCCGACCTTTTTATCCTGAAGATATTCGTATAACACTTGCCTCTTTGCCGGGAGAAAAAATACTTATCTCTACACCTAGGCATTTAAAAGCATGCAGCCAACAATCCATTATTTGGCCAACAATAAAATTAATACTTTCCTCTACTGCGCCATTAAGCCAAACACTCGCCAAACAAATAGAACAAACGCTGCAAGCACCTATCTATGAACTGTTTGGTAGTACCGAAACACTGTCATTTGCATCTAGGCAAACAACGCAAACAGAACTGTGGCAGCCCTATAATACAATTCAACTACAAAAGATCGGAGCACAATTTCTTTTACAAGGCGGACATATTCAACCTGCACGATATTTAGACGATCAATTTAGCATCAATGAGAAAGGTCACTTTATCTTACAAGGTAGAGCAAGTGATCTAATTAAAGTGGCAGGCAAACGTGCATCACTTAATTCTCTCAACCAACTACTCAATCAAATAGAGGGTGTGGATGACGGTGTATTTTTTCCCAGTAAAAATGAACGTCTCTCTGCTATAGTAGTCAGTCAATTACCCAAAACTAGCATCCTACAAGCTTTAAAACCACTTATGGACGAAGTCTTTTTACCTCGTAGCCTTTACCTAGCGGATGCTTTGCCCAGAAACGAGATGGGGAAATTGATAAAAAACGACCTTGATCAACTAATACGAGCTCATCAACTTGCTAACAAATAAACAACGCTACAGCATTCCTGATACACACCCTTGCTTTGCAGGGCATTTTTCTGGAAACCCAATCGTACCTGGGGTAATTATTTTGAATTATGCGCAACAACAATTACTCAATAGCCTGCCAGAATGTCATATTAAAAGCTTACCTCAAGCCAAGTTTTTACAGACCTTAAAACCTAATGAACCCTTCACTATTAGCCTACAGCAACACAGCACAAGCAATATAAAATTTACTTGCACAAAAGGTGAGCAACTTTTAGCGACTGGTTCATTCATTATCGAAGCAAATACAGGTGTATCTCATGAGTGAAGACTGGCAAGAAAGCAAAGAATTTAGCACGCCTTTCAATTTAAAATTAATTCGTTGGATTGCACTTACCTTAGGGCGCCCTATTGCACGTTGCTTCCTTTACCCTATCAGTATTTATTATTACATTAATGCTGAATCACAACGCAAAGCGTCACATGACTACCTATCGCTAGTATTTAACCGCCCAGCAACGCGCCTAGAAACACTGAAACATATTCATACTTTTGCTGCTACCATCCTTGATCGCGTGTATTTACTCACTGGGCAATTTAATAAGTTAGCTATTCAATTTCCAGAAGTTAACATCCCACGCACTTACAGCCATAAAGGCGTGGGATGCTTATTACTCGGTAGCCATATTGGTAGCTTCGAAGTGCTGCGCAGCTATGCAGTGAGCAACTACCCATTGCCCATTAAAATATTAATGTACGAAAATCAAGCGCCAATGATGGTACAAGTATTGAATGCATTAAATGCCGATGTTGCCAACACACTAATCTCGCTAGATGGCTCAGCTAGCGGTCTTTTGAAGGTAAAAGAAGCCATCGACAGCGGTACCACTGTTGGCTTATTAGGCGATAGAATTTTAGGGAAAAACACCGAGAAGACAGTTACCTGCACCTTACTAGGCAAGCCTTTCACCTTGTCTACCGCCCCCATTTTAATGGCTGCCGCTTTAAAAGTGCCTGTTATTGTATTCTTTGGACTCTATCTTGGTGGCAATCGTTATAAAATTCATTTCGATTTACTTGATGAAGTAGTTATTCTAAACAGAAAAACTCGCCAACAAGATATTCAACGTTACGCACAGCAATATGTCGATTTACTAGAAAAGCAAATTAAACAATACCCTTATAACTGGTTCAATTTTTACGATTATTGGAAAAGTAATGAGCAGTAAATCAATGCAAAAAGTGCAATTCTCTCATTTAATTCCTCACTCTGGCTCTATGAGTTTAATTGATACCGTAGACTCATGGAGTGAAAAAGAAATCTACTGTTCAAGTGAGTCTCACTTATCTAGCAACAACCCTTTACGCCTCAATAATAGCTTGTCTGCGATACACTTAATTGAATATGGCGCACAATCAATGGCGATACACGGTGGTTTATTATCAGGAAAGTCCTCCCCCGGCTATTTAGCTGCGGTTCGTGGCGCGCATTTTCATATTGATACCCTTGATAATATTACAGGCCCACTTTATATAGAAGCCAAAGCAGAACTCAAAATAGACAATGGCGCAGTTTATGGCTTTTATATTTATGATGACACTAAAACCTTATTGCTTGATGCCAGAGCAACCGTAATCCATACTAAATCATGAAAAGAGCACTTATAACTGGTGGTAGCGGCGATATAGGTGCCGCTATTTGCCACAAACTCGCAAGCAATAATATTCATGTTATTGTGCATAGCAATCAAAATTTTTCTAAAGCACAAAACATCGCTGAAACCATCAAGCAACAAGGCGGCTCAGCCGAAGCCATCGCCTTTGATGTCTGTGATGCGGAAGCAACCGAAAAAGCCCTGCAGTTATTATCTGAATCAGGGCTGATTCAAATTATTATCAATAATGCAGGCATTCATCGTGACGCGCCTTTAGCAGGTATGAACAGAAAGCAATGGACTGATGTTATCGACGTGTCTTTGCACGGCTTTTATAACATTACTCAGCCCTTATTAATGCCTATGATACAAAGTCGCTGGGGGCGCATTATTAACATGTCTTCCGTTGCTGGTGTGATGGGAAATCGAGGGCAATGCAACTATTCAGCCGCAAAAGCAGCACTGAATGGCGCAACCAAATCATTAGCACAAGAACTGGCTTCGCGAAAAATAACCGTGAATGCGATTGCGCCGGGCATTATTCAAGGCAGCATGACGGAAAACAGTTTTGATGCACAAGCGATTAAATCTATCGTGCCTATGAAACGCGCAGGAAAACCTGAGGAAGTGGCCGCATTAGCGAATTTTTTATGCTCAGACGATGCCAGCTATATCTCAGGGCAAATTATTAATATTAACGGTGCGATGGCTTAATATGGATCATTCAAGTAATCATTACGATATTCTTATCATCGGCGGCGGCCCTGCAGGCACAACCATCGCCAGTTTACTTGCAGAAAAGAATTACAGCGTATGTCTTTTAGAAAAGGCCTTTCATCCGCGTTTTCATATTGGCGAATCATTGCTGCCGATGAACTTACCTATTTTTGAAAAATTGGGTGTACTTGAGCAAATCGATAAAATTGGCATAAAAAAATATGCCGCAGAATTCAATTCAACAGAAACACCACTCGACCGAGATACTTTCTATTTTGCAAAAGCAGAAAATAAAAATCACCCTTTTGCTTACCAAGTGAGACGCTCTGAATTTGATGAAATCTTATTTAAAAATTGCCAAGCTAAAGGCGTTACTACACTAGAAGGGATGGCGGTCACCGATGTCGAACTAAACAGCGCTACAAAGAAACTGATTGCAGTTGATAACACTGACATTAAACATGAATTTACCAGTCAGTATGTGATTGATGCATCAGGGCGAGAAACGGTATTAGCGCGCCAACTTAAGAGTAAAAAGAAAAATTCAAAGCATAATATGGCGGCAATTTACGGGCACTTTAAAGATGTGAGCCGTAGAACGGATAAAGATGAAGGTAATATTAGTATTTATTGGTTTAAACATGGCTGGATTTGGCTTATTCCGCTAAAAGATGGCATCACTAGTATCGGCTGCGTTTGCTGGCCAGAATACTTAAAAACACGGACTGCATCATTAGAGTCATTTTTATTAGAAACACTACATTTAGCCCCTGAACTGCATCTACGCTTGAAAAATTCAACACTGGAAGGTCAAGCCCTAGCCACAGGTAATTATTCTTACCAATCAAACATTATGTCTGGTGACGGATTTTTATTGATTGGTGATGCTTATGCTTTTGTTGATCCGGTTTTTTCTAGCGGGGTTTATTTAGCTATGCAAAGCGCTGTGCGTGGTGCAGAATTAGTCGATCAATTATTTCAACAGCCTAACAATAAGCAGCTTATCGCTGACTTTGAAAAAAGCGTGCATGAGGAAATAAAAGCCTTCTGCTGGTTTATTTATCGCTTTAATAGCCCTGCCCTGCATAAATTACTGATGGCATCCGATGAAGCAGCACAACATCCGGCTAAGCAAAAAATTAAATCTGCGGTCATTTCAGTATTGGCGGGCGATGCTTATAGCAATCAACATATAAAACTGCCGTTAACAGTGTTTAAATTGCTCTATTATGTAAATAAGCTATTAAGCTTTAAAGAAAACTGGAGATTTAATCGTTTTAGGAAAAAACAAAATGAGATTTAAAGCGATCTGTCTCTAAGTAGCAAACTTAAGAGATGTCGTTTAAGGAGTTTTAAGATAAGAAGAAAATTAAATTATGGAGCGGGAAACGAGGTTCGAACTCGCGACCCCAACCTTGGCAAGGTTGTGCTCTACCGCTGAGCTATTCCCGCTGATAATTTATTTTTGGAGGCTACTGGCGGAATCGAACCGCCCTAGATGGATTTGCAATCCACTGCATAACCGATTTGCTAAGTAGCCTTTTCTATATTTCTGTAATACAAAAAAAAGCCGCTAATATCGCGGCTTTCCAGTGTTTCTTGGAGCGGGAAACGAGGTTCGAACTCGCGACCCCAACCTTGGCAAGGTTGTGCTCTACCGCTGAGCTATTCCCGCTCTGAAAGAATACCCATTATAGGGGATTCATTTAAACTGTCAACAAATAATTCGTTATTTTAAATTATTTCTAACTGTCCAACCTTTAACGCCAGCACGACAATCATTAACTGCTTGATTTACTTCAACCTGCACAAACATTTGAGACGTTCCAAATGCATCTTGAGAATCACGAACAGTCACTGAAGTGCCTACTGGGGCAGTACAAGTAACATCATCATCACTATCGTTATCAAATGCTGACATTTGACCAGGAACCTTTAGGATTTTTAATGTGGCATTCGCCCCATCAAGCGAATTAGGCGCTTGTAATGTATATGTATTCCCCATAGAGATTGCTACTTGCTTTTGTTGACCTACACCTTCTTCATCTGACAACATAAATAAAATAACTACTAAAACAACCCCTGCAATACCACCAAAGAATGCTATTGGGTTATTTTGCTTTAGTTTTATTAAAAACGGAACCGAAGTATCTACCGCTTCTTCCACTGCCTCTTCAACCGCTTCTACCGTCTCTTCAACTTTTTCAACGATATGCTCAACAGTTTCAGACATTGATTCATTTGAATTTTCTTCGCTCATTGGAACTCCTCAAGTTATTTTTCAATTTTTTTTTATTATTAAATAGCTAATTTTAGCTAAACCACGACGCATTTTACTGCTTTTTTTAATCTTTTTCTTATATTTTAATTACTCAAAAATCAGCTTTAGCGCCCTTTCCTTTTCATCATTCCTTTAGAAGGGTTGTATCCTATAATAGCAATGATTAGAAATAGCGTAAATGCTAATACTGTATACAAGCCCGCCTCTTGATTAAATTGCGCATACAGTGCGAAACGCAAAAATTCTACAGCTTGAGTAAAAGGGTTATATTTAGCGATTGTATATAAGATTTCACTTGATTCTTGTAATTTCCACAAGGGATAAAGCGCAGTAGACATAAAAAACATCGGAAAAATCACAAAGTTCATCACTCCTGCAAAATTTTCTAGTTGTTTAATAAAGGCTGACAACAATAAACCCAACGCGCCTAACATCAAACCGGTTAAAGTTAATGCCGGCAATATCCATAAATACCCTTCGATAGGCGGCTGAATATCATAAAACCATGCAATCGCTAAAAAAACATAAACTTGCAGTATAGAAACAAAAACACCGGCTAACAATTTACTCGTCAACAAAAACCAGCGAGGTAGCGGGCTAACCAATAAAATACGCATGCTACCCATTTCTCGATCATAAACCATCGATAATGAGCTTTGCATCCCATTGAATAATTGAATCATACCTATTAAACCCGGTGTAATATACACTTCATATAATATATAAGTATCGTAAGGCGGAATAATCGCAATCCCTAATGCCGCTCTAAACCCCGCCGCAAAAACAAATAACCAGACCAAAGGGCGAACTAAGGCAGATAGAAAGCGTTCTTTTTGTTTTACAAAACGAAATAGCTCACGAAAGACAATTCCCCACAAGGCAAACCAATAATGTGTCATTTTATTCCCCTTGTTTTTGGGTTAATGTAAAAAAAGCTTCAGATAAAGACTCCCGCTGCGTTATTTGCATCAGTTCACTACTAGTACCTTCCGCCTGCACTCTGCCCTGATGAATAACGATAACTTTGTCTTTTTCAAGCACCTCATCCATTAAGTGTGTTGCCCACAGCACAGCCAAACCTGTCTCATCGCTGAGTTTGTGCACATGTGTAATAATCGATTCTCTACTGGCGATATCAAGCCCTACCGTAGGCTCATCTAAAAGTAGTAATTTAGGTTGATGCATCAATGCGCGCGCAATTTCTACACGCCGCCTATGCCCGCCATTCAACTGGCGAACTAATTCATCTTTGCGTTCATACATATTCAATTGTTCTAATTGCTTTTGTATCGCTGTTCTAGCTGATTTTCTTGATAATCCTTGCAAAGCTGCATGGTAGAATAAATTTTGCTTTACACTAAGGTCTAAATCTAAAGTTGTTTGTTGAAATACAACACCTAATTGTGCAAGTGCCTTTAGCGGTTCAACTTTAATATCTATCCCCGACAATTTAATACTATTTTTCTCTTGATCGTACAGTCGCGTAATAAGGGAAAAAAGCGTCGATTTTCCTGCGCCATTTGGCCCCAATAAAAAAGTACACTGACCCACTTCAATATTAAAACTTAAATCGTGCAGAACCTGTTTTTTCCCATAGGAAAAATTAAGCTGATTGATGTCTAATGCTAATTCATTCACTTTTTAACCACCAAACCCCAAGGATACCTGCCAACAGCAATTGATTTAGTCACTTTATGCGCTTGAGTATCAATAATAGAAATATCATGACTCACACCGTTGGTTGTATAAAGTCGCTGTTGATTTGGCGAAAAGGCTAGATTCCAGACGCGGGCACCGACTAATAAATATTTTTCAACTTCATAAGTTTTAGCATTAACCACCGCAACTCGGTTAGCCGGTCCTAATGCCACATAAGCCCAATTTTGCCGCGCATCAATCACAACACCGACTGGCTGTATTTTTTCCTGGCCTACAGCTGGAATGGCAAATTGAATCGTGTGTATTATTTCTTTGCTCGCGACATCAATAATCATCGTAGAGCTATTCATTTCAGACGTAACCCACAATTGCTTACCATCCGCAGTAAAACTTAGCGCCCGGGGACGAGGGTCTACCAGTGTATTCGCTTTAATTTCCAATGTTTTTGCATCAATCCAATGCACCATATTGGTTGTTTCAGAGGCACTCACTATCCACTCATCATTTGGACTGACGGCGATACCTTCCGGCTCTACACCCACCCCAACCGTTTGCACTGCTTTAGCTGAGGCGAGATCAATCACTGTCACTTGGTTATCATCTTCATTTGAGACATACATTTTTGTCCCCGCTGAATTAATGGCAAAAGTTTCAGGATCTTCTCCGGCAGGCAAAGTAGATTTCACTTCTAAGCTGGTTGAATCAACTACCAACACCGTATCATCATCACTAGTTGCTATATAAAGCTTACTTTGGTCAGGACTTAACGCAATCCCTCTAGGTCGTTGACCAATTTCCAGCGTTTTAAGTAATTTCCCTGCAATAGGATCAACCACAGCGATAGCATTATCCTTTTCTAAACTAACAAACACAGTTTCAGCAGCACTTAATGTGGAATAGGCGATTAAGCCTATAGATAAGATCAATTTTAATGTCATTTTTAACTCCTTATTGGCAATGTACTTCAGGCTCATCAAAACCTAAAGTATCCAGTTCATTTTTAGGGTGTAAATAGCCCTCTAACGGAGGGGCTGCAACTAAAGAAGTCGGTGCAGCTAATAGCACAGGCTGACGTAATTGACCATTCCACGCGCGAAAACTAAGCGGCTTACCTTTATAGCCTTGCAACTTGAACTCACCACTTAATAAAAAAGCTTTAATCGCTGAGGCACTAATTTCTCTGGTTCTCGTGACCGCTTCACCGATTGACCTAAGCGCTAAATAAGCCGCATAATCTTCTTCTAACATTTGTCGATTCGCTAAAGCCTTAAATCGATTTTGAATTTGTACTGCCCCCCACTGCTCATGGGTTTTGTGCCAAGCAGTTGCATGCAGCCCTTGCGTGCCAACCACAGGCCTAGGCAGCCAGCTACGGTAACTTATATATTCACCAAACAAGCCTTGCTCATCAGCCACCACCAGCACATCATAATCACTGACTTGCGTAAATACCGGCACATCAGATTGCGCTGTACGTCGTGCATCATAAGTATGCAGCCATGTTTTTTCAGCCACAATTTTCATGGCGAATTTCTTGGCAGATCGTTTAATGGCTTGTGCAAATAATTCATCTTCGGGTGTATTGCCTTTCACTAAAAACCATTTATTCCAGCGTTTTTTACGCATATATTGCGCTAAAGCATCGGCGCGCATTGCTCGACTGGGTAATAAATGCAATACATCATTTAAACAACTTTGCTGACGAAAGCTATCCGTCCGTGTAGCAACATCAAACAGCAAAGCCTGTCCTTTATTTAGTAAGTTCACTTCATTTAATAGTTGCGCAGGAAGATTTACAACAATTAATGAAAAACCGGCCTGTACTAAATTCAAAAAAACCTGCTTAACATCCCCATCAACAGCCACTATTTTTGTTTCTAACAAATAATTCTGGCCTGTAAATTTTCCGGTTGTATTATTATCACTTAATCCTAATAACGCACCCTGTAGCCCTTTGTTCTGAATAAATTCTTCCAAGTTAGATAATGCAGCGGGAACCTTTTGCTCTTGACTCAAATACGCAATTTTAATTTCCTGTACTGGCGCTGAAATACTGCTTTGACTCCAAGCAACTCCACAAAGCAGTAGAAAAAATCTCAAAAACTGTGAGGAACTAGACATTTATGCAAACCTTAAAGTTAGTACGAAATTAAAAATTAATAGGTAACACTGATTCTTACTGCCCTTAGAGGGACTAACCCTAAGTTCTAGCATTAACATGCTAATATGCTAATAAAATAAGTCTTGTCGTTTTTCTATTAGAAGCGGTATTATTACATTGAATTTATTATTTAGTGAGGTTTATCATGGAAATCAATGCATCTTCTACTTTAGGCAGTGCTGCTAGTACAGATCAATCAATTCGCCTAACTAATGAAGAAACTAACAAAGAAAAACCAAGCGCCGCACAAGACAAATCACCCTCTTCACCTAGCAGCACTGAAGTGAGCTTTTCTGATACTGGATTAGCATTATCAACACGTACTGAAGCAAGTGAAGAAAGTGATGTCGAAAATTCACCAGAACAAGGCCAAGAAGCAACAAAATTAGCAGAAGCGACTCGCTTGCAAACCAGTTCTGAAGAAGAAACAATAGAGTTTTCCCCCGAAGAAAGTATCACTAAACTCCAACAAGCTGCTCAACAAAATCCAAATGATTTTTTTTCAGCGCAAGCAAATATTTCAACAACTGATGTAGAGGGCTTAGCAGAGAGCTTAATAGCCGCTTAAACATGGCCGTCGTCAGTGCCATTTATATATACCCTGTTAAGTCTCTCGCAGGTATTCAGTTAACTGAATCTGAGATAAGCGAAACAGGGTTTAAATATGATCGACAATGGATGCTGGTAGATGAAAATAATCATTTTTTATCGCAGCGCCGCCTAGCTAAAATGGCACTCATAAAAACCCGAATTCAAGATCAACAACTCATTGTTTCGGCAGCAGATCAAACTGATTTATCCCTTTCTTTATCCCCTCTTAGCCTTAATTCAATTAATATCAATATTTGGGATGAAGATTGCCTTGCTGAAACTATTAGTGAACAAGCTAACCAGTGGTTTAGTGATTTTTTAGAGCTACCCTGCCGACTCGTTTATCACAACGAGAATAGCGTACGCCAAGTCGATCCGAACTTTTCCTCAGCTAAAGACCGCACGGCCTTTAGCGATGGATTTCCCTTTTTAATTACCAGCGAAGCTTCACTTGCGTTACTTAATCAACAAATGGGACTTACTCTGTCTATGCAGCGGTTTCGCCCTAACATTGTTATAACAGACTGTGTTAGTTACGCAGAAGATACTTGGCGAAAAATTCAAATTGGCACAATTGACTTTAGATTACCTAAAGCTTGTTCACGCTGCGCTATTCCACAAATAGATCCGACTACTGCAAAAAGCAGCAACGAGCCTTTACTCACTTTATCGAAAACTCGAAAATGGGATCATAAAGTGTTCTTTGGCCAAAATGCTTTACATGATGACTTAGGATTACTAAAAGTTGGCGACTCAATCATCATCAAAGAAACAGGATTAGCTCAACCACCGCTATAACCCCATCGCTTCAAAGCTAGCTAAAAATGATAGCTTAACTCCATTCTAAAATGACTATCTTGGCGTAAAAAATAATCAGGGTATTTTTTAGTCGCGCCATTAAAAAACCGCGCTTCGACTTCTAATTTAAAGCTTTCAAAAAAACGCCGACTGGCTTCAATATTATAAAACTGCGCTTGGCTAACTCGATCAACCATAACACCTGCTAGAATTTGCATATCTTGCACATCATTAAATGCTAATCGCGCACCTACAAAAAAGTCATCTTGACCTACTGTCGGCGCACTTAACCCTCGACTATCGTATAAATATTCTGCCAATACGCCTATATCAAGACCACTGCTAGCAATATTAAAAAACGTATATTCAAAACCAGCAGTGCTTGCAAAAGCGGTTTCTGTCTCACTTACTCTAACAATCGCCTCCCACTTTAGCAATAAACTATCTAAGGTCGCTTGAACATCTAAACCGGTTTGATTAATATTTTGATAATAAGGAACCAAGTTAACTTGCCCATCAGGCGTCGCTTTCACTAAAAAAACCGGATCTCGACTGGTACCATAAAAATGCGACAAGCCCATATCCCAATCACCCATCGAATGGGCCCAGCGTATCGCGTAAGCAACTTGCCGTGCAAAGCCCGACTTATCATATTCCGCTAAGTTACCACTCACTGCTGGCTCAGGGCGTAGTCGCCCTTCTTCACCGGTAAATGTTCTAGGCCGAAATCCGGGTAATACAAATAAATCAACCGTCCCCCAATCTTGAATCAGCGCTAGATTAATCATCGGCTGACCTAATTTATCTTCACCATCACTATTTTCGACTGTATCGCGTTGATTAATGACATCAACCAAATGATTTGATTCCGTAACACCCCAAAATACTTTACGAATCCCTAAGCGTAACTCCCACTCTTCTGCTGATTTTAGCCACGTTAATTCACGTATATCAAAGTGAGTACGTTGGCTATCATGTTGCGAACCCCGAAAATAAGGAACAAAGGCAAAACTCTGCGCTCCATTATCCCATTCGTGATAAAGCTCAGCTTCTATAACACCTGATATATAGTGTTGGTGCTGTGGGTCATGCAAAGGCGCCTCAATAAAAGCAAGACTTTCTAGCCCCACATAGCCTGATACTTCCCATGCTTTAAGCACGGGAGAGATAAGCAGCATAACAATAATTAAAGGAAGCTGAGAAATGCAGATTTTTAATCTGCTAAAGTGCATGACTAGCGCGACCGTTTTAAGCTATTTTTATCAAATTGACGTTTAGTAAAACCATTTTTAAATTTATAGTCAGTCCAAAGTAGTTGTGTACTTTTTCCCGTCACATAGTTTTCCATGTTCATATTACTTGAGCGCCAGTACTTACCTAAAAACTGCTGATAGTCATTAAAGATTTGTGTTTTTAATAAGCTGTTTTTGCGATCATAATAATCAATTTTTACTGGAATATAGCGCGCTTTATCCACCCAAACGATGGTGCGTGTGTAGCCAGAATATTCATACTGAGGTTTCGTTTCAATAACAAAACAATCAATCGTTCCTTGAAGTTCATCGCGTAAATAAGTGTAGCTGTATTTATCTAATTCAAATGAGCTTAAATCTTCGAAGGCAATCTCACTACCTAAAAAAGGCCCTGATTTATTACTGGATGAAATACGTTTCACTCGCTTTAAACCCGGCAGATATAACCATTGCTCATCCGCCTCTAGCGCGTGAGTAAAGCTTAAAAATGCGGTGCCTTTAACATCTTTAGGGCTGTTAAATATACTTAAACTTTTATCACCATCACCTTGCATCTCTAGCACTTTCATTTGCATAAAGCGCTGATGTTTATCCCCATTTCTATTTTTAAGCACCATTTCCAAACGCGCACTCATATCCTTCCAACCCGTATCACGCAGCTTTACTTCTTGCATAATATCTAAACCGGTTTGTATTTCCGCTATTCCTACAGAAGAAAAAACAGCTAAATATAAACTCAATATAATTTTTTTCATTGACCTTTCTCTAATTTGAAATTACTTTTTATCTTTATCTAACGCCATCAAAATAGGCGGTAGAAACAAGAAATCCATCCATAATGCCACGGCTATGGTAATCGCTGTCATTAAACCCATGCTGCTGTTCATTTGAAAACTAGACTGTGCAAGCACGATAAAGCCACAGACCAAGACTAAAGAAGTCACCCATAATGCAACACCGACAGTAGAAAATGCATAGCGCACTGCTTCTTCTGATGATAAGCCTTGCTCAATTCTTGCGCGGCGATATTTGCTAATAAAATGCACGGTATCATCAACAACAATACCCAGTGTCATCCCTGTAACAACGGATAAGCCTAAGCCTACTCGACTATCTACCAAACCCCAAATACCAAAAGCAACACCGGCAGGAATCAGATTAGGAATTAAACTGATAAACCCCAGCTTCCATGAGCGAAATGCAACAATTAATATAAATGAAATTAACACTAGTGCAGCTAAAGAACCCACTAACATACGTACAATATTTCTTTGTCCTATATGTGAAAACATCAATACCGGACTCGCCGCATTGATTTTATAGTCGGCTAAATTAGCTCCCATCCATTGAAGAATTCGAGCTTCAACAGCTAGCATTTCATTAGTGCTTAAATTCTTTAAGCTACTAATCATACGCACACCCGATTTATCGATATTAATTTGATCATTGAGGTCCAACCCATAAGGTAAGGACATTTCATATAATAATAAATATTGCGCGGCTAACTCACGCTCTTCAGGTAGTTTGTACCATTCAGCTTGGTCACCATGCATATTCTTATTCAGGCGCTTAAAAGTATCTGTAATACTATTAACATGAACGACTTCAGGCTGGCTTTCTAACCATTGCTGGAATGCAGCCATTTTTTGCAAGAAAACAGGTTCGCTAATGCCACCCGCCTCACCGGTATCAACTGAAAACTCGATATTATAAATACCACCCAAATTTTCATTAAGAAAGTCACTTGCGCGTCTAAACTCTATCGTTTCATCAAAATATTTAACAAACTCATCATTAATTTCATTCAGAGGAATAAAGCTCATTATGGCTAAAGCCAATATGCCATTGCCAATCAACAATAGCTTACGGTACTTGATCACAAACTCAGATAAGAAATGCATCTGCTTACTACTTTCATGCGCTTTAACTTTGGCACGCACAGGTAAAATCACCATTAACGCAGGTAATAAGGTAACTGATAACATAAAAGCTATCACCACACCTAAGGCCACTACATTGCCTAAATCTCTAAAAGGCGGTGCATCACTAAAATTGAGACTCATAAAACCAATAGTCGTAGTTGCACTGGTTAAAAAGATCGGTTGAAAATTAATTCGCAAACTTTCTTGCATTGCGAATTTCTTTTCATGCCCTAAACGTATATTATGCAAAAAAGTCACTAATAAGTGCACGCAATCAGCCACTGCCATGGTTAATATAATAGTAGGCGCACTTGCCGACGTTGGGGTTAATTTTACACCTAAATAAACAGCAATCCCCAGCGCCGCAACAATAGCAGAAACAATTAATAAAATCACACCCGTCGTCGCTGTAAATGAGCGCAAACAAAGAATAAGAACCAATAACACAATGCCATACATGATAGGCAATAAAGATGAGTTATCATTTAACGCGGCTTCACCAAATGCATTGTTCATCATTACCACACCACTTAAATGCAGCTTAAGCGTAGGATATTTCAGCTGAAAGTCCTTAGCTAATTGCCTTACTTCAGCGGCAATTTCCATCGCCTCCATTGGGTTTGTTCCTGGCAATTGCATAGTGACATTAACAGCAGATACATGTGCTGCCTGAGAAATTAAACGATGTATTAATAAGGGTTCAACTAAAGCAATTTGTTTTATTTGCTGAATCTTTTGAGCACTCATTTTAAGCGGGTGACGCACTAAATCTTCCACACTTAAATCATCTTCAACCGCGGTTGTATACTGAAAGTTAGTAATGGAATCAACGCGACTAGAATAGGGTAGCTGCCAAGCCTGCTCAGTTAATTCAACTAGCGCTTGTAAGTTCTCTGCAGTAAATATATCGCCATTTTCAGCTTCTACCGCTATCATTACATTGTCGCTTTTACTGTAGGTATTTTGCAGTACATCAAACGCTAATAATTGCGGATTATCTTCGCTAAAAAAGACTCTATAATTATTTGTAAATTCTAGATTCCTAAGTTCTGAGGCAGAGGCTAAAATGAAGACTAGCGCGATCAATAAAACCCGCCATGGATGATTAACAACAAACTCTCCAAAACGAGATATTATTGGTAATTTTTGCATATTGATTCCTTGAAATTAATAAATGAACTTCCTAGTCGCTACATTTTCTTGCGAAGCAGAAAAATAGAGTATTTTAATGCTAAAATAAACCATTAGAAACTAACATACAAGCTACCGTGCAAAAAAACTATCATCGCATTGCGTTAACTGCTGGAGAGCCTGCTGGAATTGGCCCTGATTTATGCATTCAACTTGCACAAAACAATTTAAATTGTCAGCTTATTGTGCTTGCCGATCCTGAACTACTCAAACAACGTGCAGCGCAATTAAACCTTCCATTAACTGTTCATCTATTTAATCCCGAAAATGAAGTGACACCTCATTTAGCTGGCGAATTAACAGTTTTACCCTGTTTATTAACTAACCCTGCTATCGCTGGAGAACTTGATAAACAAAATAGCGCCTATGTATTAGAAACTATTAGAATCGCTAGCGAAGGCTGCTTATCGGGCTTATTTTCTGCAATGGTAACAGCCCCAGTTCATAAAGGCATTATCAACGATGCCGGTATCACATTTTCTGGGCACACTGAATATATTGCAGATATTACCGGCGGTCACCCCGTCATGATGCTGGCAACGGAAGGCTTACGCGTTGCACTTGCCACTACACATCTCCCTTTAGTCGATGTCAGTGCCGCAATTACTAAACAAAGCCTCACAACAGTCACTACTTTATTAGATACTGACTTAAAACAGCGCTTTGGAATAAAAAATCCTAATATTCTAGTTTGCGGGTTAAACCCTCACGCAGGCGAAGGCGGACATTTAGGGCGAGAAGAAATTGACGTCATCGAACCCGTTCTAGCAAAATGCCAACAACAAGGTATTAAAGTACAAGGCCCTTTTCCGGCTGATACTGTCTTTACTGAGAAGTACCTAAAAGATGCGGATGCTGTTTTGGCCATGTATCACGATCAAGGCTTACCTGTTTTAAAATACAAAGGCTTTGGTAAAGCCGTTAACATAACCTTAGGGCTTCCTATTATCAGAACGTCTGTTGACCACGGCACAGCACTCGATTTAGCTGGCACAGGCAATGCAAATGTTAATAGTTTAATTTTCGCATTACAAACCGCCATTGAAATGGCAACCAATTCTTAAGAGACACTATGGCACATAAAGCACGTAAACGGTTTGGACAGAATTTCTTACACGACCAGTACATTATTGACAATATATTAGGTTCACTCGAGTACTCTAAAGACCAGCACTGGGTAGAAATTGGACCAGGACAAGGCGCTTTAACTGAGCCCATGCTAAAAAGCGGCGTTTTGTTAGATGTTGTTGAGCTTGATCGTGATTTAGTGACCTTCCTAGGCAATAAATTTGCAGATTATGCTAATTTAACTATTCATAGTTCTGATGCCTTGCGCTTTGATTTTTCTAGTTTATCTAAAGAAAATGAAAAACTGCACATTTTAGGCAACCTACCCTACAACATATCAACCCCTTTAATGTTCCATCTACTCAGTAACATTCCCCGTATTGCTGATATGACCTTTATGTTACAAAAAGAAGTGGTTGATCGCATTTGCGCTGGCCCAGGTACTAAAAAATATGGTCGACTCAGTGTGATGATGCAATATTACTGTCATACAGAACACCTATTTGATGTGCCACCTGAAAGCTTTAATCCAGCGCCTAAAGTGATGTCATCTATCGTGCGCTTAGAACCATTTGAAACACCGCCTGTCGAGGTTAATTCAATTAGTGCATTAAATACTGTAGTTACCGCAGCCTTTTCACAGCGCCGTAAAACATTGCGTAACTCATTAAGAAAATTGATTTTAGAAGAACACATCATCCAACTAGGTATTGATTCCACAGTACGCGCAGAAACAATTCCTTTAGCTGATTTTGCGAAGCTGGGTAATTTTATTGATGAAAACCCACTGCCTGTCGATGAATAATAGGCTTAAATTCAGTGCCAATCTAAGCTTATTATTTACTGAACTGCCCTTAATCAAACGCATTAAAGCGGCAAAGGAGCAAGGCTTTACAGCGGTTGAAATCCAATTCCCATATGAACTGGATGCACAACAATTAAAAGATGAGCTTGATAAGCAGCAAATCAAATTAGTCTTATTTAATGTAGATGCTGACGACCTACTACAAGGCGGGGAAGGCTTAGCGGCCACCCCTGAAAAACAAGCACAATTTGAACAAGCATTAATTAAGGCCGCAGACTACGCAAAAACCCTGAAGCCAGAAGTGATTAATATTTTAGCAGGCTGTTGTTTTGATGAGAGCAAATTAGGGATTTATCAAGCAACATTTAGATCAAACCTACAATCTGCTATCAACACCTTTTCTCCCTTAGGTATCAAAACAGTTTTTGAGGCAATCAACACTTACGACCTACCTGGTTTTATCGTACACAATAGCGCTGAAATGTTAGCTATTATGCAAGCAATAAACCACCCTGATTTGCTTATGCAATATGATATTTATCACTTAGTTAGAATGCACGAAAATCCTAAGGATTTTATTGCAAAATATGCCGATAAAATAGGCCATATACAATTTGCAGATAGCCCTAATAGAAATGAACCAGGAACAGGTGATATTGATTTCGATGCCTTATTCAATAGCATCAAGCAGTCAAGCTATTCAGGTTGGGTCGGCGCTGAATATAAACCACTGAAATCCAGTACCGAATCGCTAAATTGGTTTAAAACACTCAAGAAATAAGCCCAGATAAAGCACACAGCATTGTTTTGACTTTACGAAGATTTAATTAATTCAGAACGGGCTAGAGGCCATACAGTTTAGTATTAAGCTGCTTGAACTGGGATAGAGTGACTGGTTCTTACCATTTCGTTGCCATCATTAAAATAAATTAAATTTGGCTGATAACTTTCAAGCTCTTCGGCATTATAGCTAGCAAATGCGCAAACAATAATATAATCACCTGGGCATACTAAACGCGCAGCAGCCCCATTAACAGAAAAAATACCAGAACCCTCTTCTGCTCTAATCGCATAAGTGGTAAAGCGTTCGCCATTATTAACATTATAAATTTGAATTTGCTCGTATTCTCTGATACCAGAATAGTCTAAAATTTTGCCATCAATAGCGCACGACCCTTCATAACCCAATTCCGCATGGGTTACTGTTGCTCGGTGTAATTTTGCTTTAAGCATAGTCGTGTGCATATTAATCTTTCATCTGTAAATTCTTTAGAACTGATTATTATATCTAATCAAGCTGAGTTTGGGTATTTTTTATGTTCACTTACCCACAAGTGGTCTATCGCTGTATTTGAATATTATCAATCAAACGCGTATTACCCAGTTTAGCCGCTAATAAAATAATTAAAGCTTTATCTTCAGCCGTTACCGGCATTAAATCTGATTGACGACAAACAGAAAAATACTCCGGATCAAACCCAAGGCTCTGCAATTGCTTCAACGATTGTATTTCTATCTCAGGCAAAGTATTTTTCCCCAGCAAAATATCCTTTTTAGCTGAACACAACAATCTATATAAATGAGCAGCTTGTTCTCGCTGTTGCACGGTTAAATAGCCATTTCTAGAGCTCATAGCAAGCCCACTTTCTTCACGCACAATGGCAACAGCTACAATTTCAATAGCAAAATTCAAATCGTCGACCATTGCTCTAATCACTGCTAACTGTTGAAAATCTTTTTCACCAAAAAATGCCTTATGCGGCTGCACTATATTAAATAACTTACTGACAACAGTCGCTACCCCGTCAAAATGTCCCGGTCTTTTTTTACCACAGTAACTTTCAGAAACACCACTAACGCTCACAGTAGTTACACTTACGTTGGGGTATATTTCACTCACATCAGGTAAAAAAACTACATCGACTGACAATGCAGCTAACTGACGATTATCTTCTTCCTCAGTACGCGGATAGCTAGAAAAATCTTCACCCACTCCAAACTGAGAGGGGTTAACAAAAATACTGACGACCACACGATCAGCTTGCGCTTTTGCCTCTGCAACTAATTGCATATGCCCCGCATGTAAATTACCCATGGTAGGTACAAATGCGATGACATCACCCGCCATACGCCATTCATTAAGCTGCTTACGTAACGCAGCTATTTTTTTTATCGTCTTCATTTTAATGGTAACTTTGTGCGTTATTTGGAAATTTCAATTGTTTAACTTCATCAACAAAACAAGCAACCGCATCATAAATTGAATCCGCCTGATGCATAAAGTTTTTAGTAAATTTAGCTTGCTTACCGAAATTAAGGCCCAACATATCATACGCAACTAGCACCTGCCCATCACAATCAACACCCGCTCCAATGCCTATTACTGGGATCGTTAAAGTCTCACAAATAGTTTTAGCGAGTGCCGCTGGAATGCATTCTAAAATTAATAATTGCGCACCGGCTTTTTCAACTGCAACTGCATCATCTAAAATTTTAGATGCAGCCGCATCTGTTTTACCTTGTACGCTGTATTTACCCAATTGATTAATCGATTGCGGTAGAAGCCCTAAATGTCCACAAACAGGAATACCTTGTTGAACCATAAAGTCTATAGTTTCTAATTTAGCGCCTTCCAACTTAACCATCTGCGCGCCACCCTGCTGAATAAGCTGTGATGCATTGTTAGCGGCATCAATAGGCGTAGCGCTGGTCATAAAAGGTAAGTCAGCAATAATAAATGCCTCTTCATTTCCACGAACCACTAATTGCGTGTGATACACCACATCTTGTAAGCTAACAGGCAAAGTAGACTCCTTCCCCTGCACTACCATTCCTAAGGAATCACCCACCAATAAAACATCAACGCCAGCACGACTAAATAATTTAGCAAAGCTTGCATCATAAGCAGTTAGGCATGAAATTTTATGCTTATCTAATTTCATTGCCTGCAAATCTAAAATCGTTTTAGAGTTTGCAGAATCAGCATAGCCTGTCATGCGTTTATTCTCACTAATCCATCCAAAGGACAATTTTTAATACACTCACTTAATAATCCTTTATTAGGGATAGTAATATCAGTGGAAATTTCCTGTAAGGGGTATAAAACAAATGCACGCTCAGTCATACCGTAATGAGGCACTACTAGATCAGTCACATTAATTACCTCAGATCCATATAACAAAATATCTAAATCTAAAGTTCTAGCTCCCCAGCGCTCACCTTTACGCACACGACCTTGCTCTAACTCTATTTTTTGCAAACAACGCAACAGCTTAATGGGGGCTAATGAAGTCTCAACACCCATAACAGCATTCACATAATCTGGTTGATCTTGCGGCCCCATAGGAGGACTACGATACAAACTTGAAAAACTAATTTCTTGGCTATCATCAAGTTCAGTAATGGCAAGTCTTGCTGCTTGTAATTGCGTTTCAGGCGAAGATAAGTTACTGCCTAAGCCTATATAGGCCGTAACTTTAGTCATTTTCAGCAACCGTCTTAGGCGCCGTTTTACGTCTACGTCTCACTTGTTTTTTAGCAGATGATCTATTTAAACCCGCTACCATTTTCTTTTGTTTGGCCTCACCAGCAGAATGGAATTCTGTCCACCACTCAGCTAAAGACTTATCTGCACCACCCGTTTCAGCACGCAACAATAAGAAATCATAAGCCGCTCTAAATTTTGGATGCGCCAATAATTTATAAGCTTTATTGCCATTACGATATAAAAAACGTGGCTGCAAGCCCCAAACATCGCGCATAGCCATGCCTATATGCTTAGGAAAAGAGGTACTTTGCACTTGTTTTGAAATCACTTCACTAGAAGCATGTTGATAGGCAACTGAAAGTGGCATTCCTTTCGATAAATTAATTTCCGCTGCTGACTGGACTGCATCCCATAAAAAAGTAGCCATTAAAAAATATGGGGCAATGCTTTTTCCTTCAGCAATGCGTTTATCGGTATTTTCAAGTGCCCTAATGATGAATAACTTAGGGAAATTATGCGCTTCACTCGCCAAACTTTCATCAGCACTTGGGTAAAGGTGTGCAAATAAACCGTAATGTCGCAGCATTTCAAATGTTTCTACCGCATAGCCTGATAAGAACAATTTAAGCGCTTCATCATGCAACCTTGCTGAGGGTATATTAGCTAATAAATCCGCCAAATCAAAAATTGGCATTTCAGCATGCTTATCAATAGAAAAACTAAGCTTCGCGGCAAATCGCACCAAACGAATCATACGCACAGGGTCTTCACGGTACCGCGTTTCAGGGTCACCAATGAGCTTCATAACGCCCGCACGATGGTCATCCATACCCCCGACATAATCAACAATAGAAAAGTCTTTTATATTGTAATACAGCGCATTCACCGTAAAATCTCGGCGCATAACATCTTCTTCAATGCTGCCGAAATTATTATCTCTCAGTAACCGTCCATCCTCATCAACTTTGGGAGCAGCAACATCCACATCACCCGCCCCTCTGAAAGTAGCGACTTCAATAATTTCTCTACCGAAAAAAACATGCGCCAAGCGAAATCGCCGTCCAATTAAACGGCAATTACGAAAAGCCTGTTTTACCTGCTCTGGTGTTGCATTGGTTGCGACATCAAAATCTTTAGGTTCACGCCCTAACAATAAATCTCTGACACAACCACCCACCAAATAAGCGTCATAGCCCTCACTTTTAAGGCGGTAAAGCACCTTCAGCGCATGATCACTAATTTGTTTACGTGAAATATTATGCTCGGTACGCGTATAAATTTTTGCCTGACGCCCAGATCTAGGCTGAGTCAGCTCTACCATAGGGGCAATATCGGCAATAGCACTCTCAGTGCTTACTTTAGTTATTATTTTTTTAAAAAAATTTAAAATTGTTCTCACCCTCATCAACTATATTAAGCTTCGATTTAAAAACATAAATCACGCTAGCAAAATTTCTAGTTTAAACCTGTCATCTACTAACGGTAAAACAACACCCGTTAGATGAATTTTTATTACAATGCTAATAATTATATAGTAGAATCTGTAGCTAGATATTATATTATTGTACAAAACTCTTAATTCTTAGACATAAATTTAAAAGTTAGCTAAGAATAAAATAAGCAAATGGAGAAAGCCATGCTAAAAAAATTTTTTGACGTATTTTTAGACCACCCTTTTTTAGCCAGTATATTTATAACTGACTTATTTATACTGCTATTTCATAAGCCACCATTTTTCTTCTCATTAGTCATGATGTCGGCACTAATGGCATATTGCATGTTTATTGGCCAAAAATTAGCACTTTTCAAAGCATAATTGGCTCAAGAAACAAATAAAAAACCAGCGCTTTCGTCTCCCGAAAAAGCTGGTTTTTTTAGATATATCTCAGCTATTTTTTATGACAGCCTATTAGTCATAGCTCTTTTCTTTTTTGCGACTGCGATATTACTTCCATTTACCAATGGAGAAGCAGTTCACTCCCCCGTTGCATACCCTCTTTACTTACTTAGTGTCAGCTTTGTTTTCTTGGCCTGGTTCTGGATGCATGGTGGACAGACTCTCGGAATGCGCGCATGGAACTTATATTTAATCAGTGATAATAATAAGCCCATAACCACATACCAAGCACTCACTCGTTTTTTCACTGCGATATTTTCATGGTCAGCGCTAGGGCTAGGGATATTATGGCAACTATGGCATAAAGATGGAAAAACTTGGCAAGATTTAAATTCAAAATCTAGTATTGTCTATAGAGCAAAGCAGAAAAAATAATAACTATTTAAGTTAGCCCCAACTGCGCATTTCAACCCAGTTGTAACTTATTTTTCAGACTCCATGCGTACGCTTCCAAATCATCATGCAATGTTACATCATAGTTTGCTTGTTGTTTTAGCTCGGACAATTTGCTTTCATATTCAGAAAACCCAATAAACCCATTACCTGAGTCACCCGCTAAACGCGAAACACAAAACTCTATCCACTTGTCTCTCTCAGACTTAGATAAGCTTTCTGGGTAGTTTCTTGCTTTATATCTGAAAAACATCTCCGGCAGCCTAGTATCTTTAGAGTCCACCTGGTATTGAGCTAATTGCGTAGGATTCAAGGAACGAATTTCGTCAATCAATGCCTTATCTTGTGGATTAAAAAAACCACCACTGTAAATCATTAAATCAGGGTCTGTAACAGCTTCAAAATCCGGCTTAATACTAAATGTATCCACTATCTTATCGATCAAATCTACCGCATTTTTAATCAAACTTGCATTTTTCTGAGACGAATCGATATCTATGTTTAGTCGCATAATATCTTCTGCGCGCAATACATTAAGCGGCGCAACGACTGGGCACTTATTAATATGTATTGTTTTTAAAGGAATTCGCTCAAGCCCCTCTGCTAAATCAGCTTTTGCAGTAAAAAGTCGCGTATGAATCTCTTCAGCAGATAAGTTAAGCATGCCTTCTGGCGACACCGATAAATCATAGACAATAACGCCATTACTATTCGTTGGATGCTTACACAATGGAAGTACTACTGCCAAGCAGTGCCTATCTGCTCCATACATACCAGATATATGAACAACGGGCTTGAAACTACCTAAATGCAATAAATCATTAACCGCCTTCTTACCTCGGTTATCAAGAAGAAACTGAAATAATTTAGGCTGCGCTTGCTTAATTAATTTAGCCAATGCGATAGTAGCCTGTACATCTGATAATGCATCATGGGCCGCCTCATGAACAATGCCATTTTCTATGGTTAATTGATCCAAGCGTAAACTTACCTTACCTTCTTCATTAAACGGCCAACGCACGCCTTCAGGACGTAATGCGTACATAGTACGTACTAAATCAATTAAGTCCCAACGTGAATTACCGTGTTGCCATTCTCTAGCATAAGGATCATAAAAGTTTCGATACAATAAGTTTCGCGTCACCTCATCATCAAAGCGCAAGTTGTTATAACCTAGGGTACAAGTACCCTTTACTGCTAATTGTTGATGAATCAAGCGAATAAATTCAGCCTCACAAAGTCCCTTTTCTTCTGCTAGCTGTGGCGTAATACCTGTTACTACGCAAGCTTCAGGTTGCGGCAGGCTATCATCTGTTAATTTACAATAGATAACTAGAGGCTCTTCAATAATATTAAAATCAAAGTCCGTTCTAACACCGGCAAATTGCACCGCTCTATCGCGCCTAGGGTCAACACCAAAGGTCTCATAATCATGCCAATAAAAGCTGTTATCCGTCATTTTTATTTATCCTTTGTATTTACTACCTATCAATTAACCCTGCTAAATAGCAGCTAAAAGTACAGTACATACCTATAAGGTATCTATTCCTTTATTAGCTAACTCATCCGCCTTTTCATTACCAATATTGCCTGAGTGCCCCTTAACCCAAGACCAATTAATAGTATGCTTTTGGATCGCGTCATCTAACCTGCGCCATAAATCTTCATTTTTCACTGGTTTTTTAGCCGCTGTTTTCCAGCCGCGCTTTTTCCAGTTATCCATCCAGTCCGTAATGCCTTGCAATACATATTTAGAATCCGTATACAACTTAACCGAACAGGGGTGCGTCAGTGCTTCTAGCGCTTGAATAGCCGCCATTAATTCCATACGATTATTGGTGGTCTCTGTATCACCACCATACAGCTCTTTCTCTATAGCGCCATATTGCAGCCATGCTCCCCAACCACCTGGACCAGGGTTACCTCGACATGCGCCATCGGTATATATTTCAACTTTTTTCATTATGTTCTATTTTACTCACGGGCTCGATTAGTTTAGCCATTGCTAATTCTTTACGATAATTTTTGACAGGGCTTAATGGAATTAGATTATAACAACGTTTTGTTGCCTTAACCGCATAGGCAGCAATCACTAAGTCATGTTTTCTTTTTTTCGCATCCGCAGAAGAATTAATAGACTTATCAAACTTAAATCCTGCGGCAACTTTCACATCAAAATTTAAAAGATTCAACCAATCAGAAATTCGTGTACGGGTCAATAAGTGCGGCACCCAAGGCGCACCTTTTTCTCGGTACTTAATATATTGAAAATTAATATAGGGATTCCACGGATTAAATCCTAAAATCAACAATTTCCCTTCCGGTTTTAAGATACGTTTTACTTCTCTTAATATCTCATGCTTATTATTAGAAAACTCCAATACATGTGGCAAAATAACCATATCGACACTTTCGTGTTTAAAAGGTAATGCATCACTTAATGATTTAATTAGCTTAGTTTGATACCAAGCCTCTTGTTCATTATCTAATACATAAAATTGCTCGTACGTATTACAATCAATATACTCATCTTCCCAACCTAAAGCACCTACTTGTACAATAACCTGCTTACAGCTGACAGTTATCGCTTGCTTTAAAAAGCTGAGTTCCTGTTTTTTTAATATCCGGCCTTTAGGCGTATAAAACCAATCTATCAGAATTTTTCGGTGCATAACTCTTACCTAAATCATAACCAGCTATAAAGATACCAGATTGTCACTAGGATAAAAGTTTTTTTTACTTACCAACCCGAACCGACTGTTAATATGATTAGCACAACGCCTACTGTGGCTAAATCACCCGTAATTCGCTTTCCCCATTCTATTAAACTAATTGTTTCAGTGACGACATAAGTACGTTGCTTATCTTGCATTATCAATTCAATTCTATTTTTCACTTGATCTTGCATATGGATTTTCGCTTGCATTTTTATTCTCCAGTTTAAGTATAACTACGCATTTGCCCCACTAGTACACCTTGTATTTCTACTTGTTCTGGCAAATACTGCATCGTTGCCATACTTGAATTTGCAGGAATTAAAAGTGTTTCATGCGGGTATTGTTCTATAAATTTTAGAGTTGCTTCGGACTTATCAATCAACGCCACAACAATTTCACCATTTCGTGCTTGCGCTCTTTGCTCAATAACAACCCAGTCACCATCAAAAATCCCTTCGTCAATCATTGAGTCCCCCTTTACTTGTAGTACATAACAAGGGTTGACTGTTTTAATTTGCTCTGGAATTGCCATATAACTTATATTTTCAATGGCTTCAATAGGTTTTCCTGCTGCGATACAACCAACAAAAGGCAGCCCCTTTTTTGCTTCTTGTAATGCTTCTGCTGCTTTTTCTGTTAAACGAACACCTGTTTGCTTGCGATCCATAGCTTCCACTAAGCCCGCATCTATCAGTGCTTTTATATGTTTATGTAGTGAACCACGTGAATTTAAGCCTAACATTGAACATAATTCACTTAACGTAGGTGGGTATGTAAATTTTTTCTGATTGGCTAACAAAAAATCATAGATATCTTGCTGCTTTCTACTTAATGAGGACATTCTGTTCTCCATTTGTTTCTTAAAATAATAACAAGAGAACAAAAAAAGAACAAATGTTTTTATAAAACTATCTAGATTTCTTTATTAGAGCGTTGATTTTTCAATATTTTTTAAAAAAATATTTTCGTTTATTTACGAAGTGGAGGTATCAATGATCTCTCTGAGGACTGCTGTTGCATAACTCCCGGCATTCAGTGAAAATTGTAACTCCAAACATTCAGCGTCAAGAAATTGCCACTGCAAGTCTTTTACTTGGCTACGCATTGCACGTCTATCCTGCTCTAAGCCAAATTTAATCAAGCCCTTTGCTATCTCAGAATGTTCACTTACTGCTTGATTCTCTATTTCTGCAACCGTTTGCGAAGTTTCCAATTCGCCTTTACCCCAAAGTGCAGCAGTAGGATGAATATCTAGACTTTGAATTCGTTCACTTACTGTAGAGTCAGATAAATCTGCTTTAAAAAAGCTATGAGAATCGGTAAACATTAGTAAGTCGCCTTCTAATGCTTGATCCCAAGTAGCATTTTGTACACGTTGACTCACTATTTGATTAAATAGATAAGATCGTGCCGCAGAGAGGTACATACCGCGTAAATTACGCGATAATTTTGCACCCGCAAATAAGGCGAGTGCTTTATTAATATTTGCTCCCTCACGGCCGAAGCGCTGTTCACCAAAATAATTGGGAACACCTTGCTCTTTAATGCTATTTAACTGTTGCTCTAAAAGTTCCTTATTACCCTTCCAATCTCTAATTTTTAGAATAAATTGATTTCCAGCTAAAGATCCGCGTTTTAATTTGCGGCTATGCCTTGTTGCTTGTAATACTTTAAGCGTATCACTATTCAATTCAGACCAGTCAGGGTCAGGTTTACCGGGTAACCACACACTAAACCATTGCGTTGTACGCGCATGCCGATCTTTCAGCCCAGCATAACTAACATCACGTTGTCGCACACCTGCAAATCGAGACAACAAACGTGCGATGAAGTCAGTGTTTTCACCACATTTTTCAATGTGTAAGAATGCATGCTCACCTTCGCCCGATAATTCAAACGATTGAATTTCATTGACGATAAAATCATCGGCACTACGACGAATAATTCCTGTACTTTGCGCACCACCGTAAGCCGGTGCCCAGTGAGGTAATTCCGTTTGCTCTACACTCATAGCTAGAAAACTAACCTATCCACTTACGCGCATTTCTAAACATTCTTAACCATGCACCCTCTTCTTTCCAATCAGCTGGCTGATAAGAATTTTGCACGGCTCTAAAGCATCTTTCAGGATGCGGCATCATGATAGTAAATCGACCATCTGTATTGGTTAAACCGGTAATACCTTCTGGTGATCCATTTGGATTCATCGGAAAGGCTGTGGTTTTATCCCCATAATTATCGACATAATTTAATGCAATTTGTGCTTTTTCTTGGTTGCCATCAACAAACTCAGCTCGCCCTTCACCATGTGCGATGACTACTGGCATTTTTGAACCTGCCATATCCGTAAAAAATACTGACGGTGATTCTTGCACTTCCACCATCACAACACGCGCTTCAAACTGTTCTGATAAGTTACGTTTGAATGCAGGCCAATGTTCAGCACCAGGAATAAGCTCTTTTAACCCCGATAACATTTGGCAACCATTACAAATACCTAAACCAAAGGTATCTTCTCTATGGAAAAAGTCAGAAAATTCTGCTCTAGCACGTGGATTAAATAGGATTGATTTAGCCCAGCCGCCGCCAGCACCTAAAACATCACCATAAGAAAACCCACCACAGGCGATTAATCCAACAAAATCTTTTAAGCTAACTCTGCCACTAATAATATCCGTCATGTGTACATCAATACTGGTAAAGCCGGCTTTATCAAAAGCAGCTGCCATTTCAACATGACCATTCACACCCTGCTCTCTTAAGATTGCTACACGCGGACGTACAGCGGCAAAAGGCAAACTTATATCTTGGTTAATATCAAAGCTTAAATCAGCAAATAAGCCTTTATCTTCATTATCAGCAATGCGTTTATATTGTTGCTCTGCGCAATCAGGATTATCACGTAATGCTTGCATACGGTAACTAACTTCCGACCAAATACTTTGTAGCTCGGCTCTATTTGAACTATAAATAATATCGCCGTTATGACTAATATTTAAGTCTTGTGTTTCTTCTGTTACCCACCCAATTAGCTGAGTACAATCACCTAGACCTAATTCCTGTAGCGTATCAAGCACAGCATCACAATCACTTTGTTTAACTTGGATCACAGCCCCTAATTCTTCATTGAATAAGGCTGAAAAGACATCATCACCCAAACGATCTAATTCTAATTCCACACCGCGTCTACCCGCAAACATCATTTCAGTGACGGTTGCCAATACCCCCCCATCAGAGCGATCATGATAAGCAAGGATTTTATCGTCCGCATTCAGCGTTTGAATACTATTAAAGAATGCCTTAAGCGATGCAGTATCATCCAAATCAGGCACTTCGTTACCCATTTGTTGAGTCACTTGCGCTAACACAGAACCGCCTAAACGATTTTTACCAAAACCTAAATCTAATAGCATTAACACACTGTCTTCATTTTTTAATTCAGGTGTTAAAGTGCGTGTAATATCGGTAACCGGTGCAAATGCAGTAATCACTAAAGATAATGGCGAAGTCATTGTTTTTTCGCGATCATCCTCATTCCAAACGGTTTTCATTGATAATGAATCTTTACCCACCGGGATTGCAATACCGAGTTCAGGGCAAACTTCCATGCCGACTGTTTTTACAGTATCAAATAGTGCAGCATCTTCACCTTCACTACCGGCTGCCGCCATCCAATTAGCTGAAATTTTAATATGTTTCAGTGATTCTATCTTTGCTGCCGCTAAATTGGTTAATGACTCCGCAATCGCCATTCGACCAGACGCAGGCGCATTCACAACAGCTAGTGGCGTACGCTCACCCATCGCCATCGCTTCGCCTGTAATCGCATGAAAGCCTGATGCCGTCACCGCAACATCTGCAACAGGTATTTGCCAAGGGCCGACCATTTGATCACGAGCAACCAAGCCTGTGACAGAACGATCTCCAATATGAATTAAGAAACTTTTATCTGCCACCGCAGGAAAACTTAAAACGCGTTGCACTGCTTCTTTAATATCTAAGCCTGAAAAATCTAACGCATTATGCTGTTTTGTAACATGAGTGACATCACGGTGTAATTTTGGCGCTTTACCAAATAAAACAGACATCGGTAAATCAACGGGCTTATTGCCAAATAGCTCATCATCTAAACTTAAATGCTCTTCATCCGTGGCCTCACCAATCACTGCATATAAACAATGTTCACGCTCACAAAAAGATTCAAATAATGCTAAGGCTTCTGGCTTGATGGCAACAACGTAACGCTCTTGCGCCTCGTTACACCAGATTTGCATAGGCGACATGCCTTTGTCATCATTATTTACTTTGCGTAACTCAAAGCGTCCACCTTGCTCACAATCATGAATGATTTCTGGTACAGCATTTGATAAACCACCCGCACCAATATCATGAATAGACACAACCGGTGTATCATCACCTAAGGCATTACAATGATTAATCACTTCTTGGCAACGACGTTCCATTTCAGGATTTTCACGCTGTACTGAGGCAAAATCCAACTCCGCAGCACTTTCACCAGATGCTTGAGAAGAAGCAGCACTTCCTCCCAAACCAATTAACATCGCCGGACCACCAAGAATAATAATTAATGAGCCTGCTGGAATTTTATGTTTATCTACCAACATCGGGCGAATATTTCCCATTCCACCAGCAATCATAATCGGCTTATGGTACCCATATGATTGATCGCTATCACTTCCTTCGACAGCTTGCTCAAAACTACGGAAATACCCAGCAATATTAGGTCGCCCAAATTCATTATTAAATGCAGCACCGCCGATAGGTCCTTCTAGCATAATATCTAAAGCTGATGAAATGCGCTCAGGTTTGCCAAAATCAGTTTCCCAAGGTTGGCTAAAATTTGGAATTTTTAAGTGCGAAACAGTAAAACCCGTCAGTCCCGCTTTTGTTGCAGATCCACGACCGGTTGCGCCTTCATCACGAATTTCGCCACCAGAGCCAGTCGCCGCACCTGAATGAGGTGCAATAGCAGTTGGATGATTATGCGTTTCTACCTTCATCAATAAATGCGCATCTTCAGTGGTATATGCATATTCGCCGGTAATAGGATTACGAATAAACACATCGGCTTTAGAGCCTGCTGCAACGGAAGCGTTATCACTATAAGCCGATAAAATGCCTTCTGGATTTTTTTCTGCGGTATTACGAATCATAGAAAATAATGATTTCGCCTCATCTATGCCATCAATAGTCCAACTGGCATTAAAAATTTTATGACGACAATGCTCTGAGTTTGCTTGTGCAAACATCATTAACTCAACATCGGTAGGATTACGCTTTAAGCCGTTAAATGCTTCGGCCAAATAAGCAATCTCATCCTCTGACAAAGCTAAACCTAGCTCTTTATTTGCACTGGTTAATGCAGATAAACCTTCTTCCATTAAAGCAATGCTGCTTAAAGGTTTAGGCTCATGATGTGCAAACAAATCAACATTGGTTAAATCCATGACCACCGACTGAGTCATTCTGTCATGTAATACAGCGCTAACAGCTTGTAAGGCAGCGCCTGATAATTCAGCCGAATGCACTAAGGTAAATTCCACGCCTCTTTCAATGCGATCTAAATCGTCTAGACCACAACGCTTTGCAATTTCAGTTGCTTTACTCGACCAAGGTGAAATTGTTCCTGCACGCGGAGTTACCCAGCATTGAGTCCCTTGTAATGCTTCAGCTTGCTCTGAGCCATACGCAAGTATCTTATTTAGAATTTCAGATTGCTCACTATTTAACGACGATTGCGTATCAACAAAATGAATATATTTTGCAGCAATCGCAGTAATAGTCGGCTCTAGTGTTTGAATATCTTGTAATAATTTTTTAATTCTAAAAGTAGATAATGCGGAAGTACCAGAAATTTTAAGCATAGGAGTGTAATTTTAATTTAAAATTCAATAACTTAATTAATAATTAAGCATAAATAAAGGTGATCATGTTGCGAGGTTTGCCAATTAACGATAGACGATAATTAGGCGTTATTTGTATTGTCTTCTTTTATATCTTTATTGATCGTATCAAAAATAAGCCTTAATAATTTCAATCCTTTATCCTCAGATAAGACTTTAGCAGATTCATCTCTAACAAAAATATGCGTGTTATCTTCACTCGATTCTAAAAATATTTGATACGGTAACTCTTGATGTATATCACTAGAAAACATGAAAACTAATTCCTGCCAATAAGAGCCATCTTTATCAGCATCCTGTAGTTCAGGATCATATTGCACATAATAAACCGCTTGTGCTCTATTTTTATCAGTCACTTCGACATTCACTTCTGTGAGTGCTTTACCAACAATACGCCAAACATGGGCAAAGGATGAGTTAACGCGTAAAAAAGTTTGCTCAGGCTCAGTGACTAAAACGACTTCATAAGCAAAGCTTTTAGGCACACTTTGCTCAGAAATTTGAGTATTTGGTTTTTCCTCTGCTCTTAATTCAGGCGGAATTTCTAATGCCGAAATTTCTTTACTATAAAGATAATCTTTCTCTTTATCAGGAAAAAAATAACTACACGCGGTCAATTGCAGGCCAATAAAAACGGTTAAAACACGAATAAGTCTCATCTTTTGTACTCTAAAGAACGCCAGCTTGCTGCATTGCTGAGCGAACCTCAGTAAAACAGTCATCTGTTAACCACGTTAAAGGTAAGCGGATACCTGATTTCATTAAGCCCATTTCGGCTACTGCCCACTTTACGGGAATCGGGTTAGACTGAATAAATAACTGTTGATGTAAACCGACTAGTTTTTCATCAATTTGCATGGCAAGCCCTCTTTTTCCTTGCATCGCCGCCGCAATCATTTCATGTACTAATTTTGGAGCAACATTTCCCGACACGGTAATGGTTCCATTACCACCGAGTAAACAAAATTCACAACTGCTCGCATCATCACCGGTATAAATAGCAAATTCGTCGCTACATAAATCACGAATGATTTTTACGCGTTCTAATTCACCCGTTGCCTCTTTAACCCCGACGATATTTTTTATTTTAGCTAAACGCCCAACCGTTTCTGGCAGCATATCGCACGCAGTACGCCCGGGAACATTATATAAAATCTGTGGAATATCAACCGCTTCAGCAATCGCTTTATAATGTAAATATAAACCTTCTTGCGTGGGTTTATTATAGTAAGGGGTTACTAATAAACAGGCATCTGCACCGATTGCTTTAGCAGCTTTTGTTAAGCCGATAGCTTCAGTGGTGGAGTTAGCACCTGTTCCAGCTATAACAGGAATTCGACCGGCAACATATTCAACAATTGAACCTACAACGCTCATATGCTCATGCTCATTCAAAGTCGCTGATTCACCTGTCGTTCCCATAGCAACTAAGGCATCAGTGCCTTCAGCTATATGAAATTCAACCAGGTTCTTAAGGCTATCTTGGTCTACATCGCCGTTATCAAACATCGGGGTAACTAGCGCTACGATACTACCTTGAATCATGAAAAAATCTCGAATAAATTAAAAATAATAATGCTCAATATTATAGCTTAAAAGCAGAGTAATCCGTTTACTCTTCTTCCTCTAGCTCATTCTCTTCCTCATTATTTTCGACGGTCCAAAGTTTTTCTAATTGATAAAATTCACGTGTTTGTGCTGTCATCACATGCACAATCACATCACCTAAATCAACTAAAACCCATTCAGAATCTTGCCCACCCTCAATACCCTTAGGGAGTATACCTTTACCTTTTAAAGCAACAGAAACATAATTACACAATGCTTTAATATGTCGTGTAGACGTTCCTGTGGCAACAACCATATAATCAGTAAAGCTACTTTTTCCTATGACATTAACCGTCACAATATTTTCGGCTTTACGATCATCTAATTCAGTCGTAACTAACGCCAATAATTCATCTGCTTGCATTCAATTTCCTTAATTCTAGGCACTATATAATTTATGTGCCCTTATATATTCAATAATAGATTCAGGTAGTAAAAAACTAGGATTTTTATTCTCTATAAAAGCATTGCGAATATCCGTTGCTGAAATATCCAAATCCCTTACTTTCTGAAAAAAGATTTTACCACTCACGGATAAATTTAACGACTCTCTTGAGCTAACCAGCTTATCGCTATAAAAATCAGCTAATTTATTCCTTATAAACTGCGGCCTAGTCATTACAACTATATGCGCATAATCAAATAAAGCTTGCCACTGGTGCCATCCAGATAAGCCATTAAATGCATCAGCACCCATAAACAAAATAATCGGGGTACCGGGTGACTCAGCACGCAATTCCGCTAAAGTATCAACCATATAAGAAATTCCTGCTCGATCAATCTCCCTAGAATCAACTTGTAACTGCGGATAATCTTTAACGGCTAACTGTAACATTTGTAAACGCATTTGTGCATTAACACTCGGGTTTTCACGATGCGCTGGCAAAGAGCACGGCAGTAAACGAATGTCATCTAAATCAAACAATTCATTCACTTCAAGCGCTGTACGCAAATGCCCGTAATGCACGGGATTAAAGGTCCCTCCGTAAATCCCGATCATTAACTATTTAAGTGTTTATTGACGAATTTCGCCATCACCTAAAACCACATATTTTAATGAAGTCAAACCTTCTAAACCAACAGGTCCACGCGCATGTAATTTATCCGTACTAATGCCAATTTCAGCACCTAAGCCATATTCAAAGCCATCTGCAAAACGTGTAGACGCATTCACCATCACAGAACTAGAGTCTACTTCACGCAAAAAGCGTCGCGCTAAGCTGTAGTTTTCAGTGATAATCGACTCAGTATGTCCCGAGCTAAACTCATTAATATGTTGCATTGCTTCATCAATATCAGCAACAACTTTTATAGATAATACCGGCGCTAAATATTCAGTCGCCCAATCTTCAGCTGTTGCACGAACAGCCGCAGGAACAATTGAACAGGTTTTTAAACAGCCACGTAGCTCTACACCTTTTGCTGCATAGCGCTTTGCCAACTCAGGCAATACTTGTGTCGCAACAGCTTCTGCAACTAATAAAGTTTCCATCGCATTACAAACACCATAACGATGCGTTTTAGCATTCACAGCAATGGCAATGGCTTTTTCCTTATCCGCTGCCGCATCAATGTACACATGACAAATACCATCTAAATGCTTGATAACTGCTATGGTTGCTTCTTTTGAAATACGTTCAATTAAGCTTTTACCACCACGCGGCACAATCACATCAACATAGTCATTTAAAGTGATTAATTGACCTACCGCTGCTCTATCTGTAGTTTCTACTACTTGTACTGCATGCTCGGGTAAACCAGCAAGCGCTAATCCTTTGGCAATACATTTAGCAATTGCTTGATTAGAATGAATAGATTCAGAGCCGCCACGCAAAATGCAGGCATTTCCAGATTTCAAGCATAAGGCTGCCGCATCTACAGTTACATTTGGCCGTGACTCATAAATAATCCCGATCACACCCAAAGGAACGCGCATTTGTCCCACTTGAATTCCACTAGGTCGGTATTTTAAATCCGTAATAGCGCCAACGGGATCAGGCAATGCTGCAACTTGGTGTAAGCCATCAATCATCGCTTGAATTCTTGAGGGTGTTAATTCTAGACGATCCAATAAAGCGGCATCTAACCCCTTTTCTTTTCCAGCCAACAAATCTTTAGCATTTTCTTCAGCTAAAAACTGACTTTGTTCAGCTAATTGCTCAGCTATTTTCAATAAAGCCTTATTTTTCAAACCTGACTCAGCGCGACTTACTTCTCGCCCAGCTACTTTTGCTTGTTGCCCAAGCTTAGTCATATATTCTGTTATATTCATATTATACCTATTGAACAATCACTTAAATGAGCGACACAAGTTATACTACAAAAAATAATTTCTTCACAACTTGACATAAAAAAAGGGCCTTACGGCCCTTTTCTTTACAAAGAAGGCGTTGATTTATGCTTCGTTTTCATCAACTTCTTTCATGCTAAGTCTGACTCGACCTTGACGGTCAATCTCCAACACTTTAACTTTGACCACATCACCTTCAGCTAGCTTGTCGCTTACCTTATCAACATGCTCATTAGTGATTTGTGAAATATGAACCAAGCCATCTTTACCCGGTAAAATTGTAACAAATGCACCGAAGTCCATTAATCTTGCTACTTTACCTTCATAAATTTTTCCAACTTCAACTTCAGCTGTAATTTCTTCAATAATCTTTTTAGCTGCTTCACCTGCCGCTTTATCAACAGAAGCAACGCTAACAGTACCGTCATCTGTTAAATCAACAGTTGCACCGGTTTGCTCAGTGATTCCACGGATTGTTGCTCCGCCTTTACCAATCACTTCACGAATTTTGCTAGGATCAATTTTGAAAGTAATAATTCTAGGTGCAAAATCAGACATCTCATCACGAGTATCCGATAGTACATTATTCATTTCACCTAAAATATGCAAACGACCTGCTTTTGCTTGCTCTAACGCAATTTGCATAATTTCAGCAGTAATTCCGTCAATTTTGATATCCATTTGTAAAGCAGTGATTCCATTTTCAGAACCGGCTACTTTAAAATCCATATCACCTAAGTGATCTTCATCACCTACGATATCAGAAAGAACAGCAAAATTATCGCCTTCTTTAATTAAACCCATTGCAATACCTGCAACAGGTGCTTTAAGAGGCACACCCGCATCCATCAATGCCAAGCTAGTTCCACAAACAGAAGCCATTGAACTAGAACCATTTGACTCTGTAATTTCAGAAACCACACGAATCGTGTATGGAAATTCTGACATTTCAGGAAGAACAGCAGCAACACCACGTTTAGCTAATCGACCATGGCCAATTTCACGGCGCTTAGGTGAACCAACAAAACCTGTCTCTCCAACACTGTATGGAGGAAAATTGTAATGCAACATAAACGGTTCTTTATATTCACCCGCTAATGCATCAATCGTTTGTGCATCACGCTCTGTTCCCAAAGTTGCAACAACAAGCGCTTGAGTTTCACCACGTGTAAATAAAGCTGAACCATGAGTACGTGGCAAGACGCCTGTACGTACAGCAATCGGTCTAACGACATCTAGGTTACGGCCATCAATACGTTTTTTATCACTTAAAATAGCAGTACGTACGACTCTTTTTTCAATTTCTTCGATAATATCGCGAATATCTGATTCCGCATATTTTTCGTCTGCTGTTAGTTTTGTAACAACAGCGGCTCTAATGTCACTTAATACATCTTGGCGATCCAATTTAACAGCAATTTGATAGGCTGTTTTAATTGCTTCTTCCGTTTCTGCAGCAACTAGAGACTCTAATTCTGTATCAGCAACTGGTGCAACCCAGTTATATAATGGTGTATTCACTTCTGCTGAAAATTCATTAATTGCAGTAATGGCAACTTGCATTTGCTCATGACCAAATAAAACTGCACCTAACATCACTTCTTCAGCTAAGTTATCAGCTTCTGATTCAACCATTAATACCGCGTGCTCAGTTCCTGCAACCACTAAATCTAATAATGAAGTCGTTAACGCTTCTTTACTTGGATTTAATGTATATGCACCGTCAGTATAACCAACACGTGCAGCACCTACTGGACCATTAAAAGGTAAACCTGAAACAGCTAATGCTGCAGAAGCGCCTAATAAAGCAGGAATTTCAGGATCTACATCAGGATTTAAAGAAACAACAGTAATAATAATCTGAACTTCATTCGTATACCCATCTGGGAATAACGGACGAATAGGTCTATCAATTAGGCGTGATGTTAATGTTTCCGTTTCCGAAGGACGTCCTTCACGTTTAAAAAATCCACCTGGGATTTTTCCAGCCGCATAGGCTTTTTCTTGATAGTTAACTGTTAAAGGAAAAAAATCACCACCTTTGGCTTCTTTTTTACCAACAACTGAGACTAAAAGCGATGTGCCATCGACATCAATCATAACTGCACCGCTTGTTTGGCGTGCAATTTCACCTGTTTCAATGCTAACTAATTGTTCGCCAAATTGAAATTCTTTTCTGATCGGGTTCAGATTCACTATTGTTTTTCCTTCGTTTTTAAAGGTTGAATTAGTATTTGATTAATTCTTTAAGACAAAAAAAAGCGACGAACAAAGCCGTCGCTGATCTTTTACATTATTTACGTAAGCCTAAACGTGAAATCAAAGATTTATAACGCTCTACATCTTTTCTTTTCAAGTAGTCTAGTAATTTACGTCTTTGATTTACCATTCTTAATAATCCACGACGAGAATGGTTATCTTTTTTATGCTCTGCAAAATGTGGAGCTAAATGATGAATATGTGCTGTTAATAAAGCAACTTGAACTTCTGAAGAACCTGTATCAGTTTCTGTTACGCGGTACTCTTCAACAACTGCTTTCTTTTGTTCTGCTGTAAATGGCATTTTAATCCCTATGATTTAAGTTTTAATAAAAGGCGGTATCGCCTTCAAGGTAAATGTTTCCACGATAGGGTGTAGAAACATGAGAAATTAGTTTAAATTAAATAATCTCTTGGGCTGTATTTTAGCATCCATTAACATTTCCCCCAAGCCTAAAAATTTTTGTTGGTGATATAGTCGATACAAGCCCAACTTACCATCCGCGTTAGGCGCTGTTATTTGTTGCCCTTGTAAAATTAAATCCGCTTCCCACTGATTAACCTCAATTGCAGGCATGGCCAGCAAGGGTTTATCGACAGCGATTAAAATTTCTTGCATCGCCGAACCTGGCGCTAAGTCCTGAATTTGCTCAATCGTCACCGCATCTGTTAAATTAAAATCACCTGTTGCCGTACGGCGTAATTCTTTAACAGTAGCGCCACAACCTAAAAAATGACCAATATCTTCAGCCAAGGTGCGTATATAGGTTCCTTTAGAACAACGTACATCTAGCGTTAATAATTCACCTGAGAAATCCAAACACTCAATAGCATAAATAGTTATTTTTCGCGCCTTTCGCTCTACGGTAATCCCTTCCCGTGCCAACTCATATAACTTTTTACCATTATGCTTTAAGGCTGAATACATCGGTGGTACTTGTTCTATTTCACCCACAAAGGAATTCAAACAATCCATTAACTGGTTTTGCGTAATCTCAGGAACGTCTTTTACCTCTATAACATTGCCTTCAACATCACCTGTTTCAGTCATAACACCTAACTGAATAACCGTTTGATATTGCTTATCATCAGCAAGCATATAAGCCGACACTTTAGTCGCTTCCCCCAAACAAATAGGCAGTAAGCCCGTCGCAAGAGGATCTAAAGTACCGGTATGCCCTGCCTTATTTGCATTATAGAGTCGCTTAACTTCTTGCAAAGCCTTATTCGAGCTGATTCCAACTCGCTTATCCAGCAATACAATACCATTAATATCTAAGCCTTTTTTCCGCCTTGCCATCGTTACTCTTCAACAACAGGCGGCTGATCATCATCCATCAATAACTCCGATACTCGCATACCATTTTCAAATGACTGATCATAAAGAAATTTCAAATAAGGCACGCAACGTAAACGCATACGCTTACCAATTTCTGAACGTATATAAGGTACGGCATCATTCAAGTACGATAAATTATTAATTCGCCCTTGTTCATCAGTACCTAATACAGTGACATAAACTTTAGCTGCCGCCAAATCTTTACTTAAAGCCACCTCATTAACAGTAACAAGCCCAATGCGCGGATCTTTTATGCCTTGCTGCAAAATAATAGCCAGCTCTTTTTGCATTTGCGAAGCGACACGAGAACTTCTTTTAAATTCTCTAGCCATTACAACTCTCGCTTAACCTCAACACGCTCAAAGACCTCTATCTGGTCACCCGCTTTGACATCGCTGTAATTTTTAACACCGATACCACACTCCATACCCATCTTCACTTCAGCTGCATCATCTTTAAATCGACGCAGTGATTCTAACTGCCCTTCATAGATAACAATATTGTCACGCAGCACACGAATAGGTAAGTTACGTTTCACATAGCCATCAATCACCATACACCCAGCAATTGAACCGAACTTAGGTGAACGGAAGACATCACGAACCTCAGCAAGACCTACAATATTTTCTTTTATTTCTGGAGCCAACATACCAGTGAGTGATTTTTTCACTTCATCAATTGCGTCATAAATAACACTGTAATAATGCAAGTCAATATCTTGTTCAGTGATAATTTTTCTAGCTGATGCATCAGCACGTACATTAAAGCCCATCAAAATCGCACCTGAAGCTAATGCTAAATTCGCATCCCCTTCATTGATACCACCCACTCCACCATAAATGACTTTTACTGAAACTTCATCATTAGATAATCTTACTAATGAATCACGCAGGGCTTCTAAACTACCTTGCACATCTGTTTTTATCACCACATTTAAGATAGATGATTCTCCTGCAGACATTTTAGAGAACACTTCATCTAACTTAGAGGCCTTATGTGCCGCAACACGCAATAATTTATTTTTATCTTCTCGATGTGATGCAAGCTCTCTTGCCGCACGCTCATTTGTCACAACAACAAAATCATCCCCAGCACTTGGTGTACCTGACAAGCCAAGAATTTCAACCGGAACCGATGGGCCAGCTACTTTTAGCTTATTCCCCAACTCATCAAACATCGCTCTAACACGACCATATTCATGGCCACATAAAATAATTTGACCCTGCTCCAGCGTACCTTTTTGAACCATGACAGTTGCAACAGGACCACGACCTTTATCCAAACGAGCTTCAACAACCAATCCTGATGCTTTACCTTCGTTAGGTGCTTTTAATTCTAAAATTTCAGCTTGTAGAATTAACGACTCAATTAACTCGCTAACACCCAAACCTGTTTTAGCCGATACTTTTAGGAACTGAACATCGCCGCCCCATTCCTCAGGCACAACATTAAGCGTTGCTAACTCTTGCATCACTTTTTCTGGATTAGCATCTTCCTTATCCATTTTATTCATAGCAATAATCATCGGCACTTTTGCTGCACGAGCATGCTCAATTGCTTCTTTCGTTTGCGGCATTACACCATCATCGGCCGCCACAACAACAATAACAATATCAGTTACATCAGCTCCACGCGCACGCATTGCAGTAAATGCAGCATGTCCCGGTGTATCTAAGAATGTAACAGCGCCATGCCCTGTATCAACCTGGTAGGCTCCAATATGCTGTGTAATTCCACCTGCTTCACCTGAAGCAACACGTGTTTCACGAATATAATCTAATAATGATGTTTTACCGTGATCAACATGCCCCATGATAGTAACAATAGGCGCTCTTGGAAATTCTTCACGATCATCATCATCTTCTGTATGCTCAGCCAACATACCTATTTCATGATCATCTTCACTGGTTATAACTACCTTATGCCCCATTTCTTCAACTAAAATAGCCGCCGTATCTTGATCAATACTTTGGTTGATAGTTGACATAATTCCCAGCTTCATAAGATGCTTAATAAGCTCAGCCGCTTTAACATCCATTTGTAATGCCAATTCAGAAACAATAATGTTTTCTGGAATTTTCACATCCTTGGCAACAAACTCAGTTGGCATCGCAAAAGCATGTTTTGAATCAGCAACAAACTGCTGATGATCCTCTCTTCCGCGACCTTTTTTTCTTCCTTTTTTACCATAAGTGTTCTTCGCACCACCAGCTGGCTTATCGGCACGTCTATGTTGTGTTGGCGCCGCTTTGCCGGCCGTTCTTGCTGGCGCTCCAGTATTGGCAGGTTTTCTAGCAACAGGCCCAGCTGCTTTTCTAGCTGCTGCTGCTTTTTTAGCTGCCGCCATTTTTCTAACTTTGTCAGCATTACGCTCTAAAGACGCTTCAAGTCTTTTTGCTTTTTCTGCTGCTAAACGCTCTTCTTCTGATACTTTATTCTTAGCAGCAAGTTCAGCTTTTTCCATATCTGATTTTTGTTGCTCAGCCTCTTCTTGCGCCGCTAATTCTGCTTTACTCTTAGCAACTTTATCTCTATGTAATTGCTCTTCAGCTTCTTGTGCTTCTGCACGCTGATCAAGGTCTTTTTTAACTTTTTCTAACTCAACTCTTTCTTCATCAGACAAGGCTTCTTCTCGCTTAACATAAGTCTTCTTTTTTGTGACTTGAACATTAATTGATTTAGAATCCTTTCCAGCACCCGCACCTTGCTTAAGTGACGTCACAGTACGACGTTTTAAAGTAACTTTTTTCGTTGCTTTATCTTCATCTTTACCATGTGATTTACGTAAATGAGCCAACAAAGTCATTTTATCGTCTTCATTGATAGTATCTGTTGCAGTACGACTTGCAATACCCGCCTCTTTCATTTGCTCTAACAAACGATCAAGAGGTATACCAACCATGTCTGCTAATTCTGTTACTGATTTATCACTCATTTTTCAACCCCGTCGTTTTCATTAGCAAACCAAGGTTCGCGCGCTTTCATAATTAATTTAGCAGCCATCTCTTCATCCACTCCAGATAGCTCCAGCAAATCATCCACTGCTTGCTCAGCTAAATCTTCCATCGTAACGATTCCTATTGCAGCCATCATTTCTGCTAGCTCTTTAGTAACCCCTTCCATTGCAAGCAAATCTTCCGCAGGCTCAGCTACTTCAATTTTTTCTTCTACTGCTATCGCGCTAATTAATAGCATATCCTTAGCGCGCGATCTTAATGTATTTACTAACTCTTCATCAAAACCTTCAATCTCCAGCATTTCACTCGCTGGAACATAAGCAATCTCTTCAATTGAATTAAAACCCACCTCAACCAAGACTGTTGCAACATCCTGATCAACATTCAGCCCTTCTACAAATGTTTGCACTAACTTGCCCAGCTCTTCCTGTGTATCTTTGCTAACTTCATTAGCATCTAATACATTCAGTTCCCAGCCCGTTAATTCCGTTGCTAGACGAACATTTTGCCCACCCCTGCCTATTGCTTGCGACAAACTATCACTCGATACTGCAACATCCATTATATGCTTATCTTCATCTACACCGATAGATTCAATTTCTGCGGGAGACATCGCATTAATAACAAACTGCGCATCATTACCATCCCAGAGTATGATATCAACCCGCTCACCATTCAATTCATTTGAAATAGTTTGCACTCTAGACCCCCGCATACCAACACAAGCACCTACTGGGTCAATTCGCATGTCATTACTTTTAACTGCAATTTTTGCTCTAGAACCCGGATCCCTTGCCGCGCCCAATATATCTATTAAGCCTTCCGCCACTTCAGGTACTTCCAATTTAAATAGCGCCACTAATAATTCCGGTGCCGTTCGACTAACAAACAACTGAGGTCCGCGTGACTCGCTACGAACTTCTTTTAAATAACCTCTAATTCTATCACCAACACGCACCGCTTCTCTTGGAATCATTTGATCACGTGGAATATAGGCATCTGCATTCCCGCCTAAATCCATATAAACACTTCCTTTTTCGATACGCTTAATAACGCCAGTAACCAATTCACCGACTCTATCCTGATAAGCGTCAGCAACTTTTTTACGTTCCGCTTCACGCACCTTATGAATAATAACCTGCTTCGCCGTTTGCGCTGAAATACGACCAAATTCAACAGACTCTACTTCTTCTTCAATATATTCATCGACTTCAATCTCAGGATCATCAAGCTGCGCAACCTCTAGAGAAATCTGAGTCGTAGGAAACTCCAAGCCATTCGCGCCTTCGACATTGGTATCTACAATTTGCCAGCGTCTATAGGTTATATAGTTACCCGTAATTCTATCAATCTCAACTCTCGCTTTAATTGGGAATGCGTAACGTGCAATTGTCGCACTTTCTAATGCAGACTCCATTGCCTCAAATATAATACTTTTCTCAATATCTCTTTCATTAGAAAATACATCTACAACTAACAAAATTTCTTTATTTGACATTTAGCTTTCCCTTAAATTGAAAAGTCGGGCTCTAATCGAGCTTTTGACATTGCCTGAAATGAGACTTTATAAACTTGATCATCCTGCCGAAGATAAACATCATCACCTTCAACTTTTTCAATCATTCCTTTTATATTTCGCCTTCCATCTACTGGCTTAAATAAATTAACCTGCGCAGTTTGACCTATAAATCGCTCAAACTGCTCTATCTTAAACAAGGGTCTATCCACACCGGGCGAAGAAACCTCTAAATTATATTCCCCTGAGATCGGATCCTCGACATCAAGCACACCGCTTATTTGATGACTTACTTTCGTACAATCTTCCATTTGCACGCCATCTTCCTTATCGATATAAATACGTAAAAATCCATTTTTAGGATGGGAACTATGCTCTATTCCCACACACTCGTACCCCAACCCTTCTACAACGGGCTCGATTAATTTAAGTAAATGCTCAGGTGCTTGCTTCATACAATCTCACTTTCTTACACACATAAAAAAAGAGGCAAAAGCCTCTTCCATTTAAATCCTTTATTCTGCGCCTAGATTTTCTAAACGCTAGAAACATAAAAACCCCAAAAAGGGGCCTTTAATATATCTGGTAGCGGGGGCAGGATTTGAACCTACGACCTTCGGGTTATGAGCCCGACGAGCTACCAAACTGCTCCACCCCGCGATTGATTTGACTAATTATACTGATTTCCCCTGATCACGCAAGCCCTTATTTCATTTTAATTCAAATAAACCAAAATACCAGCCGCAATAAAACCCGCAACTATATCATCCAGCATAATACCCACACCACCTGATACCTTTTGATCTATCCATTTTATTGGCCAAGGCTTGACGATATCAAACACACGAAACAACAAAAAACCCAGCACAACATTTTGCCACGAAAAGGCAACAAACCACATAGTGACTAAATATCCTGCTATTTCATCCCAAACGATGCCACCAAAATCATGCTCACCTAATTTTTCAGCCGCCTTCCCACAAATATAAATACCTATGATTGAACACAGAATCGTTACTATTGAATAAACTAGAGTGCTAGCCTGTACCAATGCTAAATAAATAGGTACGGCCATTAAAGTACCAAATGTCCCTGGTGCTTTTTTAGCCAAGCCAGATCCAAAACCAAATGCCGTACACAAGATAGGATCCAGTAAGATTTCACGTGCAGTTAACTGATTACGTCCTATTTTTCTCATTCATTACCTCTTTTAAAGTGATCAAAACCTTGCACTGCAAAATCCACTACTCGACCAAACCTATTTAATCGTAAACCTTTACAGCTATCTATTACCCCAACACAGGTATATTGCAACGTAAGCTGAGTGAGTTTTTCAGGCGGAACGGTAAAGCACAACTCATAATCTTCACCAGCAACAAGCGGCATCATCCAGTCATTACTTTGCTTAATATAAGTAACAACATCAGCTGATAAAGGCAAATCATCGTAATTTAATGTAGCCCCAACATTACTTACCTCAAGCACATGCCCTAAATCTGCCGCTAGGCCATCTGATATATCTACACAAGCATGCGCAACTTGCGCCAACCCTAAGCCCTCATTAATTCTGGGCTCAGGCCTATTAAACTGCTTGAGGATATTTTTAGGTTCATTGACAGGATAACCCTGTTTAAACTTCAAACCCAAACCCGCATCACCTAAGTTACCTGTCACACAAATCAAATCACCCGCCTTTGCATCACAACGCTTAAGCGCCTCACCTGATTTCACCAACCCCATCGCTTGCACAGTTAACGTTAGCGGCCCTGCCGTTGTATCCCCCCCAACCAAATCAACACCGTACACATCCGCCAAAGCAAACAAGCCCTTAGAAAAACTACGCAACCATTTTTCATCCACGCTAGGTAAGGTTAACGCTAGCGTAACGGCTATCGGCCTTGCCCCCATACTTGCCAAATCGCTTAAGTTCACTGCTAATAATTTATGCCCTAAATGCTCAGGATTTACATCGCTAAAAAAATGAACATTTTCAACCATGGTATCGACTGTAACGGCCAGTTGGTACCCTTCCGGAACCGAAAGTAAGGCACAATCATCACCTACTGATAATTGAGTTTGCTTATTTTTAGCTGGGCGCGTAAAAAATTGTTTAATTAAAGAAAATTCAGAAACAGCCATATTTAATAATTAAGGTCTAAACCGCAGGAACTGCATAAATAAATTTATAAACCGTAATGGCAAGTACGATTAGCACAACAACTGACCAGCCAATAATATCCATATAGTGACGCAATTTAGCCTCAAACTTTTCCCCACCCCAGCTCAATAAACCAGCCACAAGAAAAAAACGTAAGCCACGCCCTACAAAAGAAGCCAATATAAAAGGCAAAAACAGCATAGACAATGCGCCCGCCGCAATGGTAAACACCTTATAAGGTATCGGCGAAAAGCCCGCAATAAAAATAGCCCAAAAACCCCAGTTTTCAAACCATTGTTCGGCCATTTGGTATTTAGTCCAGTAATGCGAGCCTTCTAACCACGGCTGAATCATATCAAAGGCAAAAAAACCGATCGCATAACCCAGCATTCCACCCAAAACGGAAGCAATCGTAGTTAACAAAGCCAGTCGCCAGGCCTTTTTCTGATCAGCAAGCACCATAGGTGCAAGCATGACATCTGGCGGAATAGGAAAAAAAGACGATTCAGCAAAGCTCAAAATTGCCAAATATTTTTCTGCATGCGCATGCTTAGACCAAGTAATAACTGTATCGTAAAGTTTTTTAAACATATCAATAATTTTTAAGTAGGGTAAGAATTAATTAACGCCCGCTAAAAATGGAACAAAGCTGACGGTTTCTAAATTTTCTATATCGTATCCCGACGCTGTGCGCGTCACTCGCTTAAGTATCTGTTCGGTACGACTCACACCAATAGGAATCAGCATCGTGCCGCCAACTGCCAATTGCTGAAGCAAGCTTTCTGGTATATCAGGCGGCGCCGCTGCCACTAAAATACCATCAAATAAGCCTTTCTCCTGCCAACCCCATGCACCATCACTATACAAAAAACTAATATTATTAATCTGCAAGTTGCTTAATAAATCTTTAGCCTGCTGATACAAGGGTTGAATTCGCTCTACCGAATAAACATGCCCTACTATTTGCGCTAAAACAGCCGCCTGATACCCACAACCGGTGCCAATTTCTAAAACTTTTTTTAATGGCGCTTTCTCAGCCACTAATAATTCCGTCATCTTGGCTACGATATAGGGCTGTGAAATTGTCTGCCCATGGCCAATAGGTAGCGCTGTATCTTCATAAGAACGACTTGCTAATGCATCATCAACAAACAGATGCCGAGGAACATTGCGCATTGCATCTAAAATATCCTTATTCTGAATTCCCTGATCGACTAGGCGACGTATCATTCGCTCTCGCGTTCTTCGCGACGTCATGCCTATTCCTTCTGTATGCAACACCGTCATTCAGCCATCCACTCCTTGATCGCATCCAATGCTTCATAGCGCGTTAAATCAAATTGCAAAGGCGTTATAGAAACAAAACCTTGGCTAATCGCATAAAAATCCGTTCCTACTCCGGCATCTTGCTCTTTTCCTGGCGGCCCGACCCAATAAATAGTTCGCCCTCTCGGATCCTCACTCTTTATCACAGGTTCCGCTTTATGGCGCTGCCCTAAACGCGTTGTTTGCAATCCTTTAATCTCTTCCCAAGGTAAATCTGGCACATTTATGTTGAGCAAAATATCTTTAGCTAATGGTTTATCAATTAATCGTTGTAAAATAATTTGCGCCACTTTCACGCCGCTGGCAAAGTGTGCTGGCTGACTACTTGTCATAGAAATAGCAATCGCAGGCAAACCTAAAAATCGCCCTTCCGTTGCAGCCGCAACCGTACCTGAATATAAAACATCATCACCTAAATTAGCGCCATGATTAATGCCGGCAAAAACCATATCAGGCTCATCGTCTAATAAGCCTGTAATTGCTAAATGCACGCAATCCGTTGGCGTACCATCTACTTTCACAAATCCATTTTCCACAGTTTCTGCACGCAAAGGCATTTCCAAGGTGAGTGAATTACTTGCAGCACTACGGTTTTTATCAGGCGCAACAACTGAAATATCAGCCATCTCTTTTAGCCCATCGGCCAGGCTAATTAAACCTTCTGCCAAATAGCCGTCATCATTACTCAATAGAATATGCATTATTTTATTTAATTCTAAAAATCGGATATATTAGCATTAATCCTTTAAAAAACTGCTACCGTGATACAAAAATTGCTTAAAAAAGACGATCAAAAATTATTTATGGACGCCGTAGGGGATGTCACCCCTATAAAGTCTAATAAATATAATCCCACTCCAGCAAAACCAAAACCGTACCCCAAGGAAAAACCTCAGCTCGAGAGTGATAAATTTACTTTAATGCAAACGGGTTCAATTCAAGCCTTAGAAGCGGAGGATACCCTAAGCTTTACCGCCCCAGGCTTACAAAAAAATGTGCTAAAAAAATTACGTAAAGGCTATTACGGACTGGATGCTGAATTAGACTTACATGGATTAACTAGCCAACAAGCAAAGCATGAACTGAATAAATTTTTACATTATTGCGAACAAGATGGCTGCCGTAGTATTCGCATTATTCATGGCAAAGGTTACCGCTCTGAAAATAACTTGCCTGTCTTAAAAAACGATATCAACCTGTGGTTAAGGCAACACCAAGAAGTTCAAGCATTTTGCTCTACCGCCCAAAAAGATGGCGGCACTGGCGCTGTTATTGTACTTTTACGTCTGTCCAGCAAATACACCAATCAAGACGACTCCGAGTAGTAAGCGATAAATAACAAAAGGGAACATTCCAATTTTATTCAATAATTTCAAAAACCAAGCAATACTTAAATACGCAACTACTGCCGAGATTAGCGCGCCAATCAGCATAAAATCCCACATAACAACAATATCCGATTGATATAGTTCCAGTACTTTTAAGCTACCCGCCAGCGCAATCACAGGAATCGACAATAAAAAAGAAAACATTGCCGCCTGCTCACGCTTTAAACCTAATAATAAGCCTGCTGTAATGGTAATTCCTGAACGCGAAGTCCCTGGGATTAATGCAAGCGCTTGTAATAGCCCCACCATAATCGCATCCCCTAAGGTCACTTTATGCCGCTGTTCATGCGCGCGCTTTTCAGCCCACCATAACAATAATGCAAAAACAATCGTTGCCGCAGCAATCACCAAAGGAGAACGCAATGCTGCTTGCATCTCGTCCGTTAAAGCAAGACCCACTAAACCAACAGGAATCGTCCCAAAACCTACATACCAGGCTAATTTTGCGTCATCGGAAAACCCCTTACCAACAACAGAACCGCCCCAAGCCTTAAGAATTTTACGTAAAATCTTACGATAAAAAATGACCACAGCAGTGAGTGTCCCCACATGCACCGCCACATCAAACGCCAAGCCCTGATCTTCCCAGCCCACTAACACAGGCAATAAAATCAGGTGTGCTGAACTTGAAATAGGTAAAAATTCAGTTAAGCCTTGCAAAATTGCCAATGCAATCGCTTGAAAAATATCCATAAATAAAATACCTAGCGCAATAAAATGTTAGTAACTAAATGCAGGAAGAATAAACAATGCTAATATAGCCACTCTATATTAACCTTAAACTTTCAAGCTATGAATACAAAATCCCTATCCCTCAGTACACTTCTATTATCCAGCGTACTCATCAGCGGCTGCGCATCAGTATCAGAAAATACTGAAGCGACTGTAAAAGTAAATGATTACCCTACTCGCGATCGCATTGAATTTGTATTTAACTGCATTGCCAAACATGGCGGCAAAAATGACTATGTTTCGCAATATGCTTGTGGCTGTAAAATCGATAAAATTGCTGAACAACTTAGCTTTGCTGAATTTGAAGCGGCCACTACTTTCTCTATGTTACGCAGCACACCGGGTGAAAATGGTGCAACCTTCCGCGACCCAGAACATGCAAAAACATTACGTAAACGCCTAAAAGAAGCCAATACTTACGCAGAAAAAATGTGTTTTGTTAATTAAGTTTCTTTTGAAGCAGTAGAGTTAACACTCTACTGTTTTAGTAGCGCCTTTACCGGTGCAAAAGATTTTCTATGTAACGCTGTTATCCCTAAATCCTGTATTTTTTCTTTATGTAATTTAGTCGGGTAACCTTTATGTTTGGCAAAATCATAACCTGGGTACAAAGCACCCAAAATCAACATTTCTTGATCTCTATACACTTTTGCTAAAATAGAGGCCGCAGAAATTTCGGGAACCAACAAATCCCCTTGAATAATCGTCTCTCCAGGGCAGCTCAAATTGGGATATTGATTACCGTCCACTTTTAGCCAGCTTGCTTGCACACCTAAAGCTTCAACTGCTCGCTGCATTGCCAATAAAGAAGCTTGTAAAATATTAATCGAATCTATTTCACTCGGCTCGGCTCTTGCAATAGCCCAAGCTTTAGCCTTGAGTTTAATTTCATCAGCCAATAACTCTCTTTTTTTAGCACTGATTTTTTTGGAGTCCGTTAAGCCTATAATCGGCTGGTCACTATCTAAAATAACAGCCGCAGCAACAACCGAGCCGACAAGGCAGCCACGCCCCACCTCATCAACACCCGCAACAATTCTGAGCTCTTGCTTCGTACTGATAATACTTATCGTAAAATTCCTCGCGTTACATTACGCAAAAAATTAACCATCTTAGAAATTTCATCGCAATCACCGGCAAAATCTTCCATTTCCTCGATTGCGTCTTCCATTCTCAAGTTACTTTTATATAAAATTTTATACGCTTTACGCACTAACCGCGTTGCTTCTTGAGAACTACCTGCGCGCTCCATCCCTACTGAATTAATGCCATGCGGCCCTGTCGGACGCCCACCAACCATCACATAAGGTGGTACATCTTGAGTAATAGCACTACCCATTGCAGCAAAACTAAAGGTACCTATCTGGGTAAATTGATGTACTAAAGTAAAGCCACCTAAAATCGCATTATCACAAAGGTGAACATGCCCCGCTAATGAAGCACCATTAGCCATAATGACTTTATTACCGATAATGCAATCATGCGCAACATGCGTATAAGCCATGAATAAATTATCACTACCTATTTTTGTTACGCCTTTATCTTGTAGCGTACCTCGGTGCATTGATGAAAATTCACGAATAACATTGCGGTCGCCAATGGTTAAGCGTGTTTCTTCATCCGCATATTTTTTATCCTGCGGATCTTCACCTATCGAAGAAAATTGATAGATATGATTGTCTTTACCAACACTCACCGGCCCTTTCATAACAACATGAGGACCAATAACCGTTCCCGAATCGATTGTTACATCTGCGCCTATAACTGAAAAAGGCCCAATAACAACATCGTCAGCTATTTCTGCATTCGCATCAACAACTGCAAGCCGATCAATCAAGCTTATCGGCAACTGCCGCACAACGGATATTTGCACTTGCAACAAATTGACCATCGACAGTTGCTGTACAGTTAAATGACCAGATATTGCGCTTACTTCTTTCAAAAACAGCTTCTAACATCATTTGATCACCTGGAACAACAGGACGCTTAAATTTTGCTTTATCAATCCCTGTTAAAAAATAAGTCATTCCATGACCTAGTTCATCTGGCGATGTTTCTGAAGCGAGTAAACCCGTTGCTTGTGCCAGTGCTTCTAAAATCAAAACACCCGGAAAAATTGCCATGTGTGGAAAATGTCCTTGAAAAATAGGCTCATTATAAGTTACATTTTTGACACCCAGCAGCCGTACACCTGGCTCACACTCCACAACTTTGTCTATTAATAAAAAAGGATACCTATGCGGTAAGAATTCCTGAATTGCTTTTATATCAAGTAATGTTTCCAATGTACCAACCTTTTATTTTAAATTTATAAATTTACTACGGTAAATCAATGTTTATTAAGGAATAAGCGCTAACTTTTCTTGAACTTTATTTGTTACATCGACTTTCTCACTCGCATGAATAACACCTTCAGTAAGCAACAAATCATATTTACCTTCTACAGCTAAAGCGCTAACCGCTTCTCTTATTCTATTTTGCATTTTACCGAGCTCTTCATTACGGCGAAGACCTAAATCTTCCTTAAACTCTTGTTGTGCACGTTGTGCTTCACGCCTTTTAGAAATAATATCACGCTCTAAGTCACGTTTTTCTGTTTCAGACATCGTAATGCCATTTTTACTTAATTTTTCTTCTAACTTTCTAATTGCCTTTCCTAAAGCAACTATTTGTTTTTCTTTCGGTGCAAACTCTTTTTCCATGCGTTTTTTTGCTGCCGCTGCTTGCGGAGAGTTAGCCATTAATAAAGGTATATTAACAACACCAATTTTTACTTCTGCAAGTGCAGCTTGGCTTATCATAAGTAGACCGAGTAAAAACATCATTTTTTTAAGCATTGTTTATTCCTTTTCTTTGTAATTGCATAAATCATATACATCAATTTTAACCGTTGCATTATACTGCAATCACTAGCAAAACATGAATGCATTTTATTTGTTCAGCGAGTTAACAGCTAAAATTGCGAACCAAAACTGAATTGAAACTCTTGAGTTTCATCATTTTCATCAGCATTCAGCGGATAACCATAACTGATTTGTAAGGCCCCAAAGGGAGATAGCCATTGCGCTGCCACACCGGTAGAGTACTTAAATTCAGATGCATCAAACTTAGGATTTACGCTATTGCCATTCACATCTAAATAATTTCCTTGAATAGTTCCTATATCAAAAAATAGACTTAAGCGGACTGAGTCAACATCTTTCATAAAAGGGATAGGGAACATTAGTTCAGCATTTCCCAGAACTTTTATATTACCACCATAAGGCCTCGCCTCACTGCCATTAACATTACTGTTTGGACAGCCTCCATCTTGCCCTAAGCCATTACAGTTATCTTTTGGACCTAAAGTATTATCACGAAAACCCCTAACTGAATTGACCCCACCACCAAAGTAGTTTTCAAAGAACGGTAACTCATCTGTTCCGCCATAGCCATCACCATAAGCAGCAGACGCCATAATTTTAAGTGTTAAATCTTTCGCCACAGGAAAGAAATGGCGATCTTTGATACTAATTTTATAGTAAGTAACATCACTACCTGGCACAGCAACACTCGCAGAAATTCGCTGCTGACTTCCTTCTGTTGAAAAAACTGGCTTATCTAAAGTATCTCTTACCCAACCGAGCGATATAGGTAAAGTTAAAAATGCTTCACCATTCCTAGCAATCCAGTCATCTAGCTCTGGCGGTGAGAAATCACCTCTTTTCACTGTTGTATGTTTTACATCAAAACCTAAGCTCAAGCGCTGACTTTCATTAATGGGGAATCCAAAGTTAACACCACCACTAATCACATCGGTTAAATAATTTGATAAATTCGCTTCTTGCGCATCCGTTGATCTATATAAAGCATGATACCCAATACTCACACCATCACGCGTAAAATAAGGATTAGTAAAACCCACGCTATACATGGTTGAAACATCACTTTTATTAAAGCTGAGGCTAACGCGCTTTCCCGAACCAAACATATTATCTTGTGTCACACTGGCATTATAGATAATACCCTGAGTTTGCGAGTAACCCAGCCCTGCCGATAAATTACCTGATGATTTTTCAGACACGGAATACACTAAGTCCATTTGATCACGTGTTCCTGGTACTGTCGGTGTTTCTATACCGGTATTTTCAAAATAACCCAAACGATTTAACCGCGCTTTAGAGCGCTCTATAGCAACAGACGAAGCCCAAGCATTTTCCATTTGACGCATTTCTCTGCGTAAAACTTGATCTCGCGTAGTGGTATTGCCTTGTAACTCTATACGCCTGACATAAACACGACTTGCAGGATCAATAAAAAAAGTCATATCAACTGTTTTAGTGTCATTATGAATATCAGGTACCATATTCACATTAGCAAAGGCATAGCCTTCTTCCCCCAAACGGTCCGAGATTGCTTTTGAGCTTAAGCTCGCATTTTTTCGTGAAAATGTTTCACCTGGCCCCACTTGCAATAATTCAATGAGCTCCTCCGGTGGTACAACAAGCTGCCCACTTAATTTAACTTTTGCTAAAGTAAATCGCTCACCTTCTTCCACATTAATCGTAATATAAATACTTTTTTTATCGGGTGTTATCGACACCTGGGTAGATTTAATTAAAAAATTAATATAACCCCGATCTAAATAATAAGAGCGTAATCGTTCCAAATCAGCAGTTAATTTTTGCTTAGAATATTGATCATCTTTAGTATAAAAAGAAAATGTAGATGTGACGCTTGACTCGAACTCATCTAATAAATCATCTTCCGGAAAGACTGAACTACCAATGATATTAACGGATTTAATTTTAGCGACAGCCCCTTCAGAAATATTAATACTCACTTTTACGCGATTTCTTTCTAAATCAATCACTTTAGTATCAATCTTTAAACCGTACTTCCCATGACTAAAATACTGGCGACTCAATTCTTGCTCAACTTTATCTAATACCTGGCGATTAAATACACTACCTTCTGACAGACCGATGCTTTTCAAAGCTTTCATTAAATCTTCAGTACTTAAATCATCATTCCCTTCGATTTCAATTTTAGAAATTGAAGGTCGCTCTTTTACAATAATTAATAAGGTGTTTCCGTCACGCTGCAAATTAATGTCTTTAAAGAAACCGGTATTAAATAAAGCTCTAATCGCAGGTGCTACATTTTTTTGCTGTAGCGTATCGCCCACATTAACGGGTAGATAATTAAAAACTGTCCCAATTGAAATACGTTGTAATCCGACGACTTGTATATCTTTTACAACAAATTCTTTCTGCTCACCGTAAACGGTCGTCGAGATAAAAATAAGCAATGAAAAGAAGCTAAGTAAAAATTTAAATTTCATATAAGTTCTAAATTAAAAAACCGCTAAACTACCGTTTTAGCTAAAGTTATTTAAGCCCAACACAAGGCTTAAACTAATAAATATTGTTATGCATTTTCAATAGAAAACGCTAAAACATTTGCTATCTTGTCTTGGTCAGATAACACCATCAACAAACGATCTAAACCGATTGCTAGTCCTGAACAATCAGGTAAACCACTGTTTAAAGCGGCTAAAAAGCGCGCATCTTTATTAACTGCGGTTGATTTATTTTGTTTTCTCAATTCAATTTCGCGTTCAAAACGCTTTTCTTGTTCCACGACATCCGTCAACTCAAAATAGCCATTGCCCATTTCGATACCATTAACAAACACCTCAACACGCTCAGACAGTAGCTCATTATCTTTATTTAAGCGCGCCAAAGAAGACAAGCAAGCGGGGTAATTATAAATCATACACACACCCTTTTTACCCAATTCATTTTGCACGCATAGGCTAAACAAAAAATCTAGCCACAAACTATGGTCTTCTCCGCAGAGTTGATACGCATCAAAACAATTAAATTTCTCTGCGACTGCTTGGTACGCCGGCAATGAAAATTGCAAAGGGTTTAAGCCTGTGTATTTTTTAAAAATATCCACATAAGCACATCGCTCTACAGAACCGTTAAAACGAGTATCTCGTAATAAAGGGCACAATAAATTTTCCACATCATCCATTAAATCCGACAAATCAAAACCCACTCGATACCATTCAAGTATCGTAAATTCAGGATTATGATAGCGCCCCGCTTCACCTTGCCGAAAAGATTTTGTTATTTGATAGCACGACCCCATTCCCGCAGCCAACAAGCGCTTCATAGAAAACTCTGGCGACGTTTGCAAATAGTAGGATTTTGCTGCGAAATCTGTGCTAAAAAAATCTAAATAGGGATCTGTGCCTATGCTTTGACACAATATCGGTGTTTCAACTTCTAGTACTTCTTGTTCATAAAAATACGCACGGATTGTACGTAAAACAGCAGCCCTTAATTGTAATAATTCCAAACTACAACTAGGCTGCCAATCTGCTATCACTATGATTTAGCTCTTGAGACGTATTCAGCTGTACGTGTATCAATTTTTAATAACTCGCCAATCTGCACAAATAATGGCACACGAATTACCGCGCCTGTTTCCATTGTTGCGGGCTTGCCGCCGCCACCTGAGGTATCACCTTTTAAGCCGGGATCTGTTTCTGCTACTGTTAATTCAACAAAATTAGGCGGTGTTACACTGATGGGCGCATTATTCCATAAAGTAAGAATGCACATATCTTGATCTTTTAACCATAATTTTGAATCAGCAACGGCAGATTCATCCGCTTGATACTGCTCAAAACTTTCAGGATCCATAAAGTGATAAAACTCACCATCACTGTATAAATACTGCATATCTAAATCGATAACATCAGCCGCTTCTACGGACTCGCCTGACTTAAAGGTACGCTCAATAACGCGCCCATTTTTTAAATTTCTAATTTTAACGCGATTAAAGGCTTGGCCTTTGCCGGGCTTTACAAATTCATTTTCAATGATGGCGCAAGGATCTGAATCCATCATTATCTTCATACCGGCTTTAAATTCACTTGTACTATAATTTGCCATTTTTCCCTCTATTGCCATTCTTAAATTAAAAACTTTGCTATTATAGCCTGACTCAAGATAGATGTATTGCCACAAGCACATTTATACTCATTGCAACGCCCCAATACACCCCCGCTTAAGTTATGAATTCAACTCCCAGCTCATGGCAACAAGAGCTTAGACTAGCCTTTACTAGTCCTGCAGATTTACTTAACTATTTAAACCTTAGCAATGACTTAAGCGACTCCCAAGCTGAAAGTATTTTTTCTCTGCGTGTCCCACTTGCTTATGCAAAAAACATGGAAAAAGCGAATCGGCATGACCCGCTATTACTCCAAGTATTGCCACTTGCAGAGGAACTTAATAACCCAGTCGATTACTTAGATGATCCCGTCGGCGACCTACCTGCCTTAAAGGACAACGGTTTAATTCATAAATATCAGGATCGTGTTTTATTTATTACTACCGGTGCTTGCGCCATTAACTGTCGTTTCTGTTTTAGGCGCAACTTTCCCTATGGTGATAGCCAACTAAACAGCAAAAATGAAGTCTTAGCTTTCCAATATATAGCGGATAACCCACAGATTAACGAAGTTATTTTTAGTGGTGGAGACCCTCTTTTGTTGAGTGATCAACGGATTCAATACTTATTACAAAAACTAGCTAACATTTCGCATATAAAACGTGTTCGCTTTCACACCCGATTACCCATTGTTTTACCTTCACGAATCACCAGAGAACTAATAAATATATTACAAAATACGCCATTAGCAATCATTATCGTAACTCACTGCAACCATGCTAATGAACTAAGTATTGATGTTAATAACGCTTGTTTAAAATTAAAGCAAAGCAACATCACCCTACTTAACCAAAGCGTTTTATTAAAAAATATTAATGACAATATTACCGCTCTAAGCCAACTTAGCGAGCAGTTATTTTCCTGCGGTATTTTGCCTTATTATTTACATAGCCTTGATAAAGCAAAAGGCACGGCACATTTTAATGTCGACCAAAAAAAGGCCATACAATTACATCAGTTACTACAGAAAAGGCTTTCTGGTTATCTGGTGCCTAAACTAGTAAAAGAAGAGCCCGGAAAAGCATCTAAAACCTTATTATTTTAAATAACCAAAGACTATAATAAGCCCTGAGTACTCCATATACCATCAGGCCTTTGAGTAAATGCCTGAGTTAAATTAACCACCGGTAATTGGTTAACTGAATGAGTCACAAGCGTATTCTCCCCTAAAATCGCTGAACTACGGTTATCATCAACTACTCGAGTAATATTACCGTTAACATTAAATGCTATTGCAGTAAATGTGGCTGACTGCAAATAGTAAGTATTATCAAATTGCGCATACCTTACGATAGGGAGATTTTCTTCGCCCAAGATAATACCATTCGAACCAACAAAAATAATATGATCATCAGATGAAAGCTTGTCCCAACCATGCCAAACCCCCCAATTAGCAGACTCCTCTCTTGGAATATTCAATTCTGCCCTCCCTGAATCAACTTGTATGTATATCTCATAACTAGCACTTGAATCAAATTCACGTTCAGAATGATTTGAACTAACACCTCTTAGCAAATCAAATACAACAACTGAGGTATCAATTTTAGAGCTTCCTGAAATAGGTACGGGAGCAGACTCATCTACATTGTTAATCGCTAAACTGATCGCTCTTTCTTGGAAATTATTTTCAGCATCCGTTACTACCACCGTAAAACTATAGCTAGCTTTAGCTTCATAATCCGCATTAGCAATTAATGTAACCTCTCCAGTATTACTATTAATACTAAATAAATCAGAATTCCCTGTGCTCTCTTTAAGACTGTAACTCACATCACTATCACTCAACACAGTCGTCCTGTAAATGACTTGCCCCGCACCACTATTTTCATCGATGGCAGTTGCTATCGCACTGGAAGTAATTTTAAGTTCTGTTGTGTCTAATATAGCCTGTACATCCACATTGACATTCGTTGCACCTGAAATTATTTCTTGTTGAGCCAGCACACTTAATATTGCGCTCGTTCCAGTTACCGTAATACCTGCTGCAACCTTGTCTATAACGCTTTGTGAATCACCGTCATTATTTTTATCCGCTCCTGAAAACGCAGCAAGCACTGCACCATATGTCTCAGCTTCACTTAAGCCATCTACCTCGTTATAGCCTTGCCCACCATTAGTCGTAACAATACGCGTTGTTTGTAAATTTTCTAGACCAAAAGCTTCTGCAATTGCAGTATTAGTATTAATTACAATACCGGCATCTAAAGGACCACTCCCTGCTTGCTCTTTTGCTTTTTGATAAGCGATGGTTGTCAACGCGTTAATATTCAAATCAGTGATACTGTTTGGGACCGCTATTACTCCCATACTAAAGAGCTCCGCATTCAAGTCTTTCTCTAGCCCTGTCGCCTCATCAAGATAGTCAACACCAGAACTATTGTCCTTAACTTTTGCAATCACTACCCCAGTATAATCTCCAACATCAATTGAAAACTGTCCATTAGCAGTGACACTGGCTTCACCTAATAAGGTTCTACCATCAGCTTGATAAACTAAAACCGTTAACTCATTAGAATCTAAAACAGGCCCTGCAACAATGCCACCTTGAACTATATTATTTGTACCTGTTTCTGTGACTATTTCAGCTTCACTGCTATTACCACCTCCACTAACACCAGCAGCAACGCCTGCTGCAACTGCAACGCCTAGCAAGCTTCCTAGCCCCGCGTACACCCAGTCACTGGTTGTAAAAGTATCATTTTCTATACTTGCATCATTTGGCTGCCAAACAATATTACTATCTTCGGCAACAGGAGAGTCGCTCGAAATAGAGTTTGGATTCCCGTCTCCTGCAATAACCCCAACATCAAATGTAGACTGAAAAGCATCATTATAAAACTGTTTTAATTCAATAATAACTTCATTAGCTGATTCAACAACCAGTAAATCAGCTTGCTTTTTTAAAACAAGATCCTTCACAAGCTCATTAGTTTCAGCATCAATTACCGCATAGCTCGCCCCTTGTTCTACCGCTAAAGAAAGCTTATTGTTAATGACTATTGTTTGAATCGTTTGTTGAGCTGAGATAATTCTTAATTTTAATGCGCGCATCGTTTAGTCCTTTAAAATGCAGAGATTTTTTCTTACGAAATGTAAATAAATGAAGCCAATTAAATCATAATTATTAAATACATGAGGTAAATATTAACTTAAAAATTGATATTAATGATTATTTCTAATAAAGCGCCATCGTTGCATCACAAGACTTTGCCCAAGCGTCAATACCCCCCGTCAAATTCAAACACGCAATGCCCTGCTGATCTAAAAAATAAGCGACTTGCGCACTACGCACGCCATGGTGACAAATAACCACTGTCTGCTTATCCCTATCCAGTTCAGCTAAACGATCTACGATTTGGTTCATCGGGATATGAGTGCTACCTGCTATCTTTGCAATCTCATATTCAAAAAGCTCACGCACATCCAGTAAAAAATAATCTTCATTTTTTTCGGAAAGTAGTTGCTGTAAATAAATAGGTGAAATTTCTTGTACGGCCATAATGTCTTATAAATTAATTAAATATTGCTCTAAACGCTGCATTGCCTCAGCAATACGCTCCCTTGTTGTGGTGTATGAAAAACGAATATATTTATCACTTTCATTACAGCCAAAATCTTTTCCCGGTGTGACTGCCACACCCTGCTCTTCCAATAATTGCTGTGCAAATTGCTGGCTATCTTGCGTAAAGGCACTACAGTCTGCGTAGATATAAAATGCGCCCGCAGGTTTAACCGGAACTTTAAAACCCAAACGAATCAGTTCTGCATATAAAAAATCACGTTTTTGCGCAAAGCCTTGTCGTCTTATTTCCAACTCCTGCAAAGTCTCCTCTTCAAATGCAGCCAGGGCCGCATATTGTGAATGACTTGCCGTAGAAATAAAAATATTTTGCGCTAACTTTTCTGCCGCTTCAATATATATTTCAGGTACGACCAACCAGCCCGCACGCCAACCCGTCATGCCAAAAAACTTAGAAAAACTATTGATAACAAAGGCTTGATCAGTAAATTCCAGCACACTGGCTATGCCTTCTTCATAAACTAAGCCATGATAAATTTCATCCGAAAATAACACACCTTGCTTACTTTCAATCGCAGCAATCAGTTTCTTTAGTTCATCTCGTGCAATGATCGTTCCCGTAGGATTAGACGGCGAAGCCACAACCGCTGCACAGCTTTTATCAGACCAATTTTGCTGTATTAATTTAGCTGACAACTGATAATCCGTTTCTGCGTAGACCGGTATTTTTTTAACTTCTCCGTCAAATAAACGAATAAAATTTTGGTTACAGGGATAACAAGGATCGGATAATAACACCTCATCCCCCGCATTAAGACTTACTCCCAACGCCAATAGAAATGCGCCAGAAGCTCCCGGTGTAATAAAGATACGCTCAGCTGGCACAAGCACTTTATAGCGTTGCCAATAAAAATCCGCTATTTTCTGCCTTAATTCAAGTAAACCGGCGGCTGGCGTATATTTTACCTGCCCTTGTGCCACATACTCTATTCCCGCCTGAGTAATCAATTCTGGCGTAGGCAATGTCGGCTCTCCAATTTCCATATGAATAATGTCGCGCCCTTCCGCCTCTAATTCCTTCGCTCTGCGCAATAACTCCATGACATAAAAAGGAGTAATCATTTCCATTCTGTTCGCTATTTGCATTTTTTAATCACTTATCTAGTAAAAAATTAGTCTTATTTTCGGTTTTTCTTGCTTTTAGGCGCTTATCTTGATAAAAATGCGCAGTTTTTTAAATTATCAGGAGTCAGTGGATGGCCAACAATAACCCGGTCGATAGCTCACCTTTCAATTTTACGCCTTATGCAGAAAAAAAAGGCGAAGAGTTTATGAATGAGGATCAAGAAGTACACTTTAGATCCATTTTAAACATTTGGAAAAGTGATTTAATGCAAGAAGTTGATCGCACTATGGGACATATGCGTGATGATGCAGCGAACTACCCTGATCCAAATGATCGCGCCTCACAAGAGTCTGAATTCAGTTTAGAATTAAGAACACGTGATAGAGAAAGAAAGTTACTTAAAAAAATTGATGAATCACTCGAGCTTATTGATTCAGGCGACTACGGTTACTGTGAAGGTTGTGGTATCGAAATTGGTGTGCGTCGCTTAGAAGCACGTCCAACTGCGGTACTTTGTATTGATTGCAAAACTTTAGACGAAAAACGCGAAAAACAAATGGGCTAATAAGCTCTGCCTGCAAGGGTGTGCAATTTTATTGCCACCCTACACACCCCACTACCTCCCTTTGCCTGTGTTTTCACTCGATACTCTTAAACAGCAAGACCAGAAGCATATCTGGCATCCGTATAGCGCTGTTCAAGCTGACTACCCTGTTTACCCTGTTGAGTCCGCTCACGGTGTCATTATAAAGTTAATGGATGGACGCGAGCTCATTGACGGTATGTCTTCGTGGTGGAGCGCGGTACATGGCTATAACCATCCCGTGCTTAATCAAGCAATTACCGATCAATTACATAATATGTCACATATTATGTTTGGTGGGCTCACTCACCAACCTGCCGTTGAACTGGCAACACAATTAATAAAAATAACTCCCGAATCCTTACAGACTGTTTTTTTTGCTGATTCCGGCTCTGTTGCCGTTGAAGTCGCTATGAAAATGGCGATTCAATACTGGCATGCCAAACAACAGCCGAAGAAAAAGCAACTACTTACTGTTCGTAATGGTTATCATGGCGATACCTTTGGTGCGATGTCCGTAAGCGATCCTGATAACGGCATGCACAGTTTATTTGCTAACAGCATTAGCCAACAAATCTTTGCCGATGCACCCAACTGCGAATTTAATGCTCCCTGTAATGAAGAGGATATTGCCTCCTTCAAATCACAATTAGCAAAGCACCACCAACAACTCGCTGCTGTTATTTTGGAACCTATCGTACAAGGTGCTGGTGGCATGCGTTTTTATTCCGCTGACTATTTACGTCAAGTACGCGAATTATGCACAGAATTTAATGTCTTACTGATTTTAGATGAAATCGCTACCGGGCTTGGCCGCACAGGCAAGCTATTTGCTTGTGAGCACGCCCAAATCAACCCAGACATACTCTGCCTAGGAAAAGCACTTACCGGCGGTTACATGACCTTAGCCGCGACACTAGCAAGCGAAGAAATTGCTTTAAGCATTCGCGACGGCGAGCCTGGCGTTTTTATGCACGGCCCCACCTTTATGGCCAATCCTTTAGCTTGTGCTACCGCGTTAGCTAGCTTAAAACTCTTACTAGATTCACCGTGGCAAGCCAAGGTGAAAAACATAGAGCAAAAACTACTAGACGGTTTAAGCCCTTGTAGCGAATTATCGTCAGTGAAAGAAGTCCGCGTATTAGGCGCAATTGGCGTCATTGAACTGCACGAGGCGATTGATATTAAAACCCTACAGCCTCAGTTTGTTGATGCCGGTGTTTGGGTAAGACCTTTTAATAAGCTGATTTATCTGATGCCGCCGTTTATTATTTCGGATAGCGAATTAGAAATGCTAACTTCAGCGGTAGTGAGTGTGGTGGAAAGGTTATAAACTTAGTTTTTATACACAAAAACAAACTATTTAATTTATATTTTATTTTGTTCAATTTGTTTTAACGAAATACCATTTGAGTCTTTCCAACTAGTAAGCCCATTAGTACTGCCACCTCCAACCGCAGTGCCAGCTGTATTAGGCGAGCCAAATTCAATATCTTTAATAAAAAGCAAATAATCCTCTACCAATAAGTTCCTCTCTTTTTATTTTAATAGCTTGAGCTGAGGCTCTATGCCCCATGACAGCCTGAGACCCTGCGAATACTAAAAACCCATTCGCACTTCTTTTGGCAGTGAAATGTAATTTTTTTCAACACACCAGGCGTGGAAAAGTTTCCAATCAGATTTTCGTGCGCGTTTGGTATTTTTGGCAAAAATACCACTGAGTTTTTTAGGTAGAATCCCCATAAGCCAATCATCGCACTCTACTGCGTGATAATCCTTGCTTATCACACAGTAGAAAAATATTAACCATTTTATTATAAAGGGATTAAATTTCTCACCCAACATCAGAATGACTTAATTGAATGATTGCCTTTATTTCTTTATAGTAAGGACTCTTTACCAAAAAGGCGGCCGTGGCATGCAACTGGATAAAATCCCCAGAGGACAAAAAACGGTTTTAATGAACAGAGCGATTGCGAATGCCCTTAAAGAATTAAAACAAAAAGAAAACAGTCAAACGTTTATTGACATGATTAGTCAGATTGAACCCGTCAATATGAATTTATCTTCTGAAGAAAGCGTTCGACAATTAAGAGAAAGTAAAAACATCTCATCAGCCGAAAATCAAGCTAATCATGAATAAGGCCGTTTTAGATTCGGGTGTCTTCAGTAAATTGTTTTTGCAGGAACCGGATCGCCAAGAAGCCATTGAATTAATCACCGAATTGAGTAAAAGAAATACGTAAGTCTTGGTACCGTTGTTATTTTTATACGGGTTATTAAGTATTGCCGCCGCCAGTTCCTTTTCTATTCAATCCACCTATGCATTGATTAAGCAATATCAATCCGCTAACTTAAGTATTGTTGAACTAGATCAGCCGACCATTTTAAAAGCGATTGAAATATGTGAACAAGGACATGAAAAATCAGGGCTCCCTTCTTTTTATGATGCCAGTTACCCTGCTTTAGCCATTACCAATGAGTGTCAATTCATTACCGCAGATAATCGTCATGTTGCCAAAACAAAAGGGTTTGGTTATGTAACGCTGTTAAGTGATTGGGAAAGTGTTTTTAAGTAGCTTGATTTAAATGATGCAAATAGACGATCGCTACGGAGTCTATTTAAAAATGGCAGTTACACAGAATTATTTACAGTCTCCCAAAAATATCAAGCTGCGTATTTTACAAGCAAGACTATGCATAGTCTTGCTTGTAAAATAACTGTACTGAGAATTTTGACATGTTGGCGACAAAACCTTCATCCGCTATAGTTCAATCGATATTATTTCATCAGCTTGCTCTAAAAAATGAATTGCTCTTCCTTGTATATGATCGCTTACTTGTTTAAGGTAATCCGTTTCTTTTCTAGATATGCCACCCTCTCTTTCTAGGTCGGTGGCTATATTGTTTTCTGTGAGTATTTTTAACACCTTTGTAGCGAGCTGTATAAGCATTCTGCTAACTAACTTCCTATTAAGCTGACAGCTATCGGAAAAATCTGCCAGTTGATAAGCATTGATTGTATCTGATTCAAACTCATCTCCTATTCCCATTGCTAAGGTATGCTTAAATTGTTTAAACATAGCGATATTGACTAAATCGTAGGTAGGTGTAAAAACACTTTCGTTATTACCATAAAAGAAAGAAACATTTTTCCCATGACCGTCATAATTACTGATAAGCAAATTAAATAATTGCCAATTAATTAACCACTGCATATTTGCAATAGGTTCAGAGGATTGGCGACAAAAGCTAAATAGTTTTTCAAGGTTAGCCCCCTCTCGGATATGCTTCACATCTCGACTATCACCAAGATTACGCTCATATTTAGAATCTCTGGGTAGGTTTAACGCTTGGCAACCATCAATAACATGCTTCCTTAAGACTCTGTTGACCGCGAGATCGTATTTTCGATCAAAGCGCTTCACCAAAAGAGCGGGATGCCTACCAAAGCGTTTTAATACTACTTCTGATGTTGGCAGGCCGACAAGGCGTGATAACTTCATGCAAAAGTATTCATTAATAACTAAATTAGGACAGTTTTTACGCTCAAATTTAAGAATATGTGTAGAGCTCAATGTACCATCCGCTAGGCCAATTTCGTCTTGTTCGTTTACAAAAACATTTAATTTGTCTTGAACGCCTGCAATGCTTAATCTTGGTTTTTCATCCCACTGTAATAGACCTATATCTTCTTTATGATCTAGGCGGTGAATAAGCTCTTCTTTTTTGATTATCCTAAAAATAGCCTTATCTATTGACGGCACTTGCGTGGCTAAAAAACAGAAGGCCCCGGAGAGATCTTTACCGATAGCACTTATTTGAGGAAATACCTGTTTTTCATTGACACCCACATCTTGAGCAAGTAATTTTCGTGCCTCACCTTCCGGAAGTAGGTTATCCAAGAAGTTATAAGCCGCTGCTTTATCATGCTGAATTTCAAACGACAAAGCGGGAGAAATTGCAAAACCAGTTTCTTGCCAATGCCTGTTATATGATAATTCGAGTAATCCTGTCTCCGTATGCTGGGTTAATTGACCAATGACTTTTAGGCCATAAACTAGATCTAAAGAATAAGCCATTTTTACACCCAATCATTTTTAATTGTAGACTTATCTATCTTCTCTAAAATAGAGAGCTTTATTCCTAAGCCATTTAAAACAGAAAACACAGCTCCAATAGTACTATTTGGGTTACCATTTTCGATGCGTGAAAGCGTATTAATGCCAACACCACAAAGAGCGGCACAATCACTTAACTTCATTCTTATTTCCGTACGTTTAGCTTTAATGATTGCGCCTAAAAGAGCAGAGTCAGATATCAAGGACTCACCCGGACTTTCTGTTGGAATAACTTGCTTTGCCATAAATATTCACCTAATTAATCACCAGTAACGGATATTATAGATAAAAAAATAAACAAAACAACATTAAATCACCGATAACGGTTAACTCATTCACTATGCATTGAAAATCCTCAATTCTTTATTCAAGAATTATGTTTCCTATCTCTTTATTTGTAAGCGTCAATTCTTCCCATCTAGACGCACAGTTTAAAGGGGTTCTTCCACAGGCCCCTAAGGGCATGAAATAGGGAAGCCTCAGCTACTGTGATTTTTTTAATACATAGCTGTGCGTTGAAATTGAAGACATCAAGTATCCATATTAATGGATAGAAAAAAATTTATTAAGGTATCTCTGTATGTCCTTATATTAAAGGGATGTGGAGCATTAAGCGAATAATATACCGTTTATGCACAATACCCCTTCAAGCTGATTAAAAACATCATCAGGATCAATTGGTTTGCCATAGATAGGTTCTACTTTTACTTGTGTTAGTCCTGTTGAAATAGAGAGTAATGTATCAGGGTCTAGAACTGTTGATACCTTTCTACCTATATCTGCCCAATATTCTATTTGTTCGGCGGTACTACGGTGAAACCGTTCTCCCGTTAACTTAGCTGCTTGCATCAAGTTTTCTTGCAACCGTACAGGTGATAATGCTTTAGCCATTTTTGTATCCTTTAAATTAAAATCAACGTTATGACTGTAGCATAATGCTACAATCAATCAATCATTTATTTACCCGCCTGTCGAGGATCTTGTGGATGCACGAAACGGAACACTGCTTTTTATAGTATTAAGAAAGTAGAGAAGAGTGTCACAGTATTTTACATATTGTGAACCTTAGAAAGCGGTTACCTGAATGGGATATTTTAATGTTAAGTTCACACTAAAATCCCTCTGAGTTCAAAACCAATGCGGTGCTTTCGGATTGTGAAAGGCTCTAAAATAATTGTATCCATTTATTGTTAAGAGAGTTGGACAAATAACCTTAGCTTTTTAAGATGTGCATAACCGGGCGTTATGTTCAATTATTCAGAAACAATATCCAATCAAAATATGGATAGTACCTGCAAATCAATGCAGGTGAAATTCATCCAAATACCCCGCCCGCTTGCGGCAGGGATGTTTATTAAGTATTAATCCTTTCCTACTGGAAAATATTGCTGCTCGACAGGCTTACCAAATAAATACCCTTGTCCATAATCACAGCCTAATTTTGTTAGTAATTCGCATTGCTCTTCCGTTTCTATACCTTCTGCAATAACTTTTATGCCCAAGGTATGCGCCATACTTATAATTGCTTTACACAAGGTAAAATAATCTGACTCCGCACTTAAATGGTTAACAAAAGATTGATCAATTTTAAGATAGTCAATATCAAAACGAGTTAAATACGACATTGAAGAATATCCCGTACCAAAATCATCAATAGCCACTTGAAGTCCGGCATCATGATATTCTAAGAGTCCATTTGCAATATCATGATTCAATAAAAGCCCTTCAGTAATTTCCACCACGATGCTCTGCCCAGGAATTCCTTGCGCCTTTAGGTATTCAAACCACTCACATCCTTTATTTTTTTCATGGTGAAACTGTACGGGTGATTTATTAACACTTATTTGAAAATCGGGATGTAATTCTGAGCGCCATTGCTTTACTTGTGCAGCGGCCTGATAAAACACCCAGTCGCCTATTTCTAATATACTCCCACTTTCTTCCGCAATAGGGATAAATTCAGCAGGGCTAATGAGGCCTTTTTCTGGGTGTTGCCAGCGAATAAGTGCTTCTGCTTTTATTATCTGGCCTGTCGCTAATTCAATGATAGGCTGATAAAAAACTTTAAACTGATTTTTACTCAGTGCGGTACGTAAATCATTCATTACCTGCATTCGTGTTTGTGCTGCTTCCTGCATTATCGGCTCAAAATAATGATAACAGTTACGACCCTGGTTTTTTGATTTATACATGGCTTGATCAGCACAGATAACTAAGTCCTTTTCATTGTTAGCATCTTCAGGATATAAGGCAATACCAATACTGGCAGAAATATGTACCTGTTCTTCATTAAGAAGGAAAGGTTTACTTAATTTTATTAATATTTTTTTAGCGATTTGTTCTATATTAATTTCGCCCTCTGTTGGTAACAAAATAAGGGTAAATTCATCGCCGCCTAAACGAGCAACAATATCTGTTGATCGAACGCTATTATTTAAACGTTGTGCTGCTTCTTTTAATAAAACATCCCCCATATCATGACCTAGCGTGTCATTGACTTCTTTAAAATTATCTAAGTCAAGAAAAATGAGTACGACTGAACTGTTATTACGATGAGCCATTTTTATGGCTTGCTGCAAACGATCATGAAACATTTGTCGATTAGGCAAGCCTGTTAAAGTATCAAAATTCGCTTGTTTCCACATAACTTCATCGGAGTGTTTTTTTTCTGTTATATCAGAAAATAAAGCCACATAATTTACAATTGAATTATCTTCATTAACAATGGAGTTGATACTTAACCACTCAGCATATAGCTCACCATTTTTACGACGATTCCATATCTCTCCACGCCATTCCCCTCTAAGATTCAACTCTCTCCACATTGCCTTATAAAAATCAGCACCTTGTTTTCCTGATTTTAGGATACTCATTGTTTTACCGGTGACTTCAACTGCTTTATATCCTGTCAACTGGGTAAAAGCAGGATTCACTGATAATATAAGCCCAGCTGCATCAGTAATAACCATGCCTTCATTGCTGTGCTCAAAAATTGTCGCTGATAACTTAAGGGTATCCTCCGCTTTTTTTCGTTCTGTAATATTACGAAAATAACCAGCTATATACTCTTTTTTTCTATAGTTTAAGTAATTCGCTGAAATTTCTACCGGAACAGTCAAGCCATTGTCTAAAAGGTGGCTGGCTTCAAAGAGGTAATGCTTATTAATTAATACTGTATTCCATACCTTTTGTAGCTTAGATAAATTAAAATTAGGACTCCATTCGGGCGCATGTTTTTTTAAAACATCCGGTAAAGATAAACCAAAATGCCGACAGGTCGCCGCATTAGCAAAAATTATTTTGAAATCATCTTCAGGGTCAATAATAAAAATAGGGTCATTACTGTAATCAACTAAAGAATGTAACATCTGTAACTCGTTATTTTTATTATAGAGTTGTTCAGAGGTAAGGTTAAGCGCAGTCACTAGGTGATTAATCTCTGATGTCGCTCCTTTTATGCTTAATAATTCCCGCTTATTTTGTGGTATCCGCGTAGAGAAAGCGGCTATTTTTTTGATATGGGAAACAACGCTTTTTAGACTGATGGCGACAAAAAAAGTGACCAATAATATCGCTATTATTGCCGCAATAGTCGTATCTAACAAAATATTCAATTGTAATACTTTAATATAAGCAGCGGATTGTTCAGATGTTAACCATGCAATAGCCGTAGCTCCCCTAATAGGCGCCCAACTTTTTATTTTATCACCCTTCAGATTCGTGCTTCCGACCTTACTTTCAGGTAAAGAGACATGGCCACCATAATGAATATCAATGATCCCCTGCGGTGTTCTATTGATGGCAATAATGACCTTACCTTGTAGATTGATAATTCCCAGTTGTTGAAGTTTTGACTGTTTAATTAAATTGGTTAAGGCGTATTCTAATTCATCATAATCTTTCACCAGCAAGGCAGAAGCTAGGGCTGATGTTGATGCTTCTGTCATGATTTGAGCTTCGTGAAGTGCAGTTTGAGTTGCTATATGTCCTTGATGATATGCAATATACGCCCCTAATAATCCAATGATTAATGCAGTTGATATTGAGCTGGTTAGCAGTAAACGTTTATAAAGGCTTTTAGGCAATAAATTCATTAATTATTTTCTACATAAAACTGGCTTAACCCCAAACCTTCTAAACCTTTATAATCCCTTGCATAATCTGCAAGCATTGGCTTCGGTATTTGTATATTATTTAAAGTATGTCTATTCTGTGGGTTATTAGCTAAAGCGAGAAAAGCCTGAGCTACTTTTTCTTGTATTGTTTTTGCAATACGGGGATGCACTGAAAATGGATGGGCAGCGGCGGCAGGTGTTCGATAAATAACCCTTAACTGTTTTTTAATGCCTTCCTTCTCTCGTTGCAGCGTGTTATTAACACCACCACCCGCAGCAACATCACCCACTAAGACATTGCGATAAACATTACTGTGGGTTTTTACATAGCGAGGAATAATATGAATAGCCTGTTTAGCTAAGAGTGTTCGCGTATATAGTGAAGCAGCGAATGCATTGGGAGCAGGAAAAGCAAGTAACTGTTGATCAAGCTGTGCAATCTTTTGGATAGGACTGTCTTGACGCACGACAATAATGCCAGTTAACTGTTTTTCTGCATCACGAATTAAAGGCAGATATCCTTGAGATTTTTTTGCGACGACCTGATGGTAAGGGTTCATAAAAGCGAAATCAGGATGACCTTGCAAAAGTTCTTTTTCAAAGGCGGGAATACTGCTCTGAATTTTTAATGCAAATTTTAGCCCTGTTGCTTCTGATAGCTTATTCAGAAAAGGAGTCCAGGCTTTATCAACCATAACGGGAGTTAATTGAGGTACGACATAAACACTGTAAATTTTATCATCAGATGCTTGTAAGCTATGACTAAAAAATATCATTAACAAGTATACTAAGATCCTTTTTACTTTATACATAATGTCCCCCGTTATTAATATAATATTTTACCATTTCATGAGGACTTAGATTTAAAATATATGATGATGAAAAAAATAAAACTAGCACAATGCTGCGCTTTAGCACTCGGCCTTTATAGCGGGTTAGGTCAAGCAACCGAAAACTGGAGTGTACAAAAACAACTAAACCTCCCTGATTGGTTAACCCTGAAAATTGATCACCGAACTCGCTATGAAGGCTATGATAACGCCTTCAAAAAAGACCAGTCTGGCGGTGATCAAATTATGGCCTTTCGCACTAATGTATTTCTGGGCATTCACTACGACAACTTTGAAATTGGCACTGAATTTATCGATTCACGCATTGCTTTAGAGGGTGGTAATACCCCAATGAATACTGCGCTGATTAATCAAACTGACTTATTGCAAGCTTACTTAGCATGGCAAAGCACTGACCTCCTTGGGAGTGGTTTAAACTTTAAAATAAAAGCGGGGCGGCAAACGATGGATGTTGGTAGTCGTCGTTTAATTGCGCGCAATCGGTTTCGAAACACCATTAATAATTTCACCGGATTTGATACCCAGATTAGCCAAGGTGATTGGCAGTGGCGCAACTTTGTGGTCTTGCCAGTGTCACGATTACCTAATGATCAAGTTTCTTTGCAAGCAGGGAGAGCCGTATTTGATCAAGAAGATTTCGAACGCATTTTTGTTGGTACGTTCTTTAGTATGAAAAATTTAGCGTTTAACAGTCGTGCTGAGCTGTATGGCTATTATTTAAGTGAAGAGGATACGGGGCAAACAGCGACTAAAAATCGTAAGCTATTTACCCCAGGTTTTCGATGGGTGAAATCCGCTAAACCGAATCAGTTTGATTTTGAAGTGGAAACTGTCCTGCAAACAGGTATCTCGCACGCAACGAATAAAGCATCTGATCAGCAACGCTTAAACCATTTTGCTTATTTGATGCACCTTGGAATAGGCTATAGCTTTGATGTGCCTTGGCAACCCCAGTTAATGCTGCAATATGATTATGCCAGTGGAGATAAAGACCCTACCGACAATAGCAATAATCGCTTTGAAACGTTATATGGTGGACGTCGATTTGATTTCGGGCCAACCAGTATTTGGGGGCCTTTTGCCCGTTCAAATATTAACTCTCCTGGTATCCGCTTAAAATTTAAACCGCATGAACGTGTCACTGGATTTATTGCTCATCGTGCTTACTGGTTAGCAGAAAGTAAAGATAGCTGGACGGGGGGTTCAAAAATAAGAGATATAACTGGAAACAGCGGCTCTTATATAGGGCAGCAAATGGAAGTACGTATAGGTTGGCAAGCCATCCCTAACAGGCTGAATTTTGAAACGGGCTGGGCGCATTTATTTAAGGGTGATTTTGCAAAAAATGCACCTGGCGCACCGACCAATAAAAATGATGCAGATTACTTTTATTTCCAAACTTCAATCCATATTTAATAACTCAATATAATGGTCCCCAATATTTAGACCAATATCCAGTAAGCGATCTCTTAAATAATGCCAAAATGATAGGCCATGCCTTCGACAGGTCTTTTTTAGACTGGCAAAAGTACCTAGGCTTGCCGCCCTTCATCACTTAGGGTACTCCCGCTTCCTTTTCGTTTCTTGACGTAATCCCTTATGTCTCGTTCACTTAAATTGTTATGCAGTAGCAGGTAAGATTTATCAAGTACACGGAGGAGTTCATGTTGATTTATCCCGATCTGTTTGAGAGCCGGATATTAGATATTTGGTGATGTTAAATTGCTTACAAGGTACGAAATCCGCGTTGTTTTTTAAATGCGCCCTCTTTTCTTAATTCCTTCTGTCCATAACCACAGCCAGAAGATCGGAAATAGTTTTGGCATCTTGGAATAACCGCGTCTTTCCAGTCGGCGTAAAGTATTGCCCTAGCCCCTTACTAAGCATCACCTCAAATTCTCCGGTAACAAGAAAATTGCCATCCATAATGGTGTTACTTTCACTTAGATGCCTGTACCCCAAAAGTGTTTCGCAACAACTATGAACGAGCGGTTTTATTTTATCACCCATATCTTGGTACATATCAGCGGCAATAGCCTCATTCAAAACAAAGTCGATGCCATTCCTGAGCAATTCAAAGCGAAATAAAAAAATAGATACTTCATTACCGGCTATATTTTTCATATTTTAATCAACAATCATGTTTAAAATGCTGTTCGGCATCCTCATTCCTGCTGAATTTGGGACACAAACCCCGTTAATTATTTTAACACTGTGTGTTCGCATAACGGAGATGATGCTCAATTGGCACTGCCTGGTAACGCCCTACAATAGCCAGCCAATAGACTTCTGTGAGACTGTAATATTTTAGAGCTACACCACTATTTTAACTTTTAAGGCCTTCAATGTAGATCTCAAATTCATCCGCTGGTATTGGTTGGCTATAAAAATAACCTTGAACTTCATTACAACCATTATCATGCAAGAACTGTTGTTGCTCTAATGTCTCAACCCCTTCTGCTATTGTTTTTAAACCTAAACTTTCAGCAAGTCTTATTATTGTTATCACAATAGCGGCATCATCAGGGTCACTATTAATATCTCTTACAAAAGATTGGTCAATTTTTAATTTATCAATCTTGAATCGTTTTAGGTAAGAAAGCGAAGAGTATCCGGTACCAAAGTCATCAATGGAAAGTTTAATTCCTGCTCGATGAAGTGACTCAATTACTTTAATCATTAACTCAACATCATCAATCATTAAACCCTCTGTCATTTCCAATTCTAGATAATGTGCAGGGAGGTTTTGCTTAGCTAACGCATCTTGAACCATTACTAATAAATCTTGATGATGAAACTGGATAGCAGATAAATTAACTGCAACTATAAAATCAAGCATCCCTTTTTCTTTCCAAATCGCCATTTGCCTGATTGCTTCATGGAATACCCAATGATCTATAGACAAAATCTGCCCACTTGACTCTGCTATAGGGATAAATTCAGCGGGAGAAACCTTGCCAAGTTCACCATGTTCCCATCGTAACAAGGCTTCACAACCAATCAGTTTTCCAGATAACAAGTCTATCTGTGGTTGATAATAAAGTCTAAGTTCTTGCCTATCGATTGCGCCACGTAACGCATTATCTATTTCGAGTCGTCTCTTAGTTCTTTTAAAAAGCTCAATTGTATAAAATTGAAATTGATTACGCCCTGAATCTTTTGCACGATACATAGCGGTATCAGCGGCTTGAAGTAATGATTGAACATTGTCTCCATCCTCTGGGTACATTGCAATACCCAAGCTAAGCGTGATACTTAATTTATTATTCTGAAATAGAAAAGGTACTGAAATAGAGTCAATTATTTTTTTTGCAAGAATAGCGGCACCGTCAGAGCTAGTTTCAGGTAATAAGACCACAAACTCATCTCCCCCTAACCGAGCAGCCGAATCTTTTTTGCGTATAATTAATTCTAACCGAGAGGCTACTTCAGCTAGCATCAAATCACCTACCTGATGTCCCAGCGAATCATTCACATTTTTAAAGCGATCCAGATCAAAAAATAGAATTGCTAAGCTGTCTCTCTCGCGCTGGGCTGCGTTAATCGCCTGATCAATTCTATCTTTTAACAGTGTGCGGTTTGGTAACCCCGTCAACGCATCAAAGTGGGCAAGATAACGAATATTTTCTTCATCTTCTTTATGCTTGGAAATATCACTAAATACGCCAATATAATTGGTAACATCTCGCTTATTACCGCTATGTAAGACAGTAATAGTAAGCCATTCAGGGTATTCAGATCCATTCTTACGCCGATTCCATATTTCTCCCTGCCAACGCCCTTTTTTATTAATTTCTGCCCACATCGATAAATAAAAGGCTTTACTTTGTTTTCCAGAACTTAACAATTTAGGGTTTTGGTTAATCGCATCTTCAGCTGAATACCCCGTTATTTTAGTAAAGGCATCATTAATTAAGGTAATGTGTTTATTTTTATCACATACCATAATACCTTCACTATTCTGAGAAAATATCTGACCATATATCTTTAAGCGTAAGGAGGTCTCATATTGTTCCCTATAATAAGTGAGTCGTTGTTGTCGTGATATCACCACAAAGACTAAACCAAGTGCCGTAATCACTGCCAATACAGAAATAATGGTTATCCATAAGCGACCTCTCAACGGCGCATAAATTTCACGTTGATCAATTCGGGTGACCATAAACCAAGGGGTATCAGGAATAGCTCGTACATCCGCTATCACCTTAATATTACGGTAATCAACGCCTTCCACGATACCCGTAAATCCAGTCACGGCTTTAGTAGCAGGTAAAGAATTGTTTTTGATTGAATAACGTAGATTCAAAGCAGCATTATCTTTAAAGCGTAAGTCATTTAAAAAGACGACTTCGTCTTTATCTTTCCTAACCAAGAGCGATTCTGCTGACTCACTCACAATAGGCCATTGTTTGAGAAGTGAATAAAGATAATCATTAGGGGTTATACGGAAAACAATCACAGCATTGGAGTTAACTGCAGCTAAAAAGGAAAAATAAACTTTCCCATCAAATTCATTGCGGTAAAAATCTTGGAAATAAACTTGCTCTGCCTGTAAACCACCTGCCATCGTGTCTTTAATAACGGAAGATACGTGTGCACCCTTAAGTGCGCTAGAAATAAGCATTTTTCCTGAGTTACTAAGAATAAAAATATTCTCAAAGCCCAAGTGCTGTTTAGCTTCTAATAACTGCTTGGACAAATTTGAATTAATCGATAAAGAGTGACTCGCACCTGCTAAAGCGTCTAGGGGCTGTTGCCGTTTCGTCATCAGCCGTTGAAATTCAAAGATAAATCTATATTCTTAGTTTATGTTCTGACAAA
>CBDUDV010000001.1:0-151224 GCA_965366065.1 uncultured bacterium | reverse complement strand
GGTAGTTCAGTTGGTTAGAATGCTGGCCTGTCACGCCGGAGGTCGCGGGTTCGAATCCCGTCCGCTCCGCCAAATTAGAAGCCTCGAACAGTGTTCGGGGCTTTTTTTTGCTTAAAATAAAGTATCTTTAGCAAGAAATGCAGTAAAATACTAAATCGCCATATAGTTACGTAGCTTAATGCTGCCGTTTATTTAATATTAATCAATCAATTAGTTAAGGCTAGTTAAATGCTGACAAAAATAAGAGAAAAAACAAAGGGTACGTTTGCTTGGGGAATATTAATTCTCATTTGTGTTCCTTTTGCGCTGATGGGCTTAAATAATTACACAGATAATGTAAAAGAAAGCGGTGTAGTTGTCGTAGGTGAGACTGAATTTTCTCAATATGATGTTCAGCAAGCTTATGAGCAGTTCAAGCAGCAATATGCAGAAATGCAAGTACCTGAGGCGATATTAAAGCAGCAAGCGATCGAAAAACTGATTAGTGATGAGTTGTTACTACAGCATGTAATGGCAGAAAAATTAAATGTAACGGATGCGACGGTACGTGAATTTATTGCTGCATTGCAATATTTTCAAAAGGAAGGGCAGTTTAATAAAAAACAATATGAATCTGTTTTAGGTAGACAAGGAATGAGCCCTGCTCAATTTGTTAACCGAGTGCGCAAAGCGTTGTTAATGGAACAATTTCAAAAAGGAATTACAGAAAGTAGCTTTGTTTCTAAGCAAGAGATTGAGCAATTCTTTAAAATTCAAAACCAAACACGTAGTATTGAGTATGCAACAGTTAAGTTGAATGCAGTTAAAGCGGTACCCAGTGAGGCTGAACTTAATGAATATTATTTAGCACATAGCAATGATTATCTAACAGAAGAAAAAGCCTCAGTTGAATATATAAAGTTGTCGCTTGCTGAATTAATGACAGCAATCACGCCTTCTGATGCACAAATTAAAAGCTATTATGAAGAGAATAAAGTACTTTATTCTGAGAAAGAACGTAGAAAAATCAGTCATATTTTATTTGCTAAAACAAAAGATACAACTTTAGAGCAAGCGTTAGAAAAAGCAAAAGAAGCAAAACTACGTTTGGTGAAAGAAAAGTTTCCTGCAATAGCTAAAGCATTATCAGATGATAAGTTAACCGCTAAAGTAGGTGGAGATTTAGGTTTGTTTGAAGTGGGTGTTATGGAGCCTGGCTTTGAAAAAGTAGCGGCAAGTTTGGAATTAGGTCAAGTTTCTGAACCTGTTGAATCTGCCTTCGGATATCATTTAATTACAGTGACTGAGTTAGTGCCTGCAGTGACTAAAGAATTGGCTACTGTTGCTGATGATGTGAAAAAAGCAGTACAAAGAGCAGAAGCTGAAATTACTTTTTATGAATTAGGCGAATCGTTAACTGAATTGAGTTTTGAAAATTCGGATAACTTGCAAGTGGTTGCTGAAACCTTAGATTTAAAAGTACAAAAATCAACACTTTTTACACGTAATGCGGGGACTGGGATTGCGGCAGATATTAAAGTGAGAAATATGGCGTTCTCAGAGTCTGTTTTACAAGGTAATAACGGTGAGCCTGTTGAGTTAAGTGACGATAGTTTAGTGATTGTTAGAGTATTAGAGCATCAACCTGCAGAAACTAAATCATTAGATCAAGTGAAAGCTGGCATTGTTGTTGCGATTCAAGCACAAAAAGCAAAAGATAATGCACAGAAAACTGCGGAAACTATTAAACAGCAATTATTGAATGGCGTTGCTTTTAATGCTGCAGTTAAAGGGCAGAAATTAAAAGTAAAAACTTTGAATAATTTAGCACGTAATAATAGTGATTTAGCTTGGCAAGTAAACCAGGCGGTATTTAAAGCGGCAAAACCAAATTCAGCAGCTGATTCAACTATTATTGTTGTCGCCTCTGCAGAAGGTGAACAAACAATTGTTAAATTATTATCTGTGACTGCAGGCAGTGTTTCAGGTGAAGCAGAGAAAGAAAAACTTGCAACAATGAATATTAGCAATGCTTTAGGTAAAGCTGATTACGCGGCAATTATTGATGGAATTCGAGTCAACACGGCTGTTTCTGTTAAGCAGTAAATCATAATAAGCCTTAACTTTTTTGTTAGGGCTTTGTATAGATAATATTAACTAGGCTAAGAAATAGTTAAGCATATAGAGTGCAACCGCACTCTATATTTATATTTTAGATCAACAAAGTATAAGCTTCATATCCAATTTCAATCACTATATTTAATCGTAAAATTTAAGATACTCATGAATAAAAAACAATCACTACTTTTATCAGTATTGTTAGCTGCATCATTCTCCTCGAATGCAGAATTAATACAGTTCACTAATGGCGATACACTGAATGTAGAACTAATTCAGCAAACCGAAACAACGTTAACTTATACCCACAGTATCTTAGGTAAGCAAACAACAGAAAAAGCAGCTATTAGTAATTTAGATACACTAAACTTGCTTGATGTTGTTAGTGTAAAGAAAGGTGAGGAGGGAGTTGCTGCTTTAGCTCTATATGAGGCTAAAAAGAATCAAACAGTGGCAGTAGGTGACCTTGAGGCCGCTAAACTAAAAATGAATGAAGTTAAGCAAGCCACTGCAGTTGCGAGCGGTTTGGATTTAGAGGTAGCAAAACAGGAAGGGGTAGTCGCAGTTGCAGAGATTGCCAATGCTGAAAAAAAATTAGCATCGGCTAAGGAGCTTGTTTTAGCAGCAGAAAAGAATTTAACTGTAGCTAAAAGTGTTGGCTCTGCAAATGAACAACTGGCTCAAGCTGAGGCTGGGGTAAAGCAAGCTAAGCAGGATGAAAAATCTGCCCAGCAGCGATTAGTACTTGCAGAAAAAGGTTCTGAAAGCGCAACGATTAAACTTGAAGAAAATAACCTAGATTTAGCTGAAGATAAAATCATTCAGGCTGAAGAAAACCTTCAGTTTGCACAAGATAAGCTTAAATTAGCGAAGGGTGAAAAGTTAAATGACGGCTTTATGGGAACAGGGTACTTTAAAGATTGGAATTCTGCAGTTTCCTTAGGTTTAAATGGATCAACAGGAAGCTCTGAAAATGCAACGATGCGCATGGGATTTGATGCGGGATATGAAGATGCAGAACATCGCTGGGATTTTAAATCATTTTATTATTTTGCTTCAGAAGACAAAATAGAGAATGAAAATAAAGTAAATGCTATTTTAGTTAAAGATTGGTTTTTCAATGGTAATCCTTGGTTTGCATATGCTTCAAGCACGTTTGATATGGATAAATTTAAAGATTGGAATTCTCGCTTACAAATATCAGCCGGTCCCGGGTATCAATTTATTAAAACAGATACTTTAGAGATTGCAGCAAGAGCAGGTTTAACCGGCGTATTTGAGTTTGATAAGGATATTAAAGATAGCGCTGGGGCGACGATAGGTCAGGAACATAATCAGAACCTTGAAATGATGCTAGGTGCAGAGGCAACCTGGCATATTACGCCAAAGCAGCGTTTTATGATTTCTAACTATATTTACCCAAGTCTTACCAATGGCGGAGAGTTTAGAAATTTAGCTAACCTAGCTTGGGTGCATGATATTGATTGGTACGAAGGTTTAGCTGTTAAGCTAGGAATACGAGATGAATATGATACGACTGAAACAGACTCTAATGAATTTAAGTATAATTTTTCATTTGTTTTAGGCTTCTAATTAACGCTTCAATGGAAACTTATTTGCTATAAGCAAAGCTGAGCGTTTTATTAGGGGGTGCTGATTTTTTCAGCATACCCTATTTTTTTGCCAATTTTTTACAGAAGTGTTTAAAATCATTACATTATTATGACTTGCAGATGACTTTATATTTACTATGAAACAAAATAAAACAATTGAATTAATGCAATTTTCATCAAGACCCCGTTGGTACACTATTCGAGGCGCTGGGATGATTTTATTTGGGATAGTTATCGCATTTTTATGCATCACATCCCCTGAAGTTTACATATTAAGTGCTAACTTTTCATGGGTTCCTGTGGTTGCCTTATGTGTGATTTTAGTCGGTGCTCTTCGGTGCATAGATGCATTTTCTACCTTTAGTGCGCAAGGATTTTTAGTCAATATGCAAGGTGGCATATTAGATGTTGTTGTAGGATTTCTTGTGCTATTAGGTATAAATGGGCAACCAGAAGATCTGCACCTATTAATTGTCGGTTATTTATTGTCTCAAGGAATTTACCGCAATGTTGTATTAACGGTGGCTAAAATACCTAACCCACTATCTAACCGCATTACCGGGGTTATTTCTATTATCTTGGCACTACTTATTTGGTTGGACTGGCCTACCTCAGCGCCTTGGTTTTTAGCGTTATCTTTAAGTATTGATATAGGGTTTCGGGGATGGGCGTTAATTGTTTTGGCATCGTCTATAAAAAATAATGTAGATGATTAAGCCTTGAAGGGTTTATTGAGATGAAAGTTATTGAAGTCATGGGTACATCCTTACAATTAGGTACTTGTTGTTTGCCGGATCCTTCAGTAACGGAGGTTTTAATTAAAGTGATGGCAGCAGGAGTAAATCGTGCCGATATCATGCAAAGGAAGGGGCTTTATCCGCCGCCAGCAGGTGCATCAGATATTTTAGGGCTCGAAGTCGCGGGCATAGTGGAAGTAGTCGGTGCTGACGTCGATTCAGTAAAAATTGGTGATAGAGTGTGTGCTTTATTAACGGGAGGAGGCTATGCGGAATATTGTGTGGCTGATGCTGACTTATGTTTGCCTATCCCTAAAGAAATCAGCTTTATTCAAGCGGCAGGAATACCGGAAGCTTTTTTTACCGTATGGAGTAACCTCTTTGACCTTGCTCAGATTAAGGGTGGAGATTCTCTGCTGGTGCATGGCGGTAGCAGTGGAATAGGAACTATTGCGATACAAATGGCAAAAGCATTTGCTATAAAAGTATTCATTACTGCAGGGAGTCAGGAAAAATGTGATTTTTGTTTACAGTTAGGTGCGGATGCTGCGATTAATTACCAGCAGCAAGATTTTGTGTCTGAAATTAAGCAGCTAACGGACAATCAAGGCGTTGATGTTATTCTCGATATGGTTGGCGGCGATTACTTTTCACGTAATATAAAATGTATGGCTTATGATGCCAGGTTAGTACAAATTGCGATTCAAAAAGGCTATCAATCCGAGGTTAATCTTTTACCAATTATGTTTAAGCGCTTAACAATAACAGGCTCAACCTTAAGAGATCGAGATGTTGTGTTTAAAAGAAAAATTGCTAAGCAATTACAACAAACAGTATGGCCATTATTAGCTGAAGGGGAGTTAATTCCTGTGATTGATACGGTATTCAGTTTAGAAAATGTAGCTCAGGCACATGAGCTGATGGAATCAAGTTTACATAAAGGGAAAATTATCTTAACCTTAGATTAAGCTTAGAGCTTATTTTTATCAAATAAAGGGGAAGGTTATGGGCTGTTGTGATGATCCTACAGAAGCTGTCAAAATTAGTCGTGTAGATGTTGCCCGCGCTCAAGAGCAGTACGGTGATTTATTGCGTGATTTTTTGACCAGTGATCCAGAAAAATTGATGCTAAAGCAATTAAACGCAACCAATGTTTATTTAACTGAACTTGCTGCACTCAATGCACATTATGATTCGGTCAGAAAGCATGCAATTGGTTTATTAGATAAAAACAGTCTGACAACACTGCAAAGTATTATTGATAGAGAACCTAATTCTGAAATAGCCACCGTTGCAAAGCAGCAGTTAGAAGCATTAGAAAATGAAAAAGGATTTTTTGATAAAATTTTCTAATGCTTCATTAATCACGGTTCTGAATTAATCAGATAAATAATATTCGACAGTTGAAACAACACGCACTTTTTTGATATGTGGGTTATTTTTATCGCGTGCTGAAATACTAAATTGCCCTTGTTTGGCGCGTTTGATTTTTCCTAATATACTTTGTGAATCTGCGGCAAATTTTTGTGCCACTTCTCGTGCTTTTTTAGTCGCCTCTTCGATCATTTCTGGCTTTACTTGATTAAGTCGAGTGAAAAGATATTCAGTTTTAGAATTGTAATCAGAGCGAGGGAATACAATGCCTTGTTTACCCAGTTCGGATAGTTGACTCATCACTAGGCGGACACTCTCAATCTCGTTAGAATAAACGGTGACTGTTTGAATGGCGGCGTAGCGAAATTTAGCTTTAGTATTGCTTGAATATTGTTGAGCCGATTTATCAGTGATTGCAGGTGATGAACTGCTAATATCTTCTGCTTTAATATTATTCTTTTTGAGAAATAATTTAATTTTAGAGCTACCGCTATCAAGAGACTCATATAATGCTTCTAAATTATTATCAGCGACAGTAAATTGAATTGGCCATATCACGATGTCAGCGGTATATTCGTGCTCAGATAAGCCTTTGACGGTAATACTGCGTTCAAGTTGCTTATACTCAATCGCTGCATTGGCAAGCAAAGCCCCTAATACGGATAGCCCTAAAAATAAGAAAAATCCTAAGATAAATGCGCTAACTTTATTGTTTTGTTGCATGAACTGAACCTCTTATGATTTTGTGAGAGTTTTTAAGCATAAAATTTTGTGAAAAAACGCTTTAGTGCGGTAAACACTGTTTTTATACCACGCCATAGTTTGGGTAATAACCAGACCATCAATAGAATAAAAACAATTAACAAGATAATAAAAAGTAAGGGTTGGTTCAGTGCCATCCATAAGCCACTAAACACAGCAATATCTTCCAAAATAGATGCAGTCCAGTTACTAAAAGGCTCGGGGGATGTGTTAATTAGGGCGCGAGTCCCTGCTTTAGCGGAATGAGTGGTTAAAGCCATTCCTCCACCTAAGATACCTGCCGTAATACCGGCTGCGCTGGATAAATCACCAACAGAACCTGCGGCTAAGAGTACGCCAGCAGGCACTCTAACAAAGGTATGGATCATATCCCAGCCAGTATCAACCCCCGGTATCTTATCGGCAAAAAATTCAACGCCATACATTAAGCCCGCTGCACCAATAACCATAGGATCGCTCAAAACTTGTAAGCCTGGTGGTAATTCAATATTACCGGTCGCACCCGCAATACCTAGGGTTAGTATTGCCGCATACAGGTTTATACCGCTAGCCCAAGCCACACCCATGCTTAAAGCGATGAGTTGAATGATTTGATTATATTCTTCCATAAGAAAATCCTATTATAGGGGGTGATATACCCATCACACTTGAAGATGCAGTTTTTTTCAACCGTCATCCCCGCATGCTTTTAGCGGGGATCTACTTAAAACACTAGACTCCCGCTAAAAGCATGCGGGAGTGACGAGAATTTGAATCATTGTATTTTCAAGTAATTTGGGTATATTACTTTTGCTTCCAAGTCCCACCATCTTGATACCACCATCCCGCTTGTGCATGCTTAACCCAGCTACGTGAGAAGGTTGCTTTAATTTGTGCTGCCCATTCCGGGTGACCATTCGCATTAGCAATTGCTTGATATAGATTTTCTCGATCAGCATTTTCAGCTCTAATCGCTTTATTGACATTATTACGAACTTTTAGCGGGACTTGTCCACGGCTACTTAATAGTCCAGAACTGTTAATGCCAATGAATCCAGATTTATAATAAGGCGCTAAGCTAGGAAACCGTGCTGTCATGCGTGCTCTTACTTGCCTAATTTCAGCATTGTTAAGCGATAAATTGGCTTCAGCATGGGCGGATGAAATAAATAGCGATAGTGTGTTATCAGCTACTTGGAGTAAATGGGCTTGCCATTGGGGCAGTAGCGCAGGCAGCTTATTATTACTTTGTGGCGTATCTTCTTGTTGCTGAATGCCTTGAATGATTTCATCGGCTACTTTTTCAGTGGCAGCGGCTGGGAAATAGATATTAATAGTGACGCAAGCAGTTAAAAAGAGTGCGCTAATAACGGATACTTTTTTCATAATGGCTTCCTTAAGGGAGTGGTGCAATAATAATTTCATCAGATGAAGTGATTCTACCAAGTCTATCGACTAATGTATTCCAATCCACTCGGGTATTAAATCCTATGATATCAATTCTGGGAATGCCACTGCCTTTAACTAAATAATAGCCTTTTTTAGCGGCAGAGGCGCCCATCATTTGGCACACACCCTCATGTAAATAACAGCCGATACCTAATTTTTTATAGCCAAAGTCATCAAACCAGCTTAAAACGCCACGTGAAATAGCATCACTGGCGCTACGACCTCCTAAACTCGCAATATTGCGTACGGCTTTATGGCTGATAAGATGTTTGGAATCATCATTTTCTGGCGTGCCGAGCCAGGCAAAAAAACTGACGGCCTGCCAATTTTCTAAATAAACATCGTGTGCAAAACCTGATAATCGCCCCTGAATATTACCTACCTTGAATTTTTTCGTCACCTCATTGAGATCAAGGTTGGAAAAATCTAAATTGATATGAAAGCGAGAAAAATCAGTAAACAGTCCTGATGAAGACAGTTTTGTAATGCTAATTTCGCCATCAAATAATTGCATATTTAAACTCCCGTCTAAGGAGAGCGTATCATTACGGTAGTTGACTGAGGGAATATACCCCGTGATTGTGCCGCTTAAGGTGTTTTCCCATCCCATAGCAATAGATAGCTCTGTTAATGACAGTTGATTAATATGCGCACGTAACTTAACTTCTTTGCCTTTACTTATCGTGTGATTAAATTCAAATTCATCAATCGCAATAGAGCCATTGAGTAAGTTTAAATTAGGCGATCCTAACAAAGTAAAATGCTTGTTATACAGTTGAAAATTAAGCTGACCCGCATCAAAAGGCACGGCTTTTACTTTAAGGGACTTCCAGTTGATAGAGGAGGGCTGGGCGTTTTTAAATAAAGGGTTCCAATGTATTTTTCCTTGTAATTGATTTGCGTGAAACCGCTGTTTATCATCATCAATAGTCACGGAATCTAAATTAGCATCCAAGCTGTGAAGGGTATTATTAGTAAGGCTTAATTGGCTGGATAATTTCCCTGCTAGCTTAAATCCATCTAAAGGGCCGCCCGTTATAAAGGGAGCAGTATAAGTCGATGATATTGTCTCTAAGTTAAGTAATTGGGTGTTGATAGTGGCGTTATCAAGTTGCAGTGATTTTTCATAATTCAGCCTTGCTTTTGCTTGAATAATCGCTGTTTTAGGATGAGTTAAGGTCGCCGATTGAATATTTATTTTGTGTTGATCAGACTGTAAATTACCGGATGCTGAGAGTGTCATCGCTTGTTGCGGGTTGATTTCTAAATAAACAGGATCTATATAAATAGCGCCAGACTGTAGTGTTTGTTCAGTTTCCCAGTGCCATTGATACTGCTGTTTTTTTAGCACTAAATAGCTTTGTAGTTGAATATCCTCACTGGCAAGACTGCCTTGTGTATCTTGTAACGAAAGCTGTTTTATCAAAGAAGAAAGAATGATTGTTTCAATGCGTGACATATCGCCTTGAAGCTTAAGTTCTAAATCAGCATGACCACTGATGCTTTCTAGTTTATGGCCTTTTAAAAAGTGTTTTAATTGGGTTAGGTCAATGTTTTTTGCATTAATATCAGCCTGCCAGTAAGTCGCTTTTTCTGTTGCACTGAGGCTGATTTTTCCGCCAAATAAGTTGAGATTATGGAGTGCTAAGTTTGCACGTTTATTTTTAACGGAGAAGGTAAAGTTGAAAATTTGCTTAGAAAACAGTTTGGTTTTTAATGAAGCATTACCTTGCTGGCAAGCTAAATAATCGTTTTGCCAAATAAATCGTGAGCAATGAATATTAATAAGGTTTAATTTATTAAAAGGTGGCGGTAAGCGTAAACTTTTAGCTTTTAGCGCAAGGAGAGTAGTGGGTGTATTTATGTTAGATAGCTGTAGCTCGGCACTCAATAAATGCCAGTTGTGGGTACTTATGTTATTAGCCTTAAAGTTAAGCTGATCAATAGCTAAGGCATGCGGAAGATACAGTAATAAACAACTAAAAAGCCATTTTGCGAATAATGGCTTAGTGATCATGGTTAATTAAGCACTGCGTAAGCATCGACCATCTATCGCACTATAGATTGGGGTAGGCTGGTTTAATTGACTGGTTTTCCCCGCGACAACAAAAACCTCGTTCTCGGAAAAGTGTTGGCGTACAGCCAGTGCAGATCGGGCGGGTGCTTGTTGGCTAATATTCGCGCTAGTAGAGATAATCGCACCATTAAATTGTTGGCATAGTTGTTGTACGACAGGGTGCGCACTCACACGTACCGCTAACGAGTTATGATGGCCTTTTAAATAACTAGGAACCCAATCTTGTGCAGGAACAACCCAAGTGACTGGGCCAGGCCAACTGGGTAATATGCGTTCTAGCATTGCTTCGTTAGGTTTAATAAAAGGCGTGAGTTGAGAAAAATCTGACGCAATTAAAATTAAACCTTTATGAATAGGGCGCTGTTTAAGTGCAAGCAATTCTAAAGCCGCTACTTCATTAAACGGATCGCAACCGAGTCCATAAACGGATTCAGTTGGGTAAGCAATAATGCGACCTTGCTGTAAAGCATGGCTAGCCATGCGAATTTTAAAAGAGTGAGACTTATTCAACGGCAAAATCCACAATATCTTTGAGTTTACGGTTCATTTGTTTAGCAAAATTATTCAGTTCAGTATTATCACTGTTGGTTGGCATTAAATGAGTACGCACGCGTATTTTTCCTTGGTATTCATACACAATAACATTGCAAGGCATATGGCGAATGCTTTCGGGCGATAATTCAAGTAAGGTCTTTGCGTGGCTGAGGTTGCAAAACTGCAAGGTGTCATAATTAGGAAAAATTTTTGTACCACGGTCGCGAATGACCTTACCTACACGACTATGGCCGGTAATGCGGAAATTATGTTCTGAAATCGCAATTTCTAATTCAGCTAAGACATCATCATAAGGTTTTTGAGTTTCTGCCTGATAATAAGGCACAAAATCACCGGGTGGCATCGTTGCGCAACTTGTAATCAAGAGCAAGCTTGCCATAATAGCGAGATACAGTGAATTTTTTAACAGGAATAATTTCATGTCTCATTTTAGCACCGATGAATAAGCAAGCAAAAGTAAGTGGCGTCATCTTAGCGGGTGGTTTGGCGCGACGTATGCAACAGCAAGATAAAGGCTTGGTCTTATTTGATAAGAAGCCGATGGTTCAATATGCAATACAGGCGATTGAACCGGTTGTTGATGAATTATTCGTGAATGCCAACCGAAATATTACAGAATACCAACAGTTTTCCTACCCAGTGATTAGTGATGAAAATAATGACTTCGCCGGTCCCTTAGCAGGAATATATGCTGCTTTAGAAGTTTGCAATCATTCGATTTTATTAGTTGTTCCCTGTGATTCACCTTTTATGAATCCTGACAGTTTGCAGCAGTTAATACAGCAAAGAGAAGCGCAAGATGCGGATATCGCGGTAGCGTTTGATGGCGAGCGTATTCATCCGGTTTTTATTGCAATAAAAGCCTCACTGAAAAATAGCTTACAAGCCTATTTAGCGTCTGGTGAGCGTAAAATTGATCGCTGGTTTGAACAACATAACTGGATAAAGGTCGATTTAAGCGCAAGTCCTGATATTTTTCTTAATATTAATACCCTAAAACAGTTGGCTGAATTGGACACAAAATCATGAAACAACCGGAAATGACCGATGCAGGATTGAGCGTATCAACCACAGTAACTGGGGTAGATGAAACGGGTGCGACGCGTGAATTACAACTGGTCGGTGAGCGCGCATTAACGATTTATGTGGATAAACAAGAAATTGTTACTCTAATGACCATCGGCTCACATCCTGAGATTTTGACCTTAGGGTATTTAAAGAACCAAGGATTTTTTGAAAGTTTAGATGAGATTAGCGTTGTGCAGGTCGATTGGGAAACGGAATCGGTTGCCGTGGTGACTAAGGAGGAAACCAGTGATTTTACTGAGCAGATGTCGCGACGTACAGTGACAACTGGGTGTGGACAAGGCACCGTTTTTGGCCGATTAATGGATAAATTACAAAATATTCATGTACCGCAAAATAGTATTCAGCAATCTACCTTATATGCCTTGTTAGACTCAGTAAAAGCGCATAATGAAGTGTATAAAAAAGCTGGTGCTGTGCATGGTTGTGCTTTGTACACCACTGATAAATTAGACTTATTTGTTGAAGATGTCGGTCGGCATAATGCCGTCGATGCTATCGCGGGTTATATGTGGTTGAATAATATTTCCAGTGAAAATAAGATTTTTTATACCACAGGAAGATTAACCTCAGAGATGGTCATTAAAGTCGCGCAAATGGGTATTTCTACCTTATTATCTCGCTCCGGTGCAACACAGATGGGTTTAGATATGGCGAAAATGTCAGGCGTCACCTTAATTTCACGTTCAAGAGGTAAGCATTTTATGGTGTTGAATGGTGCAGAAAATATTGAGTTTGATGTGGCGCTATAGAGCTTCTGGTTATTTTTAACGTTGAAAATAAGCCTTTAATTTTCAGTGCTTGCCGAAGTCTAAACGATTGTATAAAATTTGTACGATTTAAGCTGTAGCCTTTGAATACGCTGGGCTGAGATAGTTACGCAAAAAATACACACAATCTTATCCACAGGAAATGTGTGTAACTAGTGACATAGCGAGGATTCACGTTTAGTTATCCTCAAATAACACAACGGAAAATAACAGGGTTATTTTTATTGCTTCTTATTGATTAATCAAGCGTATTTAGGCTTATCCATAGAAAAGTAAGTCCCTAATAATAATTATTAGGCTGAGAAAGCAAAGGGGATCGGCTTCTACTTTGCGTGGCCTTTTGGTGCTACAATTTAATATCTCTCGTTTTTTAGATTCAAATAATTATGCAAACAGTAAAAAATGATATTGTCCGCGCTCGAGTTAGTTCTGAATTAAAAGACAGTGCTGGACAAGTTTTAGATAGCTTAGGAATGAGCATGACAGAAGCTATTCGTTTATTTCTAACTCAAGTCTCCCTAAGGCAAGAATTTCCTATTGAACTTAAAATCCCCAATAAAACGACATTAGCGGCAATGTCTGATGAAGTCACTGAAGAAACCTACTCTTCTGTTGATGAGTTATTTAATGAGGTGCTTAGTGACTCTCAGCATTAGAGTAAAAAGCCAATTTAAAAAAGATTTAAAGAAAGCAGAACGTGACCCAAACAAAAATACGGATTTACTCAGATCGCTTATTAAAGATTATTTGGTTGAAAATCAGACCCCTCCGATGAAGTATAAGCCGCATATACTAACGGGCAATTGGAAGCCGCATCAAGAGTGCCATATTCAACCTGATTTTTTATTGATATGGGATGTTAATAATAAAGAGGGCGAGTTAATTTTAGTCAGGTGTGGCTCACATGCTGACTTATTTGGGTAAAAATGAAGGAGTCAGATCATGTGCGTATTATTTTTAGTTCAACTTTATTAGATCAAGCTGGCTGACCCCTTGATACCCCTTGATACCCCTTGATACCCCTGAAAGCTCTTTGATAATTCGCTCATTACTTAGGTGGATATTTTTTAAAGACTGCATAATGTCGTGTCTTTGATCTGCTGTAATGTTGCGCAATAAATTCAAAAACTGCCCCCCTTCTTTGTTGTTGCTGAATTGAATATTTTCTCCGGTGTTAATATCACCAACGCTCGGTACTAACCACTCAGTTTTTATTTATTAAACTTTCCACTATTTAAGTCGATAATCTTTTATATCCTGTTAAAGAGGTGAATTATGATTATTGATAGCGCAAAGCTGCACTTTTCTAGTCAGCATCAGTTAAAAAAAGAAACCACTCATCAAGAATCTTTAGAAATTATTAAGCAAGTTCCCGCTCGGCCTACAGCACCAGACGTAGTTTCAGCGCAAAGTGTTCGGCAAACTGAGCAACTTGATTTATCCTCTGAAGTGAGTGCAACCGATAGTTTGAAAGCCAGTATTGTGCGCCAGTTATTTAAATCAATAACGGGTAAAGATTTTAAATTGTTTTCTGCGCAAGATTTGCAAACAGAGGGAGAGGCTAATAGCTTGTCGATTGATGTTTCTGCACCATCGAATGCAAGGCCAGAAGTGGCGCTGATTTATCGTAAAGCAGAGTCTTTATATGAATCGGAACAAAGTCATTTTTTTGCCGAAGGTGTTATTCAAACTCAAGATGGTGTGAGTATTAATTTTTCGGTTAGTTTGAGTATGAGCCGTGAATTTAGTCAGCAGTCAAATATGGAAATTCGTACTGGCGCGGCGAAGAAAATCGACCCCTTAGTCATAAATTTTTTGGGCAATGCCGCAGAATTGACAGACTCTTCTTTTGCCTTTGATTTAGATGTTGATGGAGAAACTGAGCAATTAGCAAGGCTTAAACAAGGCAGTGCTTTTTTAGCCTTAGATAAAAATAAGGATGGCATTATTAATAATGGGGCTGAATTATTTGGACCAACGAGTGGCGAGGGGTTTGCTGAATTAGCGGAATATGATGACGATAAAAATGGCTTTATTGATGAAGCTGATGCCGTTTACGATAAATTGCGCTTATGGCAACAGAATAGTGATGGCAGTCAGCAGTTAATGGCTTTAGGTGATAAGGATATTGGCGCTATTTATTTGGGGCACGTGAGTACGCCGTTCCAATTAACTAATCAGCAAAATGTAGCGCAAGGTGAGGTGAGTTCGACGGGCATTTATTTACAAGAAAATGGCGCGGTAGGTACTGTTCAGCAAATAGATTATAAGGTTTAGGCGTAGTTTGATGGTTTGTTAAGTTATTGAAAAATTGACAGAAATAAGAAGGCAATAGAAGAAATGTACAAAATAGGGTATATTTTGTACATATTGTTAATTATGACCGTAGGTATGAATATAATGAAAACCATCACATCATCAGATGCAAGGCGTGATTTCTCTTCAATGTTATCAGCAGTCGCTATCGAGCCTGTGAGTATTTCAAAGCAAAATAAAGAAGTGGCGGTTATGCTTTCATCTGTTAGATATAAAGAGCTTAAGAAATTAGAAGATATTTTATACGGTAAGGCGGCAGAACTTGCGATTCAAGAAGGCTTTGCCTCTAAAACAGAAGCGGATGATTTGCTCCATAGCCTCTAGCAATGAAGGATTACAAGTTAACCAAGCAAGCTTTTAAACAATTAAAATGACTTGCCAAAAATAACCGTAACCATCGTAGCCCGTATGGAGGTACGTAATACGGGATGAACAGCGCATCGAATCCCCGTATTGCGCAAGCTTCATACGGGCTACTGAATGTTACCTATAAAATTAACGGTAAGTCTTTATATGATAAGGATTATAAGGATTGAAAAAATAGACTCTCTGCGTAACATCAGATCTATAAGAGTCATATTTTCAGTCTCTTATTTTCCCTAAATAGTGTATCCACATCATAACGTTTAGGCTCGCGCAGATAGATTGTTGAGTTTTTTAATGGCAACGAATTTATTTTCAGTTGTCAGTTCCATTTCAAAATGACCATAAATGCCATCATGGGTAAGAAACTGTTTAATATTTTGCGCAGGAAATTTTATTAGGCGACCATCGTCTGCGCGCGTGGATATGTTTTTTGCTGAGCCTTGGTAAACGCGCAAGAACTGATCGGTATTAATACCTAATTGAAAGCGAATAAATTGATGTTTGGCCATAAGTCTGTGTTGGCGAGTGGAAAAATACCGCCACTTAATAAGCTAAGTGACGGGCAATTAATTATCGTTGGTTTTGTAAAGCAGCGATACGTTCTTCTAACGGTGGATGGCTCATAAATAATTTTTTTACGTCTGATCCATTAATCGCAAAGGCAGCTAACTGGCCAGGTAACTCTTGTGGCTCATGTGCGCGCTGTAAAGCACGTAATGCACCGATCATTTTTTCTCTGCCTGCTAAGTTGGCTCCACCGGCATCGGCTTTAAACTCGCGGTAGCGAGAAAACCATGCAACCAGTATAGACGCTAGGAATGAAAGTGCGATTTGCGCAATCATTTGCGTTATAAAGTAAGCAATACCATGACCTTGTTCATTTTTGAAAATAACGCGGTCAACTGTGTGGCCAATAATCGTTGCAAAGAAATAAACAAAGGTATTAACGACACCTTGCATCAGTGCCATGGTTACCATATCGCCATTCGCAACATGAGACATTTCATGACCGACAACCGCCTCGACTTCATCTTGAGACATAGCCTGTAATAAGCCTGTACTAATCGCAACGAGTGAACTATTTTTAGTCATTCCGGTTGCAAAAGCATTGGCATCAGGGGATTCAAAAATACCCACTTCTGGCATATCAATACCAACTTTACGCGCTTGTTTTGCAACAATATCTACTAGCCACTGTTCAGTTTGGTTTTGTGCTTGTTCGATAACGTGTACGCCCATGGCTCTTTTTGCAGACCATTTAGAGATTGCTAAAGAGATGAAAGAACCGGTCATACCAATAACAGCAGACAGCACTAGCAGTGCATTTAAATCAAGGTCTACGCCTTGTGCATCTAAAATACCATTTAAGCCGAAAAGGCTAAAAACGATACTAATAACTGCCATAATGGCGATATTAGTGGCTAAAAAAAGAAGAATTCGCATCATAGTATTTAAACTCCTACAGAGATGGATAAAATTAAAGGCACCTGATAGATTGTTTATACAAGGTGAACTTATACTTATATGGTGATGCTGTCATGAAATTACAATATTGAAAGGCTAAGTAAATGAAAAAAGAATTTAAAATACTGAATAAAGAGGCGATGCATGCCGGTTTTTTTCGCTTAAATAAATATCAAATTCAGCATACTTTATTTGCTGGCGGCTGGAGTGAAGTGCTAACGCGCGAACTTTTTGAGCGTGGAAATTGTGTCGCTGTCTTGTTATATGATCCTGCTAATGACAAGGTAGTGATTATTGAGCAATTTCGTTTAGGGCCGATTGATGAGCCTGAAAACGCTTGGATGCTGGAAATTGTTGCCGGCATTATTGATGCAGGTGAAACCGCAGAGCAAGTGGCTTACCGAGAAGCAGAAGAAGAGGCGGGCTGTGTGGTTAAAAAAATGCATTTCATTAATGAATTTTATACTTCACCCGGTGGTGCATCGGAAAAAATAAGTCTGTTTTATGGTGAAGTGAATGCGGATGGCATTGGCGGTTTACATGGCTTAGCACATGAGCATGAAGATATTTTAGTGAAAACCGTAGATTTTGAGGTGGCTTACCAAATGATTCAAGATGGGCGAATTGAGTCGGCCATTCCGATTATTGCCATTCAGTGGTTGGCATTGAATAAACATAATTTGCCCATTTAAAAATGATAAAATAACTGAGATTTTTTAATTTAATTGCATAGGGATTTACTACATTGACTCAAGTTCAGGATATAACGAGCTCCATGTCTGCGCAGGAGCGCCGAGCGACACTATCACTTTCTAGTATTTACGCGTTGCGGATGCTAGGGCTGTTTATGATTTTGCCCGTATTGTCATTATTTGCGGAGACATTAGAAGGGGCGACACCGCTTTTGATTGGTCTAGCAATTAGTGTGTATGGCTTAACACAAGCCTTGTTACAAATTCCTTTTGGCTTATTATCTGATCGCTTTGGGCGTAAAAAAATTATTATTATTGGCCTCATTCTTTTTACCTCAGGCAGCATCGTTGCGGCACTTTCTACCAGTATTTATGGCGTTTTAATTGGCCGAGCCTTACAGGGAAGTGGCGCAATTGCCGCGGCTATTATGGCATTAGTCGCTGATTTAACAGATGAAGTACATCGAACCAAAGCGATGGCGATGATTGGTGCAAGCATTGGAATCTCTTTTGGTGTGGCAATGACCATTGGACCTATTGTTGCTGGTTTCGCTGGGGTACAAGGTGTTTTTTGGTTAACGGCGGTATTATCGTTTTTAGCTATTTTTGTGGTTTTATTTATTGTACCGAACCCAACACAGTTAAAAGTGCATAGAGATGCGGAGTTAGACCCTAAACAGTTTATTAATGTATTAAAAAATAAAGATTTATTACGTTTGGACTACGGAATCTTTGTTTTGCATTTAGTGTTAACTGCCAGCTTTATTGTCGCGCCGTTATTAATTCGAGATGCCGGCTTGTTACCTAAAGATCATTGGATGGTTTATCTGCCTGTATTATTAACGTCGATGGCAATGATTATTCCTTTTGTGATTATTGCTGAAAAAAAGCGCAAAATGAAAGCGGTTTTTGTCGGCGCGGTTGCGACGGTTTTAGTGGCAGATATCGGCTTATATTTCTTTAATGATAATTTGTGGGCGATAGTCGCTGGTTTATGGGTGTTTTTTTGTGGCTTCAATTTATTGGAAGCCACTTTACCCTCATTAATTTCTAAAACAGCACCGGGTAATTTAAAAGGCACTGCAATGGGGGCTTATTCGAGCTCTCAGTTTATGGGGGCTTTTATAGGTGGCTCATTTGGTGGTTGGATTTATGGTGAGTGGGGCGCAAGTTATGTGTTTTTATTTTGCGCTATAGCGGCGGGAACGTGGTTAATCGTTGCTTTGTTTATGAACCCACCGCAATATCTAGCTAATTTATTAGTGTCGACTGAGCAAATGGCGGATGAACAATTAAGCTTGTTTATGGCGGCGGCTTTAGAGGTTAAAGGCGTAGCCAGTCATATTTTACAGAGCAGTGAGCAAGTGCTGTATCTGAAAGTCGATAATCACTTATTGGATAAAGATGGCTTACAAGCCCTGATTGAAAAATACAGTACTTAGTTACTGATATTAAGCAAAGGAGCGTTCCAATATTTGGGGCGAAGGCTTTAGCCTTCACATACAGCAGACTAAAGAGGCTGTGAAAGTATTCGAAAAAACGACTAAAAACAACAAAGAACAGCAAAAATAATGCTGTAACTTATTGATTGTTCGTTGTCGAAGTAGGTTTTTTAACCTAACCTCGGAATACTTTCACAGCCTCTAAAGTCTGCGCCCCACTCTTGATATGCTTAACTTAATGCGTAATATCAGTTAGTAAGAGGAAATATTAGCGAGAGCTACGGCAAGTTTTTTCCAATCTCTTTCAGTTTTAGCTAAGCCAAAGCGCAAGCTATTGGGCTGATCAAATAAGCGTGTAAAAATGCCTTGTTCAGCCAAGGCTTGATGTATTACGTTTGCTTGTTGTGTTTTTACCCACTGAAATAGAGGGTTTGAACCGGTGGGTGACAGTGAGTGAGCGCTGAGTAATTCTCCTAATCGCTGGCTTTGTTGTTGTAATTGTTGGCGGGTTTGTTGTTGCCATGCGGTATTTTGCAAAGCATGAGCAGTAACAAAACGGCTAGGATTGCTCAAAGCCCATGGCCCTAAGTGTTCATTTAATCGATCTAAAATAGCGGCTTCAGCTAAAACAAAGCCGCTTCTAATACCTGCTAAGCCAAAAAACTTGCCTATTGAGCGCAAAATAATCAGCCCTTTTCGCGGGCTTAGAGAGCTTAGGCTGAGTTCAGGCGTGCAATCAATAAACGCTTCATCAATAATCAACCAGCCATTTCTTTTGTTAAGTTCATTTAGCCAATAAAGACATTGATCTTTATCAAAGGTCTGGGCGCTTGGGTTATTAGGGTTTACCAGAATTAAATTATCTAGCTGCTGAATTTTTTGATTAATTTCAGTGGCATCAATAGTCTGTAGCGTATGTCCTGCTTTTTGCCAAGCGTAAGCATGTTCTGCATAACTAGGCGCTAGTACACCCGTTATGCCTGGTTTGCGTAATAGCGGCAGTGTTTGAATCGCGGCTTGCGAACCGGCGACAGGGAGTAGCTGAGATGATTGATAATAATCTTGTGCTGCGCTGATTAAGTTATCTTGTTCTTCAGGTAAACGCAGCCATATTTCATCAGGAATATTGGGGATGGGATAGCCATTGGGATTAATACCTGTTGACAGGTCTAGCCAGTTTTCTAAAGGAATTTTATAGTGTTCTGCCGCTTCCAGTAAGCGTCCGCCATGTTTAAGCAAGGGATTCTCCCAGTAAAATAATGGCGAACCAAAGTAAGAGTGTTAGCAGGATAAGACAATTAGCGCGTTTGATGTCTTGGTTATTAGGCAGAAGGCCGCAGCCTAAAATGACTTTGTTTTTGAGTTTTCCATGATAGATAGCAGGGCCGCCCAACTGTGTATTTAGGGCGCCGGCTCCGCTACTCATCACAACACCTGCATTCGGGCTTTCACAATAAGGACTTTGCTGTTGATAACAATGCCATGCATTTTTAGAGTGACCTAAGATTAAATAACTGAGCGCGGTTAATCGTGCTGGAATCCAATTCAAAACGTCATCTAATTTAGCTGCTGCGTAACCAAAGTGTAAGAAATGTGCGTTTTTATAGCCCCACATAGCATCGAGCGTGTTACTCATTCGATACAAAATAATTCCCAAAGGTCCCGCAATAATAAACCAGAAAATAGGGGCGAAAATGGCATCAGCGCCATTTTCTAAAGTGGTTTCTATGGTCGCTTTACGTATTTCTAAAGGGTTCATTTGTGTGGTTTCTCGGCTAACAATGCGCGAGATGGCAAAGCGTGCTTTGTCTAGCTGCTTTAGATCTAGTGAATGGTAAACACGTAAGGTGTGCTGTATTAAACTTTTTGGCGCAATGCATAAATAAACAATGATGGGGTTAAGGTAAGCGGTGTACTGAGTTAAAATAGCGAACACGATAAATAGTGGACTACTGACTAATAGTAGAGCACACAAACCACGCCATTTTTGTTGGCGATCTGTTGTGTTTTTTGCATGTAATTTATTTTCTACATAGTTTGCCCAATGACCAAAGCCGACTAAGGGATGCCACTTTTTAGGTTCAGCAAAAATAAAATCAAGTAATAAAGCAATAAAAAGCGTGAAAGAAAGGGACATTAAGTAAGTAGGGTAAGTTGTAATAATTAAAGATATAAAGGGTAATAATGCAGTCAATAACACTTATGGTACAAGGGGCGACATCGGATGCAGGTAAAAGTGCATTGGTAACAGGCTTGTGCCGCTATTATAAACGTAAAGGAATTTCCGTTGCGCCCTTTAAACCACAAAATATGGCGTTGAATAGCGCGGTTACGGTTGATGGAGGCGAAATAGGCCGTGCGCAAGCGGTACAAGCACAGGCTTGTGGCTTAGAAGCGCATACCGATATGAATCCGGTACTATTAAAACCCAATTCAGATACAACGGCGCAAATTATTGTACAGGGCAAGGCGATAAAGAATCTGAATGCAAAATCCTATCACCTTTATAAACCGACGGTGATGCCCGCCATTTTAGAATCCTATCAGCGCTTAAAAGATCAATATGACACAATTATTGTTGAAGGGGCAGGAAGCCCCGCAGAAATTAATTTACGCGATAGAGATGTTGCCAATATGGGCTTTGCCGAAGTGGTTGATTGTCCGGTTATTTTAGTTGCAGATATAGAGCGGGGCGGTGTTTTTGCGCATTTAGTAGGAACATTGGCATTATTGAGTCAGTCTGAACAAGACCGAATAATAGGTTTTGTGATTAATCGTTTTCGTGGTGATTTAGATATTTTAAAGCCAGGTATTGATTGGCTGGAAGACTATACAGGTAAGCCTGTTTTTGGCGTGTTACCTTATTTACATGGACTGTATCTGGAGTCAGAAGATAGTGTGGCTGTTAGCCAAGTGGAGTCAAAGGCTGATGATTTTTGTATTGTTGTACCGCGTTTGCCGCATATGAGTAATCATACTGATTTTGATGCCTTAAGATTGCAGACGGGAGTAAATATTCAGTTTTTATATTCGCCGGATGACATGAAAAAAGCAGATTTAATTATCTTACCAGGTAGCAAGTCAGTTAGAGCTGATTTACTGTGGCTAAGAGAGCAAGGCTGGGATCGGGTTATTAATCGGCATTTGCGCTATTCAGGCAAAGTCATGGGAATTTGTGGTGGGTATCAAATGCTGGGCGAAGTGATTCATGATCCATTAGGATTGGAAGGAGACCAAGGATCTAGTCAAGGCTTAGGTTTGTTTGCAATGCAAACGGTATTACATGAAGAAAAACAGCTGAAACAAGTCAAGGGTAATTTTTGTAGAGAGGACGCCGCTTTTTTTGGTTATGAAATTCATGTGGGAATTTCTACGGGAAAAGCATTAGATAGGCCTTTATTGCAAATGGCATCGGGTGAGAGTGAGGGGGCTATTTCCGAAGATGAAAGTATTATGGGTACTTATGTACATGGTATTTTTGATGATCCCAGCGCCTGTGCTTATTTGTTAGAGTGGGCGGGGGTTGATAAGTTAGAGTTGGTTGATTTTGCAGTATTATCAGAGCAGGGAATCGAGCGGGTGACTGATGCGCTAGAAAAACATATGAATATGGGAAAGCTAGAGAATTGTTGTGTGGATGGGCTGAATACTTAAAAGGCTCTCCCTAAAAGGAAGAGCCCTGTTGTTAAAGATTTTAAGAGTTAAACTTAACTGCAGTTGCATCAATTTGAGTGCAGTCGTTACTCCAAAGAATCCAATATTGAGAGTAGAAGTCTGAAGTGATTTGTACTAGCGCATCTGTCTCTGGAACTTTCGTTAGGGCGTGATTTAGCGCCTTGTCGGATTTATTGCCACTAGTTATAGGGATAAGTCCTAAAAGAGCATAAGCGCAGTCAGAACTGGAAACCTTCCCCAATACCGTATAGCTATTAGGTGCTAATGGAATGTTTGATGCAGAAACTCCGCCAGGCGTATGAGCGCAAGCAGTTAAAAAAGAGAAAGACAGTGATAATAGTAGTAGTTTACGCAACATATAAATGCCTATAGAGTTTAATGATGGAATGTTGATTGTAGCGTAATTAGATTATTATTTTTGCATTAGTGGCATGGCTGATTCTTCAGTGAGTTGTTTGTTGGTTGTTTTCCAAATCAGTAAATCGTAATAACTACGAATGTTAGTGACATAAATGACAGGCTCTTTTCCTCGGGCATAGCCATGCCTAGTTTGTGAATACCATTTTTTTTGTGAAAGTAAAGGGAGTATTTGTTTAACATCAAGCCATTTGTCTGGGTTTTTTCCTAAGCGTTGCGCTAGGATTCGCGCATCATTTACATGACCAAACCCGACATTATAAGAGGCTAAAGCAAGCCAAGTTCTATCGGGTTCGGGGATTCTAATCGGAAATTTTTTGATACGCTGTTTAAAATATTTAGCCCCACCTTCAATACTTTGTCGCGGGTCGGTTCTATTTTTAATGCCGAGTCCTTTTGCGGTACTTTGCGTTAACATCATTAAGCCTCTTACGCCGGTTGGCGAAACGGCACGTTTATTCCAATGTGATTCTTGATAGCTGATGGCAGCTAATAAGCGCCAGTCTAAGTGATATTTTTTTGCAATTTGCTTAAATAAATTTCGGTAAAGAGGTAGGCGGCTAGAAGTATGGCGCTTAAAAGTACAATTATCGACATAACTAACGTGATAAGTGTGCCCATAATGACGCTCTAGCAGCTGATCTAATGTTTTGTTTTGACTTATCGTTTTGAAAAAGGAGGTAACCTCATTGTAGAGGCTAAGGTCGCTGGTTTTTCTAAAAGCCCAAGCAAGTCGCCTAGGAGGACTAATGTCAAAAGCAATAAACAGTTTTGGGTAAAATCGGCGTAACAAGTTGATTTGGTGTGAATCTGCAATGGTATAGTCAATAAGACGTTCATTGAGCAGATAAAGAAGTCCGTCAGTTTCTAGTTCAGAGTTAATGAGCCAGGTAAGCTGTGGTGTGTCTTCTTTTAGTAATAATAAAGATTCGTTATGACTGGTTCCTTGGACAATTTCTAATATACCCTTAGTCAGGTCTTCTGGTTTTTTTGGGCGTTTTGTCCCCGAACGGTAAATGACTTGCTCGGTAATTTTTTGATACGCAGGAGAGAAGAATAAACGTTCATTTCGCTCTTGAGTAATAGTGATTCCGGCAGCGGAAAAATCAGCAAAGCCACCTTTTTCAGTTTGGTTTAGTATGTCTTGAAAGGTGGCTGGGAGTTTAAACTTAACCTTAACGCCGAGGTGTTTAGCGAAAAGCATGACTAAGTCATACTCTAAACCAGAAAAACCATCGGCATTTTCATAGTAGGTTGATTGATCGTAACGCGTTAGTACGGTTAATGTCCCCGTGTTTTTTATACGATCAAGTTGATTAATATAAAAAGCGACTTTTTTATTATCATCTGAAATACTGCCAAACAGTATAAGAGAGAGTAATAAAAGTCGCTTAATAAGCAAGGCTAACGAATTGCTTTGTAGTGATTGATTAATCCGTTGGTTGAGCTGTCATGGGCGGTTACTTGCTTGTCATTCTCTAACTGAGGGAAAATATTTTGTGCTAGTACCTTCCCAAGTTCAACTCCCATTTGGTCATAACTATTAACATTCCATATTTTTCCTTGAACAAAGATTTTATGTTCGTAGAGCGCTATTAATTTTCCTAAGCAATGCGGTGTTAATTTGGTGAATAAAAATGAATTGGTAGGGCGGTTTCCAGAAAATACTTTAGCCGCTACAACATTTTCACAGGCATTATCACCTAATGCAGCTCTTACTTCCTCTGCTGTTTTTCCTTTCATTAACGCTTCAGTTTGAGCCAAGAAGTTAGAAATAAGGATGTCATGATGTTCTTCTAGGTCATGATGACTTTGTGCCGGTGCTAGGAAATCACAAGGAATAAGTTTTGTACCTTGGTGAATCAGCTGATAAAACGCATGTTGGCCATTTGTCCCAGGTTGTCCCCAAATAATTGGGCCAGTGCTGTAGTCAGTTGGTTTACCTTCTAAATCAACGCTTTTTCCATTACTTTCCATGTCGCCTTGTTGGAAGTAGTCAGCAAAGAATTGCATTGTATGATCATAAGGAAGCATTGCATGAGATTCGGCGTTAAAGAAGTTATTGTACCAAACGCCTAATAAACCCATGATGACTGGGATGTTTTTTTCAAGTGGTGTGCTTTGAAAATGCTTATCAGCGTCATGAGCACCTTCGAGTAGGCCTTCAAAATTATCCATACCTAAATAAAGGGCAACAGATAAGCCGATAGATGACCAAAGTGAATAACGACCACCCACCCAATCCCAGAATTCAAACATATTATCGGGATCAATACCGAAGTCAATGACATTCTGTCTGTGTGTGGAGAGCGCCACAAAATGTTTTGCAACCGCTGATGAGTCAGTTGTATTTTTTAATAGCCATGTGCGTGCAGAGTTTGCATTAGTCATGGTTTCGTGGGTGCTAAACGTTTTAGAGGCAACCAAAAACAAAGTGGTCTCTGGAGATACTTTGTTGAGTGTTTCTACTAAATCAGCTTGATCAACATTGGAAACAAAATGAACGTCCATTCCTTCAATAGCATAAGGAGATAAGGCTCTTGCAACCATTTTTGGACCTAAATCAGATCCGCCAATACCGATGTTGACAATATCAGTAATTTTCTTGCCTGAATAACCTAGCCATTCACCTGAATGAACTTTTTCACAAAAAGTACGCATTTTAAGTAATGCTTCATTAATTTGTGGCATGACATCGGCGCCATCGACAAGTACTGGATGGTTGCTACGATTACGTAAGGCGGTGTGTAAAACGGCTCTATTTTCTGTTTTATTTATTTTTTTACCGCTAAACATATCATCAATTAGCGACTTAAGATTAATAGAGTTAGCTAAATTGAAAAGTAAAGGCAGTGTTTCATCGGTGATTCTATTTTTTGAATAATCAAAAAGTAAATCATCAAATTGAGTGGAATATTGAGTAAATCGATTAGGCTCGGCTGCAAATAAGTCTCTTAAGTGTAATTTATCGACGTGTTTTTGATGTTCTTTTAAAGCCAACCATTCAGGTGAGCTAGTTAGTTGAGACATGTAAAGACCTTAAATTGCGTAAATATTAGTAAAATTTTACGAAATGCTGGCCACTATAGCAATAGCTATATAAGGAAATTCTGAAATTTAGTGCTAATTAGTGTTTAAAATATATTCAATATTCTTCCTTTGTGGGTACCTATATGATAAAGTTTGAATATGCTTTTACACTTTATAATTAAGTGAAATGAGAAGCATTATTAAAATTATAAAAATTATAAAAGAGGAAGGAATTTATGAATACAACTAGCATTATGAGACGTAGTTTTATCGGGCTATTAGGCCTGCTTTTTTCAGCTAGCATTTTGGCACATGGTGGTGCTGCGGGTACCGATACCGATCAGTGTAAATTTGAGTTAGAGCCTGATCATTGGATTCATTACACGGCATACCAGCCTACTGCTTACCCTGCTGAAGAATTTTGTTCAAATATTCCTAATACCAACACAAAAACTTTACTTGTTTTTGATTATCAAGATGTTAGATTTCGTAGTAGAGCCGTAGAGTTTGAAGTAACTAAAGAGCCTGAAGGAACACGTGTATTTTTCCAAGAAGCAAAAAAACATAAATCAGGGTCAGTAAATCTACAGCTACCAAATGGTGTACCTGAAGCAGGAAAATATTTAATTCATATTACTTTGTTACAAGGTAATGGTGAAAGATTAGATGCACATATGGGTTTCACAGCGGGTTCAGGACAAGCGACAAGTATGACTGACATGTTCATGTATGCGCTATTCCTATTTGCAGGCCTTTATATTTTATATTTATCTCACGCTGGCTTTAAAAATAAAGTTGATGAAATATTAGCAGGTCTTAAAAAAGCATAAACTTTATTGTTATGTCAGAAAAATGAAAGTTTGAATATTAGCTTAAAGTGGTGCGTAGCAATGCCTGCTTTGAGCTTAATTCTTACTTTACACAAAGATAAATATTTAAATTTGAGGGGCATCTTACAATGCAGAAAAAACCTTTAAGAATGCTACTTAGCACGACAATTATATTTTTGTCGTTATCAACACAGGCAGTAGCAGCCTTACCTAAGTCAGTTGAAGTGGACCGTGGAGAAGTAGAGCCGGTTTGTAATGAAAATAACCCTGATTGGCGAGAAGCACAAACGATTGAGGGTGTTGATATTCAAGAGTCTCTGCGTTGTAGTCCTGATAATCCTTATTCAATTGCTGCCGAAGTGAAAGGTACCAATAATTTATCAATGGAAGCGTTGATGAATACTCACTATGCAATGGATGGGATTATTAAGAAAAATGATATGGATGGCGATGGCGACCCAGACTTAATTATCATTAAATTAGAAGTTGCAGAATTAAATGGTCACTCACCAGACTTTGATGGTTTCGTGCCTACGTTTGATATTGCGCCGGGTGTTCAGCCTGGCATGTGGGTGTTTGCTCCAAAATCACGTGGTATGGCAACCAATAGCTTTGTTGGTGTTGATGCTAATCCGCTATTAAGAGCGCCGTCACCTGTTATACGCGTTGAGCAGGGTGATACGATTTGGATTCAACTAGAAAATACCCATTATTTTCCACATACAATTCATTTACATGGGGTTGATCATCCATGGGTTGATAGTTCGGGTGAAGGTAATGATGGTGTGCCACAAACCAGTGATAAATTTGTTTTACCAGGTCAAAGTAAAACCTATGAAATACGTCCGCGTGTAGCAGGCTCATTTGTTTATCATTGCCATGTACAAACACACGTGCATTTAGCTATGGGTTTGGTTGGAATGTTTGTTGTAGAGGAAAATCGCCCGAATAACTGGGTACAAACCTTTAACGTCGGTGCAGGACAAGTACGTCATCCCTCTAAAGCGATTTTAGAAGAATATGATAGTGAATATGATTTGCATTACCATGCTATGGATAAGGAATTACATAGTGTTGTACAAAAATATAATGACCCACGGTTAATCGCTAAAAAAATGAATCGTGAATATGATATGACCGATTCAACGGAAGATTATCACACCTTGAATGGTCGCTCTTTCCCATATACGTTAAGAGAGTCAATTATTGTCGCTGAGCCGGACCAAAATATTAAACTACGTATGTTTAATAGTAGTGGTGAAACTTTAGCTATGCATACGCATGGACATAAAGGGACTATTACGCATTATGATGGCGTTGAACATAACCCGATTGCTCAGATTACACGTGATGTTTATGATGTAGCACCTGCGCAACGGAATGATATTAAAATAAATACCACTGATGATGGATTTCATAATTATGGTGAAGGTATTTGGATTTTTCATGATCACCGTGAGAAAGGGATCACCACAGATGGACAAAACCCTGGTGGTAATGTCAGTGCTTTAGTCTATAAAAAGTATTTAGATGAAATTGGTATGCCAAAAGGCATAGGCGAAAGCCCGATGCAATTATTTACCAAGAAATTTCAACAGCGTAAATTACCTGTTTGGCAAAATATTGATGAATGGAATAGCTTAGGCGAACCAGATTCATTAAATTATGTTGCGCCTGAAGCGAGTAAGCCCGCCCCGGCAGATGTAACCCCCGGATCGTCAGCTATGAAAGTAGAGGAAGATAATTCAATAAGAAATTTATTTTTTGGATTGTTTTTTGGAGTATTTGTTTATTTATCTTTCGTGAAGCGCGCAAAGTGGATGGCAGTTATATCTTCATTCAAAGGAGGTAAATAATCATGCTAAAAAAATTATCGATTATTGCAGTAAGTTTAGCTTTTTCAATGCCTGTATTGGCTGAGAAAGAATTTGAAAATCATACCAATATGATGGACCACGGTGATGGCCATTTAATGGATATGACCGGTGGTATGATCATGGGGCAAAACACAGATGTTTTGCCGGGTGGTTGCGATAAAATTGCGGCGACTAAAGAAATTACCGTTCATGCGGGGCATAAATACGCTAAAAAGTTTCCTGGGCGGATGTATGCATTTGATGTACAAGAATATCAGTTTGAACCTTGTACTAAATTAACGATTAACTTTGTTAATGATGATAGCGTGCGTCATCAATGGATGATGCATGGCTTACCTAAATATTTATACCCAAAAGGTATGTTCCATATGGAAATAACTGGGCCTGGAAAGATTTCTGGCACCTTAATTTTTCCACCGGGTGATAAAACCTACCTAGTGCATTGTGATATTGCACAGCATATGGAAAAAGGTATGAAAGGCCAATTAAAAATTGGTAAAGGTAGCGGCGATTTACCGAGTATTCCTGGTGTAACGTCCTATGTTATTCAAGATGATTATTGGGATAAAACAGAAGAAGATCAAGGGATAAGTGATGTTATTGTTGAAGAGGTTGCTGATCTTAAAGAAGCAGTGACAGGCAATGATTCTTTCTTTTCTGGACTGACTATTATTGGTTTAGCAATTGGTTTGATAATTGCGCCATTACTTGCTCGTAAGTTTAAAGATATGAGTGTAGCTGAAATTATCAGCTACTTGTTTGAATTAGCCCAATCTGGAATTAACTTAGTTATTAAATTAATTTCGTGGGTAGTGTCATCTGTAATGAGTTTAATTAGTAAAAAATAATTTCAAAGAAGATCTACTTTAAAACCCTTAGTAATTACCAAAATTACTCGGGGTTTTTTTATGGTTAAAAGCAAAGAGAGTTAATAATGCTAGAATTATGGGGGCTATTCGTCAGTGCTTTTATTTCTTCAACAATAGCGCCGGGTGGATCAGAAGCCGTATTGGCTTATATGGTTGCTGAACAGTTACAACCGGTTGCATGGCTTGTGGCTGTCGCAACCTTAGGGAATAGCTTAGGTGCTTTGACGACATGGTGGTTAGGGCATTTTGCCGCTAAAAAATATCCGGCTGAAGCGATATTAGATAAAAATAAACAGCGTGCTCTAAAGTGGGTAAAGCAATGGGGTAGTTGGAGTTTGTTACTCTCATGGTTGCCCGTGGTGGGTGATGCTTTGTGCTTTGCGGGTGGTTGGTTAAAATTACCGCTAATATTTTCTGTAAGTCTTATTTTTATAGGAAAGTTAGTGCGTTATTTATTTATTGCCTACTGGTTTATATGATAAATTTTAAACAAGGAATAAATTAAATGTTACGACATTTTCCTGAAGTAAAAGGTGATTACCCTCATCAAAAAACAGACTATCAAATTGTTGCATTTACATTTACCTGTACGGCAATTTGCTTAACATTAGATGGCTTTTCTCCTCAATATTTACAGTGGTTTTTAGCTTTTTTTGGCTATTTGTTTTTAGCTGGCTTGCTATCACGCGAATCTAAAATAGTGCGTATGCAAGTTGTTGTGGCTTTATTATTTGCTACAGCAGGGGAGATATTTGCATCACCTTATATGCAAGGTTATATTTACCGCTTTGGCTCCGTTCCGCCTTATGTGCCAGCTGGACACGGTATGGTGTATTTAACAGCGATTATTCTGGCGCGTTCAGGATTTTTTCTACGTTATGCGCGTAAGATTGCTTTATTTGTCGTTATTACTTGTGGTGTGTGGGCTATGTGGGGCATAAGCCCTTATGCTGAACGCAGTGATCAAATAGGTGCAATCTTATTTATAGTTTATTTGCTTTACCTGTTTAAAGGTAAAGCACCTATGGTATATTTGGGGGCATTTTTTATTACCACTTGGCTGGAGTTGGTCGGTACTGGGGCTGGAACTTGGGCGTGGGCTGAAATAGACCCTGCATCGGGTTTAACGCAAGGAAACCCGCCTAGTGGTGTTGCTGCTTGGTATTGTTTAGTTGATGCTGTCGCGATGGCAGGAGCGCAGCCTGCATTAAATTTATTTGAAAGAATCAAAAAGCGTATTTGGCGCGTAGAGAGAATAGTTAATTAATATTATGCCTAGAATAGAACCGAATAAAGATTACCGTACTGCAAGTGAAGAAAATATCAGTACTGAAGCATTACAAGCCGCCGCTGTAAAACATTATGATGCCTGTTACTGGGACTATTTGTTTGCTTGGAGTAGCCGTAATGATTTAGCACTGCACTATGGTTATTGGGATGAAAATACCACGTCACACAGTCAATCATTGTTAAATAAAAATCAGAAATTATATGAATTAGCGGAGATTAAAAAAGACGATTTTGTGCTTGATGCCGGTTGCGGTATTGGTGGCAGTTCAATTTGGATGGCAAAAAATCACGGTAATCAATTAAAAGCGATTACTATTAGCGCTAAACAAACGTATTATGCGGCTGATCATGCAAAACGACACGGTGTGGCTGAAAATATTGATTTTGAAGTGTCTGATTTTTGTAAAACACCCTATGCAGATGAAACATTCGATGTCGTCTGGGGCTTAGAAAGTGTTTGCCATGCTTTAAATAAAGCTGACTTTATTCGTGAAGCCTTCCGTATTTTGAAAAAGGGCGGAAGACTTGTAGTCTGTGATGGATTTATCACACAACGAGATATTGCTGATGAAGATTGGCAAGCGGTTGTTGATTGTTTAGATGGTTGGGCGGTACCTAACTTATGTTTACGTAGTGAATTTGAACAATTATTAGTGGATAATCAGTTTTCTCAGGTTAAATATACCGATATTACTGAGCAAACAATGCCATCAGCCGATTATATGTTTAAAGTCACTAAGCGCTTAGAGCCTGTGCAAAAATTGAGTAGTTGGCTAGGCTTACGTAGTGCTACGCAAACAGCTAATTTTAAAGTGGGATTGGCGCAGCATCATTTATTTCACCAAAAACTGGTTGAGTATGGTATTTTTACAGCTCAAAAGTAACTTTATAAACATTCACAATATTAAGGAAAATAGTATGAAAAAAATATTATTAGGATTATTGCTAATTAGTCAGTCTGCTTTTGCTCAAGTAAATACAGAAAAACAGGCTGATAACTGGATTTTATCTAGCGAGGCGTCGACATTAAACTTTGTAACTACAAAAAATGCGATTAAAACCGAAGTACAAAACTTCCAAAAATTAAGCGGTAAAATTGCTAATAATATTGCAACATTAAATGTTGATCTAAATAGTGTTGTTACGGGAATTGAAATAAGAGATGAGCGCTTAAAAAAGTTGTTTTTTAATACGCCATTATTTCCGCAAGCAACGGTTAGTATTGACCTTTCTTCTAATGAAATTAGTAGTATGAGAAAAGGGGACATTAAAAAATTAGAGGTAAATGCCCTATTAGATATTCACGGTGTTAAGCAAACTGTAAAAGTGCAGCTGCAAGTGATTGCATTAGATACAAATAAACGCTTAGTCAGTGCTAATCAGCCATTGATCATTAATTTACAGAAATTTGAATTACTGGAAGAAGTTAATGAGCTACGTGAATTAGCGCGCTTAAAAAGCATTAATGCAGCTGTTCCAGTTACTTTCAACTTAATGTATATACAAAAATAATAATAAATTTCTTTATCCATGATTATGAAAAATAAAAAAATAATAACGTTAAAAACGTATTTGATCAGTAGTGTGCTTATTTTTGGCCTAGTTGCCTGTTCAGATGATGAGCCTAAAAAAATAGTACCAAAAAGTGTGATTGCGACACATAACGACTTTGATCATGATCATGATGAAGCAACAAATTTAGAGAAACATAAATTTGAGCATGAGTTTGCTGATCAATGCATAGCACGAGAAACAAGAAACTCAGTGAATAAAGAGAATGATAGAAAGCGATTTACTAAACCTTGTTTGTGTATCGCAAAAGAAATGATGGCAGATTTAACCGCCGTTGAAGCAGAAAAGTTTCTTAAAGAAGATAAACAGCCGCAATCTTTAAAAATTCGTTTTGAAGCAGCAGCTTATGAATGTTTGCAAGAAAAGGCTAAACCTCAAGAACCGCAAATTTTTAAACGACGTTAAAGTTCGATAATCCTGTGAAAGTAAGCACTATAGTGTGTTTATCTGGGTTGTTATTGAGTGCCTGCGCAAATAAAGAACCCTCTTTGGCTGTGACACAAGCTGAGTATGATTTTTTACATAGCGTTCACGAGGGCCGATTTGAATCCTGAAAAATGTGCTTTTGGTGGAAGTAATATTGGCGCGGGTGGTGAGGTATTTGCAAAGGCTAGGGCGCGTATGAGTGCCCTAGATAGTTTCTCTTATCCTGAAGCCTGCCTAAAAACAGTCAATGGTGTAACAAAAACCACAGGGAAAGTAGACGGTGCTCATAGCATATTGCAGGGAAATATTGAGGTACAGGGTAATCAACGAATTATCATGTTGCAGTGCTTTGAAAAAATAGTGTGTCAATAAATGCCTTTAATTAAGCTAGGCACGATAGCGTAGCTTTCTTTCTTTACGCGACATTAAGAAAAACACCACGCCTGTACCAATAAGCCCCATCATTCCTCCTGGTCCCCAAATCATAATGCCACCTAATTGCTGGTCAAGCATGATTTCTATCGCTAAACGGCCATCTAAGACATCGTAAGCCGCATATATTTGATCTCTTTTAAGGGTGATAATAGCGCCAATAATCGTATTAGGAATAGTCACTAGCCATAAAATAATTAAACGGATTCCAAAGGGGATGCGCGCTGTTTTTTGCCTAGGATCACAGATTAACCACCAGAAGAAAAAACCGGTAATAATCATGGTGAAGTGCATAGTGTTATGCAGCGATTGATCAGCAAGTGCTTGATTATGTAAATCAGGAATCTGCCAAATTAAAAGCGTGGCAATAAATAAAACAGAGGCAATAATCGGATGGCCTAAAAAGTTATATAAGCACTGAATCTCTTTATTACGAATGAGAGGGGTTAATACTTTGTGGCGAACGCTTTTGGGTAGACCTTGCAGTAAAGGGGCTAATGGCATACTTAAAATAAGCAATAAAGGCCCTAATCCGCGCATTAATAAATGTTCTATTTGGTGAAAAAATAGAAAGTGTTCTGATAGTGGCTCAAGTGGCGACTGCAACGCAATCACAAAGCAAAGCATACCGAGTAAGAAGGTAATCGTTTGCCCGATGCCAACAGGGCGTCCTGCTTCTCGCCTAACAACGCGACCGCGAAAGTAGATCACGAGAGTTAATAACATGGGAATTGCTACATCAGGCGTATAAATCCAAGCGGCCCATATGGACTCATGCGGAAGAATTGAACCATGTGCTAGGCAAACACCTGAGAAAATCAGGAGGTTGATAGCGAAGAAAGCTTTTAAGTAAGACACGATAGGATAATATCTCTGCCAGAAAAAGGTTGGAGTAGGTGTATAAACCTACTCCACGGAAATATGACGGTTTTAAGCGCAGAATTGTTCGATATTATCTAAAATACCTTTGCTATCTAAACCGCATAAACTTAAGAGTTCTTCACGAGTGCCTTGTTCGACATACTCATCAGGGAGTGCAATGTTTAAAACAGGCATTAGTATTTTATTTGCCTGTAAAAATTCATTAACAGCTGACCCTGCGCCACCGGCAAGTACATTTTCTTCAACCGTTACTAATACGTCATGTGTTTTTGCCATTTCTAAAATCATATCGGCGTCAATCGGTTTAATAAAACGCATGTTAACAAGCGTAGCGCCAAGTTTCTTGGCAGCTTCTAGTGCCGGTGTTACCATGCTGCCCCAAGCTAAAATAGCAAGTCGGCCACCTTGGTGACGAATTTCTGCTTTAGCAATCTCTAATTCAGTAAAATCAGTACTGACTGCTTTACATGGGCCTTTTCCTCTTGGGTAACGCACAGAAGCAGGGCCTTCATAGTTATAACCAGTGGTTAACATTTGGCGACATTCATTTTCATCAGCGGGTGCCATGATGAGCATGTTGGGAATGCAGCGTAAAAAGCTGTAGTCAAAATTTCCCGCATGCGTTGGGCCGTCAGGTCCCACTAATCCAGCGCGGTCAATTGCAAATAAGACATCTAAGTTTTGAATGGCGACATCGTGTATAAGCTGATCATAAGCACGTTGTAAAAAAGTCGAGTAAATTGCGACGATAGGTTTTGCACCTTGGCATGCTTGTCCAGCCGCTAAAGTAACTGCATGTTGCTCGGCAATTGCTACATCAAAATAGCGATCAGGAAAGCGTTCAGAAAATTCAACCATACCAGAACCTTCACGCATTGCTGGTGTGGTGGCTAATAAACGTTGATCCTTTTCTGCCATATCGCATAACCACTGACCAAATACTTGAGTATAGGTAGGGTGAGCAGAGGCTTTGGCTTTTGGTAAAGAGTCTTTAGCTGGGTCAAAAGCGGGTACACCATGATAAGCCAGAGGATCTTTCTCTGCGGGTGCATAGCCTTTACCTTTTTTAGTTACAATATGTAAAAAGATAGGCCCTGACATTTCTTTAATAGACTGTAGTGTATCCACTAGCATATCGACATCATGGCCATCAATAGGGCCAATGTAATTAAACCCTAGTTCTTCAAACAAAGTACCGGGAGTTACCATGCCTTTTAGATGTTCTTCAGTCTTTTTAGCAAATTCCCAAGCGCCTGGCATGTTGCTGAGAATTTTTTTACTTTCGTTACGTACGGAAGTGTAAGTTCTACTAGAAATAACCTTGGTGAAGTAGTTATTCATGGCGCCAACATTAGGCGAAATAGCCATGTCGTTATCATTTAAAATAACCAGTACGTTAGCATCAATAGCGCCGGCATGATTCATGGCTTCAAAAGCCATACCGCCGGTAATACTACCATCACCAATAATAGCGACCATACGGGTCTCATCGCCTTTATTTTTAGCGGCAATCGCCATACCTAAAGCAGCACTGATTGAGGTGCTGGAATGACCGACACCGAACGCATCATATTCGCTTTCTTTACGTTTAGGAAATGCGGATACACCATCTTTGGTACGAATAGTGGGCATTTTTTCTTTACGCCCCGTCAGGATTTTATGAGGATAAGCTTGGTGGCCTACATCCCAGACTAGTTGATCATTTGGTGTGTCATAAACATAATGTAACGCGACGGTTAATTCAACGGTGCCCAAGCCTGCGGAGAAGTGTCCACCCGATAAACTGACTGAATGTGTTAAAAATTCACGTAGTTCTTTAGCAACAGGGGTTAGCTCTTCGCGTGGAAGTTTTCGTAGGTCTGCTGGAAGGTCTATAGTGTTTAATAATGGGTAATTTTCTGCGATTTTCATAATGCTTCCTTTAGGCCCCTTTTTGAGTTTTGAGTGCGTGACTTGCAAGATTTTTTCCTAGACTCCAAATGGAGCCAGGAACTTTATGCGTGTCTGCGATAGCTTGATCGAACGAAGTCACAATCCAATCTCGGTCTTTATTTGTTAAATTAAGGGGAGGTAGTAATTTAACTACATTCATGCCATGCCCTGCTACTTGAGTTAGCAAGTGATGGTCTTTAAATAGAGGTATTGTAATCATTTGGCAAAACAGTCCTTTATTTGCAGTTTCTAATGCGCTCCATGCCGCTTTTAGTGCTAAGCTTTTGGGAGCTTGAAATTCAATAGCGATCATTAATCCTTTCCCGCGCGCTTCTTTTAAAAATTCATATTTGGAATTCATTGCATTTAATTGCGTGATGATTTCAGTGCCGACTTGGGCGCTATTTTCAATTAGCTTTTCATCTTCAATTACTTGCAGTGTTGCAAGCCCTGCGGCCATGGCCATATTGTTTTTTGAAAAGGTGGAGCCATGTACAACAGCTCTATCCATGCGATTAAATACAGAATTCATTATTTTATCAGTTATTGCAACAGCTCCGATAGGAATAAAACCACCAGACAGTGCTTTTGCCATACAAATCATATCGGGTTCAACATTCCAGTGCTCAATCGCCCAAAATTTACCGGTACGACCAATGCCGGTTTGTACTTCATCAGCAATAAACAAAGTGCCGTACTTTTTACAAAGTCGCTGCACTTCTGGCAAGTAGTTATCGTCAGGAATGTTGACGCCTTTACCTTGGATTGGCTCTACAATAAAGGCCGCAACATCGCTATTTTTTAGTGCTTCTTCTAAGGCAGTTAAATCATTAAAAGGCACAGAAGCGCATTCAGGTAACAAAGGCCCAAAACCTTCACGAAAAATTTCATCACCTACCAGCGATAACGACCCCATCGTTAAACCATGATAACCATGATCACAAAATACAATTTTTTCGCGTTTAGTGGTGTAACGTGCAAATTTAAGTGCGGCCTCGACGGCTTCTGTACCTGAATTGCAAAAAAACATCTTTTGTAAGTTATCAGGTGTCGTCGCTAAAATCTTTTTGGCCAATAATCCACTTAATACCGACACATCCATTTGTACTAGATTAGGTAATTCGAGTGTTAATGTTTCTTGTAGTGCCTTGATGACTGTTGGATGATTACGTCCCACAGCAAATACACCAAAGCCACTTAAGCAATCAAGATATTGGGTGTTATTTTCATCGTATAAATATTGTCCGAGTGCTTTTGTGTAATTACGGTCATAGCCTATGGTTTTCAGAACTCGAACCATTTGCTTGTTCAAATAGTTTTCGTGTAACTCAAACTTTTCTGAGTTGTGTTGTGAAAAAAGCTCATTAATACTAAATGACATGACGTTATTAATACTCTTCTGGGTTAAAGTTCAATTGCTTTATTACTAAAAGCAGGCAAAATAATTAGCGTACAAATCAGTGTAAAACTAATGCCGACTGCTAGCGTAATTCCCATACTAGCAATACCAAAATGGGGGATTAGGGTTAAACTAACAAAACTACTCATGGTAGTGAAGCTGCTAAACATAACACCTCGTGCTGTGCTGCTTTGTAGTAATTGTTTGCCGTCATCCAGCTTATCGTGCAGACAGTGCATGATATGAATGCCGCTATCAACACCAATACCTAGCAGCAGAGGAAGGGCGATGATGTTTGCAAAATTAAACGGAATGTCTAATAAAACATTCACTGTACAGGTCAGTAGACCAGCTAAAATTAAAGGCCCAATGACTAGAAATGTTTTTTTGATGCTTTTTAAAATCAATAAAAGCAAAATAATAATGAGTATAAAAGAGGTCGAGAAGGCTTGTTGAAAAGCTGAAACGACCGCCTCCCCTGAAGCAAGGTCAGCAACGGGAAGTCCGGTGGCAGTTGGCTCTATACTTTGAACGGCTTTTGCAAAGAGCTTAAGCTTAGCTGGAATATTTAAATCTTCTTCGGGCATAATCATAACGCGATAAAGTCCAGCAGGGCTCAGCCATTGCTCGCGAATAGCGGTAGGTAAATCATCTAAGCTAAATTCATACGCATTAAGGCTTTGGTCTAAGGTTTTTAGCGTATGCGGTAGCAAACTTAATAAATTGTTATCAAGTTTACTTGCCAATTCGGAGTCTTTTTCTATTGAAGTAAGAAAGTGCGTGATGCTGTCGGATAGGTCTTGCAATAACTGTGCATCTAACTCGTTTTCTGGCTGCGCTAAACGTTGCTGTAGTGTGCTTTGAAACTTTGATAAAACTTCAACCGTATCAGAAGCTACGATATTTTTATCAAACTGGCTGAGCTGTGAGCCTAAAATAATGCCTAAATCTTCGATAAGAAATAATTTATCTTCTTGTTCTGTGGCAACTAAATTCTCTAAATAAACTGTGGAGTGAACACTGGGTAGTTGCTTTAGTTTTTCACTGAGTAAGCGGGCATTGTCTAAATTATCCGTTAATGCATACAGTGCATAAGGTGAATCTGTTTTTGATTGCAATAAGTCTTTAAACGTAGACACTGTTTCTGCATCAGGGTTACGCATATTCACAGGATTAGAATCAAAGGTGATATAAGGTAAAGCAAATAAACACAAAATACCTAGTGTAAGGCTGGTAATGCGAATCGCGTTTTTGTAACGAAAAGGAAATAGGTGGAATTGTTTTGCGTCAGAATGAGTGTTTTGTTGAATGGCTTGTGCATCTTTTAATTTTAAAATACTTAAGAATGCCGGCAATACAATTAAAGAAAGCACTAGGGCGATAAACATACTTACGCCAGAGATTAAGCCTAATTCTGATACACCTTTGTAATCAGTGGGGGCAAATGCAAGAAAGCCAATGGATGTGGTCAAGGCACAAAGAAATAGTGAGAAGCCTACACTATGTAATGCATTTTTAATGGCCGTTACATTATCATGTTTTTTTACTATTTCATCGCGGTAATGTAGGTTCACATGAATCGCAAAATCGACGCCTAAACCAATATATAGAGCAGCAAATGAAATAGAGATAACATTGAGATGCCCAATTGTTAGCGCAGCAAATCCAGCCGTTAAGATTAAGCCCATTATTAAGATAAGCAGGGCGGAAAATAGCAGTTTGAATGAACGTAAACATCTAAATAAGATGAGTAGCACCATAACTAATGAGCCTACACCACTTAAAATAGCGCCGTTCCCCATGGTTTCTAACTCTTCATGTTCTAGGGCGGTTTCTCCTGTCATGCGAATATTGGCATTGGGCAGGCTATTTTCTATGGATTGTGAAATAGTACGAGCAGATTCAATCGCCGCAGTGGCTGGCATAAGCGCATTGAAATCCTTAATTGGCTTAGCAATAACAATGCGACGTTTTTTATTGCCCAAACTATTAGGGCTGAGAATGTTTTGCCATGACATCGCCTGATTATTATTGTCTGCGGTGTTATTCAGCGTTGTCGTAATGTTAGATAAAAGCAGCGGTAAACTCTGGCTAATCACGCTGTCTTTATTTTCTAGTGCTTTAGTTAATATAGTAAATAAGCCATCAAGATGATAATTTTTTGCTAAATAACCGATAAAAGGTTGTGCATCTATAAGGGTGTTTGATAATGTTTCTAGTTCATTAAGTGATAGATAAAGCAGTGCTTGTTGACGAAAGAACTCATTATCTTCAGGTATATAGCTGCTCGAAAAATTACCAGTATCACTTTTTAATTTGTCTAATAATTGCGTTGCTGCAATTGCTGTTTCTTCGGGCGTTGTGGCATCAACCACAAAAATAATCGTACTCGCATCTTGAGGGAACTGTTGTTCCATTCGACGCGTATTTTGTTGAAAGGGCAGGTCAGGTGAAAGCATTTCAGCTGAGTTATTATTGATGCCTAAATTATCTTTAGTGTATAAAAGGCTGGCGATAGTGAGTGATAAAGCAGCAATAACAATTAGCCAGGCATAGTGCGTCACAAAGTGACCTTGGTAGCTAAGAAATTTATTACCCAAAGTTGATTTTTTCATCAGTCTGATACCTGAGTTAATAAGGGGGCAACTTGAGCTAGTTTTTTATTCGCGGCTTTGAAGTGTTGGCCTAATTTGATTAAGGCAGGTATTTCATACGGGTGAGTGCAGATATAAAGCACTAACTTGCTTAGGTTGATCGTTCCTTCTGCATTGAGTGAATGATTAACTGCCTTGGGTAAGTTAAAGTTTGCAGGGTCTACTATCGTGCGAATAGCAATAAAGGGAATATTATTAATTTTAGCAAGCTGTGCGGCGGCGGCACTTTCCATATCCACAGCAAGTGCATTATGTTTTGTAAATAAATGCGCCTTTTCTTCTTTCGAGCTAATAATTGTTGCGCTTTCTATCAACTTTCCAGTAAAAAAAACCTGCTCATTAAGTAATTTAGTCAATTTGTTGTGTAATGACTCATCACACTTTAATAAGGTGTTTGATTGAGCTTGAATAAGCTCGGGAATAATTAAATCGCCGGCTTTTAGTGTGGGTGATAATCCCCCTGCGCAGCCCCAGCTAATAATTTGTGTTGCTCCATTTTCTAACAGGCGTTGTGCTGCTTGTTTGGCATTATGCGCACCTGCACCTGAAAGAGTGATTAATAATTTGCTAGGCAAAGTAAGGCACTCACCGATTTTTATTTTTTGCTGAGTAAGGCTGAATAATTCTTCGGGTAAGGCAACTAAGATACCTAAGCTCATTGTTTATTAAGCTCATTACGATAGCGTGCTAAAGCCCATAAGGGGAAAAACTTAGCGTAGCCGTGATATTTTAGATAGAAAACACGAGGAAACCCAGGCGCATTATGGTAATCGTCGATCCATAAACCAGAGCTTGTTTGCTGGCTTAATAAATACGCGATGCCTTTTTTTACCGCTGCTGAATTAACTTCACCGGCCGCAATTAAAGCTAAAACTGCCCATGCAGATTGGCTTACTGTACTGCTATGAAAGCTTCCACTGAGTGATTCATCAAAGTAACTTTGGTTATCTTCTCCCCAGCCGCCATCAATGCGCTGGACGCTTTTTAACCAAGTACTTGCTTTGCTATATAAAGGGTCGGATTTAGCAATATTGGTTTGTTCTAAAGCCATCAAAACAGACCAAGTACCATAAATGTAATTACTTCCCCAACGACCAAACCAAGAGCCGTTTTCTTCTTGCTCACCACGAAGATAGGTAATGCAGCGATCAAAAGCGGGTAAATATTCAGCGTGATTTTGTGCGACTTTTGCCATTAACATAACGCAACGTGCACTGACATCTGCAGTAGGTGGGTCTAATAATGCACCGTGGTCTGCAAAAGGGATTTCATTAAGATAGTAATTAGTGTTATCGACATCAAACGCACCATATCCGCCGTCTTTATCTTGCATGCCGACAATCCAGCGAGTGGCGCGGTGAATAGATTCATCCATGTTATCAAGGCCGGACGTTGCCATTGCAAAAGCCACAACAGCGGTATCATCAACATCAGGGTAATGTGGGTTAGTATGTTGAAATGCCCAGCCGCCGCCGTCTAAATGAGGGCGGTGGACTCGCCAATCGCCTGCCTCATCAGAAAGTTGTTTGCTTTTTAGCCAAGTATAGGCTTTTTCACGCTGGGCTTTGCTATCTTCAAAGCCGGATTCTTGCAATGCCAATAAGCTAAGCCCTGTATCCCAAACGGGAGAAAGGCACGGTTGGCAGTAGGCTTCATTAGTTTTAATGACTAATAAGTTATCAATCGCTTTACGGGCGGTAATGACTTGCTCATGATCTTTTGGCATGCCAAGTAAGAGCATGGCTTGATAAACATTCACCATGGCGGGAAAAATTGCGCCTAAGCCATCTTCGCCATTAAGTCGCTCAGTAAACCAGTTAGTTGCTTTTTCAATGGCGCGTTGATGCATTCTTTTGGTCACTAGTCGGCGTGATTTTCGGCCAATATAATCCAAAAATAAAAAGAACTTATTCAGTAAGCCGCGCTCAGGAAAATAATGCTTTTCTTCGTCTGGATGCGTTATAAATAACTCAAGTACATTAATTTTATGCGGATTTTTTGCTTTGGCTTCTAAAGTACACAGGATAAATAAAGGAATCATAACGGTGCGAGACCAGTAGGACACCTTATCGATATGAAATGGAAACCATTTGGGTAATAACATGATTTCTACAGGTATAAACGGAGCTGCCCGCCATGGGACTTGTTCAAATATGGCTAAGGCGATGCGTGTGAAAACATTGCATTTAGCAGCGCCGCCTTGTGCAAGGATATAGTTACGTAAACTTTGCATGTGCGGCGCATCGATAGAATCTCCCGCCATTTTTAATGCATAATAAACTTTCACACTACAGCTAATGTCACCGATACCGCCATAAAAAAGTGGGTAGCTACCATCTTGCGATTGACGAGCACGCAAATAGACCGCAATTTTTTCTTGTAATTCGCTGTCGATATCATCCAAATAATGCATCATCATGATGTATTCAGCTGGAATGGTGCAGTCTGCTTCTAATTCAAAAACCCAGTAGCCATCTGCGTGCTGTAATGACAGTAATTTTTCTTGCGCACGCTTAATTGCTGACTCTAAAGAGCTGCTTACTGACTGTAAAGAAGGAAAGTCTTCGGTAAACATAAGTGAAATTAGTTTTTTGCTTTATATTGCCAATCTTTACAGATAAGCTTTTTGCTTTTAGAGTCAAAAACCATAGACAGCATCCAATTGCTACGGCCGATAATTTTAGTGGTCAGAATGGTTGCTTTGACTTTTTTGCGGGTAATCTTAACTTGGTTCGAATCATTGAAATCTAAATGTTGCTGAATTTCGTTTAGCGTTAATACCGCCATGCCGATCGCCCATAAACAGAAATTACGCATACCCACTTCATGGCTAGGGATGAGTAGTGTATAGGTCATAGCATCTTTTAAGTGATTTTGAGCAGTGCTTAATAAGTGCTCTAAACCAAGTCTAAATTCAGGTGTGCTTTCGGATGTATTAAGGTCTTTTAAATCAAAACCTACTTCAGTAAAAACATCTTGTGGTAACCAGCAAACGCCGCGTTTTGCGTCATCCCAAATATCTTTAAGGATGTTGGTCATTTGTAAGCCTTGGCCGAATGAGGTAGACAGCGCTAGTAATTGCTCACGGTGTTGGTTGATTTCTGGTGAATAATGACAAAATAGTTTTGCTAACATTTCACCTACGCACCCAGCAACGTAATAACAATATTCATCCATATCTTTCATAGTAGCTAGTCCGCCACTAAGATCCATACTTTGATATCCCGGCATACCTTTAGCCATCGCATCTACACAGCCTAATAATGCTTCGATTTGTTCGGCTTCGAAACTGTGTGTGATTTCGATAACACGCTCAGTTAATTGCACTAAGATATGTTCTGCAGGAATGGTTTGTTCCGATAATAAAGGGGATAAGTCCTTAGCAAAACTAGCGGCACCGTTTCCTGTTTTAACCACATCAATAAAGCGTAAGCAAAAATGTTCTTTTTGTTCAGCAGACAATGAAACTTCATCTTCAACAGTATCAACAATACGACACAATAAGTAAGCATTAGCCACTTCCTTATAAAGGCCCATAGGGAGTTGCGGAATGGTTAAAGCAAAGGTTCGTGATACCCCTTCAAGTAATATGGCCTGAAATTCATCAACAGAGGCAGCAAGTAGCGATTCTGGGTTATCAATAGAAGCTTGAGTGTCAGTCATATTTTTAGATATGTTGGGTTAAGGGATTGTAGGGTTTACGCACAAATTATACTAGACAGAATTATAGACTGAATAAGTGTCAAATACAAAAAATGTTGTTTTTTTGGTACAAAATGGAGATGGATTGCTTCAATTACCTAGTGAAAGGCTAAGGTTTAGCTTAAATCATGCGATTTTATGATAAGAATATAAGTAGAATGCTAGTATTAGCTGTTTAAAAATAGTATGCTAATCCACAATTTACAGAGTTAATCTGCGTAAAATACTTGCAAATTACGTAATAATTCTATTTAAAATAATAAAAGTAACTGGGTTTTGTTGTAATTTTGCAACTAATTTAGCATGAATTTTTTGAGGTAAGCAAATGGGTGTTCCTTTAATACAGCAAATGGCTGTAGGTTCTTATTTAATTAAGCAAAAAATTAAAGGGGTAAAGAAGTACCCTTTAGTTTTAATGTTAGAACCTTTGTTTCGTTGTAATTTAGAATGTGCTGGTTGTGGGAAAATTGCTTACCCGGATGATATCTTAAATAAAAGGCTATCTGTCGAAGAATGCTTGCAAGCGGTAGATGAATGTGGTGCTCCGATGGTTTCTATTCCTGGAGGTGAGCCTCTAATTCATAAGGAAATGCCGGAAATTGTTGCGGGTATTGTCGCGCGTAAAAAATTCTTATACCTCTGTACTAATGCCTTGTTATTAAAAAAGAAAATAGGTGATTATACGCCATCTCCCTATTTAACGTTTTCTATCCATTTAGATGGCAATCAGCATAGGCATGATACTTCAGTTTGTCAGGAAGGCGTGTTTGATATTGCAGTTGAAGCGATTAAGCTGGCACTGGATAAAGGCTTTAGAGTTACTATTAACTGTACCTTATTTCAAGGTGAAACCGCTCAGGAAGTGGCTGACTTTTTAGATTATGCAACTGAATTAGGGGTTGAAGGTATTACCATTGCACCTGGCTTTAGTTATGAAGATGCGCCGGATCAAGACTCTTTTATGTCTAGCCTAGCAGCAAAAGAATTGTTTCGTGGTATTTTTTCTATTGGGAAAAACAAAAATTGGAAATTAAACCATTCCTCTTTATATCTAGATTTTTTGGCGGGCAATCAGGCGTATGAATGTACGCCGTGGGGAAACCCTACGCGAAATGTATTTGGTTGGCAAAAGCCTTGTTATTTACTGGCTGATGAAGGCTATGTTGATAGTTTTCAGGAATTATTAGAGAGCACGCCTTGGGATAAGTATGGCGCGGGTAATAATCCAAAATGTGATGGTTGCATGGCACATTGCGGTTATGAAGCAACGTCGGTAGAGGATACTTTACGACATCCGTTGAAAGCATTGATGTCGAGTATTAATGGGCCAAAAACACAAGGCGAAATGGCTGCAGATATTTTACCTAAAGGCTAAGTGAAAGGGGTATGGCAATAAAGCTATACGCAAACTGGAATTGTAAGACATATTAAAATAAGGTTAGAAAAATGAGTGCACTAAAGAATATGATTGCTGGCTTCATGTTGTTTGTTTTAAGCCAAGCGCTTTGGGCGAATGATGTTGAGCAAGCAAGCCAAGTTGTAAAAGATTTTCAGGCTGAGTTGATTAGCCTTATGAAGCAAGGCGATAAACTTAATTTTGAGCAACGCTCTACTCAATTGCGTCCGGTACTTATTAAAACGCATAATATGGTCAGAATGTCCCGAGCGGTAATGGGAAGAAATTGGGCAGAATTGAGTACAGAGCAGAAAAAACAGCTTATTACCAAATTAATAGATTTGAGTGTCGCTTCTTATGCGCATCATTTTTCTTCTTTTTCAGGGCAGTCATTTGAAGTTAAGTCAGTAGAGAAGGTGAGATCACAAATTTATGTGAAAACTTTTCTAATTTTACCTGATGATGAAGATGTGAGTATTGATTACCTGCTTAAAAAGAAAGGAGATAGTTGGCGCATTATTAATATTTTGTCAAAAGGGGTCAGTGACATTGCATTAAAACGTTCTGAGTATGGTGTGGTATTTAAAAAATCAGGTTTTGAAGTTTTATTAGCTGAAATAACAGTAAAAATTGAAAATTTCGCTAAAGAAAAAAAAGGCGTTTAAATGACTGCGTTTGAACAGGATGTTACTGAAAAAACTCAAGCTTGGCTTAAGTCGGTAGTGATAGGGCTGAACTTTTGTCCTTTTGCGAAACCTGTTTTTGAGCGCAATCAAATTCATTATCAAGTCAGTACGGCGAGAGCGTTAGAAGACTGCTTAAAAGATCTTATTGATGAGGCAGTGCGTTTAGATGGTGAGTTAGCTATCGAAACAAGTTTGCTTATTTTTCCTGATGCACTGGAATCATTTGATGATTTTTTAGATGCTTTAGAGATTGGTGATGAGCTAATGGTAGCGCAAGGTTATGAGGGTGTTTATCAATTAGCGAGTTTTCATCCCGACTATTGTTTTTCTGATAGTGATGAAGAGGATGCAGCAAACTACACCAACCGTTCGCCTTTTCCTATGCTGCATTTAATTAGAGAGTCCAGTATAGAAAAGGCGTTAGAGCATTACACTAAAGATGCTGATTTAATTCCAGAAACCAATGTGCAATTAGCGCGAAAATTAGGCCTAGAGAAAATGCAGGCTTTATTAGCCGATAGCCTGCTGGATCATTCTAAATAGATTTAAGCTTAGCTAGTTCGCTTGATCATGAGCTATAACAGTCTGAATTAAACTGCTTTTTATGGATTGAAAATCATAACCTGATTTAGTTTTCATTAAGCCTTTGTTTAACATCATCGTACCCATCACGATTAAAATAATTCCTGATGCCTGTAAAAATCGATGTGTCATTTTCTCGGAAAGTAAGTGGGTAGCCATTCCGAAACCCAGTAATGCGGGTAAGGTTCCTAAGCCAAATAAAGCTAAAAATTTTGCGCCTTCTATGGGGTCGGCATTACCTGCGGCCATAATATACATTGCCTGTAGTGGGCCACAACCGAGAAGAAATCCTGAAAAAAAGCCGATGAAAAAAGGGCTGCGTGCAGTGCGCCTTTTTTTCATTGCGTATTGCGCCATTACTTTGGGTTGCTTAAAGCGGACATGCCTTAATACGGCAAAAACATTTAGCATATTTAAGCCGAATAAAATTAAAAACGTGCCGGCAAGTAAAATGCTAATGCCGCTAATAAGCGGGGTAATGCTAATAACAGAGCCGAGAAATCCAAAAAATGCACCGAATAATGCATAGGATAAGGTTTTCCCTACACCATATAAAACATGTGATAAATAAGGTGATTGACCATGCTCTACATCTTTTACGGTATAGCTAATAACGAAACTTCCGCACATGCCGATACAATGCAGGCCTGTTATCAAGCCAACAACAAAAATCATACCGTAGCTTAATTGTGAGCTGATTTCAGGTGCACTAAATTGATGCCATAATTTACGTGAAAAAATCATTAATAACACAATAAGTAGTAGCGCTAATAAGGATAAGCTGATTTTTATAAATAGAGAAGCTTTGTTATTAGGCTCTAGTTCAACGTGATAGCCTTTATCTTCAATCAGTTTGTGGATTGCTTGCAGGCTTATTTTCTTTTCATCAAATTGAATGGCGCATTGCGCAGAAGAGTAATCGGCTTTTACTGTAATAATGCCATCCATTTCATCTAATGCTTCTTCGATAATAGATTCGCACCCGCCGCAATGCATTCCTTTGATATTAAGCTGTGACTTTGTAGGCATCTTGATTCCTTATTTTAGATTGAGCCGTTTAATTACCATTACAAAATTAATATATAGTAATATTTCTACTTAGTAAATATTAAAGTCTATTCCATAGTTAATATGAAAAATGCTAGCTTGTTTTAAGAGGGAGGTATGAGGTGAGCTAGAGGCTTACAGTAGATAAGATAGAGCTGCTGGAGAAGGAGGGTAATAAATAGTATAGAGTGTTAGGAGTGCGGGCAATTTCTTGCTAAGAAACTGCCCGTATCTAACCTAAGTTTTTGATCTAGAATAAACCAGTAATCACGCCTTCGTCAGTAATGTCGATGCGTTCTGCTGCTGGTTTTTTTGGTAAGCCAGGCATAGTCATCATATTTCCTGCGATAGCCACAATAAAACCAGCACCATTAGCCAATTTTACTTCTGTAATTTCAACAGTATGCCCAGAAGGCGCACCTTTGGCATTGGGGTTGGTTGAAAATGACATTTGTGTTTTAGCCATACAGATAGGGAATTTTCCATATTTTTCTTGTAGGGCTTTAATTTCACCTTTGACTTTAGGGCTGGCTGTAATGTTAGCGGCACCATAAAGTTTAGTCGCAATGGCTTCCATTTTATCCCAAAGCGGAAGGTCTTCATCGTAAACATAAGTAAAGCCTGGTTCGCGATTATCAACAACATTAAGTACTTCAGTTGCTAGCTCTTCTGCTCCAGCGCCACCTTCAGCCCAATGTTTAGAGACGATACATTTGGAGCCAAGCGCTTCTACTTTTTGCTTGATTAAAGCAATCTCAGCATCGGTATCAAAAGTGAAATGATTAATGCAAACAACACAAGGTAAACCGTAATTTTCAGTGATATTGTGTAAGTGGCGCTCTAAGTTAGAAAAGCCCGCTTCAATAGCGGTTAAGCTTTCATTATTTAAATCATCTTTTGCTACGCCGCCATGGGATTTAATGGCTCGGGCAGTTGCTACAAGTACAACTGCAGAAGGCTTTAAACCCGCCATGCGACATTTAATATCAATAAACTTTTCAGCCCCTAAATCCGCACCGAAACCTGCTTCAGTAATGGTGTAATCAGCAAGTTTTAAAGCGGTTTTAGTAGCAGTTACTGTATTGCAACCATGAGCGATATTGGCAAAAGGACCGCCATGAATAATCGCAAGATTATTTTCTAAGGTTTGTACTAAGTTCGGTTTGATTGCATCTTTTAATAAAGCGGCCATTGCGCCATGTGCATTAAGATCGCGAGCATAAATAGCGGTGCTTCTATCGGATTTATAAGCGACAACAATGCGACCTAAGCGTTCTTTTAAATCTGCGCGGCTGGTTGCTAAACATAGAATTGCCATCACTTCTGATGCAACCACAATATCATAGCCATCTTCACGTAAATAACCATTTCCAGGGCCACCTTGACCAACAGTCACTTGGCGTAGTGCGCGATCATTCATATCGACGACACGTTTCCAGGTGATACGACGTGAATCAATACCCAGTGCATTACCGTGATTAATATGATTATCGATCATGGCGGATAATAAATTATGTGCCACGCCTATCGCATGGAAATCACCGGTGAAATGTAGATTGATATCTTCCATCGGTACTACTTGTGAATAACCACCGCCTGCAGCGCCGCCTTTCATGCCAAAACAAGGGCCGAGTGAAGGTTCGCGTAAGCACATAATGGTGTTTTTACCTAGACGATTCATTGCATCACCTAAACCAACCGTGGTGGTGGTTTTTCCTTCACCGGCAGGGGTCGGGCTGATCGCAGTGACTAAGATCAGTTTGCCGTCTTTTTGCTCGGTTAAGCTATCAATATATTCGAGTGAGATTTTAGCTTTGTAGTGTCCATAAGGATCTAAGTGCTCAGCAGGAATATTTAATTTTTCAGCGGCCAAATTAATAATAGGCTGCATTTTTGCTTGTTGAGCAATTTCAATGTCAGACATGCTTACATCTCCAAAAGTGTAATGAATAAGTGAGTATTTTTTAAATGCAAAAAGCCCGCCTCATAAATGGGGCAGGCTTTTTTGTTTGTTTAGTATTCTAGTTTCTGCTAATTGTTATAAACAGGGAACTTGGCGCATAAAGCAGCGACTTTATCTCTTGTGTTAGCAATAACGCTTTCATCGTCCATATTTTCCATGACATCACACATCCACGTTGCAATATCAGTCACTTCTGCTTCTTTGAATCCGCGTGTTGTAGGTGCTGGTGTCCCAATACGGATACCACTAGTGACAAAGGGTGATTCAGGGTCATTAGGAACGGCGTTTTTATTAACGGTGATATGTGCTTTACCTAAAGCGGCATCGGCAGCTTTTCCTGTGATGCCTTTCGGGATTAAGGAAACTAGCATTAAATGATTGTCTGTTCCGCCTGAAACAATATCAAAGCCGCGATCCATAAATACTTTTGCCATGGCTTGAGCATTTTTAATGACTTGTGCTTGGTAAGTTTTAAATTCAGGTTGTAGGGCTTCTTTGAATGCAATGGCTTTCGCTGCAATAGCATGCATTAGTGGGCCGCCTTGAATGCCTGGGAAAATGTTGGAATTAAATTTTTTCTCAAGTTCAGGGTTGCTTTTACATAAAATCAGACCGCCGCGAGGGCCGCGTAATGATTTGTGTGTTGTGCTGGTTACAACGTCAGCAATTGGTACGGGGTTTGGGTAGAGTCCTGCTGCAACTAAGCCAGCAACGTGTGCCATATCAACAAATAAATACGCCCCAACTTTATCGGCAATCTCTCTAAATCGTTGCCAATCCCAAATACGAGAATAAGCAGAAAATCCAGCAACTAAAACTTTAGGTTTATGTTCAATGGCGAGGCGCTCTACTTGATCATAATCAATTTCACCTGTTTCTGGATGCAGCCCATATTGCACTGCATTATAAATTTTTCCAGAGAAATTAGGTCTTGCGCCATGTGTTAAATGGCCCCCATCAGCTAAGCTTAAGCCTAAAATAGTATCGCCAGGCTGAATTAAAGCCATGAAAACAGCCATGTTTGCTTGTGAGCCAGAATGCGGTTGAACATTGGCATAATCGGCGTCAAATAATTCTTTAGCGCGATCAATTGCCAGTTGCTCTGCCTTATCAACAAATTCACAGCCGCCATAATAACGTTTGCCAGGATAGCCTTCGGCATATTTATTGGTTAGCTGTGAGCCTTGTGCTTCTAAAACGCGGGGGCTGGTGTAGTTTTCTGACGCAATCAGTTCTATATGATCTTCTTGGCGTTGATGCTCTTCCGTAATTGCTTGAAAAAGTTCGTCATCAAAGCCTTCAATAGTCATAGATTTTGTAAACATGCGGTACTCCTGAGTGCGTAGTTCTTGTAATTTTAAGTAGGATTAGATTGAGTAAGTATGACTTACTTGCATTTTTGCTTAATCAATCCTGATATTCTTTGTATTAATGCTTAATAGCGGTATTATTCGCTAAATAGGCGTTTGGTTCAATCCCTGTTACTTACCTGTTTTAGTGTTGTTTGATGCAGTGCTAAAGTCATTGATTTTCTAGGTAAAATATAAATTCATTTGACTGCCTAGGCGGAAGAGGGATGTTAGTGCATTTAAGCCATTTCTTTGGCGAGTTTAAAAATCATCTCAGCATCAAAAACTTGCGTGTTGTCGTCAAATAATTTTTCGATACATGCTCGGTGTAAAGCCAACTTTAAGGTGCCAAAGCCAATAGCACCCCAGATGATTTTTCCATGACGATCTATGCCTTTATCCATCATATTAGTGCCGCCTATACCGAGAGGGGGAGTTGCATTGGCATCGGCAATCATTTCCAATGAAGTATTGTTTTCCCAATGCTCAGGTTTTAATAGTTCTATACCTGCTGCACCGGTTGCTAAAACAATTTGAGCGTCCTTAATCGCGTCGGCTCGGTCATTAAAGTTACTGGCTTCAATAGGTGTGAGATCGACATTAAAGCGTTTTTTCATCACGGTACAAGCATGCACTGCATTTTCTAATTTGCGCGAGCTAATACTGACCTTAGCCCCTTCTTGCGCGAGCATAACTGCTGCGCGTTGCCCAACAGGCCCGGTGCCTGCTAACACAACGGCTTTTTTACCTTTTAAGGTACCGCTCGTTGCTAATTTTGCAACGGCTGCTGCAGCTGTTGTGTTGCTGCCGTTACTATCTAGCATGACAGAGACTTGAAAGCCGGGGAAAAAATAAGATTGCACGGCCTCAAATAAAGCTTGCCCTGCTTCCATATCACTACCACCCACAAAGATCGCGGTATTTTTTTTGCTTTTGGGGGGGCGTGTAAAAATAGTACCTTCAACTAAAGTTCTTATATTATCAGGCGTTAGGTTGCCGTGGCCGATAACATGATCTGCGCCACCATCATAGGCAACAACAGTGTCAAAAACGGAAGGATAGGTGTCTGTATCAAATTGGAAAAGCAGTTTTTTCATTAGTGGCTTGAGTGGTTGTAGCAATAATGCGTTTAAAAATGCGTCAAATAGCGCTATTATAACCTATAAAAAAACAGTTCATCCTGATTTGAGTGCCATAAAAGTTCAGGGCATACATGAAAGGTTTGTACCAATAAAACCTAACGATAATTAAGATAGGAAGAGAGATGAAGACACCTGTAAATGTCGCTGTTACTGGGGCAGCCGGACAAATTAGTTACTCTTTATTGTTTCGATTGGTCTCAGGGGAAGTGTTTGGTAAAGACCAGCCTATTAATTTAAGGTTACTAGAGGTTACGCCTGTATTGCATCGTTTAAAAGGTGTTGTTATGGAGCTTAATGACTGTGCTTATCATTTATTACAGGAAGTGGTTTCTACTGATGATGCGTTGGTTGCGTTTGATAAAGTAGATTACGCGTTTCTAGTTGGGGCTAAGCCAAGAGGTCCAGGCATGAAACGCAATGACTTATTGGAATGTAATGCCGCTATTTTTTCAGCGCAAGGTAAAGCGCTCAATGCGGTTGCTAGTCGCAATGTAAAAGTTCTCATTACAGGGAATCCTGCGAATACCAATGCTTTAATAACACAGCGTAATGCGCCTGATTTAGACCCTAAGTGTTTTTCAGCGATGAGTATGTTGGATCATAATCGTGGTATCGGTTTACTTGCTGAAAAGTGCGATGCACGTGCAGAGGATGTACGTAATATGATTGTTTGGGGAAACCATTCAGAAACTCAGTATCCTGATTTGACCCATGCCACGGTAAAAGGGAAAAGTGCGGAGTCATTGGTAAGTGCTGAATGGGTTACTAATGAATTTGTGCCAACGGTACAGCACCGTGGTGCTACCGTTATTGAAGCGAGAGGAGGGGTGTCAAGTGCTGCCTCTGCGGCAAATGCTGCCGTGTGCCAAATGCGTTCTTGGACGATAGGTACGGAAAAAAGTGATTGGAGTGACTGGATTAGTATGGCAGTTATTTCTGATGGTAGCTATGGTATTGAAAAAGGCTTGTTTTACTCTTTTCCTGTTAAAGTCTCGCCTTTGGGTGAAGTGAGTATTGTTAAGGATTTAGCGGCGAGTGAATTTAGTGGCCACTGCATGAAAGAGACAGAAAGTGAATTACAAAAAGAACGGGATGCTATTGCTCATTTACTTTAGGCGGGATATTCATAAGACATAAAAAAGGCGGTTTCAAACCGCCTTTTTTATGTCTTAAATTTGACTTCCTTTACATTAAAGGTAGCAATTCATTTAATACACCGCCGTTGCTGGCTAATATTTGTTTAGGGTAGATTCCTGGCTTACCTTTGAAATCAGTTACTGTCCCTCCTGCTTCTAAAACAATCAGTGCACCTGCTGCAATGTCGTAAAGATTGAGCTCTTGTTCCCAATAGGCATCAAGTTGGCCATCGGCAACCAAACACATATCCATCGCAGCTGATCCGAAACGACGTTGCCCTGTGGTGTTTTGCGCGATCTTACAAAAGCGTTCTAGGTTATTTTCTTCAAGATAGTCGCGTAAGCAGGCAAAGCCAGTACCGATCATTGAATTAGCGAGTTCTGTTTCGGGTGAAACATTAATGCGCTTAGCATTTTTAAATGCACCCTTATCTTTTTCAGCGCAATAATAATCATTCAGTGCAGGGGCAAAAACGGCACCCATTATGAGCTTGCCATCAATTTCTAATGCAACACTAATCGACCAAAAATATTGCCCTTTAGAGAAAGAATGTGTGCCATCAATAGGGTCAACGATCCAGCGCTGATCTTGAAAGTCAGTTTTGCCACTTTCTTCACCCCAAAAACCGTACTCAGGGTATTCGTGCGCTAAGGCTTGCTGTAAAAACTTTTCTACCGCGACATCTGCTGCTGTCACTAAGTCGCGAGGGCTTTTTTTTGTGACTTCTAAATGCTGTAAATCATTAAAGTGGGTTAAGGCAATATCGCCCGCTTGGCGGACAATATTTTCAAGCGTTTTAAGGTTAGCAGGCATAGGTATTATAGGGAGCGGTTTGTAGGGAATATAATGATTAAGTATAGCATACAAAGATTTAAGTCAGATTCAGAGAGCTAGGGCTTTTTAGGCGAAATTTATCTTACAGCTTGAACGATATTTTTATTTAAGATATATTGAAACGCTATATTTTATGGTGTGGGCTGTTTTAGTCACATAAATTAGAAAGGTAACCCAATGGTTATCTATAAGAGAGGCTTTAGATGAGTGGATTGACTGCAGAAAGTTTGGGACTAAAAAATGTCGCAAATGTATACCACAATTTGAGTTACGCAGAATTGTTTCAACATGAAAACTCCAACAAAGAAGGGTGTGTTGCATCTAGCGGATCTATGATGGTAGATACGGGGAAATTCACGGGTCGATCGCCAAAAGATAAGTATTTTGTAGAGCAATCCCCATCAAAAGAGCATATTTCATGGGGAGATATTAATAAGTCGGTTTCAGCAGAAATTTTTGATGAGCTTTATGATGACGTTATTGAGTATTTGTCTGGTAAAGACCTTTATGTAACAGATGGGTTTGCAGGGTCTAGTGACAAAACACAAAAATCAGTACGTTTTATTACTGAATTTGCATGGCAGTCACATTTTGTAAAAAACATGTTTATTCGCCCAGAAGAAATGCAGGTAGAAAGTTTTGCACCTGATTTTCGTGTTTATAATGCCAGTCATTTAAGTAATGATAAATGGGAAAAGCATGGTTTAAATTCTGAAGTCTTCGTTATCTTTAATATTGAAAAAAATGTTGCCATTATTGGGGGTACTCAGTACGCAGGTGAGATGAAAAAAGGCATCTTCACCATGATGAATTACTGGTTGCCATTGCAAGGTATTTTATCAATGCATTGTAGTGCTAATGTCGGTAAAGAGGGTGATGTAGCCTTGTTTTTTGGTTTGTCAGGTACAGGCAAGACAACCTTATCTACTGATGCAGAACGTGAATTGATTGGTGATGATGAGCACGGTTGGGATGATGACGGTGTGTTCAATTTTGAAGGTGGTTGTTACGCCAAAACTATTGATTTATCGAGTGCGAGTGAGCCAGAAATTCATGCCGCGATTAGACGTAATGCTTTATTAGAAAATGTGGTTGCTAATGCGGATGGAGAAGTGGATTTTGCTGATGTTTCTAAAACGCAAAATACGCGTGTTTCTTATCCGATTGACCATATTGATAACCATCGTGCTAGTTTGCAGGCGGGGATACCGAAAAATATTATCTTTTTAAGCTGCGATGCATTTGGGGTGTTACCTCCAGTGTCTAAGCTAACAAAAGAGCAAGCCATGTATTATTTCTTATCAGGCTACACTGCTAAAGTAGCGGGTACTGAACGAGGCATTACAGAGCCAGTCACTGCTTTTTCTGCTTGTTTTGGTGAGCCTTTCTTTCCATTGCATCCTACGGTTTACGCGCAAATATTGGGCGATAAAATGGAGCTGCATGGCGTTAATGCTTTCCTAGTCAATACTGGCTGGGTAGGTGGGGGTTATGGTGTTGGTAAACGTATGAGTATTAAAGGGACACGTGCTTGTATCAATGCTATTTTAAATGGCAGTATTAATGACTCTGAATTTGAAACAGTGCCATTTTTCCAATTACATACACCAAAAACTTTGGCAGGCGTTGAAACGCAGTTATTAAACCCTCGTAATGCTTGGGAAGATAAGGCAAGTTATGATACGACAGCGGAGAAATTAGCGGGTTTATTTGTTAAGAATTTCAAAAAATACACTGATAATGACGGTGATTTTGATTTCACGCAAGCAGGTCCTCAGTTGTAGTTATTTTTGTGAGCTAAGTAATTAAAAAGGGAGGGCTGATTTCGATTAGTTCTCCCTTTTTTATTGAATGTTGTAAAATGATTGAAACTATTCGATAAATGTATCGGACTAATCAAGTTTATTAACCTTTTAGGAGAAAATTGATGGCGATTAAAATTGCAATTAATGGGTATGGTCGTATTGGTCGTTGTGTAGTACGTGCAATCTATGAAGCAAACCGTAAAGGCGAGGTAGAAGTCGTTGCCATTAATGATTTAGGTGATACTGCAACCAATGCACATTTAACGCAATACGATTCAGTGCATGGTAAATTCCCGTTTGAGGTCACTATGGAAGGTGACCACATGATGATAGATGGCGATAGAATTCGCGTATTAGCAGAAAGAGATCCGGCAAAACTACCATGGGCTGAGTTAGGCGTTGATGTTGTACATGAATGTACTGGTTTTTTTGCAACTAAAGAAAAAGCATCTGCACATTTAGCGGCAGGCGCTAAAAAAGTCATTATCTCTGCACCCGGTGGTAATGATGTAGACGCAACAATTGTTTATGGCGTTAACCACGATATCTTAAAAGCCTCTGATACAGTTATTTCTAATGCTTCTTGTACAACTAATTGTCTTGCACCGTTAGTTAAGCCTTTATTGGATGGTATTGGTATTGAGACAGGGTTAATGACCACTATTCATTCTTATACCAATGATCAAGTGCTAACTGATGTTTATCATAAAGATTTACGTCGTGCACGTTCGGCTACGCAGTCTATGATTCCTACTAAAACAGGCGCTGCTGCAGCTATTGGCTTGGTTTTACCTGAATTAGTCGGTAAGTTTGATGGTTTTGCCATGCGTGTACCTACGATTAACGTATCTGTTGTTGATTTAACCTTCGTTGCATCTCGTGCAACGACTAAAGAAGAGATTGATGGCTTATTAAAAACGGCATCCGAAGGTCCATTAAAAGGTGTGTTAGGATTTAATGATAAGCCGCTTGTGTCCATGGATTTTAACCATGATCCTGCCTCTTCAACGTATGAGTCTAGCTTTACTAAAGTAACTGGTGGCGTTTTAGTTAAAGTATTGTCTTGGTATGATAACGAATGGGGCTTTTCTAACCGTATGTTGGATACAACGGTTGCTTTAATGAATGCGAAGTAATAATTCTGTCGTATTCTAAAGCTATACTAGGGTTAGTTTATCAAGGTGATATTGGCTTGATAAACTAACCCTTTTTTTATCCTTTTTTATTAATAATTCCGTGGATTTGATATGAATGCATTAAGACGAACAAAAATTGTTGCAACGCTAGGGCCGGCAACAGATGACCTGGAAGTACTAGAAAAATTATTTTATGCAGGGATTGATGTCGTTCGTTTAAATTTTTCGCATGGAAAAGCGCAAGACCATATTGATCGTGCTGCTCAAATTAGAGCAATGGCTAAAAAAACAGGTCGGCGCGTAGGGATTTTAGCTGATTTACAAGGACCAAAAATTCGTATTGCACGCTTTGCTAATGACAAAGTTTGGTTAAATGAAGGTCAGTATTTTGCATTAGATATTAATTTAAGCGAAGACGAAGGTGACCATGGGCAAGTGGGTATTACGTATAAGCCACTATCTCGTGAAGTAAAACCTGGCGGTCGATTGCTATTAGATGATGGGCGTATTGTTTTAGAAGTTGATAAAGTTGAGAAAGGGCGTGTTAGCTGTACTGTTATTGTCGGCGGTGAGTTATCTAATAATAAAGGTATCAATTTATTAGGAGGGGGCCTATCTGCATCCGCTTTAACGGATAAAGATAAAAAAGATATTAAAACGATTGCCAAAATTAAAGCAGATTTTGTTGCTATTTCTTTTCCGCGTTCAGCGGCTGATATGCATGAAGCGCGTGAGTTATTGGATAAGGCAGGTTGCTCGGCAAGTCTCATTGCAAAAATGGAGCGAGCAGAGGCGATGGAAGCGATGGATGAAATCATTCTCGCTTCGGATGCTATTATGGTTGCTCGGGGTGACTTGGGGGTTGAAATTGGCGATGCGAACTTGCCTGCCGCACAAAAACAATTAATTAAAAGAGCACGGAAATTAGATCGCGCAGTCATTACTGCAACGCAAATGATGGAATCGATGATTGAAAATGCCATTCCAACACGTGCAGAAGTTTTTGATGTGGCAAATGCTGTGGTGGATGGCACTGATGCGATTATGCTTTCAGCTGAAACTGCGATGGGTAAATACCCCGTGCAAACAGTCGAGGCGATGTCACGTGTTTGTTTGGAAACAGAAAAACAAAGCAGTGTCCGAGTGTCTAAACATAGAGTAGATACGCAATTTGATCGTATAGATGTAGCGATTGCAATGGGTGCTATGTATATGGCAAATCATATGAATGTGCAAGGTATTATTGCTTTAACACAATCAGGTTCTGCGCCTTTATGGATGTCACGTATTAGCTCGGGGCTGCCTATTTTTGCCTTTAGTAATGATGAATCCACTTTAGGAAAAGTGACATTGTATCGTGGAGTGATTCCTGTTTTCTTAGGGATGAAAAACGAGAAAAAAAGTATTAATCAAGCCGCACTGGCAATATTACAGAGCTTAAAGTATGCCCAATGTGGCGATACTTATATTGTTACGCAGGGTGATTTAACAGGCAAAAAAGGCGGGACTAATGCGTTAAAAGTGATTACTGTAGAAGCTGAAGTTAAGGCTGAGAAAAAAGTAACCAAATAAGTATTAACCTTCGTTATACTAAGGTCTTGTGGAGGGCTGAATTGCTTTTTTTATGCTATGATACAGATTGTGCATAAATATTTTTAGGTACAGTAGTGGGCACTATATTGTTCACACTTAAAATTACAATAACAACATTTATACAAGGATACTCTCTATGAGTTTATTAAGAAAATTAGTACTAGCACTTTCTCTTAGCACGGCAATGATGTCTGTTGCTCCTACTGCGATGGCTGGGAAAATTGCACACCAAACAGCTGCTGAAGCAGTTCAAGCAATTGATGATACGCTAGAGCAAGCGGAACTTGCATTAGAAGCAATTAAAGCTGGTGGTGATGTAAAAAGTGTTTTAGCAGTATTAAAAACAACAAAGCAATTCACAAAAACAATCGAAAGTGCAACAACTTACAGCACACGTGAAAAAGCATTAGGCAAATTATCTAAAGCACGTCGTTACTACAAAAAAGGCGATCAAGAAAAAGCTCTTGTAGAAATGGAAAAAGCTTTAGTTTTATACAAAAAAATTAAAACTATGTACCATGATTTCATGTAAGATTTTATTAGTGAGCTAAATTATTAGCTTTCTGATGATAAGAAACGAGGTGATTAGTAATAATGCCTCGTTTTTTTTTGAACTAACAAATACGCGGTAATTATTCTCCGCTAAAGAGTTTTAAAACGTACTGAATTTAATTTGGTTGCGATTTATCTCTGCCCTTTATGATATTTTTCAGTGATCTCACCGATAATACAGGCTTGCTTGCCTAAAGGTTTTTTGTAAGTAATACAAATAATATTTAAACAATAACATTTATACAAGGACACTATATTTTATGAATTCACTAAAAAAAGTAGCATTAGCTTTATCTCTTAGCACTGCAATGATGGCTGTAGCACCTACTGTAACAGCAGCTGAGCCGAAAAAAGGCGCAAAAATTCAACATCAAACAGACGCTCAGGTTCTTGAAGCATTTGATGGTTCAATTCTTGCAATTGAAGCGGCTTCTGATGCTTTAAACTCAGGTGTTGAGCCAAAAGAAGTTTTAGCTTTAATGAAAAAAGCTAAACAAGCAATGAATAAAATTGAAAGTGCGACTGTTAATAGAGCAAAACAAGAGTCGAATAAGCACCTTAGATTATCACGTAAAGCACTTAAAGGCGATGATATGGGCGAAGCATCTATGCACATGGAAGCCGCTGTTGCCAGTGTTAAAAACCTTAAGCAAATTTACATTAACTTCTAAAGAGTCGTATTTTTAGATTTTAATGAAGTAAAGGAGGGACTGTATTTGTGCAGTCCCTCCTTTTTTTTGTCTAAAATTTAGTCATTCAGTTTTAATTGATCATCGTAGTAGTACTTAATAGTACTACTACGATGTGAGCTAAACTAAATATGGATTTAGAATAAAAAGGCAGGATACGTATTACTTCCTTCCTATACAATAATTGTTCGTTATTAAATAATAATGTGAGATATTTGATGGAAGGGATATAGCTATGCAAGATATAGTCTGGATTATAATTGCCTCCGCTTTTGTTTTGTTAATGCAAGCTGGCTTTACCTGTTTAGAAACGGGAATGGTAAGAAGTAAAAATAGTATTAATGTTGCCATTAAAAATTTAATGGACCTTTGTCTTTGTAGTGCTATTTTTTGGACTTTAGGTTATGGCATTATGTTTGGGTCTTCTATGCACGGCTTGTTTGGAACAACTCATTTCTTTTTTAGTGGTGATTTTCAGCCTAAAACTTTAGCTTTTTTTACTTTTCAAATGATGTTTTGTGGAACAGCGATTACTATTGTTTCCGGGGCTGTTGCAGAGCGTATGAGCTTTTTCGGTTATATGTGGGTATCTGCACTGACATCAGTCTGTATTTACCCTATTATTGGACATTGGGCATGGGCTGGCGTATTAGATGGTGAATTAACGGGTTGGTTAGGGAAAAAAGGCTTTATTGATTTTGCAGGATCGACAGTTGTGCATTCTGTTGGTGGTTGGGTTGCTCTAGCTGCAATTATTATTATAGGCCCCAGAACGGGACGATTTTCAGAAAATGGACGAAAAATACAAGGAAATAACTTAACGTTCTCTGTTTTAGGTGTGATTTTATTATGGTTTGGCTGGTTTGGATTTAATGCAGGTAGCACACTTGCTGTCACAAATAAGATACCTTTGATTGTACTTAATACGTGTTTAGCTGCAATTTTTTCAGGCTTAAGTGCGATTAGCTTTCAGTATAGAATTAAAAAAACGATTGATGCTGAAGCGGCGATTAATGGGGTATTAGGGGGGCTGGTAGCTATTACTGCGGGATGTCATTTTATGATGCCTTTAGAAACCATATTTATTGCGATTATTGCGGGGATATTAGTTGTCATTGGAGAAAGAGAATTAGAAAAATATAAAATAGATGATGCAATTAATGTGGTGCCCGTACATTTATTTTGTGGCATATGGGGAACATTGGCACTTTCATTATTTGTAGACGGACAGTCTTTAAGTTCAAATTTAGATTTTATTCAGCAATTTTTAATTCAACTTTTAGGCGTTATTGTTATTGGACTCTATGCGTTTAGCATCAGTTATTATGGGTTGAAATTGATTAATAAATTTCATCCTTTAAGGGTGAGCTTGAGAGACGAAACAGTAGGCTTAAATGTGTCAGAGCATGGCGCTAGTACAGAAACATTAGAATTATTTAATGAAATGGTCAAGCATAGTGAGAAAGGTGATTTTTCTACGCAGGTGAATGTGGAACCATTTACTGAAGCAGGACAAATTGCAACACAATATAATCAAGTACTCTCTCGGGTGAATGAAGAAATAACAGAAAGGGAAACTGCGATTAATTCTTTTAAGACGAGTGAAGTGAGGCGTGATGCTATTTTATCAACGTCATTGGATTGTATTATTGTGGTTGATAAGCAGGGGGATATTAAAGAATTTAATCCGGCCGCAGAAAAATGCTTTGGCTATAGTCAACAGAGAATAAAAGATAGAAGCTTTATTGATTATTTTGTTCCAGATGAGAAAAAATCAGCCTTTAAAAAAGGCTTAGAGGATGGTTTTTCTACGGATAATCGTTTAAGTTTGAATAATCATAATAAATTAGTGTTAGTAAGAATGCATGGTGTGTTGTTTAATGCCGAATTGACTATCACTAAGGTTACGCTAAGCACTAACAAGGTAAAAGAGTTTAATTTTCATATTAGAGACATTACTCAGCAAATTAAGTTACAAGAGAAAATGACTAAACTGGCCTACAATGACTCACTTACCGGTCTTTATAATCGAAGTTTTTTTATCAAGCGCTTGCAGCAAGAAATAGATTTTTCTAGTCGACATAATACGCAGCTTACTTTGATGTTTTTAGACTTAGATCAGTTTAAGGGCATTAATGATAATTTAGGGCATAAAGCGGGTGATGCTGTTTTAAAAGAATTTTCTGCTCGATTAAATAAACAAGTAAGAGAGAGAGATGTTATTTGTCGCTGGGGAGGGGATGAATTTATTATTTTATTTCCTAATTTGAGTAAACAATCCATTATTAGCAAAAAAGCAGAAGGTATTTTAAGCGAGATTCGGGCTAGTTTTAGTTATGAGGGCACTGAATTGGCTATTCGAACTAGCATAGGAATTGCGGTAAGTTCAGCTAAAAATATGCGTCATGAACAGTTGGTGCAGCAAGCGGATATGGCGTTATATGCTGCGAAAAAGGAAGGTCGGAATACGTTTTGTTTTTTCATGCCAGAAATGGAGGAAAAGGCGAATGAACGTTTTTTTTACGAGGCAGAGTTACGTCTTGCCCTAGAGAAAAAACAGTTTTTTATGCTTTATCAACCCAAGGTTAATTGTCAGAATAATAGCATTCAAAGTATGGAAGCATTAATGCGCTGGGATCATCCAACAGAAGGCTCAATCTCTCCCGCAATTTTTATTCCTATTTTAGAAGAGTCATCATTGATGGAAGAAGTGACCTTATGGATGTTAGATGAGGTGTGCCAGCAAATTAAAGCTTGGACGCAGGTGCACGCGATTAGTGATTTTTATGTGTCGGTAAATATTTCTGGGCGTGATTTTCTTGTGAATAATTTTGATCAACACGTGAATGATTTATTATTAAAACATCAAATAGATGGGCATTACTTAGAGTTTGAAATTACTGAAACGGTATTAGCTAATAATGCTGAAAAATGTGTTGAAGTAATGAACAAGCTAAAAAAATTAGGCATTAAATTTGCTATTGATGATTTTGGTACGGGGTATTCATCGATGAGTTATCTTAAAAAGTTCCCTATCGATACTTTAAAAATAGATAAAGCATTTGTTGATTATTGTGATAGCAATATAGAAGATGCGGCAATTTGTACTGCGATTATTTCTTTGGCTAAAAGTCTTAATTTACATTTGGTTGCGGAAGGGGTAGAAACTGAAGAGCAGCTTACATTTTTAAAAGACAGACTGTGTGATGTGTATCAAGGTTATTTATTTAGTCGCCCTTTATCCAGTGAAGATATTCAAGCCTTATTGCTGGAACAGAAAGCTTGAGAAAGAGAAAGGGCGGTTTAATTTAGGCTTTAGGGCGTAATTGCTGTAAATCATCATGATGATTGAAATCTACGCCTACACTAACAATAAAACTGGTAGCTTCTTCTATCGACATATTAGATTTAATAATTTTTGATTCATGCACAATTACAGTAAATCCTGAGGTCGGATTAGGTGAGGTAGGGATGAATAAAATATACATGTCCTTTTCTTTATTCGTTACATAAGCAGGCACCCAAACATCTTCTTTAGGGTATTCCGTAAAAACCACTTCTCGTGATTCTTTGTGTTCGTGCCCAGAAAATAAATTTACCACTTTTTTAGTTACGCGATAAATAGTATTCAGTACCGGAATACGGTTAACTGCGCCATCAATCAAGGCAATAAGCCAAGAGCCTCCCATACGCTGTAAACGGTAACCAACATATACAAACAGTGAAAAACTTAATATAAAAATAATGCCGGTTATTAAATAGTTATCCCAGTAACCATAAACGAGCTGGAATGAGTTAGCGATCAGATCTTTCATAAATAAAACGATCTGCAAAATAACCACTATGGGGATAAATGCAAAAATACCAATTAAAAAATAATTCGCAATGCGTCTTAAGTAAGTGTTCATAGTTTTTCCATTTTTTATTATTGTTTTAAGAAATTAAAATGCTTTAAATAGCAGTAAACCGCCAGATAAGGCAAGAAAAAGAGCAAATATTTGTGTGTATTTTGTATTATCAATTTGCTTGTAGACCAGCTCTTCGGTAAGCAAAAATACCACGATCGAAATTTGTAATAGGGTCATTTGCGTAGAGTAGCTGAGCCCAGAATCAAAACCAATAAAAAACAAGGTAATGAGTTGAATCACTGCAAAGCTCGCATAGCAGAGCGCAACAGTAACGCGTGCATTATGCTTAGGTAACTCTTGTTTATGAACTAATGCAGTTAATAATGAACCACCTAAGTTACTGACGCCATGAATAATCCCCGTTATGGCTAGATAAGATCGTTCATATTGAATAAGTGATGAAAGCTTTTTATCGAGTGTAGGAAAGAAATTTTTTGCCGCGACTAAAATTAAAAAGAACCCTACGAGTAAACTAATATTGATTTTAATATTAGTGATTATCACCAAAAATAACACGATAAAAGGAATGCTGTAACACAAAGTATTTTTATATATTTTTAAGTCAATATATTGGTAGTGTTTAATAATTTGCAATAAATTAACTGAGATGGAAATAGGCAATAAAACTGTAAGCGCAAAGCTAAATTCATACCCTAGTAACAGCAATATCGGCGTGCCAAATAAAAGAATACCCACACCAAATAAAGACTGAATCAATGTGGTAAGAACTAAGGTAAGTAAGATATCAACAGGCATCATTTTTAAAGGAGTAAGAGTTAAAAGGGTGGCTTGGTTTCATGATTTTTTAGTTTAGATTACGTTGCTGCTTTTCCCAAGCCCAGGCATGACGCACGATAGTTTCTAAATTATTAAAAACAGGTTGCCAGTTCAATTCGGTTTTTGCTTTTTGCGCATCAGCGACTAAAACAGCCGGATCACCTGCACGTCGCTCGCCGGATAAAACCGTTACATGATAATTGTCTTCAGCAACAACCGCTTGCACAACATCTAAAACTTGCTGCACAGAAAAGCCAGAACCATTGCCTAGGTTGTAAGTTAATGCCCCTGATTTTTCTTTAGATATTAGTGCGGCAAGGGCGAGTGCATGCGCGCTACATAAGTCATTAATATGAATATAATCACGTATGCAAGTACCGTCTTCAGTCGGATAATCACGCCCAAAAACAGTGATGGCATCACGCTTACCTGAAGCGGCTTGTAAGATAAGTGGAATTAAATGCGTTTCTGGCTCATGACACTCGCCTAATTCACCTTCGGGGTCAGCACCGCAGGCATTAAAATAGCGTAAGCAAACTGAGTTAAAGCCGTAAGCGTTTGCATAGTCTTGCAATATGGTTTCAACCATTAACTTTGTTGTACCATACGTGTTAATCGGACGCTGTGGATGTTTTTCATCTATAGGTGTGTATTCGGGCTCGCCAAAAGTAGCCGCAGTTGATGAAAATATCAAATTTTTCACTTCGTGGCGTAACATTACATCTAATAAATTCAGCGTACCAGCGACATTATTTCGATAATATTTTGCGGGATTAGCCATCGATTCACCCACTAAACTATTCGCTGCAAAATGAATGACGCCAGAAAAGTCATGGCTACGGAATAAATTCTCTAATAAATGTGTATCGGCTAAATCACCAACCACTAATTCACCATATTTTGCCAAGTGACGAAACCCGGTGGATAAGTTATCTAAAATAACCACTTCATGATTAGAATTAGCTAACATTTTTGCCATGTGAGCACCGATATAACCGGCACCACCCACAATTAGAATTTTATCTTTCATAAGGTTTTCTGAGTCAGTGAAAATAAGCTAGTGTTTGAATTTACCATATTTTAAGAGCATTAATGGCAGTAATAATAGATTTAAAAAAGTAGATGACGCTAAACCGCCAATAATAATAGCCGCCATCGGTCCCATGATTTCTAGCCCCGGATTGTCACTATTAAAAGCAATAGGTGCCATGGCTAACGCGGTTACTAGCGCTGTCATTAAAATAGAAGGTAAGCGCTCTTGTGCGCCTTTGAAGGCTGTTTCATGATTCCAAGGCAGTTTTTCTTGCTCGACTAAATATTGGTAATGTGAAAGTAACATAATACTATTACGCACGGTAATACCAAACAGCGTAATAAAGCCGATGATAGAGCCAACCGATAAGCTATCGTTAAGTAATATAACCGCGATAATGCCACCGATTAACGAAAAGGGAATATTGATGAGTGTGATAGCGACATGGCGAAGGTTGCCGATAGCAATATAAACCAAAAGTAACACGCCGATGCTAGCGAGTAGCGAATGTAAAATCAGATCATTTTTTGCTTGTGCTTGCTCGATTGCCGCGCCGGTAAATTCAGGATAAATATGACCGTTAAAGCGAATGCCATCATGAACTTTTTGTTTTAATTCGAGTATAAATGCATCCATATCACGGTCGGTAACATTACAGGTTATGCTTTGTCTGCGCTGTGCATTTTGATGCAAAATATTATAACGCCCCGAGTTATGCTGGATAGTAGCTACTTGGCCTAAGCTGATTAATTGACCAGCGAGGGTTCTAATAGGAAGTTGCATTATGCTATCTGTTTGGCTACGTAATTCCGGTTTTAAAGTGACAGTGATGGCACTTTTTTGATTACCCGATAAATGCGTGCCAATTTTAATGCCGTCATAAGCCGCTTGTACTGTTTGCAATACAGCGCTGGGTTGTACTCCCCAAAAGTTTAGTTTTTGTTGATCGAGCTGTATTTGAATTAAAGGCGTTCCTGGTGGAGAGCGTAGTTGTACATCGGCTGCACCTGAAATTGAACGCATAACACCGGCAACTTCTTGTGCTTTTTTATCCAGCTCGTTTAAATCGTTACCATAGATATTAACCACCACGGGAGAGGTATAACCTGAAATAGTCTCATCAACTCGCTCGGTTAAAAAGGTGTTGGCTTCAAATAAAATACCGGGGAAATTTTCTAAAATATCACGCAACTGTTCTAAAACGGATTGCTGTTGTTTTCCTGATAGTGGCTTTAAGCGTACTTCAAACTCACTGTAATGACTGCCATAAGTATCGGCCCCACGTTCTGCACGTCCTGCCCATTGTGAGATAGATTCAATTTGTGGGATTTTTTTAAACTGTTCAGTGAGTTGGCTACCCTGGCGGATAGATTCTTGCAATGACGTCCCTGGCATGCTGGTGGTATGCACTATATAGTGGCCTTCGCGCAACTCAGGTAAAAATTTATGACCTAGCGTAGAGAACTGAAGGATTGCCGCCGCTGATATAATCAGACAGATTAAAATAATGCGCTGACTATGCCGTGAAGTAAATTGCAATAAGGCAATATAACGAGGGGCTAAATAATCAATCAGTGGCGGTGATTTCTCTAGCGAACTATTTTTACTTAATAGCAAATAGCAAAGGGCTGGCGTTAGCGATAGCGCAACCACAAGTGACATCAAAATAGCTAAAATATAAGAATAACCTAAAGGCGCAAATAATCGACCGGCAACACCACTTAAGGTTAATAAAGGTACAAACACCAGAGCAACAATAAAGCTGGCATAAACCACAGAACTACGAACTTCCATAGAGGCAGAATAAACCACTTCATGCGTGGCTAAAGGTTGTTCTAATAAGCGATTTTCTCGCAAACGGCGGAAAATATTTTCGGTATCAATAATGGCATCATCAACCACTTCACCTAAAGCAATCGCTAATCCACCTAATACCATAATATTAAGGTTAATCTGCATTTCTATTAAAATTAATACCGCACTGATCAGCGAAACAGGGATAGCAATAGCAGAAATAAAGGCGGTACGTAGATTGTATAAAAATAAATACAAAATAAGCAGGACAAAGAATCCACCTAATAATAAATGGCTCGACAGGTTATTCAGCGAATTTTTAATATAATCAGCAGGGCGAAATAAATGTGAATAGAAGTCTACTTGTTGTTCTGCAAATAAAGGTGAAAATTCAGCCAGTGCTTGTTCAACATTGTTTGAAACAGTGAGGGTGTTAGCGCCAAATTGGCCTATCACCATCATCACTATGCCGGTTTTTCCCATGATTTGTGCTGCGCCAATCGCTGGTTCTGCCGCGTATTTAACCTCTGCAATATCGCTTAAAAATAAAGACTGTTCTGTGCTGTATTTAATAACGCTTTGCTGTAGAACTTCCGGTGTGGTTGCAAGCCCCGTTACTTGCAAAGTAAAGCGTTGATTGCTATTTTCTATAAAACCACCGCCTTGTAAATTCGTTAGCTGGCTCGTTGCTTTAATAACCTCATCCACCGAAAGATTATATTGCTGTAGCTTTAAAGGGTCGATTTGAATTTGCACTTGGCGAATATCACCACCAAAAATATTCACATCAGCAACACCCGGTACGGCTAATAACCGTGGGACTAATAAGGTGTCGACTAAATCGCGTAATTGCATTAAATCCTTATGCTCAGAATTTAGCCCAATAGTTAATACCGTTGCGGAAGAGGAGGTGAGTGGAACGGGAATTGGTGCTTGCACGCCTAGCGGTAATTTAGATTCTAAACTTGATAGTCGCTCGGTGACTAATTGGCGATTGCGATAGATATCACTATTTTCGTCGAAAATAGCGGTAATAATAGAAAGCCCTTGGATTGATTCGGAACGTATAGATTGTATGCCGATGAGACCACGTAAAGACGACTCAATAGGTTGCGTGACTAAAATTTCCACTTGTTCCGTAGAGTAACCAGGGGACTCGGTTTGAATAACAATTTGCTTAGGAGAAAACTCAGGAAAAATATCTAAGCCAGCCGTCGCAAAACGATAGCTACCATAAATTAAAATAAGCACGGCGAGTGCAATCACTATGCCGTAAAAACGTATGGAAAAACGTACTAAATAAGCAAGCATAAAATTAGAGTATGTATTTAATCGTCATCGTCGTCATCTTCCGCAGGAATTTGTCCGCGAAATTCTTCCGATAATAAAGTTTGTGCGCCTAAGCTAACTAAGCGGTCGTTTGTCTGTAGCGCGTGTTGAATAAAATAGTGATGTGAATCGACACGTACTTTATGGTTAATTTTGACACGTTTAAAATTTTCATCATCAAGCTGTAAATACACAAAACTTTGTCCTAAATGCCAAACTAAAGCAGATTGCGGAATGATAACGCCATTTTCAGGTTCTGCGCTTAAAGGAACCCAAGCATTAACGCGCCTACTTAATGGGGTGGTTTGCTCTGCTAAATAGAAAAAAGCATTGCCAGCTTGCTGAGCGTTGCCCAAAGACGGTGCGTTAGAGATAAGCTGGGCTTTTTTTGCCTGAATGCGCTGGTTGCTGGGATGAATAAAAATAGTTTCCGGTGCAGTTAATAGCTCGCTTGGTAAATAAAGCACATAAATATGCTGTTTAAATTTATTGAGTTGCTGAAAATGTTGGTCATTATCAGCCAAAAACCAGTTAGTTAGGCTTACTCCCCACTGGCTAGTAAATTGGCTTGATAGTGAGTGTAATTTATTTTTAGCGGCGTTTAGTTCGGCTGAATAAATCGCTAATTGGTTTTGCTGAACTAATAGCTTACGTGATGAGACAGCTTGATTATGGGCTAATTTTTTTAACCGCTTAACTTCTGCCTGAGTTTGTTTAACTTTTAACTGGCTTATTTCGTAAAGAGCTAGCTGTGCAAAGTAATCACTGCGCTGTTGTAATAAAGGGCTTAGATTAATCCGTGTGGCAAAACTAGTATTCTCATTTTTTCGTAGAGATGCCTTAAGCTCAATGGTTTCTAAGCCAAGTGTTTCTTGCACTTCTTCCTCTAAAGAAACACTAGATAAACGTTGTGCCGGTTCTGCAAGTACATGAAAGCTGCATAGAAACAGTAAGCCATAGAGTTTAATTAATGTCCGTATCATTTATATAGTGGTGCTGAGAATAAAAGGAATCACCCTATTATAAGGATGGATTGTATTAATGCATGGAATAAATGGATTGAAACTTTAGACTAGGTTATTATGTTAGATACCTCAAAAAAAATAATTAATTTTCTGCCGCTTAAATATTTAGCTAAATGACCAAAAAACTAGCCCTTTTATTGATAGCTTTTTTGCTATCACCAATAATTCAAGCAGACGATCAATACCCAGGCTGGTCTGTGTCTGGATTTGGTAGCTTTGGTTATGTGGGGACGGATACCAATAGTCTGGGGTTTATTAGAAATAGAACACAAACAAAATCTGCTACAAAATCAGGTGAGGGTGGAGGCGGAGTCACCACAGACTCACGTTTAGGCATACAGCTAGATGTTGATTTTAGCGACTCGTTACATACCACGGTGCAATGGATTGCAAGAGATCATGCGGGTGATTTTTTTGAGCAAAACTTAGAGTTAGCTTTTATTAGCTGGCGACCGGCTTACGATTTAGACATTCGTGCAGGGCGCTTAGCCTTGGATACTTTCTTAATCTCTGAGCATCGTAATGTAGGCTTTTCTTATCCTTGGATGCGCCCCCCGCATGATTTTTATGTCAATATCTCAGCTTACCATTTTGATGGTGCTGATATTGCTAAGCAGTTTAGTCTTGATTCCGGGTATTTAACTGTAAAAGCATTTGCCGGCTATGGGATGAATCATTTTTCTGTTGGGCTAGGTGTGTTTGAAATGGATATGCCAATGACTGGCATTAGCCTAGCCTATGAAACGGATAATTGGCTGACTAAGGCGGTTTATAATTATCAGCATTTTGATACGGAAATCCCCAACGAGTCATTGCTTGGCTTGATTAATAGTCCTCAGCTTAATCAAGTGATGCCTAGTTTATCTAAACTCGCGCCGCAGGTGTCACTTAAAGATACTGATTTACACTATATATCATTGGGTACACGTTATGACGATGCAGTTTGGTTAATGCATGCTGAAATTTCATATTTAGCATCAAACACGTCATTAATCGGTGATGTTTTAAGTGGCTATATGAGTGTCGGTCGCCGCTTCTCTGATTTTACATTCTATTCGGTGTACGGCGTTGCGCATGGTTTTCATAAGCACGTTGATATTCCAACACCAATCGTAGCTGATCCACAATTGCTTGGTATACAGTCGCTTTTAGATGTGGCAGTGAATAATAATACACCGAAACAACAATCTTTTTCCTTGGGCGCGCGTTGGGATGTACATCCTAAAATAGCTTTAAAAACCCAGTGGGTTCATTATTGGTTTGAAGAGAATGGCGCTGCCTACTGGCGGCATTTGGATGATTCAATAAAACCAAGCCAAGTGAATGTTTGGTCTGTTGGTGTGGATTTCATATTTTAAGCCTATGAAATTTATTACTCTCTCCTTACTGCTATTATTTACCTCACCCTTGTTTGCGGACATTGTGGTGATTGGCAACTTGCAAAACAGTAACCCCGTGATGAGTGCGCGCGACGTGCAAGAAATTTATATGGGGCGTAAACGCGGATTAGCTGATAATGCGATAGCCTACCCGATTGATAATAGTGATTTAAGGCAGGCATTTTATAAGCACTTAACTGACCGGCCGATTGCACAAATTAATGCGTATTGGGCGCGGCTTAAATTTAGTGGGCACAGAACACAACCCGAAATATTATCAGATACTGCTGATATTATTAATAAAGTAAAAGCGAATAAGAATGCCATTGCTTATATTAATGATCAGCAGCTTAAAGAAAGTGAAGTGCGCATACTCTTTGTAATTAAGGATAGTGATGGAAAATATAAGGATGCATCCCTTACACCATAAATTAGTATTAACAGTGGTATCCATTATGTTACTGCTAGCCGCTGTAACGGCAGGGCTTGTTTATTATTATGAATCTGAACATGCGCACGTTGAAACAGAGCAAACACTGAATCAGCTGTTAGATACGGTAAGCTTGACAGCTTCAATCGCTGCTTATTCCAAAAATGAGCAAATTGCGCAAGATGTCCTCTCTGGCTTATTAAAAAATACGGTTGTACAGCGTGTTGAGATCACCAGTCATGAGGGTTTTTCTTTAAGTCAGGAAAAGCAGCTGCTTCCGATAGGAACGAGTGTTGTTAGAGATCTTATTTCGCCTTTTAATGTTGGTGAGGTAATTGGCAAAATATCTTTATATTCATCAGTTAACTACAATCGAGAAAAGGCGAAGCAAAGTACTATTTTTAGTATCATTATTTCAGTTAGCCTGATTACTCTGACGACCTTAATTATTTTATGGCAAGTGAAACGGCATGTCTCAGCACCTCTTTCTTATGTTTCTAATACCTTACATGCGATTGAAGCGGGAAGTGTTAAGCGTATTCCACTATTAAACTCTCATAAGCAGGATGAATTGGGGCGCTTAGGCAGAGATATTAATGCTTTATTAGATTCCTTGGGCAATCAGTTTGATGCTGAGCGTGTATTAAGAAAAAAAGTGGAAGTAGCGGAACAGCAATTACGCCATATTTATAATTCATCAAGTGCGGGTTTGTTTGTGCTTGATGAGCAAGGATATTTGTCAAATTACAATTCAACGTTTACGCGTATTTTAAATAATACTGAGCAAGCAAATGAGGGTTTTACTACAAATGACTTATTTAAACGTTTATTAGGTCAGCAAGATGAATTTGTTTTATTAATTAAACAAGCGCTCGACTCGTATCACTTAGAAACACGCGATTTTCCCTTGGTTGAGGCAGGTAGGGCCGCGCCACGTTGGATGCATTGCTTGTTATCTAAGATGATAGATTCTAATGGAGTGGTAGTGCTTGAGGGTGTTATTTTTGATGTGACAGAGCGTGTTCATAATGAGGAGGTGGTTAAGCGGGAAGCCTATTATGATCATCTGACAGGAATGTTACGTCGAGCCCCCGCTAAAATGCAATTTGAATCTTATCTAGCTAATAATCCGTCGGCGAATGCCTGTTTTTTATTATTAGACCTTGATGGATTTAAGCAAATTAATGATAGTTACGGGCATTATGCGGGGGATCAAGTGTTAACGATTGCCGCTGAACGACTCTTTAAGTGTGTGCGAGTCAGTGATATCGTTTGTCGCTTAGGTGGCGATGAGTTTTTAATCATTTTAATGAATAGCCGTGATGTTAACTTGAAAGCAGAGGTTGCCAATAAAATGCTTGAGAGTATTAGTCAGCCTATTTCTTTAAATGATACCAATGAGTTAGTGTCTGTGGGTGTGAGTATTGGTATGACTGATTTACGCATAAGTAAGTCAACCAATTTTGAAGAGCTCATTAAAGATGCAGATCAAGCCATGTATCAGGTTAAAAATGATGGGAAAAACAATTATCAGATTAAAACTTAATTGTTTTTAAAGTGTTAATTTATGCGTAATAAGCCTATTTCTCTGCGGCGCTTAATAGTAAAATAAACCTCCTATTTAATGAGCAATCGAGTAAAACATGTCTGACTTTCCAGAAGAGCTAAAATATGCGGAAACGCATGAATGGGTTAACCAAGAAGTTGATGATATTGTCAGCGTCGGTATTACTGATTTTGCGCAAAGCGAATTAGGTGATTTAGTGTTTTTTGATTTACCCGAAGTGGGGCGTCAATTAGCCGCTAAAGAGCAATGCGCAGTGGTTGAATCGGTTAAAACAGCGTCTGATTTGTTTAGCCCTGTGGCTGGCGAAATCATTGCGGTGAATGAAGCCTTAGAAGATGAGCCAGAGTTGGTGAATGAAGATGCACACAATACTTGGCTGTTTCGTTTAAAAGTTAATAATACAGCCGATTTGGAAGCGCTACTGAATGCAGACGATTATGCCAAGTTGATTGAAGAATAATATTGTAAGTTAATGAAATAATAGGCTTAAAAGTTATGCACAAAAAATGTGGATAACTTTGTGGATAGCTTGCAGGGTAATGCTCTAAATGACTGAGATTTAAGTTTTTTTGTTAAATTGAGCAATAACTGAGCAGTCTTAAATATCAATAGCTTATGTTATTTTTGTTGCAATTTTTTTGTGTTGTATAAATAATTATTTTACTTGACAGGGTTTTGTGGACAATGGCAAATCAAAATGCAAAGGGAATCAAGCGTATTATTAATGCGTGTGTTTTTTCAATCGCTGGATTTAAAGCGGCGTGGTGTCATGAAGAAGCGTTTAGACAGGAAGTTATATTGGCAGTGGTGGGTATTCCTGCGGCACTTTGGCTAACAGATGATTCAGTAGAGCGTGTCTTGTTAATTATGAGTTTATTAATTGTGCTTTTAACGGAATTAATAAATTCAGCGATTGAAGCGGTTGTTGATAGAATAGGTCTTGAGCACCATGAACTTTCAGGTAGAGCAAAAGATATTGGCTCTGCAGCAGTTATGCTATCACTAGGGGTGACAGCAATGACATGGGCAATGATTTTAATTAAATAAAGGTAAAAGAATGAGTGCACTAATTTGTGGGTCTATGGCTTACGATACGATTATGGTTTTTCATGATAAATTTAAAAACCATATTCTTCCTGAAAAAGTACATATGCTAAATGTATGCTTTTTGGTGCCAACAATACGCCGTGAATTTGGTGGATGCGCAGGGAATATTGCTTATAACCTTAAGTTATTAGGCGAGCAACCTTTGATTATGGCAACGGTAGGACATGATTTTGAACCGTATGCGCAGTGGTTAAGCCAGTGCCATATTCCGGCTAAATATATTAATAAGCTAGATGGCGAATTTACTGGTCAAGCTTATATTACGACTGACGAAGATGATAATCAGATTACCGCATTTCACCCAGGTGCAATGAATGAATCACACCAAAATTCTATTCCTGAAACTGAAAATATCAGTATAGGCATAGTGTCACCTGATGGTAAACAGGGAATGCAGCAACATGCGCAAGAATTTGCAGATGCGGGTGTTCCGTTTATTTTTGATCCTGGGCAGGGAATGCCTATGTTCAGTGGTGATGAACTATTGGAATTATTAGATTTAGCTACTTGGGCAACATTTAATGATTATGAATCAGCGCTTATGCAAGAAGTGACGGGCTTAAGCCTAGAGAAAATTGCAGAAAGAGTGGATGCATTGATCATTACCTTAGGCGGCGATGGTTCTAAAATTTATACTGAAGGCAAGTGTATTGATATTCCTTCAGCAAAAGCAAAAGAGCTAAAGGATCCAACAGGTTGTGGTGATGCGTATCGTGCAGGATTACTGTATGGCATTATGAATGACTACGAATGGGAAGATACTGGGCGTATTGCTTCTTTATTGGGTTCTATAAAAATAGAGCATCATGGTACGCAAAACCATAGTTTTACTTTGGAGCAGTTTAAAGCACGTTATAAAGAGAGCTTTGGGCGAACATTTTAAGCTGTGATTGCTATTGAATAGCAGTGTTAAAAGAAGCGATTTACTTTTCTCGTAAGGGAATAAGTACATCGCTTTTTTTATATTAGTTGGGTTATAAAAAATAATAATGAAAATTTACTTTGGTTTTTTTAGTTTACTATTTCCTGTGCTGGCTTTTGGGCATGGCGTGGATGCAAATACACAGCAGTTTTTAACAACTATTCAAGGCGTAGAGTTTGCACCGTTTATGTATATAGGCGCTAAACATATGCTGACCGGCTATGATCATCTGCTATTTTTAGTGGGTGTTATCTTCTTTTTATTTAAGACAAAAGATATTTTACTGTATGTCAGTTTATTTACTTTAGGCCATAGTCTGACTTTATTATCGGGTGTATTGGCTAACATGCAGGTCAATGCGTATTTAATTGATGCCATTATTGGCTTATCGGTTGTTTATAAGGGCTTTGATAATTTAGGTGGCTTTCAGCGATTATTTAACTACCAACCCAATACAAAAGTAGCGGTATGTATCTTTGGTTTATTTCATGGCTTTGGTTTGGCTACTAAATTGCAAGAGTTTGCTATGCCGCAAGAAGGTTTATGGCAGAATTTATTAGCATTTAATATAGGTGTGGAATTAGGCCAGTTTCTCGCTTTGTTTGTAATTGTATTATTGCTAAGTATTTGGCGACGTTTTGATAGTTACTTTACCTTTGCGGTGGTGACTAATGTGTTCTTAATGGCGGGTGGTCTAGTCTTATTTGGCTATCAGATGATGGGTTTTGTTATCGCTTAAACGAAGGCAGGGACGTGATTGAGGTATCATTGCTAGACACCTCAATCCGATCTCTACTTATACATCAAACACATTAACTTCATGGCTAGTATCTGTGAGTGTGATACTTTGATCTACTCGGGGTAAATGCTTTTGCAGTCCCAGCAATGTTTTTTCATTAATAATCAAAGGTGAAGTGATAGAACCTTTGATGATCGGTTTTTCAGCACTGGCATCGGTTTTTTGTAGAATAATTAAAATAAGAATATCTTCATTATTTTCTAATTTTAATAAGGCTTCTTCTTCATCCGTTAAAATAAAACTGTAGTTGATTTTAAAATGCGATGGCTGAGCAACTGAAAATAATAATTCATCAGTATCAAGCGATTGCATCCAATAAACGACTTCACTGCCTTCTTGGTGAAACAACTTAAAACGCGTATCTTCTTCAAACCCAGGGATTCCATTTGGGAAAGTAATGATGGTATCGGCATCAACGGATTGTGTGCCAAGAAAAGATGATTTTATTTCCATTATTAAACGCCTTTAATATAGTGTATGAAACTGAGGGCTTATCATTATAGAATAGAGCCATTAACATCCCGCTTTAGCGAGAATGAGTACATTAGCTAATATAGCAGAAAACTTAAATAAACTAAGCTTTCTTTTCTGTTTTTCACCTTACGTTTCTTTCATTTAATTTATGCGAATATATTTAATTTCTGTGGGCCAAAAAATGCCTAGCTGGGTAAAACAGGGCTATGAAGAATATGCTAAGCGAATGCCGCGTGAATGTGAGCTTATTCTTAAAGAAATCCCCGCAGGAAAGCGTGGAAAAAACAGTGATATACAGCGTATTACCCGTGATGAAGGGGAGCGCATGTTGGCAGCGCTACCTAAACATTGTCATATCGTTACCTTAGATATTCCGGGTAAAAACTGGACAACAGCTAATTTGGCAACAGCAATGACAGGCTGGTTAGATAACGGTCAAGATGTGGCTTTATTGGTGGGTGGGCCCGAAGGATTGGCTGATTCAGTTAAACAATTAGCGCGCGAATCGTGGAGCTTATCTAAGCTAACCTTTCCTCACCCTCTTGTGCGTATTGTTGTGGCAGAACAAATTTATCGTGCGTGGAGTATTATTAATAACCACCCCTATCATCGCTAATATGAAAACTCTAATTTTAGCTTCGGCATCACCGCGAAGAAGTGAACTATTAACGCAAATTCAACTCGCTCATACTATTCAAGTAACGGATATAGATGAAACACCGTTATTGAATGAAAAGCCAATGGATTACGTCTTACGTGTGGCACATGAAAAATCCTTAGCTGTGTTTAAACAGCAAAATGCAGGTGCTATTGTTTTGGCCGCAGATACGTCGGTTGTTTTAGAGGGGGAAATTATGGGGAAACCGGATAATTTAGACCATGCGCTGGGGATGTTAAGTGCTTTATCAGGAAAAACGCACAAGGTTTATAGCGCGGTATCTATCCGAGGTGAACAGGTACAGGAGTGTGTCTGTGTTTCAGATGTAACATTTCGGCGACTTTCAGAGCAAGAAATTATAAACTATTGGCATACAGGAGAGCCGGCTGATAAAGCAGGGGCTTATGCTATACAAGGATTGGGAAGTATTTTTGTGCAATCTATTCAAGGTAGTTTTTCAGGGATTATGGGTTTACCCTTGTTTGAAACAGCTCAATTATTAGCTAATGAAGGAATCAGTGTTTTCAATGAGTGAAGAAATTTTAATTAATGTAACACCGCCAGAGACGCGGGTTGCAATTGCTGAAAATGGCATAATTCAAGAAATTATCGTCGAGCGTACGCGCCAATTAGGATTGGTGGGTAATATATATAAAGGTGTGGTTTGTCGTGTTTTGCCAGGGATGCAAGCGGTTTTTGTGGAGGTGGGACTAGAGCGTGCGGCTTTTTTACATCTATCGGATTTGTCTAATAGTGAATTAGAAGCAAAAAACTCTGAAAATATTGAAGATTATTTTACTGAAAACCAAGCGGTTATTGTACAAATCACCAAAGACCCTCTCGGTAGCAAAGGGGCGCGATTAACGACTGAAATTTCTATTCCTTCGCGTTATCAGGTTTATATGCCAGACACGGAAAAAGGTGGGGTTTCGCAACGTATTGAGTGCGAGGATGAGCGCGTACGATTAAGAAATTTTCAAGAAGCATTTCAAGAAGAACACAAGTCAGGTGCTTTTATTGCGAGAACTGCGGCAGAATGTGTCGATGAAAGTGTTTTAGAATCGGATATGTTATTTTTATTAAAACTCTGGAAATCAATTCAAGAACGGCTTGAATCAGCACCGAGGAAAACATTAATTCATAGTGATTTACCGCTAAGTGTACGAACCTTACGTGATTTATATAATGAAAATATAGAAAAAATTAGAGTTGATTCACGTAAAACTCATAAATTACTGATTGAATTTGCGACGGAATTTGTTCCCGGTATGTTGCCAATTATCGAACACTACACTAATGAGCGGCCTATATTTGATATTTACAATATTGAAGATGAAATCGAAAAAGCATTGGATCATAAAGTAAAGCTTAAATCGGGTGGTCATTTGGTATTTGATCAAACGGAAGCCATGACGACTGTTGATGTGAATACCGGTGGCTATGTTGGTGGGAAAAATTTAGAAGAAACAATTTTTAAAACCAACTTAGAAGCGGCGCAAGCGATTTCTCGTCAATTAAGACTGCGTAATTTAGGTGGAATCATTATTATTGATTTTATTGATATGCAGAGCGAAGAGCATAAAAAGCTGGTTTTATCGGCCTTAGAAAGAACGCTGGATAAGTGTCATGCAAAAACAAAAATTACCGAAGTGTCTGTTTTAGGTTTAGTAGAAATGACGCGTAAACGTACCCGTGAAAGTTTAGCGCATATTTTGTGTGAACCTTGTGCAGTTTGCGGCGGAAAGGGCGAAATAAAATCGGCAGAAACGATTTGCTTGGAAATTTTCCGAGAAGTCATTCGTGAAGTGCGGCAATATGATGTGAAGCAAATTTTAGTACTTGCTTCTAATACCGTGGTGGAAAAATTACTAGATGAAGAGGCTGATGTACTTTCAGAATTAGAAGCATTTTTGAGCATTCGTATTAAATTTAGAGCTGAGATTGAATATACCCAAGAGCAATATGATGTGGTGCCGTTATAAATACGCGCATGCACAAAATTATGCGAGCGATGGCATTCAGCGGCCTAATATTATTTGCTATCAGCATAAGTGTTGTACGGATTGCTTTAAATAACGTTTCAGGCTACAAGCCAGAGATTGAAACGGTATTATCTGAACAGTTAGGAATAGCAGTGACTATCGGTTCGGTAAGAGCCGTACTAAATGGGTTTATACCAGAATTAGGTTTATACCAGTTACAAATTTTGTCAGCGCAAAATAATAAACCCGCGCTACAGCTTAAAAAAATTCAAATCACATTTGACGTGCGTAATCTGATTTATAAACCTTGGATAGAATCACTGAAGGTCAGTTTAATCGGGGCAAAGTTATCAGTTAAACGTTTAGAGTCAGGGGCGATTGCTATTTCTGGCTTACCTAGCTCACCAGAATCTGAAGAAGAACCACTCTGGTTAATGCAAGGCAATCAATACAATTTAATCGATAGTGATATTCAATGGGAAGATAAAAAACGTCATACGAAACCGATCCAACTTAAAAAAGTTAATGTATCTATTAATAATACAAATGGCCGCCATAAAGTGGCTATTAATGCCATATTGCCCAAGGAGGTTGGAACATCACTGAGTTTGATGATGGATTTTACTGGGGATATTTTTACCGCTGAAAGTATAGATGCTGAATTATTTGCAACGGGTAAAAATATTAACTTTAGTCGTTTAGATTCAGGCGATTTGCCCTTTAATTTTTCTATCACACGCGGGCATGGTGATTTTTCCTTATGGAGTACGTGGCATAAAACACAGATGGTAGACTTGAATGGTAGTGTGTACTTGAGAAATGCCTTATTACAAGATAAAAAACAGGCATGGAAGCATTTACAGCTGGATGATGTGGCTTTAAATCTGAAGTTAAATAAGACGGATAGATGGAATATAGCAATAGAAAATAGCCATATTAGTTCTCATAATATTACTTTACGGCTTTCTCAAGTAGCCTTTGCTTTACAGCGCGATGACAAGGGCGCTCTATCGGTATTGGCGATGAGTGTGCCGTATTTGAATTTAGGGCATGTCAGTAAAATTATTAACCGTAATCCGTTATTACCTAAAGAAATAAGAAGTCCGACTAAAGCCTTAGCCTTAGAAGGGGAGCTAAAGCAATTGCAATTGTATGCTCAGCTAAGTGAACAAAAACTCTCAATAAAAGCGGGTGTTAATAAATTAAGCTTTAAAGCGTATAAAGGCATACCTGGTGTGCAAAACCTGAGTTTTAAGCTATTGGGTACAGAAAAGGTGGGTAAGCTGAGTCTTGGCTCTGAACAGCTAGGAGTTCATTTTCATAAGCTATTTCGTGGCCCTTTATATTTAACACAACTCAAGGGTGATATATTTTGGCAGCAAAATGCAGAACATTGGGCTCTAAGTAGTGCGAAATTGCAATTAGATACACAGGACATTAAAACTAAGAATAAGCTAAAAGTGAGATTAGCTAAAAGTGGTTTGCCTCCCGAACTAGATTTGCGAACTTATTTTTACGATGGGAAGGATGTCGCGAATATCCATAAATATCTACCGGTAGGAATTATGGCTCCCGGTGTTGTTGAGTGGCTAGATAATGCGTTTTTATCTGGAAGTGTTAAACAGGGAGGCGTGTTAGTTAGGGGGGCGTTAGCTGATATGCCTTTTATCGAGCATCAAGGTGTATTTGAAGTATTGATTGATGTGCATGAGCTTGATTTGCAGTACGCGACTACGTGGAAGCCATTGCATGATATAAATGCGCAAGTTCGATTTTTTTCATCAAGCTTAGCCGTTGCAATTCATGAGGGATTGGCTGATGAAGCAAAGATAAAATCAGCTAGTGTTTCGATAAAATCATTGAATAGTAGCCGCTATATTAATATTGACGGTGATATTGATGGGAAATTACCGCATGTGTTTAATTATTTAAAGCGCAGTCCACTTAAGAATAGTGCTGCTAGGGTAAGTAAAAACTTTATTTTACAGGGTGATGTTGCCTTAAATCTGGATTTAAAGATTCCTTTATTTAGAGGCCTAGAAAGCGATGTTGCCATTAAGGCAAAATTAAAACACGCAGAAGCAACGATTATGCCTTCGCAGATCAAGCTTAAAAACTTAAATGGAACGGTCTTGCTAACGGAGCATTCTGTTGCCAGTGATGATCTTCAGGCGCAGATTTTTGGCTTTCCTGCTGAAGCAGGTCTTTCTAGTGATAGCGAAAACATCTATGCGGCAGTCTCTGGTCTAGTTAATGTTGAGCAATTAGCACTCTATCAGCCCAGTCAGTTTTGGCAGACTGCAGAGGGGCAGAGTCACTATAAAGTAGATCTACAAATGCCTAAAGATTCATCCGCGGATGGGAAATTACAGGTTTATACTGATTTAGAGGGAATTGCGATTAACTTTCCTCCCTTTTCTAAAACCGCGCAACAAAAAAATAAGCTCTCAGCAGAGCTTAATCTCGGTGAATTAGGAATCATGGGCGGGCATTTTGTTTATGAAAATACCTCGTCAGAAATAGACAGATTAGATGTTAATGTGAAGCAAATTAATGCCAATTGGCAGGGGTTATTTTATAGCCCATTTGCACAAGGAAGCTTTTTTATCCCGACAAAATTTGATAATCAGTCATTATTAAATATCCAACTAGCGAAGCTTAACTTATCCGCATTAGGCAAATTAAAAGCGCAAGCAAGCGATGAAAAGTCTGATGAGCCATTTTTAATCAATAAACTTCCTAAAATACAGCTAGAGAGTGAACAGCTTAATTATCAGGGTAAAAATTTTGGACGTTTGAATTTAAAGACAGAACCAACAAAAGATGGCTTGTTAATAAAGCAGCTCAGCTTGTTAAATGAAAAAAGTAAACTTGATTTATCGGGGGCCTGGTCGCAAATAGAGGGTGATAAAACACAGGTTAAAGGGGATTTTAAGCATCAAAATTTTGGGAGGATGTTACGCAATTTAAAATTTTCAGAAAATTTACATCAAGGAAAGGCGGATATTCAGTTCGATTTACATTGGCAAGATACACCGTATAAGCTCTCGACTGAAAATGTTTCCGGTGAAATGAGGTTACAGGTAGAGAAGGGACGGCTATTGGGTGTAGAACCCGGCTTGGGGCGTATTTTAGGAGGCTTAGATGTGTGGAAATTAATGGACCGGCTGAGCATGGATTTTTCTGATATTACCTTGGAAGGATTAAGCTTTAAAGAAATGCGCACGGACCTTAGCGTAGATAGAGGGCATGTGGAAACGTCTAAACTTTATATTAACGCGATGCCTGCAAAAATTTACATTTCAGGGGAGACGGATTTAAGTACACATAACGTGGACCTAAATGCCACGGTACTGCCTAAGTTCCCTATTGCTGGTACAATTATTGGCAATATCGCTAATTCGGTTACTAAAGCCTTTATCGGTGATGAACATGCTGGTGGGCTATTGCTTAGTTTACGCTACGATATCACCGGAACTTGGGAAGATGTTAGTGTTGATAGGCTATTTACGCCGTTTTTACAAGATAAAATACGACCCGAATTAAAGTCGCCCGCTAAGATAGTGCCTGAAAGCGGCATAGTAGAATAATTTATAAAGAAAAGAGATAGTTTATATGAGTTTATGTGCAGCCATACAAATGGCATCATCCCCAAATGTTAGCTCTAACTTAATTGAAGCGGAGCGTTTAATTGCTGAGGCAGTTAAACGTGGCGCTAAGTTAGTCGCGTTACCAGAAAATTTTGCGTTGATGGGCAATGATGAATTTGACAAAATTCAGCATAAAGAACAGCCAGGTTCAGGTGTTATCCAAGATTTTTTAGCCAATACAGCTAAAAAGTATGCGGTGTGGATTTTTGCGGGTACATCACCTATTGCTGACCCTAGTAATGACAATAAAGTGTTTGCTGCCTGCTTAGTTTATAACGCAGAAGGTAAGCAAGTCGCGCGTTACGATAAAATTCACTTATTTGATGTAAAAGTGCCTGATAGCGATGAAGAATATAGTGAATCTAAAAGCATTGCTAAAGGCGATAAGCCTATTGTTGTCGAAACTCCATTTGGCAAAGTAGGCATTGCCATTTGTTATGACTTACGTTTTCCTGAGTTTTTTCGCTCTTCAATAGACCAAGGGGTAGAAATTTTTATCATTCCTTCTGCCTTTACTCAAAAAACCGGTGCAGCACACTGGGAAGTCTTATTACGTGCACGAGCCATTGAGAATCTATGTTATGTGATTGCGCCTAACCAAGGTGGCTTTCATGTGAATGGCCGACAAACCTATGGCCACAGTATGGTGGTTGATCCTTGGGGCTGCATACTGGATAGCCATAAACAAGACTCAGGGTTTGCGATTGCAGATATTGATTTAACTCGCCTACATAAAACACGTGAATCTTTTCCCGTGCTTCAACACCGCCAACTAATTTGTAAATAAATGACAGAAAACACACGAATACAGCTCGCTAAACAAGCACTTTTAGTCCCAACCGGTCTACAAGAAACCGACATTCACCGCGTTATGGATGAATTAGTCACAGGCGCAGTTGATGATGGTGATATTTACTTTCAAGCCAGTCATTTTGAGTCTTGGGTTTTAGAAGATGGCATTATTAAGGACGGCAGTTACAGTATAGAACAAGGGGCGGGTATTCGTGCCTTATCTGGTGAAAAAACAGGCTTTGCTTACAGTGATAAGATCCAGCTAGACGTGTTATTAGCAGCGGCGAAAAATGTACGCGCGATTGCACGCCAAGGACAAAATGCCAAAGTAGCGATCAAAGCAAATGCACAGCAATATCCGCAACTGTATGCACCGCTTAATCCGTTAAAATCTTTAAAAGATCAAGAAAAAGTCGATTTCTTACGCCGCATTGATGTCGCAACACGCCAATTAGATACGCGTATTGAACAAGTCATTATCAGCATGGTTGGTGTACAAGAGCATATCTTAATCGCTAATGTGGGTGGATCTCTGTCAGGTGATGTACGTCCTTTGGTGCGTATGAATGTCACAGTGATTGTTGAAGAAAATGGCGAGCGAGAGCAAGGCAGTATGGGTGGCGGCGCACGCTCTGATTACAGTTATTTTTTAGATGAAGATAAAGCCATGTCTTATGCAAAAGAAGCAGTAAGATTGGCATTAGTGAATTTAGAAGCGATTCCGGCACCAGCAGGCACAATGCAGGTTGTGTTAGGCGCAGGTTGGCCGGGTATTTTGTTACATGAAGCCGTCGGGCATGGCTTGGAAGGCGATTTTAATCGCAAAGGCACCTCTGCATTTAGTGGGAAAATGGGCGAGAAAGTCGCGTCATCGCTTTGTACTATTGTTGATGATGGTACTTTAGACGGTAGACGCGGTTCTTTATCTATTGATGATGAAGGTACACCAACACAGTGCACCACGCTAATCGAAAATGGCATCTTAAAATCTTATATGCAAGATAAGCTTAATGCACGTTTGATGGGCACTGTATCGACTGGAAATGGTCGTCGTGAGTCTTATGCGCATACCCCGATGCCACGTATGACTAACACCTATATGTTAGCGGGTGAAAGTGAGCCAGAAGAAATTATTGCTTCGGTTAAAAATGGCTTATATGCCAAGAATTTTTCCGGTGGCCAAGTCGATATTACTTCAGGAAAATTTGTTTTCTCTGCGAGTGAAGCCTATTTAATTGAAAATGGAAAAATTACGCAAGCGGTTAAAGGGGCGACCTTAATCGGTAATGGCCCAGAAGTAATGACTCAAGTCAGTATGGTCGGTAATGATTTAGAGTTAGATAGTGGAGTAGGAACTTGTGGAAAAGAAGGGCAAAGCGTCCCAGTAGGCGTAGGGCAACCGAGCTTAAAAATTGATAGCCTCACCGTCGGCGGCACGCAGGTTTAATCCCAACACTTTCTCTATCTAAAAAAACATTATGCAAACTCAAGAAGAAATTAAACAACTCGAAGCGATTATTCAAGAATCCTTAGCAGAAGCTAAAAAGCAAGGTGCGACGAGCGCAAGTTCAGGTTTAAGCGTAGATACCGGCTTATCGGTTAATGTGCGCCTAGGTGAAGTCGATACCATAGAGCATCACCGCTCTCAAGGACTGGGCGTTACTGTTTATTTTGGGCAGAAAAAAGGCTCAGCAAGTAGCACCGATTTATCGCTAAACTCGATTAAAGAGACAGTAACAGCGGCGTGTAGTATTGCGCGATATACCAATGACGATAAGTATGCAGGTCTACCGGATGCTAAACGTTTAGCCACAGAATTTAAAGATTTAGAGTTGTATCACCCTTGGCAATTAGACGCTGATGATGCTGTCGATATTGCTATCCGTTGTGAAGACAGCGCAAGACAATATGATGCAGAAATCAGCAACTCAGAAGGTGCAGCGGTAGATAGCTTTGAAAGCTTGCATGTGATGGGTAATAGCTTAGGTTTTTTGCACGGTTATGCGTCTACTCGTCATTCTATAAGCTGTTCGGTTTTAGGTGAACGTGATGGCAATATGGAGCGCGATTATTGGTACTCCGTAGCAAGAGATCAGAAAAATATTGAAGATGCTGCACAAATTGGTACAAAAGCTGCGGAAAGAACCATTAAGCGTTTAGGTGCACAGCAGTTAAGTACACGTAAAGCGCCGGTTTTATACTCTGCAGAAATAGCGGGCAGTTTGATCGGTTCCTTGTTAAGTGCAATTAGCGGTAGCAGTTTGTACCGTAAATCTTCATTTTTACTCGATAGCTTAGACACACAGCTGTTTCCTGAATTTATGAATATCTACGAGCAACCGCATTTATTAGGCGCATTAGGCAGTGCCATGTACGATTCCGAAGGTATCGCGACGCAAGCACACGATATTATTAAAGATGGCACGCTAAAAACTTATTTATTAAGCAGCTATGCCGCCCGTAAATTAGGCATGGAAAGCACTGGTCACGCAGGTGGCGTACATAACTTATGTGTGCAAAGTGGCGAGCAAGATTTTACGCAATTATTACAAACCATGAATACCGGCTTGTTAGTCACCGAACTTATGGGGCAAGGCGTTAATCCTGTTACTGGTGATTATTCTCGTGGTGCATCCGGTTTTTGGGTAGAAAATGGCATTATTCAATATCCAGTAGAAGAAATTACTATCGCTGGTAACCTTAAAGACATGTTCCAGCATATTGTTGCTATCGGTAATGATATCGACATCCGCGGAAATGTGCGTATTGGTTCGGTATTAATCGAAGAAATGGCGATTGCGGGCGAATAGTACTGCATTATTTATAGTTCCCACGGCCTCCGTGGGAACTCATCTGAGAACGCTCTGCGTTCCGTGATGCAAAGCATCATGGCTGCATTCCCACGCTGGAGCATGGGAACGATGCATTATTTTAATAAACTTTAGTAGGACATACTTCATGGCTTATACCATATATTTATCAGGTGAAATTCACAGTGATTGGCGCGAGCAAATCAAGCAAGGTATTGAAGAAGCAAATTTAGATATCGAAGTGTTAAACCCGATTACCGATCATGACACCAGTGATAATGTCGGTGATGCAATCCTAGGCGCTGAAGAAAAACCGTTTTGGAAGGATCATAAAGCGGCAAAAATTAATGCTATTCGCACGCAAAGCTACATTTCACGCTCTGATGTCGTTGTGGTGCGATTTGGCGATAAATATCGTCAATGGAATGCCGCATTTGATGCAGGTATGGCAAGTGGCTTAGGTATCCCTGTTATTGTAATGCACGCTGAAGACTTAACGCATCCACTCAAAGAAGTCGATGCCGCTGCTTATGCTGTCACTGAGACGCCACAGCAAGTAGTAGAAATTTTAAAGTATATTTCGCAAGAGTAGAATATTAGCAAATAAGTGCCCGTATTCAGTAAAGCTCCATACGGGTATTTTTTTGCTAATTCTGTTTTATGAGTGAGTTGCTTAGGTGCTTTCTTTTACGCATTTCTCATATACAAACTGGGGGTCAAGGTCTATGCCGTTTTCCCATTGAATTGTGTCAAAGGAAACTCGAACCTTTGAAAATAAGTTTAAGTCTTTAATTTTGTTAAAAACACCAAAATTTAAATAGGGTTGCATATTTAATATGCCAGATTCATTATTATCAAACTCTATATAAACTTGATAGTTATCTTGAGGGATAGCTTTTATGACGGAAGGGTACATTTTTTTATCTCACTGAAGTGGTTGTATTTTAAATGGTTCTTCACCATTCATAACTAGGTTCCAGTCAGCCACTAGGTCTTCTTGGTGCAATTCAGCCCAAGCTAAAACTAGCTTCGTTTGTTTCTTTGGCAAGTTTCCTTCTATCATTTCACATGTTCGTATATCGACACTTGCTCTATATTCAGCATAATACACATGGAAATGTGGTGGGGGGTGTTCGCTAGGCGCATAATACATGCGAATAATTATTCCATAAAACATTGAGATAGTTGGCATTGTTATTCAACTTTTTTAAGGTTTTATAGTTCCCACGGTCTCTGTGGGAACTCATCTGAGAACGCTCTGCGTTCTGTGGCGCCGAGCGTCAATGGCAGCATTCCCACGCTGGAGCATGGGAACGATAAATTACATTAAGCGTAATTATATCGCCTCATTCGCCTGTTCATATTTACGTTGAATCGCTTCCTCACGAGCGGCATCAATTTCTTGCATAATGCTTTTTACATCGGCTTGTTTGTTATTGCCTTTGAAATACCCTGTTAATTTAATATCGGGTGATAAATGCCCACTTTGGTAGAGTTGCCAGATTTCTTTACCATAGGTCGTGCTGAGTAGTTCGGGCGCAAATTTTCCAAAATAGGCGGCTAAGTTACTCACATCGCGTTCTAACATGCGTGCAGCATTATTATTAGCGGCAGCATCGACGGCTTGCGGTAAGTCAATAATCACAGGACCTTGGGTGTCAATCAGGATATTAAATTCTGATAAATCGCCATGCACCATACCGGCACATAACATTCTGACCACTTCTTTAATAAGTATTGCATGATATTCTTTCGCTTGCTCACTGCTCATTTCGATATCATTTAAGCGTGGTGCAGCAGAGCCGTGTTCATCGGCAATCAGCTCCATTAATAAAATGCCTTCAATGAAGTTATACGGCGTAGGAACGCGTACCCCTGCGGCAGCCAAACGATACAATGCATCGACTTCGGTATTTTGCCAGACCTCTTCTTGTTGTTTACGGCCGTATTCAGATTTTTTCTTCATAGCACGCGCTTGGCGGCTATTTTTTACTTTTCGGCCTTCTTGATATAAAGCTTGGGTATGAAAGTTGCGTTTATTCGCTTCTTTATAGACTTTTGCGCAACGGATTTCACCTTCGGATTGTATGACGTACACATCGGCTTCTTTGCCGCTTTTTAATGGATGAATGACTTCATCAATAAAGCCTTCAGTAATCAATGCTTCAAGACATTTAGGTGTTTTCATAAGGGTGTTTTGGTACTTTTAATAAATAAGACTTCAGCTATTTTACTATTGTTTAAGGCTAAAGTGAGTAAGGCTTAGTTTTTCTTTTTGCCACTTCCGCTAAAACTATGGATGAGTAACGCGGATAAAATGAGTGCGCTACCGATAATGATATTTAGAGTGATGTCTTCTTGGTTGATGGTGTGACCTAATAATAAGGATAACACAGGGGTGATTAGTGTTATCAATGCAACACGTGTTGGTGCTAGATGCGTTAATACATAATAATACAGCGCAAAGCCAATCGGTGTGGCGATCAGTCCTAAATATAAAATAGATAAGGTGCTTTTCAGTGGTAGTGTGCTGGGTAGTTGTCCATCTAAATAATACCAAGTCACTAAATACCAAGGTACGGCAAACAGTAATCCGCCGGTCACTTGAGTTAGTGCGGGTAATTGAGAGTGTAAGCGCTTTACCCAAACCGCGCTAAACGATTGTAAAAAAGCGGCTATTAAAATGGCGATAATTGCTAAAGCAGATTGCAAGCTAATTTGGAAAGCAGAATAGAACATGATGCCAAGCCCTGCAATACCTAAGCTGTAAGCAAAGAGACTTTTTCTACCTAAACTTTTTTCAGAGAGCCAAAGCGCAGAAAGTAGCGCGGTAATAAAGGGAGTGAGTCCAAAAATAACCGCAATCCAGCCCGAAGGAATAAATTGTGCGCCCCAGTAAACACTTAGCATCGCCCCATAAATCTGTAGCGCGATGGCAAAATACGTGCGTTTTGCAAGACTATGCCAAACCAGTCGTGTGCGCAAACATAACATAAAGACTAAAGTGCATAGCAAACCGATGCCCATGCGCGCAGTGACGCCAAAAATAAAGCTAGAGCCATCGGCACTCCATTTGATAGCGAGCGGCGTGGTAGACCAGAGTAAAACAATAAAAATATAAGCGAGAGCAACACGCATTAGATAATCTGCAGACTTTTTAGTAACACTAAACCGGCGGTAATAACCAAAGTACTCATTGCCGTGGTTAACGCGATTATTTCTGCGGCCATCGCACCATGATTAGTCATCTGCTTGGCCATAATATAACTAGAAACAGCCGTGGGGGAAGATAACATTAAATATAGCATGCCCAATTCATCAGCCGAAAAATTGAATTGATAGGCAATACTGATACCGATAGCCGGCATGAGTAATAATTTGAAAAACGTTGCGGTAATCACATCTAAATGATTACGCTGAAAGTTTTGCCAGCTTAAACTGCCGCCAATGCAAATTAGTGCCAGCGGTAAAGTGAGCTGTGCTAAATATTGACCGGATTGCTGCGTAAATTGTGGGATAGGCAGATGTAAGCTTGAAAAAAACAAACCTAAACAAACGGCAATAATAATGGGGTTAGTGAAAATTGATTTTAAAGAAGGTTGGCCTTTGCTTTTTAATAGCAACACCGAGAGCGGGTTGTCGATGAGTGAAATAATCGCCATATATAAGCTAGCAACTGCAAGTGCTTTCGGACCATACGCATTGACTGTTAAAGCAATGCCGATAATGCCTAAATTGCCTCTAAACGCACCTTGCACAAAGGTGCCGCGTTTATCAGCCTGAATAAATAGAGTACTAAAAGCGTAAAACAGAGCTACGATAATTAGCGTAAAAATAGCCCCAAATAAAAATAAAGGAATATTATTCGATTGGCTTAGTGGTGTGCTGGCAATGCCAAAAAATAGCATGCAGGGCAGGGTGATATTAAAAACTAAGCGGTTAGCGGTGTGTATAAAATTATCATCAATTAATTTTAAGCGCTTAAAGGCTATACCCAATAGTAATAAGCTTAGTATAGGGGCAGTAACATTAAGCGCGTAAAAAAGTTGTTCGCTCATTGAATGGGCTTATTCAATAATATGAGCAAGCAAATGATCAGTTTCTAATGATTCTATCTGCACAGTAGATAATTGATTTTCGTAATTTTGGCTTTTATTAACTACCGCCGCAACACGTAAATAATTAGGCGTATAACCAAATATCTTATGCTGAGTTTCGCTGATTTCTTCTTTTTGACCTTCCCACAAAACACTAAAGCGTTTCTGTTTATTTTGCTGGAAAAAATCGTTTTTCATGGTTTCAGCTAGTTTATGTAACTGCTGGCTACGCTGTTTTTTGACTGCATTGGTTACATGATCAGGCAAACTGGCCGCTTTGGTTCCCGTACGCAATGAATAGGTGAAAATATGGATATGGCCAAACATGATGCTTTTAATATAGTTAAAGCTATCTTGCCATTCTTGTTCTGTTTCGCCAGGAAAGCCCACAATAATATCGGTAGTGATATTGATATTGGGTACTTTTGCGCGGGCTTCTGCAACGATCTGAGTAAATTCTTCGGTTTTACAACGTCTTGCCATACGTTTTAATACACTATCAGAGCCACTTTGTAAGGGCAGGTGTAAGTGCGGCATAAGGCGAGGGTTACTGAATAAATCAAAAAAGTTTTCTGGTAAATCCCAAGGTTCTAACGAGCCTAAACGTAAACGCGGAACATGGGTCTCATCTAAAATCGCTTGAATTAGCTCGGCTAAATTCTGTTGAATGTCGGAACCGTAACCGCCGAGATGCACACCGGTTAAAATCACCTCTTTAACGCCTTGAGCTACAAAACGATTAATATCATCAACAATTTGTGTGATCGGTGTGCTTTTTTCGTCACCACGCGCAACGGTCACAATACAAAAAGTACAGCGATAGCGACAGCCATCTTGTACCTTTATAAAAGCGCGTTGACGGCCACGATTAAATAAGGAAATTGCGGCAGGTTCAGTAGACATCGCCGGCATGCTCGGAATTTCTAATTCAGCTAAAGCCATTTCCACTAAGCGATCTTTATCTGCATTACCAATAATTAAATCAACGCCTAATAGTTCAGCTGCTTCATCGGCATTCAATGTGACATAACAGCCACTGGCGATAATTTTAGCGCTGGGGTTGTCTCTATGAATACGGCGAATCAGTTGGCGTGATTTACGCACCGCATCTTGTGTGACCGCGCAAGAATTAATAATCACTAAATTTGCTTGGTTTTGTTCACGGGTGATGGTGTGCCCAGCTTGTTGAAAGGCTTGCGCCCAGCTCTCAAGTTCGGCTTCGTTTAGGCGGCAACCTAACGTTCTAAGATGTACTAACATTATGCAAAAAACCAATAAGCGATGAAAATAGCGGCTGTAATACCCGCGAGGTCGGCTATTATCCCACAAGCTAAAGCATGACGAATATTTTTAATCCCCACTGCGCCAAAGTAAACGCTGAGTACATAAAATGTTGTTTCAGTGCTGCCTTGTACGATAGAAGATAAACGTCCTGCAAACGAATCCGCGCCGAAGGTTTGCATGGTGTCGACCATCATTGCGCGCGCACCACTGCCACTAAATGGCTTCATTAATGCAGTAGGCATGGCATCAATAAATTGCGTATCTAAGCCTGCTTGCAATACAACATAACGCAAAAGATCCATCAACAAATCCAAACAGCCGCTGGCACGAAAAACACCAATAGCCACTAACATAGCGACTAAATAAGGAATAATCGTAATCGCAGTTTGGAAGCCTTCTTTTGCGCCTTCAATAAAGGCCTGATAGGCATCTACTTTTTTATAAGCGGCGTGGCAGATAAAAACAATAATTAAACTGAAGAGTATTAAATTACTCAATAAGGCGGATTGCATCAGCATATCGGGCTGACTTAATTGAGAAAAATAATATACGATGCCCGCGACTAAACCTGTAAACCCCGTTAAATAACTGAGTATGGTTTTATCTAATAAATTAATTTTTTGCACACTCGCCACCGCTAATAAACCCGCCAAAGTAGAAACGTAAGTTGCTAATAAAATTGGGATAAAAACATCGGTGGGTTGCGCGGCTCCCATTTGTGCGCGGTAAGTGAAAATCGTAATGGGAAATAAAGTCACCGCAGAGGTGTTAATCACTAAAAATAGAATTTGCGCATTACTCGCGGTTTCTTTATTAGGGTTGAGTTTTTGCAATTCCTGCATGGCTTTAATGCCTAAAGGCGTGGCGGCATTATCTAAACCTAAGGCATTAGCAGAAATATTCATAACCATAGCGCCTAAAGCAGGGTGGTTGGCAGGGACTTCTGGCATGAGTTTAGAAAATAAGGGACTAAGCCATCGCGTGATAATCAGTATAAAGCCACTGTTTTCGGCAATACGCATAAACCCCAGCCATAAAGCGAGCACACCGGTTAAGCCTAATGAAATCTCAAAGGCAGTTTTAGCCATGGCGAATAGGGCGGCCATGATTTGGTTAAAGATGAGTAGGTCATTTAAAAACAGTAATTTGAATAAAGCGGTGATAAAAGCGCTGATAAAAAAGAAAAGCCAAAGAATATTTAACATAGTTAAAAAAGAGGGGGCTTATTGATGGGGAAAATAAGAAAAATATGTGTGCTAGTCGGCATTTTGTGTTGTTAAATTAAAGGCTTAAGGCAGGATGATAAAATTAGGTGGGAGAGCTAAGTCACAGTTAATAAGGGCTAGCGGTAGTTAGTGGTTATTGTTTCTTATTTGGAAACAAACTAATAATAATTGCTCGTATTGTCAGTTTTTTGTGCTGCTGTATAGTGAGACTCAATTACTTAATTCAACCCCAATTTTAGAAATAAAGGAACACACATGACTGATTTACAAAAAGATATTTTAGTAGGTTTATTATTCATTGCGGGTATTTTTGGATTTATTTCTGGTGCCTTTATTGTATCAACCGTTATTTTTGCAGTTTCTGCTATTTTAAGTAACATCCATTTTACTGGACGTTTACAGCAGAGCTAATTTTTAGTTATAAATGTAGTAGTTTATTCTCCTTGTAGTACCCAATAAAATAGATTTCTCCTCGTTATCTAATTTTATTTTTTACGCTTTTAGTCCTCGTGACTTTAAGCGTTTTTTTTTGCCTGAAATAAAGAGACTGGCAATGGTGAGTAGGAGGATCTTTACGAATCAGAAAGCTTAAGCCTACTTAATACTGATAATGTAAATTTTCATAAATCAATTTCTGTCCTAACAGTCCTTTAGTTTGGTGATTCTTTATATTGATTCCATTTCGGTCTCGCTGTTGTAAAAATCAGTCGCAACCACATCTTACATTGAAAGATAGCTCCCGACTCGAACCAGTTCGTGGTCAACTATATTGATAGCTCCATAAGTTTTCGGGTGCTATACTTTTAAAACAGATTGTAGGACCACGAAAAACTTTAAATAAATTATTACATTGTCTTTAACAGCTTGATTTTATAGTGAGTGTTATGGACAGAAAAGTATTAATTTTATTTCAGTATACAAGCGACTAGCAAGAGAGAGGTATGAAGGTGAAGTTTACTTTTAATCTTCAAGAAGAAGAAATACAGCACCTTGCTGATAGCACAGAAACACTTCTATTTGATCATGTTCAATGGTTGAAAAATATTCACCAAATTATTATCTGCGATTTACCTGATGATAATCAGTTAATTCAGAATGATCAGCAGTGTTCTTTTGGGCGCTGGTATTTTGCAGAAAAAATAAGGCCTTAATAGAAAGCTCTCTATTTATTGATCTGGGTGTCTTGCATGCCGAGCTACATTCAGCCGCTAAATCCGTTTTAAATAAACATTTTGATAATCAATCAATAAAAATTGATGATTATATGCATTTTTCAAGAATACAAGATGATTTTATATCGAGTCTAAATGCATTTATTTTTAACTTAAACGCAACCCGCTTTCAAATTGATGCTTTAACAGGAATACCTAATAGAGGGTTGATTTTTCAAATGCTGGAAAAAGAACACTCAAGAGGGCTTAGGAAGCAGGTAGTACATTCTATCGCAATTATTGATATAGATTTCTTCAAGAAAGTTAATGATGAGTATGGCCATTTAGCAGGTGATAGAGTACTTAAAAGGATTGCTCAACTCTTTACTAACTCCTTAAGGGAATATGATTCTATTGGTCGTTATGGCGGTGAAGAATTTCTTTTTTGTATGCCGGATACATCAATTAAACACGCAGCGTTTATTATGGAGCGATTACGGAAAGCTATTCAGGCGTTGAGTATTACAATTAATGATATAGTGACTTTAAACATTACTTGCTCCATTGGTTTATCAGAGTGGGATCCAAAGTTATCTTTGTTGGGGGTGATTAGTCAAGCCGACTCGGCCTTATATTCAGCCAAAAATTCAGGCAGAAATAAAGTTGAGATATGGCGAGATTAATTACCCTTTGTAATTAAATTTTTAACATACAACACACAAAAATTATGGAATCATTTCATTGGGATAAGGCTTTTATTACTGGCCTAGTAGAGGTAGATGAGCAACATCATCATCTTGTAGATCTTATTAATCGATTTGGAGATAGACTGACTAAAAATGAATTGCATTTTGATGAGCTTGAAGAGGTTTTTGGGCAGTTATCCAATTACGCTCAATTTCATTTTCAAGATGAAGAAGCAATGATGGCAAAAGCAGGTATCGATCCACGTCACCTTGAAGCCCATATACAAGTACATCAAGGATTTTTGCAAGAAGTAAACGCTTTACATAGAGAAATTTCCCCACAGAATGTGAAAAGTGCTGAAAGTCTGTTTAAATTTCTTACTTATTGGCTTGCTTATCATATATTGGGGTCTGACCAAAATATGGCGAGACAAATAGACTCTATCAACTCTGGTTTAAGTGCAAGTGAGGCGTATGAGAAGGAAGAAAAGGAATTAGACAGTGCAACTGAACCTTTACTTAACGCACTGAATGGACTGTTTCATCAGGTATCTTTACGAAATAAAGCATTAGTTAGATTAAACTTAACGCTAGAAGAGAAAGTTGCGGAAAGAACCAAAGATCTTCAAGAAGCTAATCTGCAATTGGAAGAACTTTCGTTAACAGATGTCTTAACAGGGCTTCCTAATCGTCGTCATGCCTTAAGACAGCTTTCTGCTTTATGGAAAGAATCTGTACAAGAAGGTATCCCTCTCTCTTGTATGATGATTGATGCTGACCACTTTAAAGAAGTGAATGATACCTATGGTCATGATGCCGGTGATGATGTATTGCGTGAGTTAGCCTTAACCCTTCAGCATGCAGTACGGAGTGATGATATTGTTTGCCGTCTAGGGGGGGATGAATTTTTAATTCTTTGTCCAAATACTGACCAAGAGGGAGGAATGTATATTGCTGAAGTTACCCGTAAACAAGTCTCTGAGTTGAGAGTAACAACAGGTGGCGGTGTTTGGCAAGGCAGTATTAGCATTGGTTTTTCTACGCGTACTGATAAGACTGAAAATTATGAAGCATTAATTAAACAAGCAGATGATGGTGTTTATATGGCAAAACGCGATGGAAAAAACTGTGTCAGAACCATCCATTCAAATCCATAGTTAATAGAGAGTAAGGCAAAAAAGATGGCTATGTCACCGTTAAGTGTGGAAAAACAACAACTCTTAAAGTCCTCCCTTGCTGGGGAGGTTTGGGTGGGGAGAAGTTAAAATAAGATATTGCAAGTTTCTCTTAATTACTGACAAAGATATGAAAGAAATATTGATAACATACTTTCTATTTCCCCTCACCCAACCCTCTCCCTTTGGAGAGGGCTTTTAAGAACAAATGTAATTAAAAAAATCCACACTTAACGGTGACATAGCTAAAAAGATAGACTCTATTTGATTAACAATGATGTGAGTGCAACAAAAATGGCGCTGGAAGTAATCTACCAAAAATAGTGGAAAGTGGAGGGCCTTTTATAAAAACATTAAATCTAATGAGGGGTTAGTAAAATCACCAGATAAAACAGTACGGATGTAAAGCAATTACATTTTTATGTTGCGGTATTCCGGTGCTAAATTGGAGTGTCTAAGTATTAAAACGGGGCTCAGTGCATTTGTACTAAAAGCAATGTTTTTGTTAGGTGTTTATCTAAATCCGCATCCTAAAAGCTTGGCGTCTTCAGTCTTATTTAATTCATTCCTTGAGTGTTTGGAAGTAATTCAAATATTTTATGAAATCATAAAAAAGGCCATAAATATATGGCCTTAAAAATATAATTTACATAATGTATATAAGGTAAGGGTCAGAAGGGCACGTCATCATAGCTATCATTAGCACCATAACCTTGCTGCGGTGCTTGTTGTGCTGGCTGTTGTACAGCTTGTGGGCGATTTTGTTGTGGTTGCTGCTGCTGTTGTTGCATCGGCGCATTTTGGTCTGCACGCTTGCCGCCAACTAAATCAATAATATTCGCGTTTAATTCTAAGCTAGTACGTGTTGTACCATCATTTGCTTGGTATTCACTTTGTGTTAATTCACCTGAAACAAATACTTGCTGGCCTTTTTTTAGGTAGCTAGGGAAAGATCCTTCGGCGCGTTTACCCCATAAAGCAACTCTCACCCAAAGTGTTTGTTGTCTATCACCAAAGCCCGTGTTGTTGGCAACGGTGACATTTAATACTGATTGACCGTTAGGCGTTGATCTCACTTCTGCATCTCTGCCAATAGTGCCTGTAAAACTAAAAACATTACTCATTTGGGTTCCTTAATTAAGAGGGGAATTTTTACGAAATTATACACAGAATTACGTTTAAATATCTTGCCACTGTTGATCGATTAAACCTTGTAACGGTCGATAATTGGATTTGTAAGACATTTTTTGGCAATCCTCTATCCAAAACCCTAAATAAAGGTTTTCGAGTTGCAGTGATTTTGCATGCTCAATTTGCCATAAAACCGCATACACGCCTAAACTGCGGGCTGAAAATTTAGGATCAAAAAAAGTATAAACGGCAGATAAGCCATTACTTAAATGATCGATAACCGCAATACCTGCGAGCTCACCATCAATAAGAAATTCGACGAAATAAGTATCGCACCAACTTGATGTAAAAAAAGATAGATAGTCTTCTTTGCTGGAATTTTCCATTACCCCATCCGCATGGCGGTTCTTTAAATAATGTTGATACAGTTTGAAATGGGCTTCATCAAATTCGGCCGGTTTGATATTAACTTGCACGTCGCTATTTTTCTTGAGTGTTCTACGCTGTTGCCGAGAAAGGGTGAAATCATTCACGGCTAATTTTACAGGGACGCAGGCAGTACAGCTCGCACATTGTGGTTGGTAAGTGTGGTTACCACTGCGGCGAAAGCCTTGTTCTATTAATGCGGAGTAAATATCAGTGCTTAAAGCAAAATCGGGGTGCACATAAGCAAATTGTGCATTCCTTTTATCTAAATAGCTGCAAGGGTGATTATCGTCTAAAAAAAGCGGGATAGATATCATGGCTGCCACGCCTGTGCGTTAGGTGATTTTGTTTTATATTGCTCAAGTAAACCCATAAAATGTTGGCGAGGGATTTCTTCTGCGCCTAAGCTAACTAAATGCTCAGAATGCACTTGGCAGTCAATTAATTGGTAGCCCCAATCACTGAGTTTTTGAATGAGTGTAACAAACGCTATTTTAGAGGCATCGGTTTGGGTATGAAACATAGACTCTCCAAAAAAGACGGCCCCGATTGCAACGCCGTATAAGCCGCCGACTAATTGACCTTCACACCAAGCTTCTATGGAATGTGCGTGACCTTGTTGATGTAAATTAATATAAGCTGCTTGCATTTCTATACTCAGCCAAGTGCCTGTTTCACCGGCCCGGGGTTGGGAGCAAGCAACAATGACATCGGCAAAAGCTTGATCAAAAGTGATAGCAAATGGTTGTTTGCGTAAGGTTTTTTTTAAGCTTTTAGAAATATGCAGCTGGTCTGGAAAGATGATTAAGCGCGGGTCTGGTGACCACCATAATATAGGGTCTTCCTCGCCATACCAAGGAAAAATGCCATTCGCATAGGCGCTTAGAAGGCGCTCTTCTGAAAGGCAACCGCCTGCCGCTAATAAGCCATCGGGGTCGGTTAGTGCCTCGCTTAGAGCGGGAAAAGTTTGATTAGGGTAGTCAGGGTCTAAGTAAGGGATCATAAGGTGAAGCAGGTAATACGCAACAAAAGATTGGATGGCTATTATAAAGTATGAACTTGAGCGTGCTAGAAAATACTGAAGAAAGCAGTGGGGTGTGATATATTTGACTAATGAGAATGATTATCAATTAGATGGATTTGAGGGTTAGGAATTGGATATCAGCATAAAAGATTTAAAAATAGGCGATAAAGGACGTGTCTCAGGATTTAGTAAGCAGGGACGTGTTTACCGTAAACGCTTATTAGCCATGGGTTTAACGCCTGGAACTGAGTTTTCGATTGTGCGCTTTGCGCCTTTAGGTGACCCTATTGAAATTGCATTGCGCGGATTTTCTTTAACTTTACGTAAAGATGAAGCAGATATATTAAGTATAGAGAAGATCGCATGAAGGCAAATTTTACAGTTTCTGTGGTGGGTAATCCTAACTGTGGAAAAACCACCTTGTTTAATGCCTTAACAGGCGCGCGACAACATGTCGGCAACTGGCCGGGCGTTACTGTAGAAAAGAAAACAGGTGAGTACACACAGGATGGCGTGCTAATTTCTGTTGTGGATTTGCCGGGCACTTACTCTTTAGAATCAGATAATGAAGTTTCACTGGATGAGCAAGTCGCTAGAGATTTTGTGGCGGCTAAAGAATCTGATTTAGTGATTAATATTTTAGATGCCTCTAATATTGAGCGTAACTTATATTTAAGCTCTCAGTTGATTGAGATGCGTGTGCCTATGATTGTTGTGTTAAACATGATGGATGTAGTAGAACAACGTGGCTTGGTCATTGATATTAAACAGCTATCTTTAGAGTTAGGCTGCCCAGTGGTTGCTGTTTCCGCATCTACACGGCAAGGAATTAAAGTATTAAAACAACAAATTAATGCGGCGACCGTTGCACAAACAACGCCTATTTTAGACGTTAAGTATCACGCTGAAATAGAGCGAGCGATCACTGCCTTATCTTTGCTGTTAGAAGAAAAAGCGCTGCAACACAACTGTGATTTACGTTGGTTAGCGATACGCTTATTAGAGCGCGATACTTTGGCACAAAAAATAGCCGGGGTAGAAGCACAGCAATTAGCCGCAGAACTGGAAGCTAATATTGAAGAGATGGCGAATGAAGAAATCGATATCTTAGCCGCCGATGCACGTTATGGATTGGTGCATAAAATTAGCCAAGCCTGTGTTAATAAAAAACATGAAATCAGCCGTGATACCACGAATAAAATCGATGACTGGGTTTTAAATCGCTATTTAGGTATTCCTATTTTCTTGATGGTTATGTATTTGATGTTTATGATCACCATTAATATTGGCAGTGCTTTTATTGATTTTTTTGATCAAGCCGCACAAGCCATTTTTGTTGATAGCTTCGCCTTATTACTACAAGCCCTATCATTTCCTGAATGGTTGGTGGTTTTACTGGCGCAAGGTGCAGGTGGTGGCGTGCAAGTCGTCGCGACCTTTATACCGATTATTGGTTTTTTATTTTTAGTCTTGTCATTATTAGAAGATTCCGGCTACATGGCGCGTGCGGCTTTTGTGGTTGATCGCTTTATGCGCATGATAGGACTACCGGGGAAATCCTTTGTGCCGATGATTGTGGGTTTTGGCTGTAATGTCCCTGCGATTATGGCGACGCGTACCTTAGAAAGTCGTCGCGATAGAATTCTAACCAATATTATGAACCCGTTTATGTCTTGCGGCGCAAGATTACCTGTATATGCCTTATTTGCGGCGGCATTTTTTCCTGTCGGTGGGCAGAATATTGTTTTTTCTTTATATATTTTGGGAATTATTGTTGCTGTTTTAACGGGATTGATTATGCGACATACCATTTTCAAAGGGTCTGGGACGCCTTTTGTGATGGAATTACCTAATTATCATTTGCCGACTTTTCAGAGCATTGCGATTCGTACCTGGGATCGATTAAAAAGCTTTTTGGTGAATGCCGGTAAAGTGATTGTGCCGATGGTATTAGTGCTTAATTTTTTAAATTCACTGGGTATCGATGGCAGTTTTGGTAAAGAAAATACCCAAAAATCAGTGCTCAGTGAAATTGGGCGCGGCTTAGTCCCAGTGTTTAAACCGATGGGGATTAGAGATGATAATTGGCCGGCAACCGTGGGGATTTTTACCGGTATTTTAGCTAAAGAAGCCGTAGTAGGAACGTTAGATGCACTTTACACACAGCTTGCAGAAGAAGGGATTGAGCAAGAAGAAACTGTGTTTGATTTTAATGACGCAATGCTAGAAGCGCTAATGACGATCCCGGATAACTTTATGGGTCTTGCGGATAACCTATTAGACCCACTGGGTTTAAATATTGGCGATGTGACTAATTTAGAGGTTGCTGCGGATGCACAAGAAGTGAGTGCTGGAACTTTTGGTGAAATGCAGGCGCGTTTTGATGGTCAAGCGGGCGCATTTGCTTATTTATTGTTTATTTTATTATATGCACCGTGTGTTGCTGCAACCGCTGCCATTCAACGTGAAACAGGAACGGGTTGGACTATTTTTGTTGTGCTTTGGACAACGGGGATTGCCTACATGAGTGCGACTATCTTTTATCAGTTAGCAACGATTAACGCACACCAAGAATCATCGATAGCGTGGGTGCTTAGTTTAGTTAGTATTTTTGCGCTGGTGATTTTCGGCTTGTGGCTAACAGGTAGACGAGCTGAACAACAGGAGATGGCATGATATTATCTGAATTGCGCGATTATTTAAAGCAGCAACACCGGTTGACTCTGGCGGAGATGGCTAATCATTTTGATGTGGATGCTGATGCATTACGCGGCATGCTGAATAAATGGATTTCTAAAGGCAAAGTCGCAAAAATAGATATGGGCGGTGCGTGTGGTACGACTTGTAGTAAATGTGACCCTGCATTGACTGAAATTTATGAGTGGTTAGAAAGTTAGAGCTTTAGGTAAAGGCGCGTTATTAAATTAAACAACGCTTCTTTTCCTAAAGAAATAGAGGCTGTGTATAATCCTGTTAATACCATTGAAATAATGAATTAAGTAAAGGGTGTAAATGTGTTAAAGAAGCCATTTTATGCAGTGCTTATTGCGATTCTACTGACTGCCTGTACGACAACGTCTAAACCAAGCAAACCAACGCAACCTTCGGGTATAAGTCATACAAAAAATCAGTATGTTAAGGATGAACTCAGTGCTGGAATTGAACAACAGCCCGCAATAAAAAGTGCAAATAATACATCTTCTGCATACGTAAAAATAAAGGGTTTAGGTTATGGCAATACAGCAAATGAAGCACGACGTGATGCCTTAGAAAATCTTATTAGTAGTATTCGTATTGATGTATTTAAAGTCGTCAATCTCTGTACTAATAATTTAGGTGACTGTGGTAGCGTGGTAAAAGTAAATACAAAATCTGACTTGCCGATTCTCGGAGGGCAATACCAACGGTTGAGCGATGCCTCAGGTAATGTACGTTTTTTAGTCTGGATTGATAGCAAAATTTCACTTCCTCTATATAAACGCGATTTAGGTAAGCTGTCAGTGCAGATAGAGCAGTCTGTTGAGCGTCTGAAAACACTTAAACCGGTTGAGCGGCGCTATCAAGTCATTGAAGAATTACTGGGATTTATTGAGCAATACGATAAAAAACGTTTAGTTGCGAGTGCATTAGGCGCTAAAAGTTCATCAAGACTGGATATAAAACCTAATGACTTAAAAAGTGAACTAAAGCGTTTAGGAAATAAAGCGAATTCATTAGGTTTTGCGGCAAAAGTATTAACTAAGAATATATCAGTTAGTGATATTTTTGTACAAGCTGCACGTGTGAAGAACACCCAAGAAGTCACACCTTTTGCTCATGCCGTCAAAGAATATATGTCAGCTTATTTATCAACGGTGAGCTCTGAAAAGGTAGCAAAATATACTCTGCAAGGGGAATATGAAATTTTAGAAAAAGGTGATATTTATTTAAGCTATAAACTGGTTGATTTGGACTATAAAGTCATCAATAGAAATAGCGTCATTATAGAAAAGTCGGGGCATGAAGCCTTTCGGTCTAAACCGGCAGCCGTTGAATTTGAAAATGTCTTCAATAATAATGTCGTATTAAACACTGCATTCCATGCTGAATTAAAAACCCAGGACGGGTCTGAGGCCTTGTATTATAAAATAGGTGAGCGGGTCAAATTATTTGTACGTTTAAATAAGCCAGGCTACTACTATATTATTGGGCATATTACGCAAGAAAATGATGAAATGTCTTATTTGTTAGAGCTTAACGATGGGCAGGGGAATGAGCAATTTGTACGCTATATTTCTGCTGAGCAAGCGAACCACTATGTGGAAATTGCGGAGTTTGAAGTTATTCCTCCACAAGGTGTCGAGCATTTACAATTAATGGCATCAAATAAACCCTTTAAAACACTACCTAGCTATAATTATGATAATGGTTATTATGTAATCCAAGGCAGTAAAGGGCGAGTGATACAAACGCTACGTTCGGTACGCGGTTTGAAGTTACATAAAAACAAAAATGAATTAATTTCGGAATCAACCTTAACTTACACAACTGCAAAATAGAAAATACCAAGATGATATCAGTCACGAAAAAAATTGTAGCATTAACTTTTTTAACTGTGCTTAGCGCATGTGCTACGACAAGCGAGCCACAAAATGTGGTTTGTATTGCGAATCAAATAGAAAGTAATGGGCGTCCTTGTTGGGTGAATACAAAACCGGGGGAAGGTATCGTGGTTAATATGACAAAGCATGTTAGGCCTGAAAAAACGCGTGAGATCTTATTTAAATCAGCCCTGACGGAGTTATCAGTTTCGCAAAATGGAGTGGGGGTTGCGCAAGATGCAGTTGTAAATAAAAAAGTTGAGGAACATAATGATACTATCACTGGGCGCACATCCATGACTACTTTATCGGTTATTACTACAGCAAAAGGAGCTGTAGAAGTAAAGGCTAAGGTAAAAGCAGTATGGAGCGATAATGCGGTACAAAAATTATATATGTGGGTTGTATTGGAGGATAAGTAAATGAATAAAAAACTAATTGCACTATTGTTATCTGTTGCGGTGTCCCCCGCTATCATTGCTGATGAGTTTGATGATTTTAAAACGCAAGAACAGCAAGCGGCAGCAAGCTATAAAACCACGACTGAGCACGAGTTTGCTCAATATAAGCAAGAGTTAGATGATGGCTTTAATGACTTCCAAAAAACTTATGCACAAGAATCTAAAAAATACAGTCAAAAAATAACCCAGCAATGGGGCGATTATAAAGAAAGCACTCCAGAGACCTGGGTTGATTATTCAAAAGATGAGTCAATTCGACAATCGGTTAATTTTAAAACCGGGGAAATTGAAATTGAAGTTTTAGTCGATAAAAACACATCAACTCAGAAAGCATTAGCCAAAGCTAAAGCCAGCGTAAGTAGTTTATTGGCGACAACAGAAAAACAAGCATTTGAAAATAATGTGGTTGCACAAAAAGTAGAAGCAGCCTTAAAAAAACATCCGACAGTAGTAAAAACAGCCGTTCCATCAGCGACAGAAAAAGTGATGCAACCGTTAGTGAAAAAACTACAGTCAGCCGATGACATGATGATCGAGCAGCTTTCACAAACAATGACGGATTCTGCCGCAGTGAATGTGAGAAGTGTTAATAATAAAAAAGTCCTCAAATTAAGCTTTAAGATTCCTGCAAAATTATCTGATAAAGCAGGTCGTTATTCCGATAGAGTGTTAGAAATTGCTAGGAAAGAAAATGTTCCGGTCGCCTTAGTTTATGCGGTTATGGAAACAGAAAGTAATTTTAATCCGCGTGCAAAATCACATGTACCTGCGTATGGTTTAATGCAAATTGTGCCGAGGAGTGCTGGAAAAGATGCAACACAGTATTTATTTGGCAAAGCCAAAGTGTTGGCGCCGTCGTATCTTTATAATGGTGATAAGAATATTGCGATAGGCGGGGCTTATTTACATATTTTATATCATCGTTATTTAAGAAAAATTGAAGATAGAACAAGTCGATTATTTTGTGCTATTGCGGCTTATAATACGGGTTCTGGAAATGTAGCCAAAAGTTTTATAGGCTCATATAATATCAATAAAGCGGTCGTTGAAATTAATAAGCTTTCGCCGCGTGAGGTGTATAAACATTTACGTAAGCATTTACCGCATGATGAAACCAAAGATTATGTTAAGCGGGTTGCAACAAGAATGGCTAAATATCAACCTTAAGTTAAATGTGTTAATATTTTTTATTTTAAAAAGGAAAAATAGTATGAAATTAATCAAACCTGCGTTTATTGTACTAGCTGTTGGCTTAACAGCGTGTGGGCAAAATGTAAAACCTACTGCAGCGCCAGCACCTGTATTACCTGTTGCTGACTGTGTATTCCCTAATCAACAAGCTGCACCTGGCTGGGTGTGTGATGAGCCATTACCTGGTTTAGAGGTGCAAGCAACGGGTGTTTCTGAAAAATCACGCGCTGGTGTTGCTTTTATGAAGAACAGAGCGAAAGCGGATGCTTTAGGTAACTTAGCCGAGCAATTTAAAGTGAAAGTTTCGAAAATGGTTAAAAACTATATTGGAACAACGGGAATGGGCGATACGGAAACGGTTGATGCCGCGGCAAGTAGCACAATTAAAACCATTTCTAGCCAAACTTTATCAATGGCAAAAACCTATAAATCTCGTGTTGGACCAGAAGGAAGACAGTTTGTATTAGTTGGTTTGGATGAATCTAGAACCCGAGAAGAAGTGGAAAAAGCTGTGAAAACAAGCATGAAGAATGACAAAGCTTTATGGCAAGAATTTAAAGCGAAGAAGTCTTTTGATGAAATGGCGGCTGGCATTGCGGCAATGGAAGATTAATCAAGTTAGGCCTATTAAATAAAAAAGGGAGACTTAGTCTCCCTTTTTTATGAATTCTATAGTAGGTTATTTTCTAAATAATCACCTAATTGCTTAAAGTTAATATTATGAAAAATAGTAAGTAAAAACATATCAACATATCAACATATTAATATAGTGCTAAAATGAAATTGATTTAATAGGTCAAAATTTTATTTGGGTGAGATGTCTTCTTAGCCACTGCCACGTCACAAATTAATAATACCCCAGTTCGCCCTATCTGGGTATGGAGAAAAATAATTAATTCTGTATATCACCTCATGTTTTTAACATAAAGTTATTTGTAGAGTGGACATATATTCTAAATAAATATAAAGTTTATAACTCAACTCAACTCAACTCAACTCAACTCAACTCAACTCAACTCAACTCAATGAAAATGATTAAAAAAAGTATTATGAAATCGACATTATCTCTTCTGCTTGTTAGCAGCCTTGCGTTAACTGTAATTGGTTGTGCTGATAAAAAATTAAAAGAAGACGGAACTACGGCATATGATCTTTATAATGCAAATAGACCAGATATGGTTGCAGCTGATATGGGAATACCTTCCGGAAAGTTAATTACAGATGGTATTGCGGGACTTTATGCGAAAACTGTCAAATTAGAGGACAAATATAAAAAGGGTATTGAAAGTAGTAAGGTCGCTAAAATTTTAGAAACTGTGCGTATGGAAAAAGGTGAAGCTGAGTATAACAAGGCTTTTGCTGCATTGGGTAAAAAGGATAAAGCCGAATATCAAAAATATCTCCGTAACAATATTAATCTATTAAATGTAGCGGTTGACTATGCTGCAGAAGCGACGAAAATGGCTTTCGGTATAATGGGGTTTGACTACAAAGAGTATATAACAAACCCGATGGCTGCATTTTCAACTCTTGAAGCGATTGATCATGCTAAAGATCAATTACTATACACTGAAGAAGCTTTGGAATTTATGGTAGAAACACGAATTGTATATGTGGCAATGTTAGAGTACAAAGGCCGATAGTAAGCTTGATATTAAGGGCTGTTGTCATTTCAAAATTGACTGAAGTTAAGTCGTTTTTATGAAACGGCAACAGCCCTTAGTTATACCCAAAATTAGAATTTTAATAAATGAAACAAAATGAGGAATGAATGATGATTCATAGTACGCGAGCTTTACTATATGCTAGCTTATTTTTATCTTTGAATGCTTGTACCGATGGATCGCAAGGTATTCAGATAGATCCTGATTTATCGACCCAGACAAGAGCTGAATATGAGGATGGAGATCGCGAGGTCAATTTGCCTCAAAATTATAGTCAGAAAAATTATAAGCGCCTTGTTTTGTCAGCAAATTTTTTCGCAAATAAAGATTATAAAAGCTACGACACAGTCCCTGTTGAAGTGCTTTCCACTATGCTGGAAACAGAACTCTCTAAATTAAAGCGCTTTACTTTAGTTTCAAGGCATTTAGGACAAAAAGGAAAATGGGCTGAAAAGAAATTTCAGGATCTAGGTACAACCAGTGCTAGAGATACGATGCGTCTTGGGAAAGGACTGAATGCTAATTATGGTTTAACGGGAGGTATTTCTTCGGTAACGGAAGAGTACGATCGCGGAAGTAAAAACGAGCTTATTTATATTATTCGAGTTGATTATCAAATTACTGACTTTGAAACAGATGAGATTATTGAGGCGGATATGGCGGAAGGTCGCGCCAGGAGAACTATTTTTAGATTACCATCAGGAGCAATTGTTGGCGGTTTTACTAAAAAAAATGAGGCAGATGCGATTAAGCAAGCAGCTATTAATGCTTTGAAAGTGATTGCCAATAAGTTAGGTAATAAATTACCGATTGGTTGCCAGGTAACAGGTATTAGAGGATCACGTTTTGGTTGTGATAAAGGCTATGAAGAAGGCTTTATGGGTAAGCAAATGGTGGCTATTTACCTAGATGATGCGGGGATTGATTTGCCAATTGCTGTTGCAGAAGCGAGTCCAGGAGCACATAAAACCTCGGGAAAGATTATTGCGTGGAATGACGATAAAGATGAATATATACAAGATATGATTCGTCAGATCAAAGCTAATCCTCGTTTTGCAAAGCAAAATGATATTTATGCGGTGAGCCTAGGGATGCCTACTCCCCCTGAATGGGATAATAACTATAAAGATTAGTATTGAGATAACGGGCTTTATGCCCGTTTTTTTATGTCTAGAGTAATAGGTTTAAGAAAAAATGAATACTCGATGGGTGAGATTAGCTTTAATCGTTAGTACCTTAATAACGACTCCAAGCTATGGGGATGAGCAGGGACAGTCGCCCATATTAATTTATCAGCAACAGTATGTGCAAAGCCCTGTTGGTGTTTATACGCAGGGTGAATGGCTTTTTGTGATTGCTGAGCAAGAAAAAGGGGATGGGTCTCAACCTGCCATGCATTATGAAGGGGAAACCATGCTGCAAACACAGGCTTTATTAAAGCGTTATGTGTTACAGCAAGCTGATTTTCTTGCGTTAAAGCAGCATGGTTTTAAAGGACGATTAGGAGCTGATGTAGATGAACTAATTCAGTCAGGCGACTTTTATGATTTTAGTTTAAATGCAGTTGCAGTAAAGGTATTAGAAAATACGTCAGATAAAATGCGTCATCGCCGCGTGACAGCACTAAAGGGAGCTGAATTATCACAGCTTAAGGTGAATTTATTGCCTCAGAAGCGCATTGAATATTTATTACGTCATTTATTTACTCAGGCAGAAAGTAAAAAAAATAATGCGCTATTAGCACGTTATTACTTTGATTTAGGCTTATTACGTGAAGCGTATTTTTATAAATGGCAGCAGTTAAGTAAAGACTATTATTTAGTTAATTATCCTGTATCAGATGCAACACCTTTTCAAACTCGTCAGCTTTTACGGCAGGTATTAACGACTGAGGCAAAAAACTATGATTTAGACTGGTTACAGCAATTACCTGCTAATCCAGAGTTGTTTGCACAGATTAAAGATCAGGTTGGCGGCTTAGACCGTATTGGGCAGAGTTTGTTAGATATTTTATTATTACCAGCGCTGGCTAATGAGCAGCAATCGATAGCATACTCTCGCTCAAAACAAGTTTTGAGTTTTATGGAGCCAAATAAGTCTGTTCAGGCAGAATTAGATTTTTTTCAAGCGAGTCGTGGTGAAGGGCAACAGAAAGCGCTTAATTCTGATTTATTATCAGCAGTATTAAACCAGCAAGGTTTTTTAATTTTTGATACAAAATACAGTGCAAAGAGTAATGCTTACTTTCAACAGGCTAAAATTTTATTTGATCAAGGAAAGTCCATCGATAAAGTAGCTGGATTTTTAAGGAAATCTATTCAAGAGTCACCCCGTCATGCGGATAGCTGGGTTTATTATGGATCGGTATTAAAATATAAAAAACAGTACAGTCGGGCATTGTCAGCTTTTCAGCAAGCTAGCTTACTGAATCATAACAATATAGAAAATCAGGCAAATATCGCAGATATTTATTTGCAGCTAAAGCAAACGGCGATTGCAAAAACCTATTTATATTATTTACAACAATCATCAACTGAAAACGTATCGGAGTATACGCAAAAAGTGATTACTTATTTACAACAAATTAAGGATTAGACATGAAGTTTAAACGACATATTATTAGCTCTTTATTGTTAGCCGCAAGTCTTCAAGTACAGCCTGTATTAGCTGTTGAGTTTACAGCGGTCGCAGAAGTTTCCGAGATTGCAGCAGAAGAAGATAGGATTGCTTTAGCCGCACCTGAAGAAGTGAGTGTAAATGACCCAAGTTTAGTTGTGATAGATGAAGTTCAGGCAGCTCCTGCGCCGGTTTATCAAGCGATTGATGCAGATGATCAATTAGCTAATTATTTAAATAGTAAAGGCTTAAGAACGGGGTGGAGTGATAAAAAGCAGATGTATATTGCGATAGGTAGCTCTGCTTTTGATGTTGAAGATCCATCGTATGATGATAGCTTTATTACTAAGCGTGCTATGAAGAGCATGGAAGCAACGTTGAATGCTAAAGTTGAAATTATCGAATATATTAATACCACTATGTCAGCAAAAGATAGGGTTGAAGTAGCGGGAACAGATATTTATAAAGCCTTTAATGAGCGTAAGGTAAAAAATCAAAAAAGACTCGATGCAAAAAAACGCTATCTAGCCAAATTATTAGAAGATGTAGATAAAAAGCAGGCGGCAGCTTTAAGAGGCGCAACATTTTCTGATAGAGCAAGTGCGATGATGGATGCGGCGATTAAGCGCTTAGATAAAGAATACTCATCAGAAAAAATAGAGGCTAAAAAATTATCTAGATATGAAAGAGCAAAAGATAGTTATCAGCAAGCACAAACCGAGTTAGTGGCATTAGAAAAAGAAATTAATGGCTTTCAAGGGCAAGAGCGAGGTAAATCGAGCAGTCAAGTCGCAACCTTATCAAAGATGCCTTTGTTCGGGGCTTTAGTAGTCAATCAGTTTGAATCTTGGAGTGAAGAAGAAGGGCGATATCGTGTTGCTTTATTAGTAATGTGGAGTAAAAGTACCGAGAAAATGGCGCGTTCGATGATTACTGGACAAGAGCTTATTATTCCTCCTGGGCCGGTGACTTTGCAGGCTTGGTTGAATACGCAAGATTGGGCGACTATGACAGGCGGTAGACGTTTTAGAGATGAGCGTGGAGATGGATGGTTTATTGGTGTTGATGCCCGCCCGATTGGAAGTTCAGCTTCATCAGAAAGGCAGGCGCGCGGTTTAGCAGAAATGGGTGCAAAGAAAGAGGTAGCGATGTCTTTGTTTGCGGATATGGAATCGCAGAAATTGGCTGAAACTGTCTTAGTGGAAAGAACCAATAAACAAGGACAGGATACTAGTGAGGCAATGGGAAGTTATGCTGCTAGTTTGCGTTCGAGCATTAAAAATCGATCTATTTCTGGCTTGCAAAAATTATATGGCAAAAAAGTAGTTCATCCTATTTCAGGCCAGAAAATGGTTGTGGCAGTGTATGGTATGAGTTCGAATACTGCGCGTAAAGCCTTGGCGATGCAGGAAAGTAATTATGTAACTAAATTATTAGATGTTAAAAGCCAACAAAAACTCAAAGGAACAAAAGCTGGATTGAATTCAGCTGTGCGTGCGGCTGAGCAAGATAAAACTGCGTATCGAGAAGCAAAAAGAGATGCTAGGCAGCAAGTTCAACAGCAAGCGGTAAAACAGAGTCCTGCTGTTGCAGAATCGTCTGTGCAACAGCACAAAGCCGCGCCTAAAAATAATAAAGGTTCACAGGCAGGTGTTTACGGCGGTGGTGGTGCAGACAGTTTTGACTGGTAGTTTCTTATTAGGTTAGATGAATAGAGAACCTCATTGACAGTTAATGTAATGAGGTTTTTTTATGGTTTTTTGGGAGTTAAATATGAAAATAAAATTAGCGGGCTTATTTGTTATTGGGTATTTATTATCCACCTCAGTCTTAGCAAACTTAGATAGTCAAATTAATACCATGTTGCGTAATGGTCAAGGTGTGGCCATGTATAAAAGTAGCGCAACCGGCGTGGCGGTTATTTCTATTGGCCAAGGGCAGCATCGTAGTGGCAATATTGCCATTGATATGGCTAAGCAAGAGGCGACTAAGAATTTATTGGCCTTTCTAAAGGGAGAGCGTATTTCAGCGACAGAGCAAGCGATGACATCTTATCGTGGTGATGAAGTAGTTGAAAGTTATTACTCAAAAATGCGGACAGATGTGAATGGTGCAATTAAGTCCGCGTATATGTATAAATCAGGTAAGTATGATGGATCTCAATATGCGGTCGTGATGCTATCTGAACGTAGCAAAGATATTAGTAAGGTATTCGAGGATAGAAAAAGCAACCCTATGATTACCGCGCGTGGTTTTGCTTCACTGAAACATGGTGTTGGCAAGGCTAGAACCTTGGCTTTAGAGCAGGCTTTGCGTAATGCAGTTGAACAATATGGCGGTGTGAGCCTAGCGAGTAAAACTACGATAGAAAATTCTGATCGCTATAGAAGTAAGCTCTCAGCAGTGGCAAAAGGAGTCGTTAAACGTTATACGATAAGTAAAGAAGCGAAACAAGGCGGAGATTATATGGTAGAAATTGCCGCCGAAGTAGTGGAGGAGTTAGAGGGTGGAGAGCAGTCATTGGATGCGATTAAAGAGAATTTAGGTCGTCCTTCTTTTTATCTTGCCATCACTGATACGCGATTATCCGGAATGATTAAGAAGATTTTAATTAATAATGATTTTGAAGTTACGCCTGTAGAGCGAATGGCAAAATATACGGTTGTTGCTAAGGTCGATAAACTAGAAATGCCGATGCCGGCTATGCCCGATATGATGGGTTTACGTACAACGATTACAGTAAATGTAAAAGATAAGCATAATCGTCAAGATATTTTGATGGTTGAAAATGATCCCACTGAAACGATCGAAGTATCCGCGAATAAGTCCCTGCGTGAGAGCAGAAGTTATGGCTATGCGGTGGATTTGATTAAAGAAGATTTCACAAAAGCGATTAACAAACATTTTACTAAGAGTTTTCAAGAAGGGCAGAAAGTTTTAGTGGCGTTAGCTCAGTTTGATCGTATGCGCGATGTGGATGAATTAAAAGAGTGTATTGAATCTTTGCCTTTAACTAAAAGCGTTTCTGTTGGTAATATAGAAAATCGTTATGTCGTGTATGAAGTGATTTATTTGGGTAATCCGAATGATTTACAAATAGATATTATGAAAAAGAGTCGGGAATTCAGATTGCGTGGCTTGCGCGCAAAAAGTAATAATACAGGTATCATTACTTTTAAATTTTAATTAGTTTGATAGGGTAAGAGACATGAAACAAAGCATGATTAAGGCTAGTATTGTTTTTTCGGGAATTTTACTTTTAGTCGCCTGTGCTGGAGGGAAGTCAACTCAAATAGAAAATAAATATATGAGTAGTCAGGGCTGGAACAAGCTTTCGGTTGCGGTACATCGTGGAGATATTGTAAAAGTAAAATCGCTGGTTTTAATGGGCGAAGATATTAATCACGAAGGGGCATTTGGCGATACACCACTTAGTTTGGCAATAGAGAAAAAGAAGAAGCTGATTATTAAATTTCTATTGAAGAATGGTGCTGATGGTAGTGATTTAGATGCTGAATTTTTACGCCGTTATGATCGCTCAGGAGAAATTAGTCACTTAATTGAAAAATATCAGGTACGCGCTGACTTCCAAAAGCAAGCACCTGTAGTGATGCCTAGCGTAATTACTTCTGATGAAGTTAATTTGGTTGCATCAACAGCCGGAGGCGCACGTACAGCGTTGGTAATTGGGAATAGTAACTACAAATTTGGTGCATTAAAAAACCCAGCACATGATGCTCAGGATATGTCACGTGTATTAAAATTAGCTGGGTTTGATGTTACAACAGTGATTAATGCTAGCCGAGAAAAAATAGATACTGCGGTAAAGACATTTAGCCAAAAATTGGGAGGCGGGGTCGCTTTGTTTTATTATGCGGGCCATGCAGTGCAAGTAGAGGGGCATAATTATATGATCCCCATTGGTGAAGATATTGATAGTCAAGCGAAAGTAAAATATCGTGGGGTAGATATTGATCAAGTATTATCTGAGATGGGAATGGCACGTAATGGCTTGAATGTGGTGGTTTTAGATGCTTGTAGGGATAACCCCTTACCGAAAGAATCACGATCAGCTTCACGAGGTTTGGCACGGGTAAAAAGTCCTTCAGGTACTTTAATTGCTTTTTCAACCAGCCCTGGAGAGACAGCTTCAGATGGGGAGGGGCGTAATGGAACTTATACTAAATATTTTTTACATTATATGAAAGTACCGGAACTTCCCATAGAAAGTGTTTTAAAAGGTGTTTCACGTAGTGTGAAAAAAGCGACGAATAATAAACAACAGCCTTGGGTGGAGACGTCATTTGATGGGGAGTTTAGTTTTTTTGGAAAAGGAAGTGAAAACCTTTAGCAGGCATCTTTCCTAAACACACTTTAGCCATAATAATATGGTCTTATCTATGCAGGGAAAGAAAGCATTAAAGGCCGCTCAAGGTTTGTTAAAACTGGGTTTTATATGGTGGCGATTAGCGCACAATCAACCACAAATGGGATAAATTATCTCTTGTGATTGGTTTGAAGAGTTGGTGTTTACAAGATTGATTCGCTCAATTAAATTAAATTCATTATTATTAGAGGGCTTAGTGGTAATCTTAAGTGTTAGAATAATTATGGTTACTTACACGGTAAAAATAGACAGGATTTATGGAAATTAAAAATTCAAATGCTCAACAGCCCGATTTAGACTGGAGCCAAGTTCGTGAAACAGTTAAATTATTAAGCCTTTCATCGGCGCAAGTGGAAGCAAGTGTCCGTGAGGGCGATGATTCTGTGACTACGTTGACAGCTTCTTTTTCTGATATTGTGAATCACCTAGAAGCGGTTAGAGAGGAGTTAAATAGCTTAGAAGAAGGGCCTGCGAAAGATGCGATTAGTCAACATTGTTTGCTGGCGCATAATAAAGTAAATGCATCGATTATGGCATTTCAATTTTATGATCGTATGCAGCAATGTTTAGCACATGTCACTGGTAACCTTAATGGCTTGTCGAATATTGTTGAAAACCCTCATTTGCTTTATAACCCTATTGAATGGCAGAAATTACAAGATAAAATTCGTTCGGGTTATACCATGGAATCTGAAAAAGCTATGTTTGATGCGATTTTAGCGGGTAAAACGATTGAAGAAGCGATGGCAATCGCGGCTGAATTTGAAAATAATTCTGATGAAGATGATGAAATAGAGTTGTTTTAATTGCTCAATATGAAAAATAGTATTTTATTTCTAAGTTGTTTACTACTTATTGCTTGTAGTGGTGACTCTGCTAAAAAGTCGAGTACAGTCGCGCATAAAACCACAAAAGAAGCCGAAACGACGAAAGTAGAAATCAAAGCAGTCAAAAAATCACCGACGCTTGAAGTGCTAGAGCAAGAGAAAATACCACTTAAAGTGCAAAAGAACTCAGCGGTGATTAATAAATTGCTCGCTGATGCCGAAAAAAGTATTCAGTTAGGTAAATCATTTGCAGCGGTTGCTACTCTAGAAAGAGCGTTAAGAATATCACCCAGAAACCCAGTGGTGTTTTATAAATTAGCGATAGTACGCTTAGGACAAGGACGATTTAAATTAGCTGAGAATTTAGCTAAAAAATCGGAATTACTTGCAGAAGGAAATGAACTATTAAAGCAAAAAAACTGGCTATTGATTGCGGATGCACGCCAACAAGCAGGCGACAGCAAAGGTGCTGATTTTGCTAAACAAAAAGCACAAAAATATCGTTACTAGGAATTAATAGATGGGACATTGGGCGATTATTGCAGATACTATTGAGCAAGTAAGCCAAGAAAAGTTTGTAGTACAGCAGGTTGATGAAATACACGGAGGTGATATTAACCGTGCTTATTTATTACAAAGTGCTGATAAAAAATACTTCGTAAAGTTAAATAAAGCTGACTTATTGCCGATGTTTGAAGTGGAAGCATTGGCTTTGCAAGCGTTAGCTGACACGAAAACCTTGCGTATTCCTCAGGTTATTACTTATGGTATTGCTGAAAATAAGGCATTTTTAGTTTTAGAATATATCCCCTTATTTTCTTTAAAACCTGCAGCACAAAAGCAATTAGGGCGACAGCTCGCAGAATTACACCAACAGAAACAAAATTATTTTGGTTGGCCGCAAGATAATTTTATTGGCCATAATAAACAAATAAATACGCCAGAAGGTGATTGGCTTAGTTTTTGGCAGGCGCAGCGATTGGGTGCGCAGCTCGAATTAGCCGAAGCTAACGGCTATCATGGAAAGCTTCAAATATTAGGCAAGGAGCTGATTAGCAAAGTTCCTGAGTTTTTTAAAGACTACCAGCCGGGTGCGTCATTGTTGCACGGTGATCTATGGTCCGGTAATGCCGCTGCTGATGAAAATGGTCTCGCCGTTATTTATGATCCTGCTTGTTATTATGGTGATCGAGAAACTGATATTGCCATGACAGAATTATTTGGTGGATTTGGCGAGGGTTTTTATACGGAGTACGATGAAGTTTATCCGCTAGACTCTGGCTATCGTTTGCGCAAGCCGCTTTATAATTTATATCATATCCTTAATCACCTCAACTTATTCGGTAGATCCTATCTTGGGCAAGCTGAAGCAATGATGCAGCAATTGCTGTAACAATCAGCCTGCTGAAAAGGGTTAGTTTAAGTGCAATAAATAGGCTATTAGATAGCGAGTTTTATAAGGCTTAAGAGGAGCGATGAGAGTTTTTAATCTTGTAACTAATAAGCAAGCTGTCATTTGCTGTTAATCCTTGCTTTATTAAGGTTTTATAGCTTTCTTTAAGTGATAAATGACCAATGATATAAGGGTAGAATTACCTAGGGTAATCATGATAGTATGTAGTCAATTCAGCCTTATAGCCTACCCCCCGCCATAAAAATGAATACAAAATAACGAGCTAATTTTTAGCTAAGTTATTACTTAAAATCATGAATGATTTTCGAGGATTGTATGCGTTTTTTACTTTTATTTTTCTTGGTTTTTAGTTCTATATTAGAAGCGGAAGAAATTAATACTCAGCAAGCCAAGCTTGAAACAGTTAACTTGCAGCTTAAGTGGTTTCATCAATTTCAATTTGCCGGTTATTATGCCGCTAAAGCGAAAGGTTATTACCAAGATGCGGGCTTGGCAGTCAATTTTATCGAGCGCTCTGCAGAAATTAATGTGGTTCGGCAAGTGGTTTCGGGGGCTACTGAGTATGGGATTGAAGATGCTGGCTTGTTAATTCCTTACGCAAATGGCGAGCCTATAAGAGCATTAGCCGCAATTTTTCAACATAATCCTTTTATTTTTGCTAGCAAGCAATCTTCAGGTATTGTCAGTCCGTATGAAATGCTAGGTAAACGTATCATGTTTGGTGCAGTTGATGGTATCGGGGCTGATGAAGTGCCGTTAATGGCATTATTTGCTGAATATGGTGTTAAGGAAAATTTATATACACATATTACACCCAGCTTTAATTTTACCGATTTAGCCGAAGATAAGGTTGATGTTATGTCGGGTTATATTACAGACCTACCGTATTATTTTCAGCAACAAGGCATCAAGATCAATATCATTAATCCACTAAATTATGGGATTGATTTTTATGGGGATTTATTATTTACCAGCGAAAAAGAGCTAAAAGAACACCCTGATCGTGCAAATAGATTTCTAAAGGCAAGCTTAAAGGGCTGGCAATATGCGTTAGAGAATTCTGAAGAAATCATTCAATTAATTCATGGTAGCTATAGCAGTAGGCTTAATTTAGATGCACTTCGCTATGAAGCAAAGCAAATTAAGCGTTTAATCTTAGCTGACTCTATTCCTTTAGGAGAGATTAGAGTAGAACGTTTAAAGCAAGTTGCAAATATACATGCGCAATTAAAGTTGGCACCTCGTTTATCTGATGAGGCGCTTGAAAATTTTATAAATTTTAAGTCACCACAAATTCAACTTTCAGCAAGTGAGATAAATTGGTTACAAGCGCACCTGAATTTGAATTTTATCGGCGATAAAAATGCTTTGCCGTATGGTGGATTCGATGAAAGTGAAGGATATACAGGTATTGCTGCTGATTATTTGCAGTTAATTGAAAAACAGCTTGGTATTGTTTTTAATGCTCATTATTTTGATAATAAAAATGATTATTTAGAGGCGTATCAACAGGGAGAGGTTGATGTATCTTTGACTCTGAATAATCAGGGCCTTAAAGATAATATGCTTTTTACACAGGCTTTTCATTCTAGCCCTTATGTGATTGTGATGCATAAGAGTACAGAGTTTGTTGAGGGTGTAAAACAAATTTCAGATAAAAAAATTGCATTAGTAAAGTCGAATTCTTATGCCAAGGTTGTTTTGGATGAATTTCCTAATTTAAAAGTTCTTTGGGTTGATAGTGTTGATGAGGCATTGAGTGCGGTTGCTACAAATCAAGCGGATGCGACGATTGCCTGTTTAACGCGTTCGGTGTATGCCATTTCTAATCTGGGTTTAAATAACCTTAGAGTAGTTGGGAAGACAAAGTCTATTCACCATTTGAAATTTGCAGTGCATAAAAATATTGCTGCCTTAGTGCCACTAATAAATAGGGCGCTTGATGGCTTGAGTGAGGCTGAAAAGCAAAGCATTGTTGAATCCTGGGGGGAGGAAAAATACACGAATAAATTGAATTACCAACTTATTCTGATAGTAGTTCTGGCTGCACTATTGATTACTGCTGGCGTGATCTTATGGAATCGGCGGTTAATGAAAGAGCTTGTTAAGCGAAAAAAAATTGAAGCGCAATTAAATTTGGCTTCCGCTGTCTACCAGAATACGGCACAAGCGATTATGGTAGTTAATCCCGATAACTTAATTGTTGATATTAATCCTGCGTTTACAGAATTAACAGGGTATTTAATTGAGGACGTACGGAATGAAAAGCCAAGTATTCTAAAATCTGATCGCACGGATGCTACTTTTTATGCGGAAATGTGGAAAAGTATCCTGACGACAGGAAAGTGGCAGGGTGAAATTTGGAATACAAAGAAAAATTCAGAGGAATATGTTGAGCGGTTATTGATAGATACGGTTTTTAACAGCCAAAATGAAGTGCTGTATCGTATTGGAATGTTTACTGATATTACTGCAAAAAAACAAGCGGAAGAAAAGGTATGGCAGCAAGCTAATTTTGACCAATTAACGGGCTTACCTAATCGACATATGTTTCGTGACCGCTTAAATCAAGATATAAAGTTATCTAATCGTTCAACTAAGCCCTTAGCTTTATTATTTATCGATTTAGATCATTTTAAAGAGGTCAATGATAGTTTAGGACATGAAATGGGTGATTTGTTATTAACCGATGCGGCGCAGCGTATTCATCGCTGTATTCGCAGTTCAGATACGGTGGCGCGTATTGGTGGAGATGAATTCACCGTTGTTTTAGCAGAGTTAGAGAGTACACAAGATGTTGAGCGCATTGCACAGGCTATTATTGAAAATTTAGTGCGGGTTTTTAATTTAGGCGTGGAAGAGGCTTATATTTCAGCGAGTGTGGGAATTGCTCTTTATCCTGATGATGCCAGTACGGTGGCTGATTTAGTGAGGTATGCGGATCAAGCGATGTATCAAGCTAAAAGTAATGGGCGTAATCAGTTTCACTTTTTTACTGCTGCGATGCAAGAATGTGCGCAAATGCGGCATCAATTAAAACGTGATCTGCACTCGGCATTAGCAAACAATGAGTTAGAGCTTTACTATCAGCCGATAGTGAATTTTCAAACAGGAAAAATTGAATTTGCTGAAGCATTGCTGCGATGGAATCATCCGCTTAAAGGCGTATTGCCAGCGGCTGAGTTTATTGCATTAGCTGAGGAATCAGCATTAATTGCGGATATCGGGACTTGGGCCTTTAAGCAGGTAGTTAAGCAGCTTAAACAATGGGGGTTAGATGGTGCGGACGGTGTTATCGTCAGTGTTAATAAATCATTGCTGCAATTTCGTTCTGCAGAAGGCTGTGTGAGTTGGATTGATTATTTACGCGAGCAAGCAGTTGATCCTAGTCATTTGCTTATTGAGGTTGAAGATAATCAGAAAATAACAAACAATGAGAAATCCTTAAATCAGTTACTTGCCTTTAAAAATGAGGGGGTAAGAATTGTTGTTGATAGTTTAGGTGTGGGAGATTTTTCATTATCTTCATTAAATGCGTTTGAAGCAGATTATTTAAAGATAAAGCGACATTGTATTGAGGGGTTAGCGGAAGAATCGAAAGAATTGGCTTTATGTGAAGCCATTATTGTTATGGCGCATAAGTTAGGTTTAAAGGTTATTGCAGAAGGTGTAGAAACGGATGAGCAGCAGCATCTTTTAATCGCTGCGGGTTGTGATTACGGGCAGGGGTATTTGTATGCCAAAGCATTGCCGGTTGAGCGGTTTGAATCTCAGGTGGGTAGCAGTTTTAATTAGCCTTAAAATTAGTAGTATATTTGCATAATAAAAGCCGGTATCCTTTGTTGAAAAGGGGGGGGTATATGTAGTATTATGCGTTTCAGCAATTTTAATTGAAATCTCAAGGCCCGCCCCCCGCCTGTTAATAATATTTATGGATAGGCATTATTTATATGGCGAGTACGCTAGTGACAGTTTTAGGGATGGGTGATAATTATTGCTCTCAGCATAGTGATGATTTATTAGAGCATAATTTTGAGCTCACCTTTGGCAATATCTTGGATCTTAAAAATTCAGATATTTATATTGTGAGTTTGGATTTATTAAAAGCATTTTCAGAGAAATTTAACGGGCTTAATATCAGTAAGCCTTATCTCGTTGCTGGTGATACTAATTTACCTAGTGCAGGTAAGGACAGAGATTTTTTATTTAATTCTGTTGGTGTGGTTGCTAATAACCCAAGCTTTCATGATCTTATTTTAAATATCGAGTTAGGTTTAAGTTGGCATGATGAGCGACTTAAGTATGGTCGCCGCCTAGATGACTTTGAGAAAAAAGTTGAAAATAATCGTATTATCGGCGTTGCAGTAGGGATGATCATGGGGCGAACGAATGTTTCAACTTATGATGAGGCCTTTGAGTGCTTGCGAGTAGCGAGTAGAAATAAACAGCGGCGGATTAGTGATGTGGCTGTGGAAATTACAACTAAAATGACACCGGAAAATCGGGAAGCAGTGAAAGACTGTGATTGTATTGAAAGCTTAGAGCTGTGGTTAGAGTCTCACGTTTCGCATCGAGATGATGCTTAAGTGTTAAGAACAAAAATTTAATGCACTGAAAGCGCTCTTTTAAATAGCAAGAGCGCTTAAGTTCGAATTATAACTTTATCAATTTACCTGCTTTCGCAGAACCTAACGCAGCATTAATTACTAAGCAATTTTCTTTAGCATCTTGTAATGATAAATGCGGAGCGGTGTTATTTAATATGCAGTCGGCAAAGTGTTCTACCTCAAGCTGGAAGTGGTTGTTTGCGGGTACAGTTTCTGACTTCTCACCTTCGGCATCATTCCAATAAGTAATTTGTGCAGTATCATCTTGTTTAGCCCATACATTTGCGCATTTTAAGCCGCCTGATGAGCCGATGATTTCAAATTCAGCGCGACGTGCATGTTGAAAACTGAAATTAAATTGTGCATACTTTCCATCGCCAAAATCAATCAGGCCGCTACTGCTAATATCTGCGCCATGTTCATTGTAATGTGCCATAGCAGATACGGCGACGGGTTGGGTATTCGCAAAAGCAGAGCGAGCAGCATGAATGGCATAACAGCCGATATCCCACATTGCACCGCCGCCTTGGCTTATAGGGCGCTCAATGCGATACAATCTTGCAGCTTGCATCGGGTAGGCGAAACAGGTGCGTACTGAGCGAACCTCGCCGATTGCACCGGATTGTATGATTGCTTGAATGCGCTGAAATTGCGGATGGAAGCGATACATAAAGCCTTCCATCACTTTTACATTGTGTGTTTGTGCGGCAGTCTCTATGGCTTCAATATCTGATGCGTGAAGTGCCATCGGTTTTTCGCATAAAACATGCTTGCCTTTTTGTATGGCGCGAATTGCCCATTGTGCATGTTCTTCTGTCGCAAGCGGAATGTACACTGCTTGAATGTTAGTGTCTTCTAGTAACTCTTCAGGCGATTGATAAATGCGTACATCGGTCAACTGGGGGGCGTATTTTTTAAGTGTTTCTTCGGCAGCATTAGGGCGACGGCTTGCGATAGCAATTAATTCGCTATTCTGCGCGGCAACAATCGCAGGCATTAACTGTTGATTAATACGCGCTGCGCCTAAAATACCCCAGCGTAATTTAGTTGATGACATGTTGCTCTCCTAATATGAACGAATAAATTTTAGGCAAAAAAATACCAGATCAACCTAAAAAGATTGTCTGGTATTTTAGACTTAATTACTTAAGATTGTTAACTACGCCATTGCGCGAATCTTAGTATTCAGTCTGCTTTTATTTCTTGAAGCATTATTCTTATGAATAAGGCCTTTGTTTACTGCAGAATCGATGATTGGGCAAGCAGCAACATAAGCAGCTTTTGCTTTTTCTACATCACCTTCTTCAACAGCACTAAGTACTCTTTTGGTGAATGTACGTAGCTTGCTACGTTGTCCCGCATTACGAACGCGGTTGTTTTCTGCTTGACGAGCACGTTTTTTTGCTTGAGCTGTATTAGCCATGATGCCTCGGTTATTACGATGATTATTTTTAAATGAGGTATTTTCCTTTCAAATGGTATGATTGTCAATCTTTTAATGCTAGGAAGAATTGTTTTGAGCCGCAAATTATTTAAGTCCACCGCCGTTGTTAGCAGCATGACGATGATATCACGCATTTTAGGCTTTATACGGGATATGATGTTTGCCCGGTTATTTGGGGTGGACTCTGGAACCGATGCTTTTTTTGTGGCGTTTAAAATTCCTAATTTCTTGCGCCGTTTGTTTGCTGAAGGCGCATTTGCACAAGCATTTGTTCCTGTACTATCAGATTACAAAGCACAGGGCGGTAAAGCCGCTTTACGTCAGTTTATAGACCGTACTGCAGGAACATTAGCCATTATATTAATGCTGACAACCATTGCAGGTATGTTGGCAGCGCCTTATTTGATTATGGCTTTTGCACCGGGTTTTGCGTGGGAAGGCAAGCAATATGATTTAGCGGTACAGATGTTACGCATCACCTTTCCCTATTTATTTTTTATTTCTTCGGTGGCGTTTGCAGGGGGGATTTTAAATTCCTTTGGTAAATTTGCTGTTCCTGCTTTTACCCCAGTTTTTCTTAATATTTGTTTGATTGCTGCTGCGATTTGGTTAGCGCCGTTAATGCCTGACCCTATTGTTGCCTTAGCATGGGGTGTGTTTATTGCGGGTGGTGTGCAATTATTATTTCAATTTCCTGCGTTATACCGCTTAGGCCTAATGCCGCGTTTACGTTTTGGCTTTAAAGATAGCGGTGTAAAACGTATTTTAAAATTGATGGTACCGGCCTTATTTGGGGTCTCGATTACGCAAATCAATTTATTGTTAGATACCTTAATTGCTTCATTTTTAACCGCGGGTAGTGTGTCGTGGTTATATTATTCGGATCGCTTAGTTGAATTTCCACTGGGTATTTTTGGTATTGCATTGGCGACAGTGATTTTGCCGAGTCTTTCTAAAAATCATGCTGCAGATGATCCGGTTGCTTTTTCTAAAGCACTGGACTGGGGGCTCAAATTAGTTGTATTAATAGGCGCTCCTGCGTCCTTAGGCTTGATGATGCTCGCAGAACCGATGGTGTCTACCTTATTTCAATATAATGAATTTACAGCGCATGATGTGACTATGGCGGGGCGTAGCTTAATGGCGTATTCATTGGGATTACTAGGCTTTATTCTAGTGAAGGTCTTGGTGCCGGGTTTTACCTCGCGTAAAGATATGAAAACGCCGGTACGTTTTGGTATTTATGCGATGGTGGCTAATATGCTGTTAAATATTCTATTGGTCTTTCCTTTAGCGCATGCAGGTCTAGCATTGGCGACTTCATTAGGTGCGTTTTTTAATGCCAGTTTATTATTAACAACACTGCTAAAAAGTAAAATATATCAACCCGCAGCGGGCTGGCGAGTGTATATATTGCGGGTAATTTTAGCCACCACTGCAATGACTGCGGTGTTGCATCATTTTGTGGATACTGAACTTTGGTTGCATTGGGGGTTAATAGATAGAACAATGAATCTCGCTTTATGGATTGCGATTGCGGCTTCACTATATGCCTTTGTATTGGTGATATCTGGGTTGCGGCTGAAGCATTTATCATCTTAGTGTTGAGCGAGTAGAGTAAAAATTTCTTTAGGACTCGATTTTTTGAAAATAAAGAGTCTTGGCCAAAATCAAAGCCTGCCTTAGTTAAGAAACGTATAATGCAGAGAATTATAGAGAGCGGATATAAAAATATTATGACAAAGCTGAATTTAACAGAGTCTGAATGGCAAGAAAAACTAAGCCCTGAAGAATTTAATATTTGCCGTTGTAGCGCAACCGAAGCGCCTTTTACGGGGGAGTATGTTAACTGCAAAATAACAGGTGTTTATCACTGTAAATGTTGTGATGCTGAGCTATTTAATTCCGATACAAAATATGATTCGGGTTCAGGTTGGCCGAGTTTCTGGCAGCCAATAAACGAGACAGCAATTAAGGAAATAGCTGACCGTACATTGGCGATGCCGCGCGTTGAAGTGACTTGTGCCGCATGCGCTGCACATTTAGGCCATGTATTTACCGATGGCCCACAGCCAACAGGTTTACGCTATTGTATTAATTCTGCCTCATTGGAACTCCACGCATTATGAAAGCACAACAAACAGTACAAAATTTATTAGATTTTATTGATGCCAGCCCGAGCCCTTGGCATGCGGTAGCAACAATGGAAACTTTACTGCTTAATGCGGAATTTAGTGAACTTTCAGAAACAGAGGCTTGGCAACTAAAAACCGGTGGTCGTTATTATGTTATTAGAGATGACTCCTCAATTATTGCTTTTACTGTGGGCGCGGATTCTTTAATAGAAACCGGCTATAAAATCATTGGAGCGCATACAGATTCGCCTGGATTACGTGTTAAACCTCATGCCTTGCATAAGGCAGGGGAGTTATTGCGTATGGGCGTAGAAGTGTATGGTGGGCCGATATTAGCAACGTTTACCGATAGAGATCTCAGTTTTGCCGGAAGAATCAGTTATAAAGCTGATTCGGGCGCGATAAAAACACAACTGGTGCATTTTAAACAGCCCTTATTGCGTTTGCCCAATCTAGCGATTCATATGAATCGAATGGTAAATGAAGACGGTTTGAAATTACATAAGCAAAATGAATTGCCTTTATTATTTTCCATGAGCAGTAAACAACAAGTGCCGGATAAAGTGTTTACTGAATTATTGCTCTCGCAATGCGATCTCACGGCAGAGCAAATAATGAGCTGGGAGTTGAATGTATACGATACCCAAAAAGGCAGTTTTTGGGGAGCGAATCAAGAATTTTATGCGGATAGCCAGCTAGATAATTTGGCCTCATGCCATGCGGGTTTACAGGCTTTATTAAGTGACGATGTTTTAGTGTCAGGCAATACTAATGTCTGTGCTTTTTTTGATCATGAAGAAGTCGGAAGTGAAAGCACTAAAGGCGCCGATGGCAGTTTCTTATCTGATGTTTTAGAGCGTATTGCTTTAGCGCAGTCACTTTCTATAGAAAGCTATAAACGAGCCTTAGCGCAAAGCTTTATGCTGAGTGTCGATATGGCGCACGCGTATCAACCTAATTTTCCTGCCGCTTATGAGCCTGAGCATAAAGTATATGTGAATAAAGGCCCGGTGATTAAATTGAATGCAAATCAACGCTATAGTTCAGAGTCGGTATCGGCGGCTCGATTTATTAGTTGGTGCCAGCAAGCAAAAGTACCGTACCAGCAATATTCGCATCGAACTGAAATTCCTTGCGGTAGTACTATTGGGCCAATGACATCAGCAAAATTAGGCATACGTACGGTTGATGTAGGTGGTGCTATGTGGGCAATGCACAGTATTCGAGAAAGCGCAGGGGTGTTGGATCATCAGTATATGATTGATGTGATGCAATGCTTTTTTACTGACAAAAATTCTTAATAGGAAGTCTGGCATTGATGAAGTTTATTTTTATATGAATTTAATGGCTTATAATAAACCACGTAAATAGCGTCGCAAGATGAAACTGACTGTTTAATAGGACTGAGGGGACTGATGATGAAAAAATATAAAACTATAACCGCATTCGCTTTATTAGTATTAGGGTTTTCGCAAAGTGCCACGGCCAGAGTGGATGTCGATGCAGGTCAACAACGCGCGACAATGTGCCTGAATTGTCATGGACCTGATGGTAATAGTACAACCAGTAATATTCCTAGTTTAGCGGGACAAAAACCGGCTTATATTGTCAATCAATTACGTGCTTTTCGTAGTGGTGCTAGACAAGGCGGCATGATGAATAATATGGCGAAAGGGTTAAGCAATGAGGAAATTAATAATCTTGCTGCTTTTTTTACGTCATTAAAAAATAAAAGTGTCGGTAGTACAGAAGATGAGCTAATTTCAGAAGGCAAACGATTAGCCAGTGGTATGTGTTTTGGTTGTCATGGAAATAATGCGCAAGGTATGGGCGTTACACCACGGCTTGCAGGGCAACAGCCTAAATATTTAGTAAAACAGTTACGTGATTTTAAAAATAAAACACGTAAAAATCCTATGATGGGCTCTATAGCCGGTGGTTTTTCAGATGATGAAATTAAAGCACTTGCGGAATATATGAGCAGCTTAAAATAAGCATCCCAATTTAGATCAATCCATAAAGCCACGGTAGTTAGGCAATACGTAATAAATAATCCACTCAAACATCGTTCCCATGCTTCGCGTGGGAATGCAACTTGTGACGCTCTGCGTCACGGAACGCAGAGCGTTCTCGTATGCATTCCCACGGCGACCGTGGGAACTATCTAGTGGGTTATTTATTGTAAGTTACCTTACTATAAATACCGTGGCTTTTTATTAATACGCGATTCCCTTTATCATGTCTGAACAGTCTAGCTCTCAATCAAATCGTAGCCTTCCTTTAATTCTTCTTTTTTCAGGAACGCTATTCCTTAGTGCTTCTTTAATGTTTGTATTGCAACCCTTGTTTGGCAAGTTGATGTTGCCGCTACTCGGTGGCTCGCCTGCCGTGTGGAATACCTGCATGGTGTTTTATCAAATGTTGTTATTTGTGGGCTATTTATACGCACATTTTTTATCCACTCGATTGTCTCAATTACGCCAAGTACAAGTGCATGGCGCGTTAATGCTGATTAGTTTAATAGCTTTGCCGGTGGCATTGCCTGAAGTCATGATACCGCCGACCGAGAGTAATCCAACTTTATGGTTAGTGGGCGTGTTATTTGTTTCTATCGGCTTGCCTTTTTTACTCATTTCAACAACCTCTCCCTTAATGCAAAAGTGGTTCTCGCATGTCGGGCATCATACCAGTCACGACCCTTATTATTTATATGCCGCGAGTAATATTGGTAGCTTGTTAGCCTTACTCAGTTATCCTTTTATTATTGAGCCTAACTTTGGTTTAGCGCAGCAACAAGCCAGTTGGACAGATGGCTATATTGTTTTATTAGTGTGTCTTGCGGCCTGTGCGGAATATTTCTACCGCAATTATCAAAAAAATGTAATTAACGACGAAGTCATTGATGAAGTGCCGGTTGCTGCGCCGAGCTTGTACACAAAAGCGCATTGGTTAGCTTTGGCTTTTGTACCGTCTAGTCTTTTATTGGGTTTAACTAATTTTGTCAGCACCGATATTGCGGCTGCGCCGTTATTATGGATTATTCCTTTAACGCTTTATTTATTCTCTTTTGTTTTAGTTTTCTCTCGCTGGGCTGAAGTGATTCATCGTGTTGCCTTATGGGTTCAGCCTGTTGTTTTATTACCCTTTATTGCATTCTCTTTTATCAATCCGGCACTTTTACCGTATTGGTTTGATTTGATTTTGCATTTAACGTCATTCTTTTTGGCAGTGATGGTATGTCATGGTGAATTAGCGAAGCATCGTCCGCATACACAGTATTTAACGCTGTTTTATTTGATTATGTCTTTCGCGGGCATGTTAGGTGGCATGTTTAATAGTTTTGTTGCTCCGTTTATTTTTAATGCGATTTATGAATATCCTTTAATGATTATTGCTGCGTTATTATTACGTCCAAGCCCAAAAGGCGAAACCTGGATGGATAAAGCAGAGCACGCAGCTTTCCCTTTATTATTGATTGCCTTTGCTGTGATGGCTTATTTTGCATCCGTCGATTTAGGCGAATATATGGACCATATCGGTACTGCTTTAATTTTGTTTGTGGGTTTAAGTTATGCGTATCGTAAACAAGCGGTTAGTTTGGCTTTATTAACCGGTATTGTTATTTTTAGTATTGTTGGGCTACGTAGTTATATGTCGAATACCGTGTACAAAGAGCGTACGTTTTTTGGCGTATTATCAGTGCGTGATAGCGTGTTAATGGATGAACAAGGTAAGCCAGAGCGATATAAAGAGTTATTTCATGGCACCACCAAGCACGGTGCGCAAAGAGCAGGTGCTCATAGTAAAGATCCACTCACGTATTACAGTCGTCCGGGGCCGATGGGGCAATTATTTAAAACCTTTGATAACAAGAATGAGGATTGGGCTATTGGTGTTGTGGGCTTAGGTGCGGGTGCTTTAGCTTGTTATGCTAAACCTGCACAAGCATGGTCGTTTTATGAAATCGACCCTGTTGTGGTTGAGGTTGCCAAAGATACACAGTATTTTTCTTATCTAAGCCGTTGCACCCCTAAAGCCGCGATGATTATTGGTGATGCACGTTTATCATTAGAAGCAGAAGCGGATGGAAAATTTGATTTATTAGTGATTGATGCCTTTAGTTCAGATTCTGTTCCTACGCATTTGCTGACACAGGAAGCCTTGGCTTTATATATGAGTAAACTCAGTGCTGAGGGGATTTTAGCGTTTCATATTACTAATCGCCATTTGGCTTTAAAGAAAGTATTGGCAGACCATGCCAGACAATTAAAGTATGCAGCATTAATACAAGAGTTTAAGCCTAAAAATCCTGCACCACTTGTTGTTGCAACTGACTGGTTTGTATTTGCTAACTCGGAGAAAACACTCGCACCTTTATATCAAAAAGGCTTAGGTCGCTGGCAAAAACCTGCCTTGTATTTTGATATGCAACATTGGACGGATGATTTCACCAATGTTGTGGGAATTTGGAAGTGATGTTAAATAGCAATACTGAGAAGTACATATTTACAAAGAAAGTAGTTCTGCTCGGTTGTGTTAGTTTGCTTCTGTCTGCCTGCGCTGTAGGGCAATTAGCTAAGGAAGTGGTTTTATTGCCTGTGGGTATAACAGATACGCTAGTCGGAACTAAAATGAAGGCATCACTTAATGATGAATTTAATGCAACACTCTCCGAAAATTCAGAGAAACAGCTGGGAAGTAAGGTCTGTAAAGAGATAACGACTGAAAATAATCGCTCAGTAACGGTGACCGCAGAAGTTGAGGAAATGAATGGTTATGCGATGCAGCTTAGAATTTTAGGTACTGAGGGTCAGGCGGTCTATTTAAATGAAATGATGCTGTATGCTGGGACGACGCTTTGGGGTGGGTATAGTGAGTGGTACAACTGTTAGATTGTTGCTGAGATAGCTATGGTTCATGCTCCGAATCGAAAATGATTGGGAGCATGAGATTCTAAAAGAAGTCTAAACCTCTTCTTCCTCTTTTCTTTTCTTTTTATTCGCTTGAATATTCACAAAAACAAGCATCGCCAAGCCCATAATAACAGGAACGACTATTTTCCATGTGCTGATAGAGGTATCTTCTTCGCGCCCTACAGCAAAAGCTAAATGGGTATCCAGCTCTTCGCCATTATGGTTAATAGTAATGTGCGCAAGATAATCACCCGCACCAAATTCACTAAAATCAACCACTGCGTTGATAGTGCCTGATTTCACTTTTTTAGGGTCTTGATGAAATACGCGGCGGTTGTCAGATTCGCGAGTGATTTCTAGTTCTAAGCTAGTATTACGTAATTTCTGACCTTCGTAGTCAAAAACTAAGTTAGTCAGGCCGAGATCAGGGATGGCGCTACAATAGCTTTTACCTTGTGTAAAAGAAGGGGTGTAAGCAGCAAAATGCATGACTTCAGAGCCGACACTAAAGCGGCAATTATCAGGCTCGTTGGAAGCGCCTTTATGTGCCAGTAGTTGAGTTGAAAATAAGCTAAGAGCGAAGAATAGCATTGATAGTTTCATAATGATTACCTTTTATTATTATTTTTATAAAGCAGAACGGATGGCGAATAGAGCATGTGGGTCTAATGCGGCAGTCCGCTGATGCTGATTGCATAACGCACCTCTAAAACCAAGATAATCTGCATTAAGTGGTAATAAACTAGCAATATCTTGTAGCCGTAGAGAGCCTGCTAAACCACATAATAACGTATGTTGTTGGCTCTGTTCTACAAAAATCTGTAGTTTAGCAAGAGGCATAACTTGGCATAACGAACCTTGGCTTTTATCCATGGTATCTAACATCACGCCAGAAAAACCCGCGTCAGAAAAGTCTTTGATGGTATTGAAGTCAGGGTTTTGGTCGGCAAATAAAACCGCAATCAGTTTTATCTTACGCTGAGTTAATGACTTTAATTGCTGAATAATGGGTAGCCAATCGCTATCGGGAAAAAAGCCAATTTTGACATAATCAACACCGGTAGCCGCCATGGCTTCAACCGCATTGAAAATAATATCGGCTTGCATGGGTAAATCACCCACGGTGGCGCTAATGGGTTTAGTGAGTTGTTTGTTATTCACTATGGTTTTAACTAAATCAGTCTCTAAAGCACCTAGCGCACCTAAAGCAGGTTGTTTAAGATCAATAATATCAACATTGGCTTGTTCCGCCATGAGCGCTTCATCTAAGCAATTTACACTGGCTAGCATGTTGCTCATGATTTATCTGCCTTATGTAATTGTTCTTGAATCGCTGTAGTAACCCATTGCCATGCTTCTTGTTCACGCGGGCCGGCTGTTTTCTCAAAACCAATACTTAAATAATTTAGTTCAGATTCAATCTTTTCAAGTGGCAAGTGATTCACACGGCTTAATAAGATAGCGGCTTCTAAGACGGAAAATTGTGCGCGGTTAAAACCCGTAAAAGGGATATGTTGTACTTGATGGACTGTTTTGCAAAATAATTTAGGGCGGATAGGGTCTTCTTCTATGCGGGTGATTTCTACTTCGCAATGCGCGAGTGCCGCTTGTAAATAAACACCGCTTATTTTTTCTGTAACGCTTAAAGGCCACTCTCTATGGCCAGTTAAACAACCCGCGAAAATACGCACATCATCAGTATAGTTAATGACCGCGGTGCCGGTGTCTAATAAATTATCCAGCGTGGTAGACGGGCGAAAGGGCAGAATAATAAATTCATCATTTTTAACATGAATACCCATTGGCGCAAGGTGTGTTTTTCCAGCGCTATTTTGCGTGGTAACTATAGTTTCTTGGATCATTATTTTTTTAAAGTAGTGCCCGCAGGCTTAAAGCTGTGTAAATCAACGTCTTGATCAGTAATTTTTGCCGCACAACCCCAGTTAAGTGATTGGTCTTGGTTAAAACGCTTGCCTAATTGCCACGCTGTTTCAGCGCGAGCAAGTTCGACTCCTAAATAAAAGGCATGGCTGGCATCATCGTCTACGTTTAACTTGGGGTATAAATCAAATGGATCGACGGCAGAATGTAAGCCATCGCGGTTATAAATATGCACCCCTTCATCACTAATTTGTATGCGAAAACTAGGATCCTTTACCTCAGCGGCAAAGTCTTGTATTTCTGATAGCTGGTAAGGGAAAGGCGAAGGCTCATGCAAGGCCATTAAATCAGGACTGATATGCTTGGGTAAGGTGTCATGTTCTTTTGCAGCAAACATAATGCGTCGTGCAACATCGGCTTCTTTAATAGCGCGAGTGGCATGTTGGCTGACTTCCGTGGCTAGGATATTATTAATATTCAGCTCGGAGCACATGCCTAATAACACAGCATTCATGCCAGCGGTATCCGCATGAGTGAGTTCGGTGATATTACCAACACCCAACATCATTTCTATTTCAGGGAATTTATTACGTACCGCATGATAGCGCACGATAGAGTCGGTGAAACCAAAGTGAATTGGATCTAAAATCGGGTCTACAATAAAGGCTTTATTTTTCGCTTGTAAGCGCTCGATCACGCGATCTAAGCAAGTAATGTCGGTATGGTTTTCAGGGATGATAATAGGAATTGCATCCACTTCATCGGCAACCCATAGCGTCGATTCGTGCAGGCTTAACATATAATCAGCGCCTGCTTTTGCACCGCGTAATAAATCATCGGTTTCTAGTGAATCAATGCTGACTAAAAATCCTTCTTGTTTTAAGCCTTGGATAATCGCTTCCATATTATCAAAAGGCGTATCGGGTAAGCAGCCGATATCAATGACATTAGCGCCATTTTGTTGATAGTAGTAGGCACGTTGAATGACTTCATCAACGCTTAAATTAGGTGCGTCAACAATTTCAGCAAAAATGTTAACCGCATAGCGGCTTAAATCAATTTTATGCGCTTGCTTGCCAAAGAAAACAGGGAGATCTTTGAGTTCTTCGGGGCCACGTTCGACAGGAAGTTGGAGTTTTTCTGCAAGCAAATCTAAATCGCCTCGGCAACGCCCCGGCAGAATAATACGGTCCGCATTAAAAGTGTCTTTTAAACGGCGACCAATCATGTCGGCAGTCATTAAAGCGGCGACTTTGACACCGATTTGATGAACCGTATAAGTAAATTCAGGCTGCATTTTTTCTAAAATAGCATGCAGCTGTTTTTCCGCTAACTTACCGGTTAAAAAAAGAATATGTTCGCTCATGATAATTGCTGTAGCCGATGAGTTAATGCAGTGCTGAGCTCTTCTACACTTTCGACAACGGTAGTGTATTCGAATTCACGTATTTTATCGGTTGCTTCTAAATCAATTTTGCGTGGATAAACCATAACTTTTCCACCCGGCGCGGTAGTTTCCATTTCTGGCGCAATATCGCAGGGGTAAACAATATTAGGCACACGGCATTTCCCCGCTTGGGAAAATAGATTAGTGACTAAGGAATCGGCAATACCTAAAACGCATTTAGCAATGGTATTGGAGGTAGTCGGTGCGAGTACTAAGCTTTGGTAATAGTCTTTGTAAAATAAACCAACGGGGGGGGCGGAGGCAGATTTATCGCGGTAAACGCGCACCTTATCGCGCAAGTCATTTATATTGATAGCATACATTTTTAAGACTTCTTCACCAGCTTGGCTCAGATAAAGGTCAACATTATCCAGTGTTAGCATCAATTCGATACATTCTTCAATATAATGACCCGAGCCTGTAACGGCCCATGCAATACGCGGTTGTTCCATGAGTTTATTTGATAAGAATAGGGGAAATACTAGAGTTTTAGTAGTTCTTAAATATATCATTATTATATACGCTGGCTTATCATAGCGGCGTATTTCTTGATAATAACGGAGCACTCGTGAGTCTATTTGACCAGTTAACCCAGCCTAATATTATGGGTATCTTAAATGTAACACCGGATAGTTTTTCTGATGGGGGGCAATTTTCCGCCGTTGATGCGGCAGTTGAGCAGGCCCGAAAAATGCTGGCGGAAGGGGCGAGTATTATTGATATCGGTGGCGAATCTACACGTCCTGGTTCTGATTCGGTATCTGCTGAACAGCAGATACAACGGGTTGTTCCTGTTATAAAAGCAATACGTGCGGAGTTATCTGAGGCAGTAGAGATTAGTATTGATACAAGCTTAGCTGCCGTGGCGGAAGCGGCTATCAATGCCGGTGCTACAATGATTAATGATATTTCGGGCGGGCAACAAGATAGCAAAATTTTACACGTTGCCGCTCAGTATGAGGTGCCTATTATTTTAATGCATATGCAAGGTAGCCCAAAAACCATGCAGGATGCACCGGGGTATACATCAGTGGTAGATGAAGTTTTGCAACACTTGCACGAGTGTATTGATGCCGCTTTAGCCGCTGGAGTGGCAAAAAATAAGATCGCGATTGATCCTGGCATTGGTTTTGGTAAACGCAAGCAAGATAATCTGGATTTATTAGCGGCACTACAGCGTTTTGTTGCAAGCGGTTATCCTGTTTTATTAGGCACTAGTCGCAAACGTTTTATGGGCAGTATTTGTGCGGTTTCTGACCCCACTGAACTAGTTGTCGCAACAGCAACGACAACAGCTTTAGGTGTTATGCAAGGCGTGCAACTATTTCGTGTGCATGATGTAAAAGAGAATAAGCAAGCGGCGGATGTTGCTTGGGCAATCAAGCAAGCAGTCTAATTTTAAGTGTAGAGTAGTTCCCTATGGCATAGATAATGCTTCTATTTTGGTAAGTTAAAAATAGGAGCTTAGACATGACAGAAAGAGCATTATGGGTCGCAAAGACAGGATTAGATGCCCAGCAAACTAGAATGGCGGTTATTTCAAATAACTTAGCCAACGTTAATACCACGGGTTTTAAAAAATCACGTCCTATTTTTGAAGATCTGCTATATCAAAATGTTCGTCAAGTAGGGGCGAACTCTACGCAAGATAGCGAATTACCAACCGGGCTTCAGCTGGGTTCTGGTGTTAGGGTTGTGGCAACTGAAAAATTACATACCCAAGGAAATATTCAGCAAACAGAAAACTCATTAGATGTTGCTATTAGCGGGCGTGGGTTTTTACAGGTGCTTATGCCCGATGGTGAAATCAACTACACGCGTGATGGTTCATTTAAGTTAAGTTCGACGGGAGAAATGGTTACCTCTAATGGTATGCCCTTAGAGCCCAGTATTACTATTCCTGATGATGCCTTAAGTATTAGTATTGGACAAGATGGTACGGTCAGTGTGACGCAACCGGGTACTGCGGCGGCGACACAAGTCGGACAAATTCAAACGGTTAGTTTTGTTAACCCAGCCGGATTAGACCCCGTCGGTGAAAATTTATTTAGAGAATCGGTTGCCAGTGCGGCACCGATCATTGGAACGCCGGGTGAAGATGAGCTCGGTACGCTAAATCAAGGCGCGCTAGAAACATCGAATGTGAATGTGGTTGAAGAGCTGGTGAATATGATTGAAACGCAGCGTGCTTATGAAATTAATTCTAAAGCTATTTCTACCGTCGATCAGATGTTGTCGTTTGTTACTCAGCAACTTTAAGTCCCACTAGAATTATGAAACAGTCATTACTTATCTTTAGTTTAATGAGCGTGGTTTTAACAGGCTGTGAAACCTTGCCTGATAGAGACCCCGAGTTTGCTTCTGTCCGCCCAGAAGTGTTACATAAGCCGGTTAGAAATACAGGCTCAATTTATCAGTCTAATTTTGATTTACGTTTGTTTGAAGATCAAGTTGCTAGGCGTGTAGGCGATATAGTGACGATTGTGTTTGATGAGCAAATGAAAGCTAAAAAAGATGCTGATAGTAAAATCAGTAAAAGTAGTGATATTTCAGTGACCATTCCTAGTATTTACGGGATTGATCCTGCGGTTGCATTGGCCGCTCTCGGAAAAAATGGCATGTCTTTAGATTCTGAAATTACAGCAGAAAGAGATATTCAAGGAAAAGGAAATGCTAACCAGAGTAATAGTTTAACCGGGAGTATTTCTGTCACTGTCGTCGAAGTTTTTAGCAATGGTAATTTGAAAGTGCGTGGGGAAAAGCGCGTTTCGTTAAATCAAGGTAGTGAATATATACGTGTTTCAGGCATTATTCGCGCAACTGATATTACCGCGACTAATACAGTTAATTCGAGCCAATTAGCCGACGCAACCATTATGTACACGGGTGACGGCGCAGTGGCTGATGCTAGTCGAATGGGCTGGGCATCGCGCTTATTTATGCACTGGTCTTTTCCTTTCTAAACAAGGATAAAAAAATATGAAATTATTAATACAAGCGTTACTTTCAAGTTTACTAGTGTTTACTTTGCTTACGCCAGTTTATGCTGAACGCATTAAAGATTTAGCGGGAATAGAAGGCGTACGAGAGAATCAGTTAGTGGGTTATGGGATTGTTGTTGGATTGAATACTACTGGGGACAAAACCAAATTCACCGGACAATCGGTACGTGCCATGATGGCTAAATTAGGTGTTAATTTACCTGCCGGGGTCGATCCTAAGGCAAAGAATGTTGCTGCGGTTGCGATTAGTGCAAAATTGGCTGCGTTTGCAAAACCAGGGCAAACAATTGATGTCACTGTTTCGGCAATCGGTGATGCAAAGAGTTTACGTGGCGGTACTTTATTGATGTCTCCTTTAAAAGGGGCGGATGGAAAGATCTATGCGGTTGCTCAAGGTAATTTAGTGGTGGGTGGTTTATCTGCTGCAGGACAGGATGGTTCTAGTTTAACGGTTAATAATCCGACGGTCGGTAGAATTGCTAATGGAGCAACTGTAGAACGTAGTGTGCCCACGCCTTTTGGCGACGGTAACTCGATTGTTTTCAATTTACATAATTCAGACTTCACCACCGCAAGTCGTGTGGTTAAAGCGATTAACGAGCTATTAGGTAAAGGAACGGCTGTTGCAAGTGATGCAACCTCTGTTCGTGTAAGCGCACCATTAAATGTAGGGCAGCGTGTTGCCTTTGCATCGATGCTAGAAAATATAGAAATTAAACCGGATGATGCACCGGCACGAATCATTATTAATTCACGTACTGGAACCGTTGTTATTAATAATAAAGTACGTGTTCAGCCAGTGGCTGTTTCACATGGTAGTTTGATGGTGACAGTACAAGAGAATCCACAAATTAGCCAGCCGAATCCATTAGCAAATGGCCAAACAGCGGTGCAGGCGCAATCGAATATTACAGTGGAAGAAGAGCAGAATAGAATGTTTGTTTTTAATCCGGGTGTATCACTGAATGAAATCGTTGAAGCGGTGAATAATGTGGGTGCTTCACCTAGTGATTTAGTGGCTATTTTAGAAGCTTTAAAGTCCGCTGGGGCGTTACGCGCTGAGCTGATTATTATTTAAGGGGCCGAGACTATGTTAACCAATACCGCAGCCACCGATGTTTATACCGATTTTAGTGGTTTATCAAAGTTAAAAACCGAAGCAAAAGCTCAGTCAGAGGAAAGTATTCAAAAGGTTGCAGCGCAGTTTGAATCTATCTTTATAGGCATGGTTCTGAAAAGTATGCGAGCGGCCAAGCTAACCGAAGGTGGCTTGATGGATAATGATCAAAGCAAAATGTTTCAAGATATGCATGATCAGCAGTTAGCACTTCAGTTATCAGGAAAACCGGGTATAGGCTTGGCGGATGTGATTGCTAAACAATTAAGCCCGAAGACTCCAGAGTTTAATAATGTACTGTCGATGGCAGATTATCGTGCACGACCCGTTAGAGTACAAAAAGTCGGCGAAATATTGCCGCAATTGAGTGAAATAAATTCTAAAGAAGAGTTTGTTGAGCAACTCAGTGTTTTTGCTAAAAAATCCGCAAAAGCATTGGGTATTGATCCTCAGGTTTTATTAGCGCAAGCCGCGTTAGAAACTGGCTGGGGAAAGCATGTTATTAAATCCGCCGATGGACAAAGTAGTTTTAATTTATTTAATATTAAAACCAAAGCGAACTGGAATGGAAAAGCCGCGACAGTGAATACTTTAGAGTTTCATAACGGAATTGCAAGACAAGAGAAAGCATCCTTCAGAGCCTATGATAGCTATCAAGACAGCTTTAATGACTACGTGCAATTTATAAAAAATAGTCCGCGTTATCACAAAGCATTGCAACAAGGTGCCAATGCGGAACGATATATGCATGAGTTACAAGCAGCAGGGTATGCAACAGATCCTGCTTATACAGATAAAGTCATGCGTCTTTATCATGATAAGGTTTTAGCGGGAGAAAAAGTCGCCACTATTTCCTTAATGAATAAAAGGAGTCAGTGATGTCAGGTTTTATGGGAACAGCGTTATCCGGGTTAAAGGTTTTTCAACGCTCTTTAGAAGTGACTAGCCACAATATAGCGAATGTAGGTACAGAGGGCTATAGTCGTCAGCGTGTTGAATCAGGTACTACTCCTGCTGAGTTTAGTGGAGCAGGCTATATTGGTACTGGTGTAGAAATTAACAACATAACACGTAGTTATGATCAATTTATTAGCGGCCAATTGCGCTCTAGCACCACTACTTTAGGTGAGGCGGAAAGTTTTAAAGATTATGCGGCACAGGTAGATAATTTATTAGCTGACCCGAGCACAGGCTTAGAGCCCGCGATCCAAAGCTTTTTTGATTCCGCACACGATGTGGCTACAGACCCTTCATCAAGCAGCGCTAGAGATGTGATGGTGTTAGAAGGGAATGCGATGACAACTCGCTTTTCTGTCATTACACAGCGATTTGATGAATTAAGATCACAGCTTAATTCTGACTTACGTGGGACAACTGATGAAATTAACTCTTATACCAGTTCTATTGCTGATTTAAATTTACGAATTAGTGCCGCATCTGCCAGTAGTAATGGTTTACCTAATGATTTATTAGATGAAAGGGATGTGGTTTTAAATAAATTATCTGAATTAATAGATATTTCTGTTATACCGCAAACATCAGGGATGGTCGGGGTGGTTGTACGTAATGGTTTGCCCTTAGTGATGGATCAATTTGCATCAACTGTGGGCGTTGAACTTAATGAATTTGATGCGACAAAGTTAGATCTTACGTTACAGACAAATAGTGGTAATCCTCAAGTGATTACCGACCAAATTACTAGCGGAAAGGTTGCGGGTATTTTTCGTTTTAGAGATGAAATACTCGATCCTTCGCAGCAGAAATTAGGTTCAATTGCTGCGGGTATTGCAATGGAATTTAATGCGCAGCATGCGGTTAGTTTAGACTTATATAATGGTTTATTTGATAGCACTGGTAGTGCGGTGCCTTCCGGTGACCCCAATGGGGGATATGATCTTAATGGCGATCCTGTTTATGTTGTTGGAAAATATGATATCGATGGCAATTTAGGAGGGACAGGGGGCTATGATGTTCATGGTAATGCCATTGGTGGTGGATATGATCTGGAAGGAAATCCGGGAATCGATTTTTTCTCCTTTTCTGGCTCGACAGAAATGCCTGCGATTGCGAGTAGAAATAATGCCGGGAATGCCGTTCTTACGGCAATATACAATGATGTCAACTTGAATCCAGCAACATTGACGGATGGTTCAGGTAACCCAAATCCGGCCAGTTCTAGTAGCGCGGATATTGATATTAGTGATTATTTATTACAGTTTGATGGCACTAACTATAGCTTAAGTCGTGTAGAAGATGGTACTTCTATTCCGTTAACACGCGATACAACAACAGTGCCTAATACTTTGCTGCCAACGAATGCAGGCGTTGATAAACTACCGGGTGTTACTTTACAAATAACCGGGACTCCTGTTGGGAGTGCGACCGATAGTGATGAGTTTTTGATTAGACCTACGTTTGAAGCGGCACGATTAATCAAAGTAAATATTACCGAAGGCAAGCAAATTGCAGCAGCAAAAAACTTTAATTCGGACACTGGTGGGATTATTAATGGCCCAATGCCTGGGGATAATTCTAATGCCTTAGTGCTTTCGCGTTTAGCAACGAATACTGATATGTTTGAAGGCTCTTTAAGCTATCAAGATGTGTATGGTGGGCTGGTGTCTAATGTCGGCGGTATCTCACATATTGCGAAGATTAGCGCGGCAGCACAAAATACCTTGTGGGAGGCGGCTAATGGCGCACGAGAAGGTTTGGGTGGGGTTAATTTAGATGAAGAAGCGGCTGATTTGATAAAATATCAGCAGGCGTATCAAGCTGCAGCGCAGGCGATATCTACTGCAAGCAGTCTATTTGATACTCTAATGGGTGCAGTGAGATAATTTATTGCCTCAATTTATTGAGGCAATAAATTGCCAGTCCAGCTTATGGGTAAATAACTTTTGGCTCAAAGGTTGCTGCTGGGTATTTAGGATCAAATTTAGCTTTTTCACCGACAAAAGTAACGGCTTCTTTTGCAGCTTCTTTATCAAGATAAATAACTTTCGGTTGAAAGTTAGCAGCAGGGTATTTTTTAGCATCACTATTAGCAGAACTAATGCTAGGTAGTAATGTGATCGCAGCTGTAAAGATACCGATAATAAGTGATGTTTTCATATAACCTCAGTCTTTAATTGTAGTGATGAGAAGGGTGGTATTGAGTGCTTATTGCAAGCACTATAATAACGTATGTATTTCAGGATAATCAATAAATAATTGTTGCCTGAATTGTTCAATTTTTGTTTCGTTATTACGGTCTTCTCGCGGAATATTAACGCGTACTTCTTTCATAATGGTCATTGGCTTGCTATCTAAAAAAATAAGCCGATCCGCTAAGGTGATTGCTTCACGTAAGTCATGCGTGACAAACAGGACGTTGTGGGGCCTTTTTTGCCATAAATTAACCAGTAGTTGCCTCACTTGGCGTGCGGTCGGTGAATCTAAAGAGACAAAAGGTTCATCCATTAACAGTAAATCAGGGTTATTGGCAAAAGCGCGAGCAATGGAAACGCGGCGACTCATACCTAGAGAGAGTTGTGCAGGAAAGTGTTGCTTTTCTTCAGATAAGCCCATGTTTGCTAATAAAAAATCTAAATCTTCGCTGCTACAATCGGTGGCTAAACTGATGTTTTTCTCTACCGTACGCCAAGGTAATAAGCGCGGAGATTGAAAAATATAGCCGACTTTAGGCTGTGTGTTGCCTAAGTTGATGTCACCGCTAAAGTCAGAATCTAAACCCGCTAAAATATTTAATAAGCTAGTTTTTCCACAGCCTGAGTGCCCGACTAAACAAACAAATTCATTGTTTTTTAACGATAAAGATACGTTATTGATGATTTGCTTAGTGCTGTTGTCAGATGCATTCAGGTAAGATTTATCGTGTATGTGAATGGAAATATTGCTCATTAGCGCCACCTCAACGCATATTTATCTAATGGCTTTAAAATTAAAAATTCAATGCTTTGGATGACAACGATAAAAGCAACGGTATAAGCAAGTATGCTGGCGACATCAAATAATTGAAAATATAAATGTAGCTGGTAGCCCATGCCATCACTGCGGCCTAACATCTCAACCACTAAAATAATCTTCCAGATGAGTGCCAAGCCAGAGCGTGTCGCCGCCATAATAAACGGATGTAATTGCGGCCAAATAACATGCTGCAATGTTTTGAGTTTAGAAAACTGGTAACACTTTGCCATAGCTAATAATTCCGCATCCAAAGCGCGCGCACCTTCTCGCAGCGTAACAATCACATTGGGTAATTTATTAATCACAACCGCAAGAATCGCCGCTGTTTCGCTAAGCCCAAACCAAACATAACAGAGAATAATAGTGACTAAGGCAGGAATATTTAAAAAGATCAGTAGCCAGGCATCAAAAAAATTATTCAGTCGCTTATTAATGCCTAAGCCGATGCCGATAGCACAGCCTAATAACATGGCTATACTAAAGCTGATTAGTAATCGCCCTAAGGTAGCTGATAAATGATGTAGTAACTGCCCTGAGAGAGTTTCATCAACTAAAATAGTTAACACCACGCTAGGCGTAGGCAAAGTAGAGCTCTCTAAAAAAATAGCCAGGCTATGCCAGAGTAGGATTAATAAAATAAAAGATAAGCTACTTTGTACAATAGGCTGTTTTAATAATGATTTATAATGAAATGAAGACATTAGGCGTGGCTGAGTTGCTGATCTAAAGTATTTAATCGCTCTACTGTGCCTATATCCATCCATGCCCCTGTATAGAGTTCACCGCTGACATGTTGATCTAACATGGCACTTTTTAATAAAGGCGCAAGGGCAGATTTACCTGCGTTGAGATTGCTAAATAATTCTGGCTTGTAAAGACCTATGCCGCTAAAAGTATATTTGAGCGTATCAAGGGCATTGAGTTGGCTATTATTGGTGATAGCAAAGTCGCCTTCAGGGTTGTGGCTTGGGTTTTTGACTAAAATTAAGTGGGCTAAATCGAATTCTTGCTGTATTAGTTGTTGAAAAGGGTAATCACAATAAATATCTGCATTGACGACTAAAAAAGCGGAATCACCCAAAAGCGATAAAGCATTTTTAATGCCTCCCGCAGTTTCTAAACCAGACTCTCCTTCATGAGTGTATTGAATATTGGCTTGATAGTGAGAACCATCACCTAAATACGCTTCAATTTGCTCACCTAAATAGGCTAAATTAATCACAATGTCAGTGATGCCTGCTTTTACTAAGTTCTCAATAGTATATTCAATCAGTGCTTTATTATTTACTTTTAATAAAGGCTTGGGAGTGGTGTCGGTAAGTGGGCGCATTCGTTCGCCGCGTCCTGCGGCTAAAATCATTGCTTTCATAAATTGGCTTCGCTGGCGGGTAATACGATAGTGCTTAAAAACTGATGAAGTTCCTGTAGCTCAGGGTACAGTTGACTTACCTTTAATACATAATTGAGAGTGAGTGGGATATCAGCTAAATAGCCACTTTTACCATCACGAATATTTAAGCGAGAAAAAATCCCGAGCACTTTTAAATGGCGTTGAATGCCCATTAAATCAAAATCACGTTTAAAACTTGCGTAATCTCCCGTGACTAACCCTGCTGTTTGGCATTGTAAAAAATAGTCATTGAGTAGTTGGTTTATTTTGTCTTCAGGCCATTCTATATAACAGTCGCGTAATAAAGACACGGCATCATAAGTAATCGGGCCAATCACCGCATCTTGGAAATCAATAATACCGAGGGTATCATCATCAATATGCATTAAATTGCGTGAGTGGAAATCTCGATGTACACATACCTGATTTTGCTGGCAAGCACTTTGAATTAAAAACTGGTTGCTGGCTTCTATTAAGGCAATCTGTTCTTTTGATAAGCTCAAATGACATTGCTGTTGTAAAAACCACTCAGAAAATAAATCTAATTCGGTTTGTAATAATTCAGGCGTGTAATGCGGCAAAAAACAGTTCGTAGGATCTATGTTTTTTTGCAAGCTAACTAAAGCATTCAATGCGCAGCGATATAAAATATCGACAGAAGCGTTATTTAAACGATCAAATAAATTAGTCGCGCCAAAATCTTCTAATAATAAAAAACCTTGCTGGATATCTTTGGCAATAATATCCGGAACATTCGCTTCTGCTTTGCTAAATAATTCAGCTATCTTAATAAACGGCTGGGTATCTTCTTTTTCAGGTGGGGCATCCATCACAATAAAGCAACGATTATCATGGCTAACTCTAAAATATCGCCTAAAGCTTGCATCACTAGATGCGGGTGCAAACTGGGTTATTTTTAATTCTAAATCATGTGTGAGCCAATGTAGAATTTTATGAGAGCGGTCATCGCTAGGGGTGATTTTCATTCTTTTATCGAGCGCCTGAAAAAGTAAGGTAAAATGCTTTGCTCAATATTTTATGCTATTTCACTTCTTTTCTATAGGTCTTTAGTAACGATGTTACTTCGTTTAGTCTTTATGCTGATTACTGTCGCGGTATTTATGGTTAATACTGTAGAGGCTAAAGGCGACGATTGGCAGTGTCAAAAAAATCGGCCGACTGGCGGTATGCAATGCGCCTCTACAGAAAAACTGCAAACAACACAGAAATCTAATACGCGACTGGAAAAATCACGCGGCTGGTTTGCCGATTCATATAGTATCAGCGAAGAAAAAGTTTTTAAGCAATTGAAGCTAGAATTTGATACTAACCCTTGGGCTATGTGTTCTGCAAATACGCATAATGGGCCGCAATTTTCACGTAATAAAATAACCAGCACAGAAACGGCAACAGAGATTTATTCGGATGCATTAGATACCTTTGATGAGGACCTTATTTATTTTATGGGCAATGTGGACCTTTTAAATGAGGGGCGTAGCACATTAGCAAATAGTGCCGATTACAATAAAAAGTCATCCAATGTAACTTTATTTGGAGATGTTATTTATAAAGATAAAGGCATGGCGTTGTATAGTAGTTCAACAAAAATGGACTTGGAAAATGATAACTCTATTTTAAGGGATACCTTATATGTTATGTCGCCGGGTGCAAAACGCGGCAGTGCGGATGTGGTCTACCGTGAAACACCGGAATTAACCCGTTTAAAAGAAATGACTTATACGGCCTGTCCCCCTGGCAACCAAGACTGGGTTTTGCATGGCTCAAAGCTAAAAATCAATGACGAAACAGGGCGTGCAGCGATTCGTAATGGTTGGTTAGAAGTTAAAAATGTGCCGGTTATGTATATTGCTTACGGCTCCTTTCCGACGGATGATAGAAGACAGACAGGGCTATTAATGCCGACTATGGGGTTTTCTGGTAGAAATGGTTTTGATTATACACAGCCGTTTTATTGGAATATGGCACCGAATTACGATTTAACAATTTTTCCGCGTTATATGGCAGACCGTGGTTTTATGCTGGGGGCTGATTTTCGTTATTTAGGTGAGAAATATAAAGGGGAAATTGGCTTTGAGGTATTAGCTCAAGATAAGCTAGCAAAAGATGATCCTGAATTGCCTGATAATCGCTGGGGTATGCATTTTAAACACGTAGCGCAACCGCTTAATCATCTTAGTTTAGATGCTGATATTAATTTTGTATCAGATAAAGCCTATTTTTCTGATTTGGATGGTAATTTAGAAACAGGGAGTCGAGATCGTTATTTGCTAAGTCGTGCTGATGCAAAATATACCTTACCGTGGGCATCATTAGGGTTGCATGTTGATAATTATCAAAATATAGATATTGGAAGTACGGATACCAGTTTACCTTATCGACGTTTACCGCAACTTACGCTAAATATGCATAAAGCACTGGATGACTTGCCGATTGATTTATCCTTAGAAAGTGAATATGTTTTTTTTCAAAGACATGAAGAAGATACTCAACCGGAAGCGCAGCGACTTAATATTAAACCGGCAATTAGCTTTCCGATAACATCGCAAGCGGGGTTTATTATTCCTAAAGTCGCTTTACAGCATACACAGTACTGGTTGGATGATGACAATAATTCCGATTCGTTAAGTAAAACCTTACCGATCGTTTCTTTGGATACCGGTTTATTTTTAGAGCGAGATTTTGGCAAGTTAAGACACACAATAGAACCTCGTTTATACTACTTATATGTACCTTATAATGATCAAAGTGATTTACCTAATTTTGATACCTCGCTTGCAGACTTTAGTACCGGGCAGTTATTTAGAGATAATAGTTTTTTTGGTGCAGATAAAACACAAAATACTAATCAAATTACCACCGCTTTAACAACACGTGTGGTCGATGAGGGGCGAGACTTATTTAAACTAACGGTCGGTGAAATTTTTTATTTTGATGAAAGAAAAGTAGGCATTAATGGTAATGAATCTAACAAAGAATTGTTATCGAGTTTAATTACTGAAGTAAGTAGTGACTTGAGTAATGAATTAAGACTCAGCTCAAGCTTACATTATAGTTATAAAGAATCTGCAATTGACCGAGGCTCGGCTGATTTACGCTATCATGGTAAAGATAATCACTTATTTAATGTGAGTTATCGCTATCGATTAGAAAGAGCAGGGCAAGTTGCACAAGAAGTTATTAACACTTCGGTGATGTGGCCTATTTATAATGGCTGGAGTGTTATTGGCGCTTATCGACATTCTTTGCGTGATCGTACTTCACTCGAATATTTCTTTGGCGTTGAGAAAGATAGCTGTTGTTGGAGAGTGCGGGTTATTGCTCGACAGTATCTCCGTAATACGGCAAATTTAACGGCAAATTTAGCAGAAGCAGAAAAGGAGAATTCCATTTTCTTTCAATTTGAACTTAAAGGATTTTCTAGCTTAGGTGGTAAGTTGGATGAATTTTTATTCGACAATATTGCGGGCTACAGAATACCTAATTATTAGATAAATATGAAACACTTATTAAAAGCAACAGGCAGTCTCTTATTAATTTTTAGCATTTTCAATGTCATGGCGGCTGATTATCTAGATGGTATCGCTGCGATAGTGGAAGATGATATTGTTTTAGATAGCGAACTAGTCGGCGAGGTGCAAACCATTGTGGCGCGTCTGCAAAAACAACAAGTGCAATTACCGGCTAAAGATGTTTTATATCGTCAGGTGCTTGAACGACTTATTGTTGATAAATTACAAACACAACTCGCTAAACGCGCAGGCATGAATGTCAGCGATGAGTATGTGAATGTGTCCATTGAAAAAATTGCGCGTAGCAATCGCATGAGTATGGAAACCTTTAAAGAAACCTTGGCCAGCGAAGGCATGAGTTTTGAAGCATTTCAAGAAAATGTGCGTAAAGAAATTACCATTAACCAGCTACGTAGCCGTGAAATTGGTGCGCGTATTAAAGTTTCAGACCAAGAAGTAAAGCATTATTTAGAAACTGAAATGAGTGCGGCAGATAGAAATGTACAATATTTAGTCGGGCATATTTTTCTTGCTTTACCAGAGGGAGCGAATGCGCAAAGTATTCAACAGAAATCTGCCGAAGCGCATGAAATTATTGAAAAACTGCGCAAGGGTGCTGACTTTGAACAGCTATCCGTTGCACAGTCAGAAGCGGATACGGCCTTAAAGGGCGGAGATCTTGGTTGGCGTACACTTAATCAACTCCCCAGTTTATTTGTTGGTGCGGTTAAGAGTATGAAGAAAGGCGATGTGGCAGAGCCAATTCGTAGCCCCAGTGGATTTCATGTTTTAAAATTAATAGATAGCACTGGAAATGAAGTGCATACCGTGACAGAAACACGGGTACGTCATATTCTTATCAAAACCAATGAATTAATTAATGATGAAGAGGCACAAAATCGATTATTTGCCATTGGCTCGCGTATTGAAGATGGTGATGATTTTGCTAGCCTAGCTAAATCAAATTCAAAAGACACTGGCTCTGCCGTTAAAGGGGGAGAGTTAGGCTGGGTTGCACCCGGCTTGTTAGTCCCCCCATTTGAGAAAGCGATGGATGGCTTAGCACTCAATACCATTAGTCAACCGATACAAACACAATTTGGCTGGCATATTATCGAAGTATTAGAACGTCGTACCAAAGATAATACTGAAAAATTCAAATTCGAGCAGGCACGCAATGAGTTACGCAAACGCAAAATAGAAGAAGAAACCGAGCTTTGGCTAAGGCGATTACGAGATGAAGCCTATGTGGATATTCGATTAGGTATGCTTAATGAATAAAGGCTCGATTAGTACAGCGCTTGCTCAGCAATCTACGTTAGAAGATCAACTTAAGCAGATTGTTGCTAAAGAGGACTTGTCGGCAAATAAGGCATTACTGGAGGCTAGCGCACGGCACTTAAGCTTAGATTATTTAGATTTAGCGGCAGCTTTGTTGTTTATTAATCAACCTCAACAACAGCTGAGTGAAGTAGATGCTAATAAGTTGAGCCAGGAAAAACAAAAATCTTTTGAACTAATTCATGCGCAAATGGTACGTTACCGCATAGAAGTAGGGCGCGCGCATAAAGCGACTATTCCTTTGGTTAAAGACATGCTGATCGAAATATCTGGCGTAGAGCATAAAAAAATTGGCTACATAGATATGTTTGAATTTTACACAGTGCTAAGCCTACCCGCCGGTATGCCAGTGGATATTCTACAAGCACTGAAAGAAGTGGCCGTTAATAATAAAGAATTTGATATCAAACGCCTGAGCGGAACAGGTAAAAAATATCGCCATGATAAAGAAAAAGGACTGCGCCGTGGTACACGTAGACACTACCTTTCTGCCAATAAAAAAGCCGCACACCAAGGGCAGTAATTAACACGTATTGACTGCTTTCGAACAGTATAAAGAAAACAGTCAAATTAGATGAAACAAACACATAGGCACCTCAAAAGATATGGATGATATTCAGTTTATAGATAGCGCAGACGCATTACATACATTATGCCAAGAAATGAAAAAAGCGCCTTGGCTGGCGATAGACACGGAGTTTTTACGTGAGAAAACCTATTACCCTAAATTTTGCTTATTACAAATTGCTACTTTAGATTGGGTGGCTTGCATAGATCCCATTGCACTAGAAGGGCAGATGGATGAATTGTTCAGCATTATCAATGATCCATCAATTATTAAAATTCTACATGCGTGCCGTCAAGATGTAGAAATTTTCTACCAGCTATCAGGAAAATTACCACGTCCTATTTATGATACCCAATTAGTCGCGCCACTTTTGGGCTATCAAGAAAACCCTGGCTATGCCATGCTGGTTTCAGGGTTTCTTAATATTAATTTAAGCAAAACCCATACACGTACCGATTGGAGTCAGCGTCCCTTATCTGCAGAGCAAGTGCAATATGCTGCTGATGACGTGATCTATTTAGCCAAAATTTACTGCATGATGGAAGAAAAGCTAAAAGAACTCGGTCGTGAAAACTGGTTAAATGATGATTTTGAGCAGCTGTTAAATCCTGATTTATATGATATTCCGGTTGAAAATGCATGGTTGAAAATACGCGGTAAAAACAAACTAACCGGCAAACAATTAGCCATTGTACAAGTGTTAGCAGAATGGCGAGAGACAGCCGCTAAAAAGAGTGATCGACCTAAAAACTGGATTGTACGTGATGAGCATATTATGGATATGGCAAAGCTACAACCAACCAATCTTCAAGATTTATCTAAAATACGTGGAGTAACAGACGGGTTTGTTAAGCGTAGTGGGCAAAAAGTATGCGATTTAATAAAAATGGCACAGGACTTACCCGCACTACAAGTAAAAACAAAAGCTAAATCGAGCAAAAAAACACAAACACAAGAAGCGGTATTAGATATTTTGAGTGCAGTGGTGCGTTTACGTGCCGATGAAAATGCACTTAACCCGATTATCCTAGCAACACGTAAAGACTTAGAAAGCTTTTTGGAGAATGACGAAGACTGCGTTTTATTACATAGTTGGCGTTACAGTATGGTGGGTGAAGAGCTACAGAAAATTTTACAAGGCAATATTACATTGACAGTGGATGCAAATTCAGTCGCCTTTCATACGCAATAGGCGGGTTAATAGATAGCTGTGCTAAGTAAACTGGCAAGTTGCCAGTATTGCCAAAAGTCGGTGGGTTTTAGCTTGATGTATTGATTGATCTCATTCGACCTGAGCAGTCAATGACGTATATTGGAAGCTGTCGACAGGATGGGAAGAAATCAGCTGGAATCATAAATTAAAGGGTTTGTTAGCTTAGTGAATTGTCCTCCAGATAGTATGGGCTATTAAACTATCTAAAGCTGACAGCGTTAGCAGCCTGAGTCTTCACTATGTACCCTGGCTTCAGTATTATTTATAGAGTCGTGTTTTATACTTAGAATAAACAAACTCTGTTTCTACCCAATTCTTTGGCTTTGTAAACGGCTTTATCGGCTTCAGAAAATAATTGTTTTAAATCTTTCTGTTTTGTTACGTCATTAATACTACTGATCCCTATACTAATAGTGATTGATAAGCCTGCATATTTGCGTTTATTAAAGCGAATCCTTTGTTTTTCCAATACTTCCCGTGCATTACTGGCGTTGCAGTGAGGTAGAATAATGACAAATTCTTCACCGCCCCAACGAAAAACCATATCGCCTTTACGCAAGGTATTTGTTAACCATAAACCAACATCCTCCAATACATTGTCACCCCTTTTATGTCCATAGGTATCATTCACTTTTTTAAAGAAATCAATGTCCAGGACAGCAAGGCTAATAGCTTGCTGGTTTCTTTCTGCTTGTGCTATTTCTTTAGGGGCAAATTTATTAAAGGCGTTGCGGTTGTAAAGCTTTGTTACAGGGTCTAATAAAGCAAGTTTTTGTAGGTGCTCTCTTTCAGCGGATAGTTGATTAACAATACGGTAATTTTGTATCAAATTGTTAACACGATAAACAAACTCTTCGGCGATAATAGGCTTGGTCATATAGTCGTTAATGCCGACATGATAAAGTTCGATGCGTCGAGATATATCATTATAGGCAGACATGGCAAAAATGGGGATTAAACCTTTTTCAGTCGGGTTCCTTCTAATTTCTCTTACCAGAGATAAACCTGACATGTTACCTTCTAAAACAATATCACTGATAACCAAGTCATAGCTTTTCTGATTAAAGGCAATAATTGCGTCCTCGGCATTAGAAAATGAATCAACTTCTAAACCATATTCAAGTAGTAGTGATTCTACCCAGAGTAATTGGCTAGGGGAGTCTTCAATTAGCAATACTTGGCCAATAATACTTTTTAAAGCATCAGAAGCAAGGCGTTTAAGGTAGGTTTCAAATAGATCAAACCGGTCTTTACTGTAGATGTCAGTTGCACCTGCTAATAAAGCTCTTTTGAGCAGTTCCTGATTATCTTCAGAGGTAAATAAGATGACACGGGTATTTTGGCAATTTAATGTTTTACGCAACTTTTCACAGAAAGCTTCCCCCGTCATATCCACAAGATGGTAGGCAGCACATACCAAATCGAATTGTTGCGTTTTTAAATGATCCAAAGCTTCTTGGCCAGTCGAACAAAAAACGGTTGAAAAATCATGTTGCGTTAACGCACTTTCTATCAGGCTACGGAAAAGTTTGGAATGATCTATAGCCAGTACTTTTAATTTAGAATTCATGGTATGAGTGATTTAGTTGATTCAATAAATATGAATTCATAAATAGAACCCCTGATGAAACCTTAGCCTATTATTGAAAATATATAATTTAGTTCTGAATTTTGGATACCAGTTTACAGTGTTTTATATAAGCATGAAATGAAATCATTAATAATTATAGGGTTAAAGGTGAGTTCAGGATAATGAAACTCTATTTAGAGTGATACTAATCCGTTGAAAATTAGCTGATTCGGAGTGAGCGGTAAGAGGGCTCTAGATGCAAGTAGCTATCTCGATAACAGCCAAGTCAGTGAAGTAGGTTTTGTGATTGGTTAAATAGAATGCAGGATGAACCGGGGCTCTCTAAATCGCTTTGTATGTGAATGAACAGTGGTAACAGCACGCGCCAATGTTTCATGAGCTAGGTATTGCGTAATGCATGCTATATAGAAAATATAAAAATAAAGACTTAACTGTGAGTAATAAGAAGGTCTTTATTTATTTTTATCTTCGATGGATAATGCATTTAAGATTAAATACTCAGTGTCGAAGTTAGCCGGTGTAAGTTTTTTTTAGTCTGATAAGATTGAAAGTGATATCTTAGCTGTGAAGCTTGATTACATAACCGATACCTCACAAACTCACTATCAGGACTTAACATTGATTTACTTGGATATTTTACGGAAATTGGTAGACCAGCAACAAGTTACGGCATTAAAACTCTCTATGAAATGGTAGGAGAAACGGACAAGGCCGAAGCACTGCAACAAAAAATAGCACCATTCCTCGATAAAAGTGATGATAAAGAAATTACGTTATTCAAAAGCTCATCACTGAGTAGACAACCAGAATAATATGATTTTTTTGAAAAAACATCAAAAATGCTTGAGAAAGTATTAGAATAAATTAATCAGTAATATTATTACTCAATAAAAACCTGAAGAAGGAGCTTTCAATGAAAAACGGCATCTTACGTATTACCTCAGCGACTAAAGTAATTAAAGACATTCCCCTTGAACAGCTGCTCACACTGCAAGCCGAGATCGGTGCTAGTTATGCCCTGATTGACGTAGCAACTAATGAAATAAGTAGTGACCTAATCCTAAAAAAACAAGGCGATACACTGGTCATCGAAAATGACCAAGAAGTCATCGCACAAATAGAAAACTTTTATAGCGAAGGGCAGGCTGCTACCTTTGAAATCGGCGCACTCACAGCCGCCGGCACCACCACACTAATTACAGCAAGCGATACGGCAGCTGAAGACAGTCACATTGTCTGGGACGCTAGCGATAATCAAGATGCTCCAGCAGCACTTGCGGGTGAAAGTGAAGGCTTTAACGATTGGGGTCTGTTGGGCGCAGGGTTAGTAGGGCTTGCCGCAGTAACAACCGGTGCGGTGATTGCCGCGACGGAGAAAACTGAGCCAGATATTAATAACATCGTTGAAGGAACGATTGTGGGTGGTCCCGTAGTTGAAACCAATGACTTAAAAGTTATCGCCTACCAAGCCGATGGCGTTACCGTACTTGGCGAAGGTACCGTTGGTGCTGACGGGAAATTTAGCATCAATGTCGGTAGCTACACCGGTGTTGTGATTGCCAAAGTGGTTAATGAGGGCGCAGGGGCTGATTATTTAGATGAAGCGACAGGCGTAGGCAAAGA